>DASPTW010000070.1:0-62397 GCA_035623215.1 Candidatus Acidiferrum sp.
GTCTGAAAGCTCGGGTGGTAATCTACGCCTATTAACATCATGTTCGGCTCCTTTCTCCCGAGCCTGTGGTCGTTACGCAACCGCAGTCTACTCGGGTCCAGGAGCCGACATTGTTATGCAATCAAGTAGGTACTGAGACGAATAGATCCAGTAAGCCCATTCACCCAAATCTGCGATCAACCCTGCAACCAATCTACTGACGCGGTTAATCTAGGTCCAGTTTAGGTCCAAAACTTCGTTTAGGAGGGGTAGAAGTTTGGTAGCAGGCATCCGTAAGGGCAATCGAGTCAACGAGCGTATGGCGGAGAGGGTGGGATTCGAACCCACGGTACGGTTTCCCGCACGCTCGCTTTCGAGGCGAGTACTTTCAACCACTCAGTCACCTCTCCGCAGTGGTTGTTCTCTTAATCCTACCAGAGCCGCAGATTGCTCGGCAATCGGGCGTTTCCGGCATGTGACAGCATAAAGATGTCTCGCCACGTCCTCGGCGAGGGCAAGCTCTGATGCAAACCAGCAGCTCCATTATCGGCTATCGGCGTTCTATGAAAAAATTCTGGATCACTGCCGCGCACTCTGCGGCCAGCACTCCCGAAGTGATGTCTACCTGGTGATTGAGCCGCGAGTCGGTGAGAATTTGGAAGCAGGTTCGCACCGCGCCGCCCTTAGGGTCGTCCGCGCCATAGACCAGCCGCGGCAGGCGAGCTTGGATCATCGCTCCTGCGCACATACTGCACGGCTCAATGGTGACGTACAGAGTCGTGCCCGCGAGCCGGTAATTTCCCAGGGCTCTCGCTCCTTCGCGTAGCACGATGAGTTCCGCATGCGCCGTGGGATCGCAATCTCGAATCGTGCGGTTTCCTGACCGCGCGATGGTCTTTCCTTCCTGCACCAGGACCGCGCCAATGGGCACTTCGCCTGCGGCTGCCGCCCTGCGTGCCTCGCTGAGTGCTTCCTGCATGAATTCAATATCGAAGTCCATTTTTGCAAAACGGTCAGTCAACCACCCGTGGTAAGGCGTTTCCCGAAACTCCACGTACCGCAGGCCCCGTACCCAACGAGAACCAAAGCAAGAGCGATAACGGCGCTGTCTCTCAAATGAACGCCCTCATTCTCTCTTCGCTGCATCTCTAGAGCCGCCGCATTCTCAGCGGTCGGGTTGTGAGAGTAAGCGTCCACGGCTCGAGCAAATTCCCGCCGATCAATTTGTTCCGGAAACAGGAATCCGATAATGAAGCAAAAGATATAACTCAACACAAACAAAGAAGCTCTTCTGCCCAAAGACATACTACCAATACTATCCGGTCCCTCCGCAGCCCTCAAAATGTAATGGGAGTCCGTTCCATTGCTTGACAATTTCCAGCCGGGGAAACAAACTACACTCCATGCGGGAACTGCTGGAACGCCTCTTTCAGGTCGATTTCCTCAAGGGCCTCGCGGTCACTTTCCGGATGCAGAATCCGAAAGAGATTGTCACCGAGCAATATCCCCTGGAGCGCCCCATGGTGGCAGAGCGCTACCGCGGTGCGCCGCGCCTGAACAACAATCCTGAGACCGGCGAGACCCTTTGCATCGGCTGCAATCTTTGCGCGCTGGCTTGCCCCGAGAATCTCATCGTCGTTGGTTGGCTAAGAGATGACGCCACGCGCAGGAAAGTCCTCACAAATTTCACTTATGACACTTCCCGCTGCATGTTTTGCGGGCTTTGTGAGGATGCCTGCCCCACCGATGCCCTGGAGCTAACGCAGGATTTCGAAATGGCATACTTCACCCGCGAAGGAGCCATCTGGGACCGTCACCGGCTCGAGCAAGGGCCCACGCCCGCGCGCTATACCCGCTAAAGAAAATGCATGGAACTTCGTAAAGATCCCATCACTCAAAGCTGGGTCATCCTAGGACAAAGAGAACTTATTGCCGAATCTCCGGAGGATTGTCCCCTCGAGCCCGCCAAGCTGGAAAAAATCCCGCCGATTCTCACCTGGCCCGCGGAAGGGTCCTGGCAAATTCGCGTTGTTCCTCATCCCGAACCGCTCTATCGCGTGGAAGATGAGCCTGCGCGCCTGGCCGAGGGCATGTACGACAAAATGGGTGCTTTGGGCGCTCATGAGGTCGTCGTGGAATCGCCCCAGCACGATCGGCGCATCTCCCAGTTCAACGACGAAGAAATCGAACGCGTCCTCTGGGTCTGGGCTTCCCGCATCGCGGATTTAAAGAAGGACGTAAGGTTCAAGTACGTCAGCGTTTTCAAGAACCAAGGCGCGCTCGCTGGTGAAGAGTGGCCTCATCCCCATTCCCAGGTCACCGCTACCATCTTCGTGCCCCGCCGGATCAAGTACGAACTGCAATCCGCCCATGAGTGGTTCAAGGAAAAAGAGCGTTGCATTTTCTGCGACATGGTCCGCCAAGAGGAAAAACAGGGGAAACGCATCGTCGACGTGCAGGGCGACTATTATGCGATTTGCCCTTATGCTTCCCGCGTGCCTTACGAAATGTGGCTGATGCACCGTCGCCACAACCATCTATTCGAACAGCCCCGGCCGGGCGCCAACCGCCGGCAATTGGGGGCGCTACTGGGGAGGGTTTTGCGCCGGTTGGAAAAAGTCGCGCCCGCTTTTCACTTGGTAGTCCATACCGCGCCGGGAACCAAGAACAAAAAAGGGGAAATGGCCGGTTACTGGAAGACGCTGCCCGACGACTACCACTGGCACATCGAAATCCTTCCCATCGTCGAGAAGCGCAGCAAGTCCTATAGCATCAAAGAGGTCTATTTCAACTCCGAATTGCCGGAGCAGGCGGCCGCCAATCTCCGTGCGTTGGACCCCAATTCATGACCTTGCGAAGAGCGAGGATCAATCAGCAGGGCGGCATTCTCGTCAACTTGATTGTTTTGCTGGGAATCGTGGTCTTTTGCGTGGTTCTCTACCTGGTGCGTCATTCCATCTTCCGGTTTGCCGCCGAATCCTGGATCGTCGAGGATCCGCTTGTCAAATCCGACGCGCTCATTGTTCTGGGCGACGACAATTTTTATGCTGACCGCGCCACTCGCGCCGTGCAGTTGTTCCGCGAAGGCAATGCGCCCATCGTAGTGGCCAGCGGCAGGCGCTTACGGCCAAACGCGGGCATCGCGGAATTGATGGAACACGACCTAGTCGAGCGCGGCGTCCCGAAAGACAAGATTTTGCGCTTCGCCCATGACGCAGACGGCACCAAAGAGGAAGCCGAGGCGCTTGTAAAACTCGCAAAGAGCAAGAAATGGCGAAAGGTCATCGTTGTGACTTCGAATTATCACACGCGTCGGGCGCACTATATCTTTCGAAAAGTTTTTCCACAGGACATCGAGACGCGCGTCGCCAGCGCCCGCGACGGCGACTTCGATCCCCAGCTTTGGTGGGAGAAGCGTAAGTCCACCAAAGAGTTAATGCGCGAGTTCGCGGCAATGATCGTGGCTCTCTGGGAACTCCGGCATGGCAGTGAGTAAATTCAGGATGCCCAAGGAATGGTAGAGTTGAGAGCACTAATTCCACCAAATATGGTATAGCTTTTCACGTAACACCCTATATTTGCTACCCGCCATTCTTGTTTACTCTCGCTAAGTCCTGTAATATCTTCACCCTTCTAAAGTCGCAGCTTCCCGACCAGCCCTGCGATGTGCGGTAGCGACAATTCTGTCCGTGTCGAGGTGTCGGATGTGGAAAAAGGACGACGTGAAGTCTCCAACAACTCCTGAAGTTTCAACTCCGCCTGCTCCTTCTCCAGTTCTTGCTGTGCCCAGCGCTTCCGCTCCGTCTTCGTTTGCACTTCCTGTTTCTCCTCGCGCTGCTGCGTGCATTAGTCAGGGGATTCGCATCAAGGGCGAAGTGACGGGAAACGAAGACCTCTTTGTGGATGGCCTCGTCGAAGGAAAGCTGAATCTCACGACAAATTGCTGTCTGACAGTCGGCCCGAATGGAACCGTGAAAGCCGACTTGAACGCGCGCGAAATTATTGTACGCGGAAAAGTCGAAGGAAAAGTGACGGCGCGCGACAAACTACAGGTCTGGAGCACCGGCCAGATTACCGGAGAAGTGCAAACCGGGAGGCTGGCCATTGAAGACGGAGCGCTGCTTCGCGGCAAAGTCGAAGCTGGCAAGCAATCGGCCAAACCCGCGCCGGCAGCTGTTTCTTCCCCGGCCCCAGAACTGAATTCCGGAACGGCGGCAGACTAAATCATGAGCTTCCTTCACAAACTTGGGATTGGCGTGGGAAGCGGGATGAGCCGCGAGGTTACGCGCAACATTTATTCAAATTCTCGCTCGCACGCTCCCAGCGTCGGCGTGCCCGCGATTGGCGCTTCGCGCGGCCCCGAATCTCCGGAAGCCACGCGCGTCTCCAATGGGTTGAAGGAGTTCCTGTGGAATTTGGACGGCTTGGGCCGTGGCACTCTGCTCGATTTGGGGCCGGCCTGGCAAACCACGCTGAGTTTTTTCATCGAGCGCGGTTTCCGCGTTTCCTCGGAAGACCTGCTCCGTTCCTGGAAGGCTTTTCTTACCGAAGAAGAAACTCGCTTGCGCGAAGACAGCGCGGCGCGGGAATCGCTTGATATGACCCCCAGCGGCCGTGCGTCGCGCTTCTTGGTGGAGAATTTGCAATATCCCCGGGTTTCCTTTGACGCGGTGCTTTTGTGGGACCTGCTCGACTATATCGAGCCTACCCTCGTAAAACAGATCGTTGCCAATCTTACGGAATTGCTCAGGCCCGGCGGCGTGGTTTTTGCCATGTTCCACAGCAAGAAGCCGGAAGGTTTTCAGCGTTATCGTGTCCTTGATTCGAATACGCTGCAGGTCGTTTCTTCTTCCGTGGTTTGCCCGCCGCAGCGCGTTTATCAAAACCGCGAAATCCAAGATCTCTTCGGGCGCTACCGCACAGTGAAATCATTTGTCGGGCGCGACCAATTGCGCGAGACGCTCTTCATCAAGTAAAGCGCACCGTCTCTCCAGCGCGACCGAATCCGCCTCTTCCAGCTTCACCAATTCTTCGCTTGCATTCCTCCAATTCGAGGAGTACAAGCAAAGCGTGAGCTCACGGAGCTCCGGAGGGAACATGACTCCACCGGGCTTAGAGCTGCAACACGGCTGATCACACCGCTTTTGCGGTGCGCGTCGCTCGAGAAACATACGTGCATTTTGCGCGCTTCCGAGCCGACACAGCAAATTGGCAAAAGGGGGAACCGCCAGGTTCCCCCCTTTTGCTTTTATTTCTCGAGGAATCGAATCAGTGTTTCGTGGAAGACCTGTGGTGATGACGATGGTGCCTGCTGTTGCTGTGCCGGCGATGATGGCGATCGTGCGATGAAGCTGCGCTGCTCGATTGCGTCTGCGGATTTGCCTTTGTTTCTGTAGTGGACTGTGCAGCAGCGGCGCGCTGTCCGGGAAGCAGTAGGGCACCGCTGGCTAATAGAAGCATTACAACTAAACCGCGTTTCATGGGAGATCCCCCTAATTCTACAAATCCCCTGTAGCAATATTGAATCACAACTTGATAGTAAAGTCGCGGACGACCATGTGCAAAATAGAGGATTTCACGAGTTGCCAGTTTCAGTTCGCAGTGCGAAATGGACGAAGGCACACAAAACCAGTAATCATTTCAGAGGGAGATAAGTTGCTTGGCTCAAAGTGAACCGGGGCCGTTAGCTGCCCAGCTTCATATGTTCCAGCCAACGTATGGCTTCACGCTGATCAGCAATAATTTGGGCTTGCCAAATCAGAGCAACCGACATGGCGCTCATGATGAATAGGCTGATGGCAAGGACAAAGCCGACATGCGACTCGCTAGCCGGGACGCGAAAAGCGCGGCGAATCCATTCCATAGTAAGAGTTCTCCTAGTACTCGTCTCGCAATTCGTTTCAAACAGCCAGCGGGGACACGCGGTCTGTCACGAATTTAAGTCTGCAATCTATACACCAAGAGTTGAGGATTTTCCAATAATTCTTATCGCGCGGAAAACACAGGCTTTGCAGGGACGCTTTCAGGCTTGCAGCTTAAGAGCGCGCGAAGCGTGTGTGCATCGCGACACGCAAGTGTGCAACTCTTTTCCACGGTTTTTACATTCGTGGTGACACCGCTTCGAGTACCTGTTCCCAAACGTCTGGCGCAAGCAAAGGAATCTCGATCGAACGTGCTCGATTGGATTCGGGCTTCTCAGTCTCTTCTGATTGCAAGCGGGGATCCTGCAAGAGGATCAAGCGGTCACAGCAAGGCAAAACCGCTGAAGCCCTGTCCGCAGTCGCAATTCCCACCGTGGTGGCGTGGTGATGCAGCGCCCGATCGTATAACTTCGAAAGTTCGCGAATGCTGCGTTGTGTGCTCGCGCCTGCCGCAGCGGACCAAAGAACCTGATGTGGCCGCAAATCCAGTTTCCGGATCCGGCCCTCCGCCAGGAAGCGCTGGATTTCCCGGTCCGAGGCCCCGGCAAAGAAAAAAATCTCGTCAAAGTCGCGCTGGCGGGCAAGTTCAGCTTCTCGTTGCGGCAATCCCGTGTTCTGTGAGAGTTCTCGGGGTGAAAGCGAACGCAAGGTCACGATAGCGACTCCGGTTTCCTCAGAAAGAGCCTCAAGGGCATCCGCTGCCGTTGGCAAGGGCTCTGCAATCGGAATGCATGTGAAGCGGCCCAGGCGCAACGTCGTGCGTTTCGAGGAGCGGCCGCCGGGAGCATCTGGGCGCAGGTGAAAATAATCCTCTGGAAGATAAACGGCGCAACCGTCTTCGGCGATGAAGGGATGGCGATGGCCTAGTCTTCGCCGCGGTTCGTCAAACTGGAGCCTGGAGCGGCTGGTGAGCCATACTGCTGGCACGCCAGCTTGGTCTAGCGCTGCGGAAAAGTCGTGAAACCCGAGGAAATATTTTCCTCGGGGCGGAATCAGAGAATCTACCGCGATGTAGAGGACGCTGGAGGTTTGACGCAAGCAAGACCCCAGAAAGCAGGACTTATAGTAGCGAAATTCGGGGGTGGCGGCGAAATCCGGGTAAGGACTCGACTTTAGCCCAAAAAAAGGCGGGCAGATCACTCTGCCCGCCGTGGACCCCGCAAAGTTAGCCGGGACTCCAGTTGAGACTTAATTGCCCGACTTTGTCGCGGCGGTTGTCCCCTGGGAATTTGCCTTCGGGATGCTTACGTATCCGCTGATGGTGTTCTTGCTGACCTTGTTGATGACGATCTCCTCGGGAATGTGCGTCCCGGAGGTATAGAAGAAGATCGGCTCATTGAGAGCGCGGTTCTTCTTGTCAAAGCGCTTGTCTTCCACGGTCATCGCCACGCTGAACTGGTTCTTCTTTTCGTTTACGCCCTTCAGCTCCACAGTCACGTTGGCAACCTTTTGTGGCTGGTTCTTCCCGGTGATGGTGAACTCGGTGTAATCGCGCTCGCCCAGCCGGCGAAGCTGATCGATTTCATCATGGTTGCGGGCGATCAGGGTGCCCATTTCGCTCTTGGCCATCTTCAGGTCTTCCCGCGTGCTGTCGAGATCGGTGCGCACGCCCCCCACTTTCGTGTCCACCGTCTTCACGTCATCCGTAGTGGCCTTCGTGGCCAGCTCGGAATGCATGGAAGTGTCCAGCGCGGTCACTTTCTGAACCGTCTCATCGTTCAACTTGGCCGCCTCTTCGCGCGCTTTCTTGAGCTGGCCCTGAGTGATCTTCAGTTTGCCGGTAACCACCTTCAAATCGCCCTGGAGATCCGCATTGGCTTTCTCATCTTGCGCCAGCCGGTCTTTCAAAGATGTCATGTCCTGCTCAACGGACTGTTGCGTCGACTTCAGTTGCGCCGCAACCGCCTGCTGGGTGCTATCCAGCTTCGAGGAAGCATTCCAGCCGAAACCCAATCCACCCAGAGCAACCAACCCGAGAACGATAATCGCAGGCAGCTGCCAGGAAGCGGTGTTTTTCGTTACCACTGTCTGTTCATCCGACATATTCGATTTCTCTCCTCGCCCGTAAACGGGCAATGCCGTAGTAAACGGCCTGTAATACTGCGGATGCATGCAAGGAACCAAAGGTGGGCTGAGCCGCCAGGCCGTAACTGGAACAGAAAAAGAGAGTTGCGAAGAGGAGGAAAAGTGGGCGGGGTACTAGTCCTGGGAAAGTTTACGCAAATAAAAGCAAACAGCGGATTTTTTGCTTGCTGGAAATTAATTAACAGCCACGCCCAACGTGGCGAGATCGGACTGCAGCTGCCCGGGAGACTTAAAGACGATCCCTTTCATGCCCAATCGTTCGGCGGCTTCCGCATAGGCGGAAACGTCATCGATGTAGATGGCTTCCTGTGCGCGCACTTTGCAGGCTTGCAGAGCCTCCTTGTAGATGAGCGGACTGGGTTTGCTCGCACCCACGCGGCAGGAGTAAACGCGCACGGCAAAGAACGCGAAAAAATCAAAGGATTTTTCCATATGCGCGACGTGCAGCGGATCGGTATTTGAGAGCACGGCCAGCCGGTGGCGCTTGCCAAGTTTTTCGAGGAAAGCCTTGTCTTGCATGGGGACGGGGTCTAAAGCTCGATTCCACACTTCTACAAACTGTTCAAAATTGAGCTTGCCTCCCAGCCGTTTGGCCAGATGGAGATGCCAATCGCGTGGCGACATGCGCCCTTCCTGCCAATCTATCCACCGGGGATCCTTCTCTAAAGAAGACCAGATTTCCTGCGGTGACATGGATGTGCCCTCGGCCAAGCCGCTGGTGGCGCGGGCGACGTCCACGCGAATCAACACGCGGCCAATGTCGAAGATGATGGCTCGAAAGGGACTGGAACTCACGGCTTATTTACCCTCTGCGCCAGGGAGAGAAGCCGAGCGGTTTGCGTTGATGATATGGAGCTGACGCCGGGCGCGAAGGATACTGATGACGGCGGGGAGAATGGAGAGAAAAATGACCACGGCAATCACGTAATGAATGCGCTGGGCGATGTTAGGAATCAAATGGCCGAGAAAGTAGCTGCCGAGGATCATGGTTCCAACCCAGAAAATGCCCCCGAAAATGTCGTAAGTGAGGTACCGCGAATAAGGCATCTGGGCAGCACCGGCCACGGGGGGACAGAACGTTCGAATGATGGGAACAAAGCGCGCGAGAATCACGGCGCGGCCGCCATACCTTTCGTAGAAATCGTGCGCGCGTTGCAGATGGCTGCGGCGGAAAAAGAATGAATCTTCGCGGCGATAGAGAGCTGCCCCGGCGGAACGGCCAATCCAGTAGCCGATTTGATCGCCGACGATGGCGCAAAGCATAACCGGCAGAAGCAACCATTTCAAAGGGATTACGCCTGCGGCAGAAAATATGCCCGCCGTGACCAGCAGAGAATCTCCTGGTAGAAAAAAGCCCACGAAGAATCCCGTTTCGATGAAAACAACCGTACAGATGAGGGGGGCGCCTCCGGTGTGGACTAGCTCCTTGAGTCCCTCAGGGTTGAAGAGCAGATAGAAGAAGTGACGGATGGCGTCGAGCACTCGGCGTTGTTCCTCGCAGCGTAAAAATGGCGCGAATTTCTAACGGGAGCGAGCGCCAGGGCGCGCGTGCGCAAGCCGGCGAAAGCACCTAAACCTATACGGTAACAGAAAACGCCGAGGTCTCCTCCACATTCGTGCCAGAGAAAGACGAGGCCGGTGACAAAAGCAAGCAACGCGCCGAGTCGAATCATCCGTGAGCCTCCGCCAGCCAGAGATAACTGCGGTCCTCTGCTTCCAGCCGGGCTTCGAGGGCTAGCGCGGCGTCTTTCTTTTGTCCCAAGAGCTTTTCGATGCGCGCCAGGGCGCGACGGGCGGCGACGGCGCCCGCTTCGATGGCTTCCTCGGCGCGGTCAAAATCATCCCAGGCGAGAGATTGCACGTCGGGTCGGAGAACCAGATCGGCGTGCCTTTCCCAGACTTCCAGCTGGTGTTTTTGTGCCGCGCTGACGGCGCGGCTGACCACCTGGAAAATGTTCGTGGGAGCGCCGCGGTGCCCGTCCTGCACGCCAACGGAAATGCCGACAACCGTCGCTGCGCCCAGATCGCGCGCCGCGCGTGTGGGCACGGGGGCTACGAGGCCCCCGTCGGCCAGGCAGCGCGTGCCAATTTCTACGGGCTCGAACAAGCCGGGAAACGCGCAGCTCGCGCGAATCGCATCGACCAGATTGCCCTGGGTGAAGACGACCGGCTCGCCGGTGGTTAGGTCGGTGGCTACCACCGCGAGAGGAATGCGCAGGTCTTCAAACTGGCGGGAATGAAACACACGCTCGATCAGATTGCCTAGCCGGTGATTGCTAGCCAAACCCAGACGGGAAACGCGCCAGCGGGCAAAGTCGCGGAAGCGAATGGTGCGGCAGGCGTCGATGATACGGGCCAGCGGTGCGCCGCTCGCGTAGGCCGCGCCGAGAATGCTGCCGACGCTGGTCCCAGCAATGTGCGAGATAGGAATTTGATGCTGCTCAAGAACCCGCAGGACGCCCAGATGCGCAAAACCCCGGGCGAAGCCGCCCCCAAGAGCCAATCCAATACCCGGTTGCGCGGACACGTTTAGGGCATCCACGGATCGTGCTTTCTGTCGGGCGTGGTCCTGCGCCGTCATAGGGCCAAGGATAGGAGAGCAGACCCATTTGACCTATGGGCCGAGCGTCCTGAAAAAACGGTACGTCCGTACCGCGATGGAAACTGCACGCGATTTAGCGAACGCGGCGTAGCCAGTACCAACTTACTAGTCCCGTGCCCTCTCTGTACCATTGCGACTCGTGACGCGGCGCGCGATTCTCTCCTGCGTCACGCTCACGTTCTGAGGGGGTCAAAGAATGGACAGCGCGTTCAAGTCGTGGATTGGCCATCCGGTGGTCCTGCAAGTGGCGCTTGGCGATATTAAAGTGCCGCTGCGCGGGAAGCTTCTGAAAGACGGCGCCGACACCGTACGCATGCGCATCGGCGATGGCTGGGACGTAGACATCTACAAAACCATGATCTTGGCGGTGGAAGAAGACGCCATGACCATGCTGCCTGCGTGAGGTCCACGAACATGAAAACACAAGAGCTGAAATACGTGACGCGGCGCCGCGCGGCAGTGCTGCTGGGATTGAGCGAACAGGAATTGAGCCGAATCTCGAGCGAATCGGGATTTGGCCACACAGAAACCGCAGGTGGAGAAGAGGAGACCTACTTCACCTACGAAGAGTTGCGGCAGATTTGCATGTTGGCTGTGAACCACGTGAATTAAATAAACGAGTTTACTCCGGCCCCCCTCTGTAGTACCCCCACCCCGGGTCGCTCCCCCCAGCGATCCGGGGTTCTTCTTTTGCCCATCCTGAGTGATTCCCTTTGCTTCGTCGGCAGAAAAACCTTTTGACAGACGGTTTTGAGCCGACCAAACTTAGCGCCCGGAAAGGCGGTCGAGAGCTATGTCCATTTGGCGCGCGGAAAGAAAAGAAATCCTGGTCCTAGGAGCGGCACTTGCCCTGATCCTTTGCATCGGAACAGCAGCAAAGAAAGTGCCGCCTCCGTCCGACGAATCATTCGACCTTGTGATCGCGAATGGACGAGTCATGGACCCGGAGTCCGGGCTGGATGCCGTCCGCAACGTGGGAATCAGCGGCGGAAAAATCAGAGTTATCTCCGAGGGAACACTGAACGGCAAAACCATACTCGATGCGAAAGGACTTGTCGTTGCGCCCGGCTTCATCGATTTGCATGAGCACGGGCAGGAAGCGCGCAATTACCAGTTTCAAGCCCACGATGGGGTGACGACTTCGCTGGAATTGGAAGCGGGGACCGATGACGTCGACAAGTGGTACGCAGCGCGCGAAGGGAAAGCACTCATCAACTTTGGAGTGAGCATTGGCCATATACCCGTGCGCATGCACTTGATGCACGATCCCGGCCCATTCCTGGCCACAGGAGACGCAGCCCGTCGCGCTGCCACCGCGGAGGAACTCGCAAGCATGTCCGAATTGATGGAAAAGGGATTCCAGCGGGGCGCGCTGGCAGAAGGAATGGGGGTGAACTATACGCCGGCCGCGTCCCACGCGGAGATTGTGGAGATGTTTCGCATCGCCGCGAAATATGGCGCGTCGGTGCATGTGCATTTGCGGTACGCGGGGATGAAAGAGCCGATGACGGGGCTTACCGGACTGGAGGAAGTGATTGCGGCTGCGGCGGCCACGGGCGCGCCGCTCCACGTCGTTCATATCACCAGCATGGGACTGAAGGACACTCCGCAGTTGATCGATATGGTGGCGGGTGCAGGAAAGCGCGGATTGGATGTCACCACGGAATGCTATCCGTACACGGCGGGAAGCACGGCGCTGCAATCGGCAATTTTCGATCCGGGCTGGCAAGAAAACATGGGAATTACGTTTAAGGACGTGCAGTGGGCGGAAACGGGCGAACGGCTAACCGCGGAGACATTTGAAAAGTACCGCAAGCAAGGCGGGATTGTGGTGATCCATTCGATTCCGGAAGAGGCCGCGCGCACGGCAGTGGCGAATCCCATGATTATGATTGCTAGCGATGGAATGCCGATCACGGGCGCGAAAGTTCATCCACGAGGGCAGGGCACGTTTTCGCGGGTGCTGGGGCACTACGTGCGTGAGGAAAAGGCGCTAGACCTGATGACCGCGTTGCGGAAGATGACGCTGATGCCGGCGCAACGATTAGAGAAGCGCGCACCGGTTTTTCGAGATAAGGGGCGGATTCGTGTGGGAGCGGATGCCGACATTACCGTGTTCGATGCAAATCGCGTGATCGACAAGGCCACTTACGAGGAGCCGCTGCAATATTCGGAGGGGATTCAGTTCGTGTTGGTGAACGGTGTGCCGGTCGTGAAGGATGGCCAACTCGTCGAGGGCGTATTGCCGGGACGCGCGGCGCGGGCACCAGTTAACCAATAAATCGCTCTGAGACAATTGAGGCCCTGACGCCGCCGCGGAAGCCAAAAAGTCCCTGTGTCATTGGCCGGGAAGTGCTATATAGTACTGCCCGCTACCGGGCAGAAGAGAAACGGGTCTAAGACCCGCCGCTACAGGGGAAAGGACGCGCCTTGACACTATCCGCTGCGGATTGGGCTGCGATCGCCGGGTACCTGCTAATTACATTGATTTTGGGCTTGTATTTCCGGGGCCGCTCGGGAAAGAGCACGGAAGATTATTTCGTGTCGGGCCGGGACGTTTCCTGGTGGTTAGCCGGAACGTCCATGGTCGCGACCACATTCGCTGCCGACACGCCGCTGGCCGTAACTGGATTGGTTTACGCAAATGGAGTCGCAGGGAACTGGCTGTGGTGGAGCTTTTTGCCTTCGGGAATGATGACGGTATTTCTGTTCGCGCGCATGTGGCGCCGTTCGGGACTCATCACCGACGTCCAGTTCGCCGAGCTTCGGTATTCAGGCAAACCTGCGGCGTTTCTAAGGGGATTTCGCGCGGTGTATCTCGGCCTGCTGATGAATTGCCTCATCCTTGGTTGGGTGACCAAGGCGATGGTCAACATCATCAGTACTTCGCTGGGAGTGAGCGACGCAAAGGCGCTGGCGATTTGCGTTTTTTTCCTGATGCCGTTCACCGGACTGTATGTCTCACTGGGCGGTTTGTGGGGCGTTCTGTGGACGGACCTTTTCCAATTCGTGTTGAAGATGGCGATTGTGATTGGCGTGGCGTGGTATGGCGTGCACGCGGCTGGTGGCATGCAACAGATGCTCGCGACGCTGGCGGCGAAGCGCGCCGCTGTAGGAGCGGGCGCGAGCGACATCACCGCGATGCTGCCGGATTTTTCGCGCGGTTTGACGGGAGAGGCGCTTTGGACGCTCCCGGTGATCACGTTTGTGGTGCATCTGGCGGTGCAGTGGTGGGCGTTCTGGTATCCCGGAGCGGAGCCGGGGGGCGGCGGGTACATCGCCCAGAGAATTTTCAGTGCGCGCGATGAGCGGCATGGCCTGCTGTCGGTGCTGTGGTTCAACCTGGCGCACTACGCGCTACGGCCGTGGCCATGGATTCTGACGGCGCTTGCGGCCGTCGTGCTCTATCCCGGGCTCGCGCAGCCGGAGCGCGGCTACATGCTCGTGGCGACGCGAAATACGCCGCACGCCGTGCTCGGCATTCTGCTGGCGGGATTCATGGCGGCCTTCATGTCCACGATCGCGACGCAGCTCAACTGGGGCAGCTCGTATCTGGTCCAGGATTTCTACCGCCGATTCCTGAAGAAGGATGGAACCGAACCACACTATGTGAATGTCTCGCGGCTGGCGACGGTGTTTCTTGTGCTGGTGGCTGCAGCGGTGGCGTGGCAGCTCAAGTCGGTCTCGGAAGGCTGGAAAATCGTGCTCGAGCTTGGCGCAGGAACGGGAGGCGTCTACCTGCTGCGGTGGTATTGGTGGCGCGTGAACGCTTGGAGCGAAATCTCCGCGATGGCCGCCGCGATTGTGATGACGCTTTCCTTGCATTGGGGCGCGTTATGGATGGCGGTGATTGGCCGCGACAAGCCGTTTTCAGGATCGGACCCCGTGGTGTTCGCGAAAACGACTCTTTGCACCACCGGCGTGACAACTTTGGTGTGGTTGGCCGTGACGCTGCTAAGCGCGCCGGAGAAAAACGAAACGCTCGTGCACTTCTACAAAAAAGTGCGGCCGCAGATTACCGGATGGAAGCCCGTGGCCGAACTGGCCGGAGAGAGCAACGGGACGCGCGACTTGGGCCGCAACCTCTTAAGCTGGATCCTTGGCTGTGTGATGGTGTACAGCATGCTGGCGTGCATCGGGCAGATTTGTTTTGGGCGCTATGCGTCCGCGGGAATTATGGGAGCGATAGCGGTCGTTTCGGCGATAGCGATTTCGCGCTCCATGCCCAAGCCCAACGAATGGCGCGTAGATTGAAATGAGCCAAACGGTTCCGCAGGTTCGCACAGGCGCGCATCATGCCGTTTTGGCGGGCTTTCTGGGCTGGACCTTAGATGCCTTCAATTTCTTCGTAATCGTTTTTCTGTACGACACGCTGGCAGCCCAGTTCGCCGTATCGAAGGCAGCCATCGTCTTCACAACCTTCGCGACACTGGCACTGCGGCCGGTGGGAGCGTTCATCTTCGGCCTGCTGGCGGACCGCTTCGGGCGGAGGATACCGCTGATGGCCAATGTAGTTTATTTCTCCGTTGTCCAACTGCTGTGCGGCTTTGCACCCAATTACACTGTTTTCTTGCTGCTTCGCGTGCTCTTCGGGATTGGCATGGGTGGAGAGTGGGGCGTGGGCGCGTCGATGGCCATGGAAGCGGCGCCGGTGCGCTGGCGGGGAATTTTGAGCGGCATTCTCCAGAGCGGCTATTCCGTCGGATACTTGCTGGCCGCGCTGGCAGCGCGATTTGTCTTGCCGGCACTGGGTTGGCGATGGGTTTTCTGGCTGGGAGCCTTGCCGGCGCTCCTGGCACTCTATATTCGAACGAAAGTCCCGGAATCGGAGGCGTGGAAACAGCATCGCGCGGCAAGCACCGGCCAAGTGCTGCGGGTTGTGGTGCAAGAGTGGAAGCGGTTCGCATATCTGGTCGTGCTCATGACGTTTATGATGTTTCTATCGCATGGCACGCAGGATCTCTATCCGGATTTCTTGAAGGAAGTGCACAAAATCCCGGCGGCGACGATCGCCAATGTGGCCATGATTTACAACGTCGGCGCTATTGTCGGGGCGATTATCTTTGGACACATCTCCCAGGTGGCGGGCCGGCGGAAAGGCATGCTCGCAGCGCTGGGATTGTCGCTTCTGCTGATTCCAATGTGGGCGTTTGGCGGAGGGCTTGGCGTGATTATCGCAGCGTCGTTCTTGATGCAAGCGGGCGTGCAAGGCGCGTGGGGAGTGATTCCCGTGCACCTGAACGAATTGGCCGCGGATTCTGCGCGCGGATTGATGCCGGGGCTGGCCTATCAACTTGGCATTTTACTGGCCTCGCCCACCAACACCGTGCAGTATGCCTTGCGCGATCGCGTCGGCTATCACTGGGCCATGGCCGGCTTTGAAATCGTCACGATTCTCACGCTCGCGGTCTTGATCTGGTCCGGAACGGAGCGGCACGGGAGAAGTTTTGTGGGAAGCGCAGAAAACGCGTAAAAAGCGTGAAGAATGAGCGGCCTGAAAGATTCGAACTCCCGACCTTCTGGTTCGTAGGATTTAAGTCGTGAATTTCTAAGCCTTGCCGGGGCAGCACCTTAATGTGGGTACGCTCCGTCGAAATCCCCCAGGGTAAGTATTGCCACGTACTACCTCTGGTGACAGCCTTTGAACATGGGTGTTTTTATGGACCACACATGGACCGATAAGATTCTCATCGGCCTCATCATTTTAGGGGCTGTAATCTTTACAGTACTTCGAGCGGGGGCAGGAATAGCCGCTGTGGCCGGCCTCGGCCATTTTCCAATGTCAATGATTCGCCCACGTTTGCGGCGCTTTCTCTTCGGCGAACGACACGACACCACGCACAAAACCAACAACTGACTCAAGTCCGGCCTTTATCATTGATGGGGCGAATTTACAATGGCGCGCCCTGAGAGATTCGAACTCCCGACCTTCTGGTTCGTAGCCAGACGCTCTATCCAGCTGAGCTAAGGGCGCGCGGTAAATTCATCTTAACACACGCGCGTAGCACGCTTCTACTCGGGCAACGACTCCTCCAACAAAGGCCTTCGACGCTAGCGACTTCAGCCCTTGGGTCACCTGCGTGGGTGATTCGGGTCACGGCGAGTTTAGGCCCAAACCGCGATGATAAAAGAGCAGTTTCTCCTGGTGAGCGGCCATGAAGAAGGTTTTGATTCTAGGCGCGGCGGGGAGGGACTTCCATAACTTCAACGTAGTTTTCCGGGGCAAGCCGGAGTTTTGTGTCGTCGGATTCACGGCAACGCAAATTCCTGGCATTGAGAGCCGCCGCTACCCACCGGCATTGGCTGGAGTAGGATACCCGGACGGCATCCCTATATTCCACGAAGACCGGCTGGAGCACTTGATCGAAAAACTCGACGTGGATGCCGTGGTTTTTTCGTATAGCGATATTTCCCATCAAAACCTGATGCATCTGGCATCGCGGAGCGTGGCCGCGGGAGCGGATTTTTGGTTGTTGGGGACCGAGCATACGCAGCTCAAAGCTGCGGTTCCCGTCGTTTCGGTGTGCGCGGTGCGGACTGGATGCGGCAAAAGTCCTGTGGGGCGGCTGGTCACGGCCGAACTGCTGCGGAACGGGCTAAGACCGGTGGTGGTTCGTCATCCGATGCCCTACGGGGATCTGGAAGCCGAGGCGGTGCAGCGTTTTGAGACCATAGATGACCTCGACGCGCAGCAATGCACCATCGAGGAGCGCGAAGAATACGAGCCGCATCTTTGCGAGGGGACAGTGGTGTATGCGGGCGTGGACTATGAACGGGTTCTGCAGCAGGCCGAAAAAGAAGCCGATGTGATTTTGTGGGATGGCGGCAACAACGACACGCCGTTCTACGTTTCCGACCTGGAAATCGTGGTTGCCGATCCGCATCGCGCAGGGCATGAGTTGGCTTATTTCCCTGGCGAAGTGAACCTTCGCCGCGCCGACGTCGTGGTCATCAACAAAGTGAACACCGCTTCTCCACTAAGCGTGCAGACCGTCAAGGAAAATATTCGCAAGCACAACCCGAGGGCGCTGGTTTTGGAGGCGGCCAGCAAGGTGGTGGTGTCCGCGCCGGAACTCATCAAGGGTTCCCGTGTGCTGGTTGTTGAGGATGGCCCCACGCTCACGCACGGAGAGATGCCGTACGGCGCTGGAGTCGTGGCGGCGCGGGAGTTTGGAGCTGCGGAGCTTGTGGACCCGCGGCCGTACGCGGTGGGTTCCATCCAGAGCACTTTCCAGCAGTTCCGGCAGCTGACCAATCTACTTCCGGCGATGGGGTATAGCGCTATTCAGAGACATGAACTCGAGGAGACCATCAACCGCGTGCCTTGCGACCTCGTGCTCGTGGCTACTCCCATCGATTTGGCGCGGGTGATCAAGCTGACCAAGCCGTATCTGCGAGTCACTTACGAAGTGCAAGAACTTACCCATCCAGGCTTGGCCGAGCGGCTGGCGGTGTTTGCGCAGGAGCATGCAGCGACGAAGGTGTAGCCATGGAAATCAAAGACTTTCTTTCTATTCGGGATTTATCCCCCGAAGAGATGGAGTATTTGCTGTTTCTGGGCCGGCAGATCAAGGCCCATCCGAGTGTGTACCGCGAGGCGCTGGACGGAAAAACGCTGGCGCTGATTTTCGAGAAGCCCTCGCTGCGCACGCGCGTCAGCTTCGACGTGGGCATGCACCAGTTGGGCGGATTTTGCCTTTATCTTTCGCCTGCAGAAATCAGCCTCGGGAAACGCGAGTCGATTCACGATGTGGCGAAAAATCTGGAACGAATGGTGCAGGGCATCGTGATTCGCACCTTTGCTCATGAAATTGTCGAAGAGCTGGCCACGCACTGCGACGTTCCGGTCATCAATGGGCTGACCGATTTCAGTCACCCTTGCCAGGCTCTCGCGGATTACCTGACGATTTGCGAAGTAAAGGGCCACGTAAGGGGAATCAAGATCGCATTTGTGGGCGACGGTAACAACGTCGCGCATTCACTGCTCTTTGGCGGAGCACAACTTGGCGCAGAGGTATGCATCGCGACGCCACCGGACTACGAGCCGAGGCCGGAGGCCGTCGCGTGGGCGCAGCAGCGCGCTTCGCGCACGCACAGCAAAGTGACCGTCACCAACGATCCCCGAAAAGCTGTGGCGGGCGCTGACATCGTTTACACGGATGTGTGGACCAGCATGGGGCAGGAATCGGAAGCGCACGAGCGGCGCCAAGTGTTCCGTCCCTATCAAGTCAATGGAGAGTTGTTCGCGCTGGCGAAACCGGACGCCATCTTCATGCATTGCCTGCCCGCGCATCGCGGGGAAGAAGTGACCACCGACGTGATTGATTCCGCGCGTTCCGTGGTGTTTCAGCAGGCGGAAAACCGCGTCCACGTGCAAAAAGCTATCATGATCGAATTGATGAAGCGTGTGCCTCTTGAGGCCATGCGGCCGGCGCAAGCTCCGGAGCTCGTCGTCGCATAGCCAGGTGCGGTCATGAAAACAATGGTTCTCGCTATCGGCGGAAATTCGCTGATTCATTCCGGCGAGAAGGGAACCATAAGCGAGCAGTTGGTTAACGCCCGCCTTGTCGCGGCGCAGATTGTGCACTTGCTCCGCCGTGGTCATCGGATTGTCCTCACACATGGCAACGGTCCGCAAGTGGGCGCGGAGCTGCTGCTTTCGGAACGAGCCACCGGCATAGTTCCCGGGCATCCCCTGGACGTGTGTGACGCTTCCACGCAAGGCGAGATGGGTTACCTGCTTCAGTTAGCGCTTCACAGCGAGCTGAAGCGCGCGGGGCTGAATGTGCCCGTTGTCACTGTGGTGACCCAGTGCGTCGTCTCTCTCGATGATCCGGCAATGAAGAATCCAAGCAAGCCGGTGGGCCGTTTTTACAATCATGCGGAAGCGGAAGAACGCAGGCGCCAGTATGGCTGGACAATCTTGATGGATGCCGAGCGAGGTTATCGCCGCGTGGTGCCGTCGCCCCATCCTCTGGAAATCATGGAACTGGAAGTGATTCAGCGGCTGGTGAACTCAGGAGCACTTGTGATTGCCTGTGGCGGGGGAGGAATCCCTGTCGCATGGATCAACGGCAATCTAGTTGGGGTGGAGGCCGTGATTGACAAGGATCTCGCTTCGAGCTTGCTAGCCTCGAAGCTGGGCTGCGAGTTGTTCGTCATTGGGACCGATACCGACTACGTCTACCTGAACTATAGAAAGCCTTCGGAGCAGGCTCTTCGCCAAGTTGACTTGAATCAATTGGAAGAATATGCCCGCGCAGGGCACTTCCCGCCCGGAAGCATGGGGCCGAAAGTCGAATCCGTTCTGCAGTTTCTGCGCGGAGGTGGCAAAGAAGCAATCATTGCCCCCGTGGAGGAGCTTTGTGCCGCTGTCGAGGGCAACGCAGGCACACATGTCTTTCCAAGGCCCCAAGTGGATTCAGAGAGCTTGAGGGCACAGCTTGAACATGCTGAAGCGCGAAGGTGAAGTTCCAACCGTAGCGGCGAAGCCGAACGAAGGGATGTGAACCATGCCGATGGAAATCCTAACCGAAGAAAAAATGAGCACAGAAGATTTCATTGAGCTGGAAAATCTCTACGGCGCGCATAACTATCGCCCGCTGGAGGTGGTTATCGAGCGAGCCGAAGGCGTTTGGGTCTACGACACGGAAGGGAAGCGTTACTTGGACTGCCTCGCCGCGTATTCCGCGTTGAATCAGGGCCATTGCCATCCGCGGATTCTTCATGCGCTGGTGGAACAGGCCAGCAAAGTCACGCTGACTTCACGCGCGTTTCGAAATGACCAGCTCCCGCTCCTTTACAGAGATTTGCACGAAATGACCGGCTTCGACATGGTCCTGCCGATGAACACCGGCGCGGAAGCCGTCGAGACCGCCATCAAAACAGCGCGCAAATGGGGTTACAAAGTAAAAGGCATTCCCGAAGGCCGCGCCGAAATCATTGTGTGCGCGAACAATTTTCACGGCCGGACGGTGACGATTGTCGGCTTTTCCACGGAAGCGCAATACCGCGAGGGTTTCGGGCCGTTCACGCCGGGGTTCAAAGTGGTTCCGTTCGGTGACGCGCAGGCGCTTAGCGAAGCAATTACGCCGAATACTTGCGCGTTTCTTGTCGAGCCCATTCAGGGCGAAGCAGGAATCATCATTCCGCCTCCCGGTTATTTGAAAGTAGCCCACGACATCTGCAAGAAAAATCGCGTGCTTCTGGTGACGGATGAGATTCAATCGGGACTGGGGCGCACCGGCAAGCTCTTTGCCTACATGCATGACGAAATCCGTCCCAACATCCTAATCATTGGAAAGGCCCTTGGGGCTGGCTTTTATCCAATTTCTGCCGTGCTGGCTTCGCGGGAAATTCTGGGAGTGTACAGGCCCGGCGATCACGGCAGCACATTTGGCGGCAACCCGCTGGCCTGCGCGGTCGCACGCGCCGCTTTGCGGGTCATCGTTGAAGAAAACTTGACGGAACGCTCCGCGGCGCACGGGAGTTACTTCCTTGACCTGCTGCGCACTTTGCGTGGCCCGCACCTGAAGGAAGTTCGGGGAAAAGGACTGTGGATCGGCATCGAAATGTACACTGCTGCGCGGCCTTATTGCGAAGCATTGAAGGAAGAAGGGCTCCTCTGCAAAGAAACGCACGAAAGAGTAATCCGCATTGCTCCCCCGTTAATCATCCGGCGCGAGGAAATTGATTGGGCGTTTGAACGCCTTCAGAAGGTCATCGAGAAGTAGCTCTGGGATAACAAGTGGAACCCGGGCTAAGGCAGGAGAAGGCGCTTAGGGGCGGTCGGCGCTTTCCATTGCTTCGCTGACTGCGAAATAGGTAATCACGGCGGTGATTGCGATGGCGTACCAGATGAACTTGCTTTTCGCCGCTTTGATCGGAGGGCCGCCAATGCCGGGCGCACCAGCTCCGCGCGGGCCCTGGGGATCGGCATTCGGATCAAGAACGATGCGATAACCGGAGCCTTCCGGAATTTCGCGTACATCGTCGTCCACCGCGATGCTGAGAGAGCCGCGCGTGCACTTAACAACGAGTTCTTTCGCGCCTAAAATCGTGACATTGCCGATGGTGGGCTGGTCCGTGGCTGGACGGATCACGGCTGAAGAAAAATGCACCGCAAAGGCATGCGAATTGGCAGTGGAAAATGTGGCGGAACCGCCGAGCAGGGTGGCCGAAGGATTCGCTTCGTCTCGCGAAAAGATCGCGCTGCTCTGGCCGGAAAGAAGGAAGCGGGCCGCTCCGGCTCGAATTTGAATGCTGCCGGAAGAATCTGTAGTCAGGTGATCGCCGCTGAAAATCGTTGTTCCGACAGTGGCCACAGCGGAGCCGACGCGCGCGCGGTCAGAAAAAACGACGGTGCCAAGCGAAGCGGAAGGAGTAGCGCAGAGAGGTGAAATCAAAAGTGCGTAGGAGAGAAGAATTACAACGATGCTTCGCGTTGTTCTATAGCGGTCGAGTACGCGCAGGCGCGCCATTCAACGCCTCCAAGAGGGCCTCGGACAGCATACTGAGTCTGTTCGGCGGCGTCAATCAGGAAACAGCGCTTTGTCGAAAAAATTCATGCCCTGGTGGCCCGGCTGTGCTGGCTGCGGCGGGCCATCCGCTGATACAATGCCAGCCAACGCATGGCTGACTGGAAACAGATTACCGCCCGCATCCGCCGCGCCCGCACCAGCAAGGACCCGCAGGGACAGCTCAAGAATCTCTACGAGAAAACGCGTGACGCCATGGTGGCGTTCGAATTGGCGAAGCTTTTCGAGAGTGCCGGGCAAACCTCCGAGGCCGCGAAATATTATTTTGAAGCCGCGGAGAGATTCCGCCGCGCTGATTGGAAAACCAAGGCGCGCGAAGCGGCAGCGCGGCTGGGCAGCGCCGCGGAAGCAACTCCGGAAGAAGCACTCACCCCTCCCGCTGGCGAGTTTGAATTGACGCCTCCTCCAACTCCAGCACAGACGTCGCCTTTGCCGTTCGATCAGAATCCAGAAGCTTTGGAATCGGCGGTAGCGGTTAGCAGCGAAATGCAGCAGGCGGCGGAAATTGCGGCAGGCCCTGCCTCGGACGATGGCAGGAAGCGCCGAAGGCGCGGCCGCCGTGGAGGAAGGAACCGGCGAAGGGGAGCGTCACCTGCACAAGCTGCTCCCTCTCCTGCGCGCGCGAGCGCGCCAGCAGAAGTTCAGGAAACCGAGGAGCCGGTCCCTCCCCGTGTAACTCACGGCCGCGCGATTCCTAGCTTGCCGGTGGAAGCCGTGGGAGAACCGGGTGGGCCCAGCGTCAAAGGCCGCTATGGCGATCCCGGTCTCTCATCCCGTATATCGTTGTTGGAAATGCAGTTTCGGCGGCTTCTGACTTGTCCTCCAGCAAAATTAAGCGAAGCCGATCACGCTCCCGCGGGTCCCGGCGTGTTTGTGCTCACGGATTCGGACATGACGAGCTACTACTATGTTGAAGCTTGTCAGACGTTGCGAATTGCGATCGGCCATCTGATGCGCGGCGGAAGCCGGAAGGGAAGCGAGTCCATCAAACCCCGGTTGGCGGAACATCTGGGCATTCCAGAAACGCGCGTTGGAAAATATCTGACGGATCACTGCGTGGTGCGTTGGCTGCAGCTGGACGAGGGCGCTTCGAATTTTGCACACTTTGCCATCGCCGTTTTGCGGCCCACTCTCAACGAATAAGAAACTTCTAGCGCAATCTGCGCAGAAATCTACCCCGCAAGTTCAAACTTGTAGCCTGTTCGCACTAGGAGTAACCCCCTTTTGGAAGGCCCAAAATGGCCGTTGGCTGTTCCGAAATGCCATTTAACCCCGGATTTCGACCGTTCCCCGCAAGCCTCTGGCATACCCCCCAGGTAATGGTCAAACTATAGCAGTCCAAAGACTTATTGGACGTACCTGCGCTTCATGGTACGGTTTTCTGGCACTCACAACTGAGCCCGGGGGCAGTCGTTCGGTTCGGCTCCAACGATTGAGTGGGCTCAAAAACTCAAGGGCCAAGTACCTGCTAATTTTTGCAAAGAGAGGGTGAAGGTTTATGCCGAGTCAAGTGGGGACGCAGATCGCCAGAACGTTTGATTGGATCATTTGTAAAGCCGCGGGAATCACTTTCAACGCCGTCCAGTTCTTCAACAAACACAATCCGAACCCTTCGGTCACGCCAAAATGGTCGGACAAGCCGCTGCTGAAGTCGTGGGAAAAGACCAAGCCCACGCTCGGCTGGCCGCGGCAGACCGATTCGCTGTGCCCTGCCTGCGTGAAGGAAGCGCGCGAAGCGATTATCGCGGGCAAAAAAGACTGGCGCGACCTGATGCATGAGAAGGTCGGGGAGATCAAGGCGCAAATTATCGAGCGCGACGGGCAAGTCTGGATGGTGAAAGATTGCCCGCTGCACGGCCACTATGAAGATTTGATGGCTGTCGATGCGAAGTTTCTCCAGTGGATCGAAAAGCAGTTCCCTGGGCGCGATATTCCCGCGCACAATGACGAAGATTTGCATAAGCACGGCTCGTCGACTGTGCGGTACGGCCGTGGCGCCGTGCTGACCGTCGACCTGACCAACCGCTGCAACATGATGTGCGACCCCTGCTTCATGGACGCGAACCAGGTTGGCTATGTGCATGAGCTGGGCTGGGATGAAATTACGGAAATCCTAGACAACGCGCTCAGGATCAAGCCGCGCCGCCAGATGTCCGTGCAGTTCTCTGGTGGCGAGCCGACAATGAGCCCGTACTTCCTGGACGCGGTCGCGTACGCGCGCAAGATTGGCTACAACAGCGTGCAAGCCGCGACCAATGGCATCGAGTTCGCCAAGAGCAAGGAATTCTGCCGGAAAGCGTTCGAAGCAGGCATGCGCTACGCGTACCTGCAGTTCGACGGCATCGGCAATGACGCCAATAGCCACCGCCAGATCGGCAACCTCTTCGACGTCAAGCTGCGCGCTATCGAAAACATGCACGAAGCCGGCATCGAAATTGTGCTCGTGGTCACCATCGTCAACAACGTGAACAATGACCAGGTCGGCACGATCGTGAAGTTCGCGATGGAAAATCCCAAGAAGATTGCGTTTGTCAGCTTCCAGCCGGTTTCGTTCACCGGGCGCGATGAGGACATCACTCCGGAACGCCGCTTGCGCCAGCGCTACACGCTTTCGCATCTCGCGAAAGACGTGAGCGCGCAGGTCGGTAAAGTCGAGCCGACGCGCGACTGGTTCCCGATTTCATTCATCAGCACGTTCGCGGGCTTTGCGGACATGGTGAAGGGAACCGAATCGCAGTGGGGTTCGCTCTCCTGCGGGTGCCACCCGAATTGCGGAGTGGGCACCGCGCTGATGATCAACAAAGAGACGAAGGAGTGGGCGCCGGTGCCGCGCTTCCTGGACGCCGAGCAGCTCACCAAGGACGTCACCGCGATCACCGATGCGGCGCGCGGCAAGGGCTTTTCCAACTTCATGATGACCATGGCGCTGCTGAAGAACTATCACCCGTTCCGCGGGCCGAAGGGGTTGAAGCTGTATGACCTGTTCAAGAAGTTCGATAAAACTTGGGCGCTGACCAAGCGGTCGACGACGAAGTATGGCCGCACTTCGCCGGACCGCACGTACGAAGACGCCATGAAGCGCCGCCAGAGCGATCCGTGGAACTTCCTATTCATCGCGGGGATGTGGTTCCAGGATCTTTTCAACTATGACTTCCGCCGCACCGAAATGTGCATCATCCCGTATGCCACGCAGCAGGGCGAAATTTCCTTCTGCGCGTACAACACCGGCGTGGGATGGCGGCAGATCATCGAGAACATGCACAAGAACGCGACCGTCGCGGAGTGGTACAAGACGCACGGCAAGCACGAAATCTACGCCAAGGGCAAGAACGTCAGCCTCGAGAGTTACGAGCACTCGCTGAAGATTGACGCTGCGGACGCCGCGCGCGTGCGGCATATTGAGCACGACATTCCTGTGACCGCTGCCGAAGAGGATCGCATTCGGCGCAAGAAGGCGTGGGAAGAAGCGGCCAAGGTTCGCGCGATTTACGAAGAGTTGGTGCTGAAGAAGCCCCAGCCGACGGTCGTTCAAATCGGCTCATTAACCGATATCGCCAAGGCCGTTCCGGCGAACTTTGCGAATGCGGGCCAGCCCGTCACGATTGCGCCCGTCAATGGAAATGGCAACGGCCATGCGAATGGAAACGGCCATTCCAACGGCAACGGAGACGCCGCCGTGGCCAATACTCAACAGCCTGAAAAGGCTGCCGAAGCCGTCGCCGGCGACTAAACCGCATTCCTGCCAATTTCGCGGATTGCAAACGGCCCTGGTTTAGCCAGGCCGCTTGCTTTTTCTTGAGTAAAAATTGACCGTTCCCGGGCCAGTGAATAAACTAGAGCCATGGCTAAGGTTTCCATCCGGGAGAAAGCTTCCCAGAAAGTCACGTCGCGCGATTACAACTTTACGGTTGTGTTTGAGCCCGTGAAACCCGGGTACCAAGTCACAGTGCCTTTGCTCCCGGGCCTAATTACGTACGGAAGAACCTTGGCGGAAGCTAGGGAAATGGCCCGGGACGCCATTCTGTGTCATCTGGAAGGACTCCGAAAAGATGGAGAACGGGTTCCGGATGAGAAGAGCACGATTCAGGAAAAGGTTCGGGTAGCGCTAAGCGCCTGATGTCTCCGCGCGTTCCGATTTTGAAGCCGCGGGAAGTCCTACGCGCACTGCAGAAGGCAGGATTTGTGATCCATCATCACAGCGGGAGTCATGCTCAATTGAAGCACCCGGACAAGCCGCAATTGCGGGTCACTGTGCCCAGACATGACCGCTTTGATTTGCCTATGCCGCTTTTGCGCAGCATCATTCGCCAAGCTGGCATGACTGTGAAAGAATTTCTGAAATTTTTGTAGAGGACAGAGCTCAATGCCAATCTACGAATATATTTGCGAAGATTGCCAGACGCACTTTGAGAAGATTGTGTTCAATAAGACGCAGGAAATCGCGTGCCCGAAGTGCGCGGGCAAGCGGAACGCGATTCAGCTTTCGGTGTTCAGCGCCACGAACGGCTCGAGCAACGGCGCTTCCACTAAGTCCTCAAGTGGTTTCTCTGGTGGAGGACGCGGTTGCTGCGGCGGTGGATGCGCTTGCCATTAACCGCGTTTCCTATCCCCGTATTTGAAGGCCCGCAGGAAGCAGGAATAGGATTGAGGCCGCCCGGCTCTCTAAGAACGAATCCTAAGGAACCCCCTATGAAACTTAGGCTAGTTGCGGCTTGTTTTCTTTTCCTGTGTTCGACACAGGTTGCTTTCGCCCAAGAAACGCCAGCCGAAAAAAAGATCGAGCGGCCGGGCGTGAAGGAAGTGCAACGACCTTATTCTCTGCTTAAGCCTTCCGCGAGTTTTCAAATCGGTGGCACAGCCGACTGGGTGGTGGTGACGAACGACGCCGTCTGGGTGGCTGGATCGAAGCCGTTCACCCTCCACCGCATTGACCCCAAGACGAACAAGGTCATTGCTGTCGTTGAATTGCCCGGAGAAGCCTGCTCCGGCCTCGAATTCGGATTTGGAAGCGTGTGGGTTCCGTTGTGTACGGAAAAGCCTTCTCTCGTACGCGTGGATGCGCACACGAACAAAATTGTCGCGACGCTGCCTGTCGGCCCCGCTGGGCCGGAAGGAGGAATCGCGGCAAGCACGGATAGCATCTGGTTAGTCACGGACGACAATGGCACGCTCAGTCGAATCGATCCCACAACCAATCGTGTGAGTCAGATCGTAAAAATAGCTTCCGGAGCGATCAATCCAATCTTTAGTGATGGCCGAGTGTGGATTAGCAGCCCCAAGACGAGCACACTGATTGCCGTCGACGCCGAGTCAGGAACGGTGGTGGCGGAGATTCCTGTCGGCCCACAGCCGCATTTCCTCACAGAAGGCACGGGCTCCATCTGGACGTTAAATCAGGGCGACGGAAGCATCAGCCGGGTAGACAGCAAAACACGCAAGCTGATCGCAACCATTCACGCGGCCATTCCCGGACCGGGTGGTGACATCTGCTACGGAGCCGGAGCAGTGTGGGCAACGATTTTCGACGTGCCGCTGACGATGGTCGATGCCGCCACCAACAAAGTGACGAAACAGTGGGTCGGGCTGGGCGGCGATTCGATGCGTTTTGGGCACGGGGCGCTGTGGATCACCGACTACCACCGCGGATGGCTGTGGCGTATCGCTCTTGATGAGTTCCAGGATAGCAGGTAAGAGAGTCCTCCTAATTCATTGAAAACAAATAAGATAACTGATGCGCGTGACGGATGGTGTATCTAAGGCCGAAGAGGCCAAAGCCACCATCTAGATGGCAGCCACCATCTAGATGGCAGCTGCCATGTAGTTTGTATTACAAAGTAGTTTGCGTGGCAGAAGACGTAGTCCGCAACACGTCTAGGCAGGCTCAGGGCAGCTGAGCTTATTGCGGGCGGAAATAGTGAAGAATGTTTTCCGGCATGGGATTCTTCGGATTGCCGCGGGGATCGGGAATGGGAGTTTGGGACATCCACTTCATGGGAATGACGCCGGTCCAGGCGTGACCGGCGTAGTCTTCGTCGGCATCCACGGCAAAACCGGTGCGCACTTTGGCTGACGCCTCAACCAGCGGCACGGCAAGAACCATCGTGCCTTTGAGTTCTTGCTCCGTCGGAGGGCGCACGTCGGCCCAGCGGCCGCGAATCACGTACTCGACAAAGTCGCGCATCGCGGCGCGCTTGGCGTCCTCGCCTTCGACAATCTCCGCCTTGCCCATTACCACCACGGAGCGGTAGTTCACGGAGTGGCCCGTCGCTGATGGTGCGCAAACGATGCCGTCCAGCAACGTCACGCCAAGGCAGAAAGGCGCACCGCTCGAAAGCGTTTTCATGAGGCGGCTGGCGACTGACCCGTGGAGGTAAAGCTTGTCGCCGACGCGCACGTAATTTGTGGGCACCACGAAGGGCAGCCCGTCACCAATGAACGCGACGTGGCAAACGAAGGCCTCATCGAGGATTTTGTAGATCAGCTCGCGGTCGTAGCTGCCGCGGTCGGGTTTGCGACGGACTTTTGTTCTTTCAGTTGGAGTGAAGTTGTCCATGCAAACAGCGTAGCGAGTGCAGACGCGCTGGGGCAAGTGCCAATCTGGATGGCCGAATGAATTGACCGTGCGTGAGAATCGTGTAGGCTGTGGGGCGCAGCACAGGGTTCAGTCGCAGGATGAGGGTTCCATGGATTCCGCAAAGCCGGTGTTCACACGCGAAACGTTTCAATTCTTCAAAGAGCTGGGCCGCAACAATCGGACACCGTGGATGGAAGCCAATCGCGAGCGCTATAAGGCCACCATCGTTCAGCCGTTTCGACGCTTGCTGGAAGAACTTTCGCCGGCAGTGCTGGAGCTGGACGCGCGATTCGATGTTTCCGGGCGCACGGGAACGAATTTTTCGCGCATCAACCGCGATATTCGCTTCGCGAAAGACAAGACACCTTACCGGACGCAAATGTATTTGACGTTTTCTGTCCCGATTCCTGGGGACGAGGACAGCGGACAGCTTTACACTGGCGTGTCAACGGACACAGTTACGGCAGGCTTTCGGATTTACGTAGGAGGAAAGCGCAAGGACTCGATTCTTGCAAGAATCGGCGAAGCGCGAGTGAATGCCGATCCTCGATGGGTTGCGAAGCAAAAGAAGCGGTTGAGCCGCCGGTACGAAAGCTATTGGTACACGATGGAAAAAGGCGAGTGGACGAAGCATTCCGGCTGGCCCGTTGCAACTGAAGACTGGAAAAGAATTCTGGCGTGGATTGTGAGGCGGAAAATGACGCCTGCCGCGGCTACACGCAATTCCTTTGTGAGCGAGGTAACGAAGATTTTTCGCGACCTTTACCCGGTGCTGCGATTCACTTCGCTGCCGGAGTAAGTTGAAGCGGAACTGCGGCTATTTTTTAACGCAAAGTGCGCAGAGGACACTGGGAAGAAGGACGGGCTGAAACCCGTCCCTATAAGAGCTGATGCATAGGAGAGAGCGGATGAACGGTCACGCCGATTCAGATAGGACTAGAAGAAAATTCCTGCGGATGCTGGCGGCGAGCCCGGTGCTAGCGGGTTCTCACTTACTCTCGAATTCCCTGACGAATCTTTTGGCGGCGGGAGAGGTGACGGAGAGAAAATTTCGCGGCTGGCTGGAGAATTTTCAGCAAGCCGATGAAGCGATTACTTCGCCGGACCAGGCGCTGGACGTGATGGACTTCGAGCCATTGGCGAAAAAAGTGGTTCCTCCGGCGCATTGGGGCTATCTCGCCACAGGAGTGGATGACGACGCGACGGTGAAGGCGAATCACGACGGTTACTCGCGTATACAAATTCGCGCGCGGAGGCTGGTCAATGTCGATGACATCGACATGTCGCAGACGATTTTTGGAACGAAGTGGAAAACACCCATCGTGCTATCACCGGTGAGCGCACAAAAGGCGTTCCATCCTGATGGCGAACTCGGTGTTGCCAAGGCAGCGGGCTCCAAGGGCCACCTGATGATGTTGTCGACGGTGGCGACGGCTTCGATCGAAGACGCGCTGGCTGCCAGCGGCAAGGCGGTGTGGCAGCAACTCTATCCGACAAATGTTTGGGAAGTGACCCAGGCGCTCGTCAAGCGCGCGGAAAAGGCGGGCGCGCAGGCGATTGTGCTGACGGTGGACCTGCAAGACGGCAGCAACCGCGAAACACTTTTCCGCTCGCAACGGGTGGACAAGAGAGACTGTTCTATGTGCCACATGGGAGCTTACTCGCCGTTCGGGCGGGGAAGGACGGGCGCGCTTTCGGCTCCCGCTGCGGCGGGATTCGCCGGATACGTGGCACGCAAGCCGATGTTCGACGGGATCGACGTGTCGAAGGTCACGCAACTGTATCCGTTGGCTGCTACCTGGGATCTTGTGAAGCGGCTGCGCGACACGGTGACCGCGAAATTGCTGATTAAAGGAATTGTCACGAGCGAAGACGCGCAGCTTGCGGTCGAGCACGGCGTGGACGGGCTGGTCGTTTCAAATCACGGAGGGCGTTCGGAAGAGACTCTGCGGCCAACGATCGAGAGTTTGCCGGAAGTACTCGAAGGCGTCGCGGGAAAGATGCCTGTGCTTGTCGATGGCGGCGTACGGCGCGGCACGGACATTTTCAAGGCGCTCGCGCTGGGCGCGACGGCAGTGGGCTTCGGGAGGCCGCATTCCTGGGGACTGGCGGCCTTTGGCCAAGCAGGCGTCGAAGCGGTTCTCGAAATTTATAAGCGGGAGTTGCGCACCATCATGCGCCAGGCGGGAACAACTTCGCTCGACAAAATCACGCGCAGCTATCTAGTCGCGCGCCCGCTCTGACGCGGAGCTGGTGACCGCGATCGATTTTCTTTGCGATTTCTTGAAAGCAATTATTCTTCTTCCAATACATTTTTTCCTTGCATCTTCGGCTAAGCGCCGTTAAATGGAATCAGCGGAGGTGCCCCGACGAGATTCGGACTGTGAATCTCAAGCCAGAGAAAGATGGAAATTCTTTTTTTCCCCGCGATCATTGCCGGACTTTATCTGTGGTTCCGCTCCTACTGGGCGTTGTTCAACGTCCGTCAGTTCCACACCAACCGAAAGCATCGAACTCTCCTTGCGGCTTTGCCCGTTTTTTGCGTGGCGGTCTTTGCTCTTGTTGTGAGGTTCTGGAGTTCCCCCGATGTACGATCCGACGTGGAATCGATGGTGCTGTACACGCTGGGCGGAGCGGCGTGGCTGCAGCTTGGCCTTTTTCTCCTGGCTTTGCTCGGCGTTGGAGTGCGTGAGGACGTCATCGAGCGGCAGAATCCCGCAGCGGCGTGGGTCGTTTCCGGGGCGATGATTGGCACGACTTTTTGCTACGCCGGGTCAAATATCGGGAGCGGCCCGGGAGCAGAAGTGGTGCTCTTCTGCGCGGTTCTCTCGACTGCGTTTCTTTTCGCTTCATGGTTCTTCCTGGAACGGGTTTTTCGGCTGGCCGATCAAATCACGATTGATCGAAACGAGGGCGCGGGAATCCGCGTTGGCGGTTGGATGTGCGCTTTGGGTTTGATTTTCGGAGCAGCCGTGGCCGGCGACTGGGTGTCGTTGCAAGGTACGATTTGGGACTTCTTCCGCTACGCCTGGGTTGCGTTGCCGTTCTTTCTGGCGGCTATCGCCATCGAAGCGGCTTTCAGATCGTTGCAGGCCAGGACGGAGCCACGCCGCGGCGCTTGGGTCGCGGCGGCATTCGCATATTTTCTCGCGGCAGCAGTTTATGTTGCCTGGCGAGGCGTCCATTGAAGGCGGCGGTTCTACAAGCGGGGAAGGCTTTGCCGCGCAAAGACTGGCTCGACTTGCAAAGGCGAGCGATCTTCGACTTCTGCAAGTGGGACACCCAATGTGAGGATCATTCGGTGCTCGCGCCGTTTCCTCTGCTCCTGGAGCGCGCAACCGCAGAATTCCTCAACGAGACAGCGGAGGCCTTGTGCAGGGAAGCGCTCGAAGCGGAGACTGAGATTCTTCGGCGACCCGAACTTGTGGCGCGGCTGGGTTTGCCAGGCGCGCTTCGAAAACTCCTGGAAGAAGGCTTTCGCGATCACGCTCCTGTGCGGGACGTTCGCGTGATGCGCTTCGATTTTCATCCCACTCCCGACGGATGGCGCATCTCCGAGGTGAACGCGGACGTTCCCGGTGGATTTGTCGAAGCAAGCGGCTGGAACGCTCTTTTTGCTGAGCGATGGTCCGGGGCAGAGGCGCCGCCCGCACCTTCCGAAGCCTACGCACGCGCAGTCCGGGAAAAGGCCGGGACCAACGGATTCGTTGCTTTCGTTCACGCCACCTCGTACAGCGACGACCGCCAGGTGATGTATCACCTGGCGCGGTGTTTTTCGCGACATGGTTTGCGTACCTGCTTGCTCAGCCCCACGCACTTGCGTTGGGAGGATCAGCGCGCGGAGATTCGCTGCGCATTTGCGTCGGGCTGCCCGGACGCTATCGTGCGATTCTTTCCAGCCGAATGGCTGCCAAATCTTCGTGACGCAGAATGCTGGAAAATGTTCTTCCAGGAGACCTCGACAATTCTCAGTAACCCCGGCTGTGCCATTCTCTTGCAAACGAAGCGTTTCCCGCTGGTCTGGAGTGAACTTTGCTCCAACCATTCCACGTGGCAGATGCTTCTTCCCGAAACGCGCCACGTTGCCGAACTCAATGGCAATCTGGATGATTCGTGGGTCCTGAAGCCGGCGCTCGGTCGTGTTGGCGAGGGAATTGGAATTCAGGGAATCACCACCGAGAAAGAACTTCAAACAATCGCGCGGCGAGCGCACCACGAGCCGTCAGATTGGGTCGCTCAAAAGCGGTTCGAGATTCTGCCTGTACTCACGGAGACCGGGCCAAAGTATCCTTGCATCGGCGTCTTCACCATCAATGGCAAGGCCGCTGGATTTTACGGGCGAATCGCGAATACTCCCATCATCAATCAAAATGCGCAGGACGTCGCGGTGCTCATCAGTTCGCAGGAAGGGAGTGTGGCGCTGTGACGCCCGAGGAACTTTACGCGCTTTGGGCGCCGCAGGATTCGGTGTGGTCGCCTTGGGTGCTGCCTGTTCCCTTCGCGCAATTGATCTGTCCAGAAGTTGGCGCTCCTGTGGAGCTTCCGCAATTTCATTCGGATTGGGTGCCGGAAGGAGGAGCACGAGATACTGCGATTGTCGCGGACCTTCCCGGCGCGGACACTGTGTATTTTGGTCTGGCACTGCTTCAGAAGGGTTACCGGCCGATTCCGATCATCGACGGCTCGCCCGGACCGGATGCCGACCCGCTTTTGCCACCCAGCCCAATTGCCACCGGCGCGCAATCCAAATCCCGCAGCGTTGTTGATATGCGCGGCTTGCTTCTGACGCTCTGTCAGGGAGCGGCGCGGCTGCGAGAGGTGAAACTCGCCTCCGATGCGCCGCCTGCATTCTTGCTGGATTCGCAACGAATGGCGGGAGGTTCTACGGCGATCGAAGGAGCTTTCGATAATCGATGGATGGTCTTTCCGCAGGACTTTCCGTCGAGCCGCTTTCTTCAAGATCGCGGAATTCGCAGAGTCATCTACGTCCACGATACCTTCCTGAATCAGCCGGCTGAAGATCTCGCTCATATCCTACTGCGCTGGCAAGAGGATGGAATCGTGATTGAGAGTAAGTCCGCGCGATTTGGCGACGGGCCGGTTCCTATCAAAGTCAACCGCCCATCGCGCTTTCGTGCGCTCTGGTATCGAGCACTCGCTGTTTTGGGATTGCGGCGTAACGATGCAGGCGGGTTTGGAGGTTATCCGCCAAGCCCTTCTGGTGCAGGCTAAGCGCCAGCTCGTCCCGCGTTTCTCCGGACAAGAAGCGCTCGCGGCGCGTATTTCACGGGGCCCAGAGGCGCAAGCCGATCAGGTGCCAGGCTGACAGGAACAGCGTCAGAATGCAGCATGCCAAGGAGACGAGCAGCGAATGGATACGCACGCCCTTGTGAATTTCTTCTTTGGGCACGCTCACGGCGAGAGCGAGACTCGCGAGCGATAACAAGGTGAACAAAATTGTCCCGGCGAAAACAACGATGGCCCAGAAATTCATTACGCCAATTTCGTCGGTGGCTTTGCTGAAGGCAAACAGCACAGCCAGGAGACTCAGTATCGCGAGAAGCGGTGCAACGCGGACGCGCAGATGCTTCACACCTCTGAGTTTTCCGAACAACCAACGCAGTCCCCAGACCAGCGCGAACAAAAGCGCACTCACCATCAGTGCAGCCGATGCAATCAGAATGACCAGACGCGCGTAAGGCCAAAGCGGGCTGATTCGTTCTCCATAAGGTTCGCCATCGATACCAGCGCTGACGTAGATCATTCTTCCACTTTGGTCCGGAAAGAAAATCGTGTTGGCCTCGGGTTCTTTCTCGCCGCGAAAGAGATTCTTGCCAACCGGGAATAAATCATCGCCTTTGTCGAACATGCCGGAGCGGCGCAGCTTGCCGCCGGCGGCGCGAATCCAGGTACCCCCGGTCAAATCCTGCGCGAACGCGAGCAACTGATCGCGCGGAGCGCGTGGCGCATAAAAGCCCGCAAACTCTTGCAGCTCGGTGGCTGAGACCTGCACGACGGCCTGCTGCGGCTTTGGAAAATCTTTCGAAAGAAAATCAATCGCCAGGTGATTCATGTCCTCGAGCGCTTGTCCCGAGACCGTGCTGTTCAAGAGAACCACGTAGCCCCAGTTCTGCTCCGGCATGTAGCGGTAGGTGGAGATGAAGCCATCGATGCCGCCATCGTGTCCGTGAGTGATGACGCTGCCAGCGTCCTCTGTGTAGTTGGCGAGACCGTAGCCGAGCCGCAGGCCATTTTTTGCGGACGACGCCGTTTCCGGATACTCCATACGCGCGATGGTTTCTGGCTTCACCAACTGAACGTCGCCGGCTTTGCCGCGGCGGAGAAAGAATTGCACGAGCTTGGCCAGTTCGGCGGGCGAGGCTTTCATATCGCCGGCGGGGCGCAGATAGATTTCTTTGTATGGAACGGGCTTCGGCGGATTGCCGCCATAGCCTTGCGCGAGCTTCACGCGATTCGCGTCGGTCAGCCGGAAGTCGCCGACAGTAATTCCCAACGGCGCAAGAATATTTTGCTGAATGTAGGCATCGAACGGCTGGCCGGAAGCTTTTTCGATCAAATAGCCGGCGATGCCATAACCCGGGTTTGAATAGGAAAACCGCGTGCTCGACGGCCAGCGCACGTCTTGTGGTTCCTGGAAGCGCTTGAAAACGTCGAGCAACGGAAAATCCGGACGGTCATGGCGGTTGTAGACCTCGCTGAACTGCATGTCGTCGAAGCCCGCAGTGTGCTCGAGCAAATTCACGATGCGGACCGCGTTCGAACTCTCCCACCGATTCTTCATGGGAATTTCCGGCGCCACGTCCTGCAGCCGCGCGTAGAGATTGATCTTTCCTTCTTCTTGGAGCTTCAGAAGCGCCAGCGCGACAAAGGTCTTGCTGATGGACCCAACGCGGAATTCAGTATCGGAAGCGATGTCGCGATTGGCCGACACGTCCGCTTTGCCGAATCCGCCGCACCACAACAGCTCACCGTTTGAAACCAGCGCCACTCCTGCTCCCGTGACGTGAGCTTTGTCCATCACGTCCTTCATGGCCTTCTGCAGTTCTTCGAGCGTTTTCGGATGTGGTGGCTCTTGCGGCTTTTGCTGTGCCAAGAGGCGGGCCGGGAAAATCGAAATCACTGCGGCGAGCAAGGGACCGATAGCACCGAGAAGACCGTTGCGGCGCATAAAGCGCTCCTTCATTGAGGATTTCTTGCTGTGCGCGGCATTCTATCCGCGAATGCGTGAGATGCAAAAGGAATTGCGTCCGCCGCGGCTGCGCTGCTTGGTGCGAGGAATTGACGCTGCCGCGACTCTCGCATAGGATGCCGCACGTCTCTTTTGCTCGTTGGACTGAATCTGAATTATGGAGCTTCACGAGTTATGGGCCGTTCTCTTCGATTTTTTGGTTTCGCCACGTTCGTGTTGGGAGCGAACTTCTGTTTTGCTCAGCAGCCGGCAACCCCACCGCAGGCCGAAAAACCCGCCGAAAAGCCGAAGGAAGAAAAAAAGCCCCCCGTCCCAGAGGAAAAAAGCGTCCCGACGAAGCACACGCTCAAGATCGGCGGCCAGGAGATTAAGTACACCGCTACGGCAGGCAACATTCTGCTAAAGCTTGAAGATGGCACGCCGAAAGCGAGCATTTTCTACGTTGCGTACATCAAGGACGATGTCAGCGACCCGAGCCAGCGCGCCATCACCTTCAGCTTCAATGGCGGTCCGGGTTCGTCGTCTGTGTGGCTGCATCTCGGATTGCTTGGCCCGCGCCGCGTGCAGATGGGCGACGCCGGTTCGCTGCTTCCGCCGCCGTACAAACTTGTTGACAATGACGCTTCGCTTCTGGATGTCAGCGATCTCGTTTTTATCGATCCCGTTTCGACGGGCTACAGCCGCGCCGTTCCGGGCGAGGCACCCAAGCAGTTTCACGGAGTCGAAGAGGATGTCGAGTCCGTCGCGGAGTTCATCCGCCTCTACGCCACGCGCAACAAGCGCTGGTCCTCGCCGAAATTTCTCGCGGGAGAAAGCTACGGCACAACGCGCGCTGCCGGACTCTCCGGGTATCTTCAGCAGCGCTTTGGAATGTATCTGAACGGAATCGTTCTGATTTCCACCATCTTGAACTTTGAAACCGCGGAGTTCGACGTCGGAAACGACCTGCCGTACATCCTTTATTTGCCGACGTACACGGCCATCGCCTGGTATCACAAAAAACTCCCTGCCGAGCTACAAGGTGATTTGCAGAAAGCAGTCGAGGAATCGCGAAAGTTTGCGGTTGGCGAATATGCCGATGCGCTGATGACCGGCGACGCATTATCGGCCTCGCGCCGCTCAGAAATTACACAAAAACTCGCACGCCTGACGGGTCTTTCGCCCGACTACATTGACCGAACCAATCTGCGTATCGAAATCATGCGATTTACGAAGGAACTTTTACGCAGCGAGCGGCGCACCATCGGCCGCATCGACGCGCGCTTTCTGGGGATTGACCGCGACGCGGCGGGTGAAGAGCCGGAATTTGACCCGAGCATCGCGGCCATTATCGGCCCGTATTCGGGAATGCTCAATGATTATGTGCGGAACGATTTGAAATTCGACAGCGATTTGCCCTATGAAGTGCTGACCGGGCGAGTGCGGCCGTGGAACTACGCGCCATACGAAAACCGCTACGTGAATGTGGCGGAGACGCTGCGCAAGGCCATGACGCAAAATCCCTTTTTGCACGTTTTTGTCGCCAAGGGCTACTACGATCTGGCCACGCCGTTCTTTGCCGCCGACTATACCTTCGATCATCTTGGCCTCGATCCCACGCTGCGCGGCCATTTGAGTGGCGCGTACTACGAAGCGGGCCACATGATGTACGTGCATCCGCCTTCGCTTGCAAAGCTGAAAACCGACATCGCGCAATTTGAAAAAGCCAGCGTAGCCAGTCCGGCAAAATGAAGCGGGCCCTCTCTATCGTCGCGTGGACCGCGGCTGCGCTTGTTGGCGCAGGCGCACTTGGGGCGATTGCCATGCATCGAGGCGAGCCGCTGAATGCCATTTGGTTCGTGATCGCGGCACTCTGTTGCTATCTCGTTGCATTCCGGTTCTACTCCGCGTTTGTTGCCGCAAAAATCCTTGCGCTTGACGACACGCGCGCGACGCCCGCGGAACGCCACGACGACGGTCGTGATTTCGTCCCCACCAACAAATGGGTTCTTTTCGGCCACCATTTCGCCGCTATCGCCGGTCCTGGCCCGCTGGTGGGGCCTACCCTCGCGGCGCAATTCGGTTATCTGCCAGGCACGCTATGGCTGATTGCCGGCGCGGCTCTTGGCGGCTGCGTTCAGGATTTTGTGATTTTATTTTGCTCGATTCGCCGCGACGGGAAATCACTCGGGCAAATGGCGCGCGAAGAAGTGAGCGAACGCGGCGGATTCATCGCGCAGCTCGCGGTGCTGGCAATCATGGTCATCCTGCTGGCGGTTATCGGGCTGGTCGTGGTCAATGCGCTGAAGGCCTCGCCGTGGGCGACGTTCACTCTTGCCATGACGATTCCGATCGCACTCCTTCTCGGACTGTATCTTCGCTATGTCCGCCCGGGACGCGTTCTCGAAGCCTCCATCATGGGCGTTGCGCTGATTGTTTTCGTGGTTGTTGCGGGACAATGGGTAGCGGATTCACCTGCCTGGGCGCATGTTTTCACGCTAAGCGGCCTTTCGCTCACTGCCGCTATCATTATCTATGGCTTCTCCGCCTCGGCGTTGCCAGTCTGGCTGTTGCTCGCGCCGCGCGACTATCTCAGCGCCTTTATCAAAGCGGGCGCGATTTTTTCGCTTGCTGCTGGCATTTTATTTGTCCGGCCGCAAGTGTTGATGCCACCGATCACGCGCTTCATTGACGGCACTGGTCCTGTCTTTGCCGGCAAGATTTTTCCGTTTTGCTTCATCACCATTGCCTGCGGTGCGGTCAGCGGGTTTCATTCTCTGATCTCTTCCGGAACCACACCGAAAATGATTCTGCGCGAAAGTCACGCGCGCCTGATCGGCTACGGCGCGATGCTGCTCGAGTCTTTTGTTGGCGTGATGGCCATGGTCGCCGCTTGTGCGATGACGCCGGGCGTCTACTTCGCCATCAACAGTCCGCCAAGCATTGTGGGCGCTACGCCGGAAGCGGGCGCAGCCACCATCGGCGGCTGGGGGTTTCCGCTGCAAGCGGAGACCATGTCGAGCATGGCTCACGCCGTGGGCGAAATTACACTGTGGAATCGCGCCGGCGGCGCGCCTTCCCTGGCCGTCGGCATGGCGCAGATTTTTTCGAGCACGATCGGAGGTCCTCGCCTGCTGAGCATCTGGTATCACTTCGCGATCATGTTCGAGGCGCTCTTCATCCTCACCGTGCTCGACGCCGGAACTCGCGTCGGCCGCTTCATGGTCCAGGAGCTAGGCGGGCGCATCTGGGCGCCGTTTGGGCGGCGCGGTTGGATGCCGGGAATTCTGCTTTCGAGCGCCGCAATCGTGGCCTTGTGGGGCTACTTTCTCTATCAGGGAGTCATCGATCCGCTGGGCGGAATCAATTCCCTGTGGCCGCTGTTTGGCATCGGAAATCAACTGCTCGCGGCTGTCGCATTGGTCGTCGCTACCACCATTCTGTTGAAAATGGGAAAGCTGCGCTGGATATGGGTGACGCTAGTGCCGATGGCGTGGCTGGTCACTGTCACGATGACGGCGAGCTACCAAAAAATCTTCGATCCCAACCCGCGCATTGGTTTTCTCTCCGGAGCGAATGCTTTGCTCACGCAGTTGGCGGCGGGGGCAGTACCTGCTGCAAAGATCGCAGAGACGCACCGATTGATCTTCAATTTGCGGCTCGACGCCGCGGTGACAGCGATCTTGGCGTGTATGGTGCTGATCCTGGTTGTTGAGGCGATCATGCAATGGTCCGCCATTCTCAGCCGGCGGCGCGAGGCAGTGCTCTACGAGTCGCCTTACATGGCGACACGCTGGGCCCCGGATTTTTCCGGCGTCGCGCACGACGACGCCGTCGGGGACACGATCGGAGGCGATTGATGCGCCGCGTTGCAAAAAGCGTTCGGTCGCTGGCGCACAGCTTCTGGCAGGGTTTGCGCGAATGGTGCGGCGACGCTGCGTATGAGAGTTACTTGCGTTCGAAGAACCGCGACGCCAATTGTTGCAGCAAGCTCAGCCGTGCCGAGTTTTACGTCGAGCAACTCAACCGCCGCTATTCCCGCCCGAACCGCTGCTGCTGATAATCGGAGTTACAAGTCTTGTTCCCTCCAAGCTTCAGGAGTACACTCAGCGCAACCACGGTAGGGCCCTTCACAAAACATTTTTTTTCAGGAGGGTAAATGTTCCGTCCATCTCGCCTGCTTGTTTTTCCGCTTTTCATAATTGCCGTCAGCTTCATCTATCTCAATTCCGCGGCGCAGGACAAATCTGCTGCCAAACCCGACTTCGACATGACTGCAAGCTACATTGAAGCCTGCAGTTGCGACATGTTTTGTCCCTGTTACTTCAACGATCATGCGACGAAACACATGGCCATGGGAGAGGGAGAGCACCACGCGGAAGAGCATTTCTGCCGCGCTAACAACGTTCTGAAAGTGGACAAGGGGTATTACAAGGACGTCAAGCTGGATGGCGCCAAAGTTTGGCTCTCTCTGGATCTCGGCAGCGACTGGAGCACCGGCAAAGACTCGTGGCTCGTGGTGAACTTCGACCCCAGCGACACCAAGGAACAACAAGCGGCGCTCGCCGACATTTTGGGCCAGCTCTATCCCATCCCCTGGCAGCAAAAGGCTGTTCACTCGGCGGCGTTCACCTGGAACGTGAACACGAAAACGGGCGTCGCTCACGCCAAAATGAACGACGGCAAGGGTGAGGTGATTCTGGAAAAAGTCGCCGGCGGCAGCCCAGACCACGAAGTCGTGATCAGCAACTTGAAATACTGGGGCGCGCAATCCAACAACGGCTTCCGGATGTGGAAGAGCAAGCACGAAGGGTTCGAAGGTGACGGCCACAAGTTTTCTTACGACGGCACGAACGGATTCCTGATCACCGTTCATTTCTCGGGGAATGCCAAGGCCGCTTCTGCGGACTAACTCTCGCTCGAATCGGCGCAGGTACACTCTCACGTCAAAATGACGGCGCGGGTGTCTTTTAGATTTCCTCGTCTTCTTCGCCGTTGCGCTTCAGAACGCTGGTTTTGTGTGTGATTCGAAGATTGTTGCTGCGAAGTTTAGCCATGATGGCGCGGCGCGTCTCTAGCGGAAGCATTTCTGGAGCGAACACACCGGCCAGTTCTCGCGGAAAGAATTTGATGCACAGTGCGGCCACATGTGCCGTCGCGTAGGCCACCGGCGTGGTGAAGCGCCCCTGCTGCCGGATCTGGTAGAGCGTTGGAAAGACGCAATCGCTGCGAACAAGCAAGTGCTGATCTTCCGTCTTGCCGCGCTTCGTTCCTTTCACCAGCACCGCTGCTGCAAACCGCGCGTTCTGCAAAATTCCCTGGCGAATAAGCTTCGCGATCCTGCGCGGCGAAAACGTTTGGGGAAACCGTTGCTTGGCCATGCCGCGCGACTTCGATAATTTTCCCTGTTTGTGCCAACGCCGCAGGCGGTCAATTTCATTCCCGCCGATTTTCACATCCAGGTCGCGCATAAGAATGAAATACGGCAGCGTCGCCACTTCATCTTGTGCTGCTAACACGACGTTTGCCGTTCCAATGGGATCGGCGAATCGAAACTTCTCAACCTCGGAAAAACGCTTGCCTAAGTGAAATTTCCCGCCTTTGTAAATCCGTGGATGCGAGATCGCTTCGTCAAACGAAACTTCCGGGGACCATTGCGAGATGGGGTCGTCGCTCTCGCTGCTTTCATAGAGCCGGATGTGCACACTCTGAACTTCGTCCAATGCTTCCGCTGCGCGTTTCACCAGAAGATTGGTCAAGCCCGGCGCGGCGCCCGCGTTAATCACCGCCACGCGGTTTTTCTCGGCGAACTTTTTCTCGTAGCGAAACTGCTCGGCCTTGAACGGATTTCTCGTCAGATGGGAGCTGAGGTCGAGGTAGTGCGCGCGCAAGCGCAGGGCGGCGCGCAGGACAATTTCGTTGAACACCGAAGCAGAGGCGTTGACAATAAGCTGGCAGCCCTTCGCGGCCTTGACGATGCCGCGCAAGTTCCGCGCATTCACTTCCGTCACCGCGATGGTGCTGCGTTTGCCGAGAAACCGGCGCGCGCGCTCCGGGTCGCGGTCTCCGCACCAGACCGTATGTCCTTGCCGCTCTAGCAATTGTGCGAGGAGGGAACCGGTCGCTCCGGCTCCCAAAACGAAGATCCGCATGGCGTGGCCCAAACTCTATCACAGTCCAAAGGTCCGCATTCGGCCCGTGCTCATGGCGCGCGATTGCACCGTGCCATCCGCAGGCGTACACTGTCCCGGTAACTCCGACCCTTGCCGCCTATGGGAGAAACAACCTAGGGCGACAAGGGCGATGCCCCAGGAAGAGTAGGGGCTGAGGGTCCGGGTGGAAACGCCCGCGCCTCCCGTGCTTGGAAAGGAGCGATCCACCGAAAATGTGCAGTTTTTCGGCGAGCGCCCGATTCCAAGCCTGGATCGGGCGGTTTTGTTTTACGGCTGCTTGCGCCCGTCAATCTTGGAGCTGCATCTAACTTAGGCCGGTCCATGACCCTTCACGACAGCTTCGGCCGCCAGATCACCGACCTCCGCATCTCGGTCACTGATCGCTGCAACTTCCGCTGCGTTTACTGCCGTTCCGCCGACCCGGAAAACTATCACGATCACGACGAAATCCTCTCCTGGCCGGAGCTCGACCGCCTCGCGAAGATTTTCCTGAGCCTCGGCATTCGCAAGATTCGCGTCACGGGCGGCGAGCCGCTGGTCCGTGACGGCGTTGAAAACTACATCGCCCGCCTGCACGCACTTGGCGTCCAAGACCTCTCTATCACTACGAACGGCCACCTGCTCGCCGAGCGCTGCGAGCGCCTCATGGCCGCCGGCCTACGCCGCATCAACATCAGCCTCGATTCGCTCGATCCCGATAAATTCGAGCGCATCACCCGCACCAAGTCTTTCGCCACTGTGATGGATGGCATCGAGGCGGTGCAAAACTCCCGTCTCGCGCCGGCTAAGGTCAACGCTGTCCTGGTTCGTGGCATTAACGACGACGAAGTCGAAGCCTTCGCCGAGTTTTCCCGCGATTGCGGGGTCATCATGCGCTTCATCGAATTCATGCCGCTCGACGCCGACCGTCACTGGTCCCGCGACCTGGTCGTTCCGGCCGCCGAAGTTTGCGCCCGCATCCATGCGAAATGGCCCTTGGTTCAGATTCCGCACGAACGTAGCGAAACTGCCCGCAAATACCGCTTCGCCGACGGCGCTCCCGGCGAAATCGGCCTCATTGCCTCGGTTACGCAGCCCTTCTGCGGCCATTGTTCGCGGGTTCGCCTGACTGCCGACGGCAAGCTCCGCACCTGCCTTTTCAGTAAGGAGGACCATGACCTGCGCTTCCTCCTTCGTGATGGCGTTTCTGACGACGACCTCGTTACTTACATCCGCTCCGTGGTCAACGACAAGGAAGAAGGCCACCGCATTAACGAGCCCGGTTTCGTACCGCCCTCCCGTACCATGGTCTTTATCGGGGGGTAGTGGAAAATCTGATCAAATATGAGAAAATAAGGTTTCAAGACGATACCAGGGAACGTTACACCGTCACCCCAAACCTGAAGCGACATCCGCCATGAGCCAACTCATTTCCATTTCGGAAACCAGCGCCCTCATCGGCAGCGACCAACCAGCCACCCTCCGCGCGCCGGAGATCGAAGCTGGCGTGGGGTGCAATTTCGACTCCTACCTACTCATCCCGGACAACACGCTCGACGACCGCATTGCTGCGGCCAAGGCTCGCCTCGGCGAAGACGTGGTCATCCTTGGGCACCATTACCAGCGCGACGAAGTCGTGAAATTTGCCGATTTTCGCGGTGATTCCCTCAAGCTCTCGTTCCAAGCCTCCGAAGCCCATGCCCGCTACATCGTTTTCTGCGGCGTTCATTTCATGGCGGAAAGCGCTGACATTCTTCGCCGCGAACACCAGATCGTGGTCCTCCCCGACATGAATGCCGGCTGCTCGATGGCCGATATGGCTGACATCGGCCAGGTCGAGACCTGCTGGAGCGAACTTGCCGCCCACGCCGACCCCTCCAAAATCATCCCCGTGACGTACATGAACTCGACCGCTGCCATTAAAGCTTTCACCGGCGAAAACCACGGCTCCATCTGCACGAGCTCGAATGCCGCTGCCGTTATGAAATGGGCCTTTGATAACGGCGAAAAGGTCCTGTTCCTCCCCGACGAGCACCTTGGCCGCAACACCGCTTATCGCATGGGCATTCCGCTCAACCAGATGATCGTCTGGGACCCCTATGAGGAGCTTGGCGGCAACACGCCGGAGGCGATTCGCTCCGCCCGAGTGATTCTGTGGAAGGGCTATTGCTCCGTTCACCAGCGTTTCACCGCGGAACAGGTGGCGCGCGTTCGCCGCGAACATCCTGGCATACGCGTCATCGTACACCCCGAGTGCCGGTTTGAGGTCGCCGAGGCTGCTGATCAGATTGGCTCGACGGAAGGGATTATCAAGGCCATTGAATCCTCTCCGGCTGGGACGCAATGGGCCGTGGGCACGGAAATCCACCTCGTCAATCGCCTAGGTAAAACGCACCACGACCGCAAAATCATCTCGCTTGATCCAAATGTTTGCGTCTGCACCACTATGTTCCGCATCACCCCGCAGCATCTCCTCTGGGCGCTCGAAAACCTCAGCTCGGGCAATGTCGTCAATCAAATCATCGTCGACGAGCGCACGCGCTACTACGCCCGCTTGGCCCTCGACCGCATGCTGTCTCTGCGTTAGCGGTAGGACTGACTTCAGTCTGTCTCTCCTCTTAAAACGGGCTTCCTTCAAGCCAATTCCGATCTGTTCTCGCTTGCAAACGGTTCCACATTAGCCCAGACTTTCTGGTGTCCCCACTTGCGCGGCAGAATCCGCGCTGAAATGGATCTCATGGCCGACGAAGACCCCGAGCAGGACGATACCCCGGAACCGCCGCAGCGGCTTTTCACGCTGACCGAAGCCGAGCGTGTCCGCAAAGACCTCGAGCCTTTTCTTATCGAGGCGATTGACTGCCGCAAGAAACTCTCCGGCCTGGAAAACGACCTCGCCGCCATTTCTGCGCGCATCATGATGATGGGCGGTATTCTCGTCCCTTACGAAAAAGTGGCCAAGATTCGCCTGGAGCGCAACCAGCTCGCCGAAGCACTCAAATCCAACCTCAACCGCATCCTCGAAACCGGTTGCATCGTCAAGGATCTCGACGTCGGCTTGCTCGATTTTCCTGCGATCATCGACAATCAGGATGTCTACCTTTGCTGGAAGCTCGGCGAGGACCGCATCCGCTTTTATCATCGCCAGGACGAAGGCTTCGCCGGACGCAAGCCTCTGGATCCCCGCGACCTCGGCCCTGGCGACAAAGTCCAGTAGCGGCGGCCTCTATTTTTCTTTTGTCATCCTGAGCGCAGCGAAGGATCTCAACTAATCGGTATCGCGGGCGCAAACTGTGAGCAACCTTGACTGATGATCCCTCCAACCGCCTAAGAGATTCCGCAAGTCCTTATCTGCGCTCTGCTTCGCATCAACCCATCGACTGGCATGAATGGGGTGAATCTGCCTTCGCTCGCGCTAAAGCCGAAGACAAGCCCATCCTCCTGGACATTGGAGCGGTTTGGTGCCACTGGTGCCACGTCATCGACCGCGAGAGTTACGAAAACGTGGAAATCGCCAAAATCATCAACGAGCATTTCGTTCCGGTTAAAGTCGATCGCGACGAGCGACCTGACGTCGATTCCCGCTACCAGTCCGCCATCAGCGCCATTTCCGGGCAGGGGGGCTGGCCGCTGACCGGTTTTCTTCTCCCCGATGGCAAACCTTTCTTCGGCGGCACCTACTTTCCGCCAGAAGACCAGATGGGCCGCCCAGGGTTTCGCCGCGTCTTGCTTGCCGTGGCCGATTCGTATCGCAACCGTCACGCGGAGTTAGAGCGCGCTGCCAATTCGCTCTCCGACGCCGTGGCTCAGGCCGAAGTTTTCACTGGCGCCCGCGCCGAATTTGACCTCGGCATCGTTGATGCGCAAGTTCAATCCATTACGCAGCTTTTTGACGTCAAGAACGGTGGCTTCGGTCGCGCGCCAAAATTCCCTCACGCATCGGCCATCGATTTGCTCCTTGAGCGCTATCAGCAGACGAAAGAAAAGCATTTGCTCGCGATGGTGGAGACTACTCTCGAAAAGATGGCTCGTGGCGGCGTCTACGATCAACTTGCCGGTGGCTTCCACCGTTATTCCGTCGATGAGCGGTGGCTCGTCCCGCACTTCGAAAAAATGTCCTATGACAATTCCGAGCTGCTGAAGAACTATCTTCATGGATCGCTTTTCTCGTGGAGCGACGATGACGACGATTCTCGAAGCCCGGACGCAAACTGGTATCCGAAATTTTCTGTCTTTGGCGAACTCGCTGAGGGAATCATTCTTTGGGTCAACCAGGTTTTATCAGATCAGCAGAATGGCGGTTTTTATGCCAGCCAGGATGCGGATTATTCGCTCGAAGATGACGGCGACTATTTCACGTGGACACTAGATGAGGTCCGCGCTGTCTTAACGCCGGAAGAATCTAGGGTCATTGAGCTCTATTACGATGTCGAGGCCCATGGCGAAATGCACCACAATCCGGCCAAGAATGTGCTTTGGATCGCTCGTGAATTTCACGAGATTGCAAAGCTTGTGGGGAAGAGCGAAGACGACGTTGTCCGCATCAAGCTCGATGCGGAAAGCAAGATGATGAAGGCTCGCCTCGCGCGGCCCACGCCGTTTGTCGACAAAACGATGTACGTTTCGTGGAACGCCATGTTCGTTTCGGCCTATCTCGAAGCGTCGCGGATCGTGGGAACCACTTGGATCGCCCAGGATTGCCGAGCGTTTGCGTTAAAAACTCTTGACCGGATGCTGCGCGAAGCCTGGAGCGAAAGCCGCGGCTTCTCTCACCGCATTGGCGGCCCGGCGCTCGAAGGCTCGCTCGACGATCAAGTGTTCAGCGTGTTGGCGTTACTCGACGCCTACGAAACCACGCTCGACCCGCGCTACTTCTCCGCCGCGCAAAAAACGCTGGACCTCTGCATCTCCCGCTACGGCGACGCCGAAAACGGCGGCCTCTTCGACCGTCCTTCCGACGCTGCGCCCATGGGCGGCCTCGACGTTCGCCGCAAGCCTTTTCAGGATTCACCCACGCCCGGGGCCAATTCCGTTGCCGCCATCGCCCTCGTTCGCATGCACGCCTTCACTGGCGACGACCGTTACCACGCCCTAGCGCAGAGAACACTTGAAGCCTTTGCCAAAATCGCTCCGCAATACGGCCTTTTCGCCGCCACCTACGGCCTTGCCGCCACGCTCTTTGCCAATCATCCGCTGCAAGTCGTCATCACCGGCGATTCGAATGATCCCACGGCGCAAGCCCTGGAGGAAGCCGCCCACCGCGTCTACCGCTTCGGCAAATCCGTCTTACGCGCTACTCCCGGAACACAACTTGCCGCTCTCGCTGGTGCCCTTAAGGAGACTCTTCCCCATCTCCCCGCCGATAAGCCTCTCGCCCTCGTCTGCTGCGGCAACACCTGTTTGCCTCCCACCAGCGACCCCGAGCAACTCACCACCCTGCTCAACAACACAGGCCGCGCCGCCTGCGCCGGCTAGCGCTCGTTCTAGTCACGATTTACGCAGTCTTTTAAGCAGGTGGCTGTTGGTTGCGAATCATGGAATACGACTCTGAAAATGCGCCTGAATCCTGGGCGTGTTCCAGCGCGAATTTTCGCAATTCCTCCGTCGGTGCGGATATCACGGGACCGTCCTTTGTCCCCACGGTCGCCAAGGTCATTTTTCCCGCCTGGACTTGTGCCTTGACCCAATCGTCGCTTAGGAAATCGATTCGAACGCTGTTTTGCTCGATGCGAATGCGGCCGAAAATATGGGTCTCAAGCGCAGGAAAGGGAATCTCGGCGAATTTGTGTTTTTCGGGACTGCGGGTGCCGAAATCAATAAAGAGCGCGGTGCCTAACCGAACCAATTGGCCCGTACAAACGATGTTCATGCCGTGTTCGTCGAAATCGAATAAGGTGACCTCATATTCCGGGTCGTTCCCACTCTGCCGGAAGACGATTCGCGCGGATTGTTCTCCCGGTTTGAATTCCGAACCGCTTTGCATGCTCCAATCTCCAACGAGCCGTTGGTCAAACTCTTTGTCATTGTCCCCAACCAGTCCAAACAAAGAATCTTCCGGCGCGCATCCCGCCATTGCCAAAACAAACGCAACTAAAAGGGCGCACGCCATTTGGCTTTTCATGCTTAGCCTCCGGGCAAGAATCCGAGGAAATCAACACGCGGAGCACCCGCGGCGCTTCCCCGTCCTTCCTTCTTTGTAGGCGCAAGGCAAAGCACGTGCAAGTGACAAGCGGCGTCAGGGAAAAAATGGCATAGCTTGTCGCTGTCCGGTTTGCAACCTGAAGAGACCTATGCATTTTTGTAACTAATTGCCAACAAAGAGATTACTGGGGAGCTTCGCCGAAAAGTCGGCCAATACACCACCCATCCGGCGTCCCATCAATCACGTTCAGGCTCGCGACCAATGGTCCACCATCAGTCTCGGGTCGCCAATCACAAATTGCGGCTACTTCTTCGGCCGCGACTCCGGCGGCACCAGCCCGTTCACGCGGTAATACACCACCAATTGCCCGTAGTGTTCTCCCGAGTGCTCAATAAAACCGTAGGCGAAGTCGATTACCCGTACCTGCTGATTCGCGTATGGATCAACGACCAGGGAATTCAGCCCCGCATCTCCTTTCGCCTTGATCGCGGCGGCGCCGTCGGCGAAGGACTTCTTCACATAGGCCGCCACTTCCGCCTTCGTTTTGAGCTTGTCTTTTGAGAAATCTTCTTGGGCAGGCGGCTTCTCTCCCTTCACCGGGTTGGTGAAGAAATAATTCACATCCGCCGCGTGCAGCAGTTGCTCTCGGAAGCTGCGCTGTTCCGGCTTCGGTTTGAATTCGTACTTGTCCTCTGGGAAATCCTCGGCCATGGCGGTTAACTTCCTACCTATGTCATTCCATTGATCGAGAACTGCTTGCGTCGGACTCACGGGTGGCTTCGGTGGCTCTTTCTTTTTTGCCGCTTCTTGCGCCATTACCGGCATCACGCCCAGCCCCAACGCCAATACCGCACCCGCCATATTCGTCCACTTCTTCATGGTTCTCCCTCCTCCGTTTCGTCCCCACTCGGACGGGGCACTCCTACCATCAGACGCGCGATCCCGCCAACCGTTTCCCGTTCGTCCAGTGGGCATCCCTGGCCGTTGGCCGGGGTTCATCTTACGCAGTTCCTTCCGGCCCGTCATGTCTATTTCGGGCGGGCGCGTGCTAAACTTATGTTTTGCTTCTGGGGGCATCGCAAACGTGAACTGGGGTTTTCTGCTTCTCCGCATCGCCATCGGCTTGAGCGTACTTACGCTCCTCTACCTTTCGCAACGCTTCTGGTATCGCGCTCTCTGGCGCGTCACTTCCCACTGGGGCCGGCTCTGGCTGCGCCTCCCGGCGCGCCTTGCGTACATCTTTCTTCTCTTGGCTGTGATCTTTACCCTGGTTCATGGCGTGATTCTCGGCCGCGGTGGCTTCGCGCGCCAAAGTTCGGCGATCACCGTCATAACCGGCCTTTGGTTTTTCAGCGCGCTCTTTGCGTATCTTTCGGTAAAGGCTGTTCATGGCCTCGAGCGCGTCTGGCGCAGGTTTCACACTAGCACCGCGAAGCATGCCCCGGCTTTGTCGTCCGCCACTGCTCCTGCGGTTTCTGATTTCGAAGCGACAGAGACTGTTCCCGACCCAAGCCGCCGCTACTTTTTCCGCGCTGCGACTGCGGCCGCAGGTGCCGCTCCGTTTCTTACCGCGATGTACGGCTTCGCCGCCGAGCGCCTGAATTACCAGGTTCGCCGCATCGAGATTCCCATTCCCAAGTTGCCTTCGGGCTTGGACGGCATGCAGATCGTTCAGCTCAGTGACATTCACCTAAGCGGCTACATGTCTCGCTCGCAGGTGCGCCGTGCCGTCGACATGGCCAACAATCTCGGCGCCGACCTCGCCGTTGTCACCGGCGACTTGATCACCGGCGTCGGCGATCCCATCGAGGATTGCGTCGACGAAATTCGACAGCTTCGCGCTCCGCTTGGCGTTTGGGGCTGCAACGGCAACCACGAGATCTACGCGCGGGCTGAAGATCAGGCCGCTTATCTGTACTCGCAGGCGGGCATGAAGCTGCTCCGTCAGGAAAATGCGCAGCTAACCTTCAACGGCGCGAAATTCAATCTCATCGGCGTCGATTACCAGCGCGAACGCACCAACCGCGGCCAGCGCCAGCAAACGCTCGCCAACGTCGAGCCGCTGGTCCGCCGCGATATGCCCAACATTCTGCTTTCGCACAATCCAAACACGTTCAATCGCGCCGCGGAATTGGGCATTGAGCTTTCACTCGCAGGCCACACGCACGGCGGCCAGATTCAAGTCGAAATCCTCGATCATCGCCTCAGTCCGGCGCGTTTCATCACCGATTACATCGCAGGGCTGTACCAGCGCCCACTCTTTGCACCTGCTCCCACCGAGCGCGCCGGCTCCGTCCTGACTCCTTCCCGAAAATTCAGCCCTCCGCTTTTTCCGCCGCAATCTTCGGCGATGGCGCATATTTATGTGAATCGCGGCCTCGGCACCGTCGGCGCTCCCGTTCGTCTTGGCGTTCCTCCGGAGATCAGCCTCCTCGTTCTTCGCGCAGCCTGATTCAGTTGCCCGCCGCTAACTGCGCAACGACACTCCTCGATCGGTTCGCCCAGTGGAAGCGAAAGACCGTCCTACTCTTCGCGCAAAGTTTGGGCGGGATCGATCTTCGCAATTTTCAGAGTAGGCAGAATTGTGGCTACGAGGGCCACGAAAACAAGCATGAGTGCCACGGTTGCCAGAGTTGAAGCGTCGTAAACGCCCACACCGTACAGCACGCTACGCATAACTCGCAGCGCCCCAGCAGAAACGGCAAGGCCCAGAACCACACCGAGCATTGACGCGCCAAAAGCGGTGCGCCCCACCTCTAGCATCGCCTGACTGACGCTTGAGCCCAAGGCCATGCGGATGCCAATCTCGCGCGTTCTCTGCGCAACCATGTTGGCTACGAGCCCACAGACGCCGACTGTGCTAAGCAGCAGGGCAAGAGCTGCCATGCTGCCCAGCAAAGCTACTTCGATTCGCTGCATTACCAATGTCCGGGCCATGAGATCCTTCATGCTGTAGAAGCCGGAGACCGGCAGGCTGGGGTCGGCGCTGCCCAGTGCACGCTGCATTTCGTCCGGCAGCCCAGCGATCGGACCTGGCGTGCGAATAACCCAGTCCGGCTGAAACCACACATGCACAAGCCCCAGGTATCCAGCATTCACTTGTGCTGCCGGAATATACATGGTCTGCTCGGCCATAAGCGGAGCGACTGGGTACAGATTGGAGGAAATGGGAACATCGGTTACCTCGCCCACGATTACCGTGTCCCTGTTGATGTAACGGCCCACAGGATTGGTTCCGCCGTAGAATTTGCGCGCAAAGGCTTGGTTCACCACGGCTACGTGCTGCGCATTGGGTCCATCCGCATTGGTAAAGACCCGTCCCACAAGCAGCCCGATCTGTAAGGTGTCGAAATATCCCGGTGTGACATACACCACATCAGTGCCAGCCTGCTGCCCAGCTTCCTTGCCATCGCTGAAGGTAACGCCGTCATTCAGCGTGCTCTCATAAGGCAGGCTCAATCCGACAGCGGAATTCAACACGCCTGGAATCTCCCGCATGGCGGCGGTGCTCTCGTCCAAGAGCTTTCGGAAAGCCGCAGGATCGTGGTAGTGGGCGTCGTCGAGTGAAGCCTTCGCAACCAGAATTCCGTTGGGGTTGAAGCCCGGCGGCAGAGTCTCCAAATGAATCAAGCTGCGAATGAGCAAGCCAGAAGCTGCTAGCAAGACAATCGTGAGGCCAACCTCGCCGGCAATCAGAGCTTGGCGAAGACCTGGGCTGCCGACTCGCGTCACGGTGCGGTCCGCTATAGATGAGCGCAAGTCCGATTTCCACGCAGCGAGGGCCGGGAGCATACCAAACAGCACGCTTGTTAGTACGGAGACAACGAGTGTGAACCCCAGCACGCGACCATCGAGGGGCACGTTCGCCACGGGCAAAAAATGTTCCGGCAATTGCAACAGAAGTCCTTGCAACGCAAGAAAGCCCACGCCGACGCCCGCGGCTCCACCAACCAGAGCCAGCAGCAGGTTTTCCACCCAGAACTGCCTTTGGATCTGCCAAGCCGATGCTCCTAGCGCCACACGCGTGGCCACTTCCGGCGTTCGCCGGAACATGCGCACTAGCGTCAAGCTAGCCAGATTCGCACAGGCGATCAACAGAATGAAGGCGGCAGAGAGCATCAGGGCTAGCGCCTGCGGACGCAGCGAATCAGTCTGGCCTTTCTGCAACGGTACCGAGTGGTAGGTTACATGTGCACCGGGAGCGTTTTTTTCTAGACGCAGCGCAAGGATGGTCCACGCATGGTTAATCTCCGCATCCGCCTGCTGCCAGCCCGCACCTTCGCGAAGCCGGGTGATGAGCTGAAAGTTCGTTCCACTACCTTCACCTTCCCGGCTGGGCTGCAGCGGGGTATACACACTGGCATTCAACGGTGTGGTTGCACCTTGCGGCAATACGCCGATGACCGTGTATGGCTCGTTCTTCAGCAGGATGGTCCGCCCGAGGATGCTCTGGTCTTCCCCAAACACATTGCGCCACAGACCGTAGCTGAGAACGACAGCCTTGGGCCCGTGAGGGCGGTCCTCCTCCTCAGAGATATTCCGTCCAAGGATGGGCTGAAGCGCCAGGACGTCGAAGTAGTGTGCCGAGACGCGCCCGTTTTGCACATACTCCACCTGCGAACCCGCCCTGAGGTTCACGCCCGATGTGCCTCCCGAAACAGCGGAGACTAAGCTTGGCACGTTGTCGCGTAACAATTCCCACATTTCGCCGTCAATCCCGGCGAGTTCGTCCGACCCGTTTGGACCGGTGAAGCGCGCGTAAATCGTGCCCATTCGCTCTGGATGCCCGTAGGGCAAACTCTTCAGCAGGAGCGCATTCACCAGCGAGAAAATCGCCGTGTTCGCGCCGATGCCCAGGGCGAGCGTCAGAACCGCGACGGCTGTGAAGCCAGGACTCTTCCGCAACATGCGCAGGCCGAAGCGCACATCTTGCCAAAGAGTTTCGAGCAAATGCCCGGCGCGGGTTTCGCGGACCTGTTCTTTCACTTGTTCTACCCCGCCCAGTTCCAGGTGCGCCTGGCGGTGGGCTTCCTGCGGACTCATGCCTGAGCTAATTTTTTCGTCCGCCAACAGTTGTTCGTGCGCGCGAACTTCCTCATCCAATTCGCGTTCTTCGCGTCGTTTGTGGAGCAGGTTGCGCAACAAGCTTGCCAATCGAGTGAAGGCCATGATCTATCTCTTCAGGAAGCTTCCAACGTCCGCGTAATCGCCAGTGCAATGCGGCCCCAGCGCTTCGTTTCCGCCTCCAATTGGCGGCGTCCCGCGTTTGTCAGCTTGTAGTACTTGGCTCGCCGCTTGTTCTCTGACTCTCCCCAAGAGGAGACAAGCCAGCCTTCCTCTTCCATGCGATGTAAAGCCGGAAAGAGCGAGCCCGGTTTGACCTGAAACGTGGCCCGAGTGATTTGCTCGATGCGCCGGGAAATGCCCAGGCCGTGCATTTGCTCGAGAGCCAAGGCTTTCAGGATCATCATGTCCAGAGTGCCTTGCAGCAGGTTGGTTTGATCCGGTGCCAAAGCGTCTCTCCTATCGATATCCTGTAGGAGAAAAATTACACGTTCCTTCTATAGAATGTCAATAGGAGTTTGAGGACCGCCGTGAAACTTGCTCTGAATGTCCTCCCGGAGATTGTCCTTCGCGCCGATGACTTTGTCCTGTGGCTCATTCCAAATTCGGATGCCCTTATTCATCAAAAAGAAACATCCGTACTTTCGTATTTTTCGATCGCCCGAAGATTCTATTTTCAGGAGATTTTCTCGCCAACACATCTGAAGTCATCTTGCAAGTTGCTCATTTTCCACTGAGGCTTGAAATTCGGGGCTCTTTACGCTCTGGAATCAGGGTTGCTCTGCAATTGGCGGAGTCCAGCCAGGCGGAGTCTTGCATTCGAACACGTGGGGCGTGTTTCGAATAGAAAATCTTGTTCTGGAGGGATTCCCGCATGTCGTTCGGCTTCAAGTCTTTCAAGTTTCTTGCTGTACTTTCTCTTTCGCTGTTTCTGCTTCCTGCTGTAACGCCGGCCCAACACTACAAACAAACCGACCTTGTTTCCGACATCCCAGGTATGGCTCCGGTCACTGACCCGAATCTGTTGAATCCTTGGGGGCTCACGCGCTCACCCAACGGTAGCCCCTGGTGGATTGGCAACAACAACTCCGGCACCTCAACGCTTTACAATGGGAGCGGAAATGCGGCCGGCAATTTTCCGGATCCCCATCCGGACTCGAACGGAAATGGAATTAATAGCCCGTTCAACAATTTCGTGATGGTTCCACCTCCTGGGTTTGCTCCCGGCACCCAGTCTGCCCCCACCGGAGTTGTATTCAACGGGAGCACCACGGATTTCTTGCTTGTACCGGGAGTGACAGGCACACAGGCGGTCTTTATTTTTGTCACCGAAGACGGAACTATTTCCGGCTGGAACCCCGGCGTGGGCGTGGCTGCAGGCGCCAAGCCGCCGTCGGTCAACGCGGTGCTCAAGGTCGACAACTCGCAGAATGGCGGTCCGAATGGCGCCGTCTACAAGGGTGCAACTTCAGGCGAGATTGACGGACACAAATTCCTTTACGTCACCAACTTCCGCTCCGCCAAAGTCGAAGTGTATGACACCAACTTCAACCGCCTGCACCTCGATGACGATGCCTTCGATCCCAATGGCGATGGCGATCACGACCGCGACGATCAAGGCACGGAACGCGTCCCGCACGGTTTTGCCCCGTTTAACATCCAAAATATCGGCGGAATCCTGTTCGTCACTTACGCAAAGCAGGACGCCCCCCGGCACGATCCCGTCGGCGGCGATGGCTTCGGCTACGTCGTGCTCTTCACTCCCTCCGGCCACGTCATCGGGCATCTCCAGCATGGCGATTGGCTCAACGCCCCTTGGGGCGTGGTTTGGACCACCCGCGATTTCGGTGAGTATAGCAATGCCATTCTGGTGGGCAATTTCCGCAGCGGCTGGATCGCTGCCTACAATGGCTTCACCCACAAATTCATCGACTTCGTGCGAAACGGCGACGGTTCCTTGATGACCATCGACGGCTTGTGGTCGCTGACCTTCGGCAATGATGGCTCGGCGGGACTCGCGAACACCTTGTACTTCACTGCGGGCCCCAACAATGAAAATGATGGGCTCTTCGGCACGATCACGCCGATTGACGGTCTCGACGGCGACGAAGAATAAGCTCCGTCTATTCTCATTCGCTAGTTTCTGAACCCAAAGCTTCCAACAACAAAAAGCAAACAAAAAAGAGACGGCAGCGCCTCCACGAACCGCTGCCGTCTCTTGTTTTTCGGCCCTCAACCTCTGAAGTGAACGCTACTTGCGAACGTACTTCTTGACGTCCATGGCGAATTCGGCGCCGTACATGTTGCCGAGCGAGTCCGCGGTTATGCCTTCCGGCCCGGTCGACTCTTCCCCGGCGGGGTAGGGCAATGGATCGGGAACGAAATATTTCACGGAGCCGTCTTTCGCGCTGCCGATGCGAATGCCCCGCCTGCATCCTGGGTTGTAACCATAGCCAGGATCGCCATTGCGTGACTCGGAGTCGGCCACGTAAAGCACGTCGTTTTTATCGATGTAAATTCCGCTGGGTCGGCCAAACTGCTTCCACTCGGCAATAAAGTGGCCGTCTTGGTCGAAAATCTGGATACGATTGTTCTGGCGGTCGCCGACGAAGAGCCTGCCCTGGGAATCGAAAGCCAGCGTATGCGGGCAATCGAATTCGCCTGGTCCCGTGCCCTTCTTTCCCCAGGTCTTTAGGAACTTGCCGTGCGCGTCGAACTTCATGATGCGCGCGTTGTTGGTTGGCTTGCCGCCGTGGCCGTCGGCTACAAAAATGTAGCCGTTGGGAGCAACAGCGACTTCCGTCGGCTGATCGAAGGTATCGAGCCCAGGCCCTGCGATGCCGGCTTTGCCAAGCGTCATCAGAATCTTGCCATTCTGATCGAATTTGAAAACCTGCTGGCCGTGGCCATCTTTCAGTCCGTTGTCGGCGACCCAGAGATTGCCGTCGCGGTCCACGGTGATTTTGTGGGGACTGACGAAGAGACCGTGACCAAAACTCTTCAGGAATTTCCCGGAGGGATCGAACTCCAGAATAGGATCGAGTGGCGATCCCGCGCAGTTCGTGCCCTGTGATCCGGAAACACCGCAGCGATCGATAGCCCAGATGTTGCCATCCGATCCAACGGCAATACCCGCCGTCGAGCCCCATTTTCTGTGATCAGGCAGTTGGCCCCAGCTCACGCCTAAAGCGTAGGGATTCGGCAAATCGTTGCGCGCGCCAAGCGAAGACACGGGTGGCACAGCTTCGGCTTGCTTCGCCGCGTCGGCAGCCGGAGAAGAGGATTGCCCGCGAGCGACGGCTCCGATTCCCACGATTGCCGCAATTGCGATCAATACGGAAGCAAAACCAGTGACTGCGAAATTTGTTCGAGTGCGAAGAGACATTGCAGTTTTCTCTTTCATTGAAATTAGACCAACTATATGCGTTGTGATTTCGGCTTGCGTCTCGCGCAAAACCATAGGCCAGCGGTCTGCCCTCGTCAAGGGCAGATCGCCTTGAGGCCGCGCCCGGGCTTGCAATTAATGGTGCATGCCAAGAAGCGTACGAACACCCCAGAACGCCGCTGCTCCGAAAACGATGAGGAAGGCGACGCCCGACAGCCGTCCGGACGTCGGAGTTCTGCTCCAAGACTGGAGCACCGCGACCATTCAAACAACGAAAATCAAAATGGCGGCAACCGCAAGAGCTTTCAACCACATAGAGCACCCGGTTAGCGAAACACGAAACTCCGGCCAGGGAAGGAGACTCGGGACGGGCAAGCCTCCCCACGTTGCACGATGCAACCACACTTCGAATGCGAGCTGTGACGGACGACACCGAGGGATGTGCCGGGCGTCCGTGCGGTGTAGTGCCCATCCGAGCATATTCCTTTTGCGGTGACGACGTTGTGCGAATGGCAGGCGCGGGCGCGCGTCTGTCCGGTTCGCTGAAGGAGCATTCCATGAGTATTCCCCCAGGATTGAAAACCCTTCTTGAAGAAAGTCATGTGTCCTACTCAACGGTGCCGCATACGACCACGTATACGGCGCAAGGCACCGCGGCGGCGATGAAGGTGTCCGGAAAAGACATGGCCAAAACGGTGGTGCTGAAGGCAGGAGACGACACCCTGCTGGCGGTGCTGCCTGCGGCGCATCATGCCAATCTCGATAAACTGGGCAATGTGCTCGGCAAACAATTGCGGCTGGCGACCGAGACCGAGTTCATAAACCTGTTCCCGGATTGCGAATTGGGCGCGATGCCGCCGTTTGGCTCGCTGTATCACTTGCCAGTGTATGTGGATGAGTCGCTGTCGGCGGATGAAGAAATCCTGTTCAACGCGGGAACGCACCGCGAAGCGATCCGCATGAAGTACGCGGACTTTGCGGCGCTGGCCAAGCCGGTGGTGTGTTCGTTCGCATCGAAGAGCTGACCCGATTTGGCGGAGCGACTATCTCACAAGAGTATGAGTGTGGGACTAGAGGGCGAGTCTCGCGAGAGAGTGTGACAAAGTGGAGGTGTGGCTATGGGCAGCAAAGTGGCGGACCTGGCGGGCCCGGGAATCGGGAATTACACCGAATTAGAGAAGATCCTGCCGAGCGATTACACCAGCGTGCTGACACGGCGTGAAACGCAGAAAGCGATCCACGCAGTGAAGCGCTTCATCGAAGACAGCCTTTGCAAAGAGCTGAACCTGATGATGGTGACGGTGCCGCTGGTCGTCGACGTGGAGACCGGCGTGAACGACATGCTGGACCGCGACGGCTCGCGGACGCCGATCCAGTTCCACATATCAAACGACCATGACGCCCATCCGGTGGACGCGCAGGTGGTGCAGGCGGCCACGAAGTGGAAGAGGATGGCGTTGAAAGAATTCGGGATGCGAACCGGCGAAGGTCTGTGCACAGACATGCGCGCGGTGCGCAAAGATTATTTCCTGGACCACGACCACAGCGTATACGTGGATCAGTGGGACTGGGAGCGCGTGATTTCGCCGGAACAACGAAACCTCGAATTCCTGAAGTATGTCGTCGGAAAAATCTGGGACGTGCTGGTAGATGCGGAACTCTACGCGCAGGAGTTGTTCCCGGAGTTGCGGTCGAAAAAAGTTCCGAACCTCCCGAAGAAGCTGACATTCTTGCATGCGGAAGAACTGTTGAAAATGTATCCGGACCTCCCGCGAAAACAGCGAGAGACCGCGGTTTTGCAGGAATGCCCCGCGCTGTTCATCATCGGGATCGGGTATCCCCTAGCGGACGGTTATCCGCACGAGATGCGTGCGGCGGATTACGACGACTGGGTGACGGAGACGAAATCAGATGGCACAAAAGCACATCATGGACTGAACGGAGATATCCTGGTTTGGAATTACGTGACGAAGAGGCGTCACGAGCTGAGCTCGATGGGCATTCGCGTGAATGGGGAGTCGCTGCGGAAGCAATTGGAACTGTCAGGACAGACGGATTTTCTGAAATATCCGTACCACCAGGCGATCGTGAAGGGCGAAATTCCGTTGAGCATTGGCGGAGGAATCGGACAATCCCGCACGTTCATGCTGCTGCTAAGGAAAGCGCACTTGGGAGAAGTGACCGTGAGCGTGTGGCCGAAAATCTTGAAAGAAATGTGCGCGCACAAGAATATTTACGTCCTGGAGTAAGGCGCGAATAACGGGATTAAACGTCGCGGCAGATTCAAATCAGCAACAAAATACTCAGCTTGTTACGTAGGCTTGCGGCTGATGACCAGCATTGCGGAGGTCTTCGCGCCAAGAGAGCCGCGAAGCATATCGAACGCGGTGAAGCCGGCGAGGCCAAAGAGGCTTTTCATGGGATCGAACCACGCGCCAGCGCGCGGACGCGATTTGCCGTTGTAACGAACGGCGTGGTGCAGCGAGTACATCCAGAAAGAATGTCCCGTCTGAAAAGAAGTGGCCACGACTTCAAAGCCGTTGTCTTGCAAAAGCCGAGTGATGGAAGCGGGCGTGAAAAGATTCCAATGTCGTGGAATGTGATAGCCGCCCCAATAAGTGCGGTGGAAGAGCCGTGCATCCCAACTCTCGAGGTTGGGTGTTTCCAAGGCAAAGATCCCTCCGGGAGGTAGCCAGCGGAGGATGCTACGGACGACGGCGCCAGGATTGTTGACGTGCTCTATAACGTGAAACATGGTTACGAGATCGATGCCGCCCTCGGGGAAACTGGAGACTTCTTCTGCACGCTCGCAAAATACTCCCGTGTAGCCCTGTGCGCGCAGGCCATCGACGACCCGCTGATCCAATTCGAGGCCATACAGCGCATTGCGCGGCACGCCCGAATGTTCCATCACGCGCAGAAAGCGCCCATCGCCGCAGCCGACGTCGAGATACGAGCGCGGCGCCGCGGCACAATGACGAATGATGCGCGCCATCTTTCTCCGGTCTAGGAGTTCCTTAGCTTTGCGCGCAATCGGATTGATCGCGCCGTAGTTGTAAGCGTAGTAAGTGGGCGGATAGACTACCGCAAGCTCTGAGACGGCTGGCCGCGGGTTCAACCAAACGTGATTGCAAACGCGGCACTCGACGAACCGCCAAGGATTTGAACAGGTCAGCAATTCATAGTCGAAGCCAACGGCGAATTGCGCGAATTCGGAAGAGCGGCAAACAGGACAGGAAGAAACATCCTCCGTGGCGATCAAAGGAGCCCCACAGCAAACAAATTCTTCTGGAACTGGCGTGGAACGCCAGGAGTCAGCGGCAGAATTCATCGGCCTTGCTTACATTCTACGATGGGCAGAGCGGACCAGTATCTGCGGAGGTAGCCGAAATAGGATCCGCGCCACTCGAGTCCAATGGAATCGGGATGTTCGCGAATGAGGCGGTCAGCGGCGGGCAAATTGTAATAGGGAATCGAAGGCCACAGGTGATGCGCGGCGTGAAAATTCATGTTCATCGGCGCGACGAGCATGCGCTCGAACGGATTGCTGATGTAGCTGATCATCCGTTGCTCGTCGGAATCGCGGTCGTTTTGCGGATGGGAATGTTCGGCAAACGCGCGGAAATTGTCGCCGAGAAACATGAATAGATACACGGGCAAAATCCAAAGCACCGGATAGGCCCACCAGCCGACAAACCAGCTGAGTCCGCCGGCTAAAACGATGAACCAGCCAGCAAGCAGGACGAAATCCCGGAGCGAGTAGTGGCCTGCTCCTAAACTCACGGTTGATACCGGAAACTGTTTTTTGATGCGCGAGAGGTAAACGGATCTCGCCGACTTCCAGATGCTGCTTAGTCCCGACAAAAATTCCAGAAACTCCGCATGGCCAGCTTTATTGAAGCAAGCATGCTTGTGGTGATCGGGATCTTGCGGCGTGGCGAGGTTGCGGTGGTGCGCCAGGTGGTTGCGGTTATTGATGCGGGTAATCGCTCCAATGGGCGCCAAAATGAGGAGGTCCGTCCAGAAATCATTTTGCTGGACGGTCGGAAACAGCCGCCGATGCATTCCGTCGTGTCCGATGATGAACAGAGCGTAGTAACGGTTGCCGATGACAGGGATAGCGAGAAGCACGGTCCACCATGCGGGATGAATGGCCACCAGCGCAAAAGCCGCCAGGATCCAAGACCAGCAGAAGGCAATGGCGGCTAGCGCCCGCCCGGGACGAAGCCTGCTTAACTCCTTGATTTGCTTTGGGGTTAGCAGCGTGTGGCGGTAAGGGAGGTAGGGGCTGAACTGGGTGCTCTCAGCCGCCTCCACCACGGAAGGATGTTCCAAAACGGGCATAGGCTTACTTTGCGGCCTGTGCCAAAGCTAAACAAGGCGAAGCGGCGACAGCTGGTCCAAAGAGTTGCCTGTACCAACGGACAGGCGAAGCGGCGGAGGAGAGGAAAAGGCGTTTCTCCGAGCTAGCCGTTTTCGACGCGCGATTTTATATCCGAGTACGCCGCATCGATGAGCCTGCTTAGCGCTGCGGCGTTTGTGGCCGTTCCCGGCCTCAGCTTCACATGACGCATGAACTTGCCGGTGCCTTGCAACAAGCGCGCCGGATCCGGCAGCGCTGCGCCGTGAAAGAACCCCACGTTTACGTGCGAGGCGAATACATTGACGTAGCCGAAAGGCGCATCTCCCAAACAGGCAACCGGACAGCCGTCATGCAAAAGCTCCCAAACTTCGTCCCCGCATTTTCGCATCACTTCAAACCACTGACGCGCGATGGCCCCCAATTCACCGGCTTGCTCTTTCATCCAGGCATTGACGGCGGGGTCCCGCTCGACGGCGCCGTTGAATCGCAGCAATTCCGTTCTCATCGTTGCTCCACTTTCTGCCTTGCCGATCTACGGTTAGGCAGCATTTTTACACGAGAGCCCAACGGTTTGTCGTGCGCGGGAGGAACGGAAGGGATAGGTCCTCGGCAGCACCGTCACGTTTATGGATTGTACCCGTATTGTCGGAAAACAGGGAATTGAGGATCTTGCCTGATAACTTCAGGCTTGCCCGTTACTCGTCCATTTGGTTCGATAAACGGGCTGGGTGTTTGGGGTCGGTAAATTCGAGCAGTTCGATGGGCGCGCCGTTTTCGACGATGAACGCAACGCGGACACCGTCGGATGGGCTGTTCGGAGGAATCAGGATTTCGCGGTCGGCAAGCTCGGAGGAGAGGTCGGTCACTTCAAACGCGACGTGCGGCACTCGCCGGACAAGATCGGGAACCGCCGCGTCCGCTTCGAAGCGCATCCATTCCACGCCGAATTCGCTTTTTTGGTGACTGACGACAAAGAGTTTCAGGTCTTTCAAGTGGGTCTCCCCAGGCTTCGATTCGTTAGTGGGAATCCCGATGTGGTGATACCGGCGCATTGTTTTCTCTCCGGGAGAACTGGTGCAAAATTCTACTCTATTCGTTACCGCGTTGGAATCGCGCCGAACCTTCCAAAACACAATCGGGCCGGGCTGAGTGGCACTTCACTGAACTGCCGAGATCAATTGGACGTGTAGTTGGCTAACCGGGAACTGGCCCATTACCAAGATTCCGCTTACCTTGCTTTTGCCGTACTGCCGGAATATACTTTACCTTCGCTCTGAAGCGGGTCGCACGGATGAGTGGGCGCGAGCCCACTTTTTTGTTGGGCCGGACGGAGTGTGGTGCGGGCCGGCAACGGTCGAGGAGTCTCCCGGTGGATTTGGAGAAAATCCGCGCGGCCGCCGAGCGAGT
>DASPTW010000071.1:0-3187 GCA_035623215.1 Candidatus Acidiferrum sp.
CTGGAGAAATGCTTGTTCGCGCAAGACTTTCCGCCAATTCTCCAGGCGCGCGAGGTCAAGCGTTCCTTTTTGGACCGCTTTTCGCACGGCGCAGCCTGGTTCTTCGTCGTGGCGACAGTTCCCAAAGCGACAATGTGCAGCCAATGATTCGATATCCGAGAATGTCTGCGAGATGCCGTCCTCTGCCTCCCAAAGCTGCAACTCCCGCAAGCCCGGCGTGTCGATCAGCAATGCCCCTTCCGGCAGCTCGAACAATTCTCGAGCTGTTGTGGTGTGCCTGCCACGGCTGTCAGATTCGCGAACTGCTCGTGTTTCTTGGATTGCACGACGCATCAAGCGATTGACAATGGTGGACTTGCCCACACCGGATGAACCGAGCAGCACGAGTGTTTCGCCGCGCACCAGATGCCTTTCCAATTCATCAAATCCCAGGCCGCTCGTGGCACTGACGACGAGGACAACTGCGCCTGCGGCAACCCGCTGCATTTCTTCCGCGAATTCAGAGGCCTTCAAGCAAGCATCCGCCTTGTTCAGGACAACGACGGGCCTTGCGCCGGATTCACAGCACTGCGCCAGGTAACGCTCGACACGCCGGGGATTGAAGTCGCCGTCGAGGGCGGACACGAGCAGGGCCGTGTCAATATTTGCGGCGAGAACTTGCTCCTGAGCGGCTTTGCCAGCGGTCTTTCGGACAAACTTGCTTCTGCGTGGCAGCACTTCCTGAATTGCCGTGGTTTGATTCGGTCTTTCGACTTTGACGGCAACCCAATCGCCGACTGCAGGCCAGTCCGCTCCCTCTTCTGCTGCGAGCCGCAGCTTTCCTGCCGCTTCCGCCCAGCGTTCTCCGAACTCCCCCGCAATGGCCCAGAATTTCTTTTGCTGCGAGATTACACGTGCCGGAACACTGGTTTCCCGTTCCGCACTTTTCCAAATTGCTTCGAAGAAACCATTCCAACCCCATCGCGATAGACTCACGGAAGAATCCTCCCGCAGCCGCAAGACGACACACGGCTGCCGCTGGCGCCATTTCGGACTTACTGATTTGTGGGATTTTCTAAGGCGGCGGGAGTTGCGCCTCTACCTTTGCAAGCGCATGGAGGCACACTCGCCCGTCCGTATTGCAACAATGGTTGGCACAGGCGCCTCCGAGAATGAAGTTCCATGCCCCGCGACGGGGGCATGCATCTCCGTAGATATTAGTGGCCCAATCGGTCTTCGTCAATCAGGATCGCGCGGATCCTACTTCAAGATCTTCCCTTCGGTGTCGCGGTATTCGAGTTTACCGAGGTTGAGCTTCTTCATGTCTTCTTCGATCTTGCCGCGGTCCCCGATTGCCAGCACGACAATCTTGTCGGGATGAATGTACTTCTGCGCGATGGACTGTGCCTGGTCCGGAGTAACGGCGTCGATGCTGTCGGGCAATTTCGAAAAATAATCCAACGGAAGATCGTAAACGAAAATTTCCGCAAAAGTTCCCGCCGCGTCGGTGCCGCGCTCGAAACGGCCGGGCATCGAGCGCGTGATGGAATCTTTCGACAGCTTCATTTCTTCCGCGGACAGCTGCGTGTCGCGGATGCGGCGCAGCTCGTTGAACATTTCGCTGGTCGCGGGCGCCGTCGCATCGGTCCGCACATCGGCATAGGTAAGGAACGGCCCCGGCGCGCGGTGATAAACGAAGACCGATCCCGCGCCATAGGTATAGCCGTGCGCTTCGCGGAGGTTCATGTTGATGCGGCTCGAAAACAACCCGCCAAGATCCGTGTTCATAACTTCCAGCGGCGCGTAATCGGGCGTCGACCGCGCGACTCCCATCTCGTAGCACAGGAGCGTGGTTTGCGGAGCGCCCGGCCGGTCTACCAGAATCATCCGCGCGTCGGAGCTTTCGGGGGAACCCATCTCCGAGCCGCCCACTTTTCCTGTCTTCCAGGTTCCAAACTGTTTTTCGAGGAGGGGCTTCAGCTCACTTAGCTTGATGTTTCCCGTAACCACCAGCGCCGCTTCGTTCGGGAAATAGTTTCCCTGCCAGAACTTCAGCAGGTCTTCGCGGGTCACGGCTTTCAGCGATTCCTCTGTGCCGATTTCCGGGTAGCCGTAGGAATGATGCGGCCCGTATAGCGCCGCATCCATGACGCGCGTGGCCACGGAGAATGGCTCATCTTTTTCCTGCACCAGCGCTGCGAGTCTTTCTTTTCTTACGCGATCAATCTCCGCCTGAGGGAAACTCGGGTGCAATGCGACGTCCGCGAGCAATTCGAGTGCATCCGGAAAATTTCGCGAAAGCGAATGCGTGAAAACGCTGGAACTGTCGGTGGAAGCGCGCGAACTCAGCGTGGCGCCAAGATCGGCCGCGCGGTCGGCAATCTGCAGGGCATTTCGCGTCGTAGTTCCCTGCTGCAACATTCGCGCTGTGAAACTTGCCAGCCCTGGCTTGTCGACGGGGTTCGCACCACTTCCGGAGCGCAGCACCAAGTCAGCAGCCACCAACGGGAGCCCCGGCCGCTCGTTGAACAGCACGGTGAGGCCATTCGAGAGCTTGAACTGTTCGGGCACAGGCAAATGCAACGGACTTGCGGGACCAGGCTTAGGCGGCTCGTTGCGCCACGCCGCGTCCACGTTCACCGGCTCGCCGTTGTTCTTGGAGGGATCCTTCTGCTCCGGCTTCGAAGAAGGCACTTCAGCACCTAGGTCCTGCTTGCCCGGAACTCCGTAGACGACCACGCGCTGATTGTCTTTGAGCTGTCCTTGAGCAAACGCTTGGAGCGACTCAACGGTTGCGTTTTCGTAGCGCGCGATATCGGCAGCGAGAAAGTCCGGGGTGCCCAGATAATGGTTGTAGGAGTTTAAGCGGTCCGCAACGCCGCCAAATCCTCCAAGCGTCTCGAGGCCGGAAATGATTCGCGATTCCAAGACGTTGCGAGCCCGCGCTAATTCCGCCTCGGTTGGTCCCTTCGCGCGAAACGCTTCCAATTCTGTATTGATGGCTTTCTCGAGGTCTTCCGGCTTGACGCCCGGGCGCGCGGTCGATTGCACTTCGAAGACGGAGCCTAACATCAATGACTGCTGATTCACGGACACATCCAGCGCAATCTGTTTCTCGTAGACCAGCTTCTTGTACAGGCGGCTGGACTTTCCGCCGCCGAGCACGGTAGCGGTCAGGTCGGCTTCTGCATCGCCGGGCTTGAAAATT
>DASPTW010000072.1:0-9914 GCA_035623215.1 Candidatus Acidiferrum sp.
TGGTTTGAGGGCGGAAAGCTGACTCGCTTCGAGCTGCCCGACGGGAATGAGGCGGGTAAGCCGGTCGGACGAATCCCGCTGGGAGCGGAAGTGGAGGGGTTCGCGCAAGAAGCCGCGGAGTCACTCCGGAATCAGGGCGGACAACTGCTGGGGCAGTTTCTCGTAGAAAGTTACAAGCCTGAGGAAACGTACGGAAGCGCTTTTGCAAAGCTCTTCGCGCGATTGTTTGCGGAGCAAGGGCTGATTTTGCTGGACCCGCTGGATGCGGAGCTGCACAGAGTTGCTGCGCCGCTCTATCAGCACGCACTGGCGGAGCGCGATGAACTGAACGAGAAGCTGCTGCAACGCGAAAAGGATCTGGACCACGCGGGATACGCGGCGCAAGTCAAAGTGACTTCCAAGAGTACGCTGCTCTTCCGTTTTGAAGACGGCGCACGGCAAGTAGTCACCGCAAGCGACGGTAGGTTTCAGGTGGGGGAAAAGAGCTGGGCACGCGAAGAGCTGACCCGTTTGACGCACACGGAACCCGGGAAATTCAGCCCGAACGCGTTGCTCCGGCCGGTCGTGCAGGATTATTTGTTGCCGACGGTGGCCTTCATCGGGGGGCCGGCGGAGCTTTCGTACATTGCGCAATCGGAGGTGGTGTACCAGCATTTGCTTGGGCGCATGCCGGTGATGCTGCCGCGTGCGGGGTTCACGCTCGTGGACGCGAAAGCGAAGAAGTTGCTCGACCGGTACGGCTTGAGCGTGGAAGACGTATGGGCGGGGCCGCAGGAATTGCGACGCAAGATGGAAGGCGCTTCGTTGCCCGAGTCACTGTCGGAAGATTTTGAGCGGGACCAAAAGCAAATTTCGGCCATGCTGGATGGGCTCGGGGTACAGATCGAGAAATTGGACGCGACGCTGCTGGGCGCGGTCGAGAAAACAAGAAAAGGAATCGAATTCAATCTCGAGCAATTACGGCAAAGGGTGGGGCGGGCCCAGGATCAAAAGCTGGGTTTGCTTGCGGCTCATGAAGAACACCTGGAATCGCTTCTGAATCCGCACAAAGGATTGCAAGAGCGCGAATTGTGTTTGCTGCCGTTTTTGGCGCGCTGGGGCGCGGGCGGGTTGGACGAGCTTCAAAAACTTTCTTCCTCAGCTAAACTCGGGCATCATTTCATCGTCGACTCGCCATAGAATTCAACCGAATGCAAACGATCATCGTGAAGACGGACCGGCGCACGCAGCTGGTGGACGTTACGGCGCAAGTGCAGAAAGTGGTGTCCGCGTCAAAGGTTTCGAATGGGACTTGCCATTTGTATGTTCCGCACACGACGGCAGCAATCGCGATTAATGAATGTGCGGATCCGGACGTGGCTCGTGATATAGAAGGCGCGCTGGACCGGTTAGTGGCAAAGACCGGGCCGTATCGGCACAGCGAGGGAAACTCGGATTCGCACATAAAGTCCGTGCTAGTAGGGACGAGCCAAGTTGTTTTTGTTGAGGAAGGAAAGTTGGCGCTGGGCCGCTGGCAAGGCATTTTCTTCTGTGAATTCGATGGCCCCCGCGAGCGAAAACTCATCGTCAAGGTCACATCTGATTAAGTGAACTGCGCCTCGCCTCCCTCCCCGTGGGAGAAGGAACGTCACAGGGCAATGTAAAGGCGCTGAGGGAGTCGCCGAGCTTTTCTTCGGTGATTTTGGGATGGCCGCCGGCGGCAATGACGAGGTACTGCTTGCCCGTTGAAGCGAGGCGGTAGGTCATAGGTGTGGCGTTGCCGCAGGCAGGAAGCGGAGCCCTCCACAGCTCCTTGCCTGTTTCGATATCGAACCCGCGAACGAAACAATCCGTGGCCCCACCGATGAAAACGAGACCGCTAGCGGTGATGATCGGTCCGCCGAGGCTGATCGAGCCGGGCGGAATCGGCTGAGCGTGCGCGCCGCCGAAATCCTGCATGGAGCCTAACGGAACCTGCCAGAGAATCTTCCCCTGAGTCATATCGACAGCGGTCAGGAATCCCCACGGTGGCGGGCTGCAGGGAAGATCCGAAGGCGACTGGATGAAGCGGCGATAGAGACCATACGGAGCGCCGAGTTGGTCGCCGTAATCGCCGTCTTCGGTCCGGGAACTGCGATCATTGTATTTTTCGCGGGGGATGAGGCGGGCGATAGCGACGAGATTGTTGGTGTTGGTGACCAGGACGCCGCGGCCAGGGTCGTAGGCATAGCCGCTCCAGGTCATTCCACCGAGATTACCTGGGACCATAAGAGTTCCTTGCAGGCTTGGGGGCGTGTAAACCCCTTCATTGCGAAGGCGGGCGATGTAGTTGCGGCACCAGTCGCGATCTTCAGGGGTTGGACCCCAGGCTTGGTCGTTGGAAAGGGTCTGTGGGGCGAGAGGAGGAGGCTTTTCGGGGAAGGGCTGCGTTGCAGAAGAAACTTCGCCGGGAACATCGCTTTGCGGGACTTTGCGCTCCTCGACCGGAAACACGGGCTTGCCGGTATCGCGATTCAGGACGTAGAGGAGTCCGGACTTGTTGCCCTGAATGACGACTGGGACGTCTTTGCCGTCGACATGCAGGGTCGCTAGGAGCGGCGGCGAGGCGCAGTCGAAATCCCACAGGTCATGATGGACAAGCTGGAAGCCCCAGACGAGTTGGCCGGTTTTGCCACGGAGGGCGACTACGGAGTTGGACCATTTATCGTCGCCGGGACGAAGACCGCCGTAGTAATCAGGGCTGGCGCTGCCGGTAGGCACGAAGATCAGGTCGCGCTCAGGGTCGACAACCATGATGGACCATGCGTTGCCCGCGCCGCTGCGCCAGGACTTGGCTTTGCCTTCGGCGGCTGCAGCCGTAGGATTGGGAGGGAGAGGATCCCAGCTCCAGCGCAGTTCGCCGGTGCGGGCGTCGTAGGCACGCACGACGCCGCGGGCCATGTCGACGCGGTGGTTGTCGTCAATAGCGGAGCCGACGACGACGAGGTCGTCGATGATGGCGGGCGGGGAGGTCATGTGATACCAGCCAGGGTCGTATTGGAGGACGTCGCGGAGGCTGACTTGTCCGGCCTTGCCGAAATCAGCACAGGGAACGCCAGCGGCAGCGTCCAGAGCCACGAGACGGGCGTCCTGGGTGGACTCGAAGATACGTCGATGACAGGGCTGACTTGCAGGGCGGGATGGATCGAGCCAGGTGGCGGCACCGCGGTTGATGAGGCCGTCGCCGTAGTCGCCATCGAGGTCAATCTTGGGGTCGTAGGCCCAGCGCTGAGTGCCAGTTTCGGGGTCGAGGGCAATTATACGATTGAAAGCGGTGGTCAGATAAAGTGTTCCATCGACGAAAAGCGGTGTGGTCTCGAAGCCACTGCGCTTGCGCCGGCCACCGCCCTCGGAAAGGTCACCAGTATGGAAGGTCCATGCAACTTTGAGCGAGGCTACGTTTTCGCGGTTGATCTGCGTCAGCGGTGAGAATCGCATGCCGCCGGCGTCATGGCCGTAGTAAGCCCATTGGTCATCCGGGGCTGTCTTCTGCGGGTAAGCGGTGCCCCAAGCAAGAACGGCACAAATCGTGAGCACAAAGGTGATTTCTGCCAGCAAAGCGGCGTTCCGGTGGCGTTGGGGCCGTATGACAGCGTTCGCGCTATGGCGAGCGCAATCCGGACGCGGTTCAAAACTCAGAGAAGTCTGCACTTGGGTGCTCCAGGGAAGGGACATTGTACACTTGGGTGTCTCTTCCTGGACTGAATCGAAGCAGTTCTTAATCCAAGTGGCCTGGCTGAGACAACGCTCACGGACTTCCGTGGAGGGCGTCCGAGAATACAAATGCGTATCCTATCCGTTGTTCTCCTATTGACGTCAGTGGTTTTCGCGCAAACCACAGGGACGGATCTTCCTCCGGGCGACAATGCGCGAATCGCCGAGTTTTACCGGCTTGCGTCGCAGATCCAGGATAAGGTCTGGCCGGGCTGGAGCAGCACGCCTGCACCGTTGCTCCTGGTTACGCCCGACAGAGAATTCCTCACGCACTACCTCGAGCCGCCAAAGGAATTCGCGAAGATTCGCGAGGACTTGTACGCAAGGCCGCGGCAGTTTCCCACAACACTTTTGGCCACGTTTCCGGCATTTGGGCCGCCATCAGTGATCGTGATTGGCGAGCCGGCGAACACGGAGGCCAAAACGAGCACGCCGTGGCTGTTCGTCGTGATGCACGAGCATTTTCATCAGTTGCAGGATGGCCAGCCCGGCTTTTACGACCGGGTGAAAGGATTAGGGCTGGCGCACGGAGACGAGACGGGAATGTGGATGCTCAATTTTCCATTCCCCTACGAGAAACCTGCGCTGAAGACGTCTTTCGCGAAGCTGCGGGATTTGCTGCTGGCCGCGCTGAGTGAAACCGATCAAAGCAAATTTGGAGCGTTGGCGAAGCAATACGCCGCGGAACGCGCGACGTTCCTGGGACAACTGAGCGTGGAGGATCGCAAATATTTGAGCTTTCAGCTTTGGAAAGAGGGAATCGCGAGATACGTGCAGATCAAATGTGCTGAAGCTGCGGCAGGCTACGAACCGACGCCGGAATTCCGCGCTCTTCCGGACTACGAATCGTTTGAAACCTACGCACGGCGCGCTCGCCAAGATACTTTGGACGAACTGAAAAAGGCGGATTTAGCCGATTGGAAGCGGGTCGTGGTGTATTCGTTTGGCGCGAGCGAAGGGCTACTCCTCGACCGGCTCAATCCTCAATGGAAGGAAGGCTACTTCCAAAACCTCTTTACCCTCGATCCCTATTTTGAATAATTAGGCCGAGGCTTGGCCGAATAGTGCTTTGTGCTAGAGTTTTGGCCATGAGAAGCCTCGGAATCTACGTGCAGGTGCCATTCTGCCAAACGAAGTGTACTTATTGCAATTTTCATACAGGCGTGGTGGCGAGAGACCGGTTTGCGCCGTATGTGGAAGCAGTTTGCCAGGAGATTCGAGAGCACCGGGAGTTGTTGAGAGGTGCGGGAATACGATTAGGCGCGTCATGCAAACTAAGAGACGACAGCCAAGAATGGCTATCCCACCGAGTCGATACGGTTTATTTTGGCGGCGGGACGCCGAGTTTGCTGGAGGCGGAAGATCTCGGAGAAGTACTCGGGGCGATTCAGGGTGCGTTTAACTCGGAACTGGCAGAAGTGACATTGGAAGCGGATCCGGAGACGGTCGAGCAGGAGAAGGCGGCAGCGTGGGTGAGCGCGGGAATCAATCGGGTGAGTTTCGGCGTGCAGTCGTTTTCGGACAAAGAACTGACGGCAGCGGGACGGATGCACCGGAGGGCAGACATTTACCGGGCCGTGCCGATTTTGCGGGTGGCGGGGATTCGCAATGTCAGCTTCGATTTGATTGCGGGGTTGCCGCACCAGACGAGAGAAAGCTGGGAACGATCGCTCGAGGAATTGATTGCGATGGGGCCAGAACACGTTTCCATCTATTTGCTGGAGGTGGATGAGGGGAGCCGTCTAGGGAAGGAATTGTTGCGAGGCGGCGTGCGGTACAGCGCGGGAGCTGTGCCGAGCGAAGATGAGATGGCGGGCTTTTATGAACTGGCGCAGGCGCGACTGCGGGACGTGGGGTATCACCATTATGAGATTTCCAATTGGGCGAAGCCGGGATTCGAATCGATACACAATTTGAAATATTGGTGTCGCGAGCCATATCTGGGATTTGGGGCGGGGGCGCATTCGTTTTCGGGGACGCAGCGATGGGCGAATGCACATGATGCAGCAGCGTATGTGAAGGCGATCGAGAGCGGACGATTGCCGGTGGAGCAGTTGGAAGAAGTGACGGCGGAGAGAGCGCTGGAGGAGGAATTGTTTTTGGGATTGCGGCAGTTGGATGGGATCGACGTGGGAAAACTCGAGCGAGAATATGGAGTGAGGTTGGAAGAGCGATTCGAGCCGCTGGCTTCTGCGGGATTGGTGGAGCGCGCGGGGAGTGTGGTGCGGCTGGCGGAGGAGAAATTGAGCGTGTCGAATGAGGTTTTTGTTGAACTACTGAGGTGAATGTCTCAAACGGATCGGCGAGGATTGAAGTAGAGGTGTTTTTAACACAGAGGAAAAGAAAAGCGCGGGACAGAAGGCGGAGAAGAGGGATATGAGCTACACGGTGGCGAAGGGGAATCAGAGAGTGGATCCAGATGAAGTAAAGGTGACCGGTAAGACGCTCGAAGGCGTAGTGGATTTGCGGAGTGACACCGTCACGAGGCCAACCGCGGAGATGCGCGAGGCAATGGCCAAGGCGGAAGTCGGCGACGACGTGTACGGTGAAGATCCCACTGTCAACCGGCTGGAGAAACGCGCGGCGGAGATTTTTGAGAAAGAAGCCGCGCTGTTTGTTCCCACAGGCTGCATGGGCAATCTCATTTCGATCAAGATTTCGACGCATCACGGGAATGAAGTGATTTGCGAGGAGCGCAGCCACGTGAATTTGTACGAATTAGCGTCGATGTCCGCGATAGCCGGATGCATGCCGCGAGTGGCGCGGGGAGAAGACGGGATCTTGACCTGGGAAGAAATCAAAGCGGTGATTCGGCCGAAGATTTATTACGACTCGAAAACGGCGCTGATTTGCCTGGAAAACACAAGCAACATGGCGGGCGGAACCGTGTATTCGACAGGGCGCGTGAATGAAATCTGCGATCACGCCCACGAAATGGGGTTGAAGGTACATCTCGATGGTGCGCGGATTTTCAATGCGGCAACGGCTCTTGGGGAAAACGTCTCGCACATGGCGAAGAAAGTGGATTCGGTGATGTTTTGCCTATCCAAAGGGCTCGGCGCGCCGGTGGGCTCGATGGTCGTGGGAACGAAGGAATTCATCGAAAAGGCGCGAATTTACCGGAAGATGTTTGGCGGTGGAATGAGGCAGGCGGGCGTAATTGCGGCAGCGGGATTGATTGCCCTGGAGAAGTCCCCGGGACGGCTCCACTTCGATCACGAGAATGCGAAGGTGCTTGCCGAAGGGATTGCGCAGATTCCAGGACTGAAGATTGACCCCAAGAAAGTGCGCTCCAACATTGTGATTTTTGATTGCATGAAAAGCGGAATGACCGCGGTGGAATTGTGCGACGCGCTATACCCGCACGGAATTTGGGCGCAGGATACGGCGCTGTACTCGGTGCGCGTGGTAACCCATTGTGACGTGGACCGCGCGGGATGCGAGCGCGCGCTCGCGGTACTGAAAGAAGTGATGGCCCGAAAGCAGACAGCGAGAGCCTAAATTGGAAGGTCACGCAGAAAGAGAAAACTTGCAGCATCCCTGCCAGTAGATCTGTGGCTCTAGGAAAGCGTGTCAACCGAGTGGGCCGGGATGCTTGAGGTAGCGGTCGACAATGGCATCGGCGGCGCGGTAGACGAACGCGAGAATTGTGGGAGTAGGGTTGGCGGAAGCGTTCTGGGGAAACGTGGACCCGCCGAGGACGAAGAGATTGGGAAGTTGCCAGTGTTGCAGGTAGGGGTTGACGACGGAGTGATCGGGAGAGGCGCCCATGATGGTGCCGCCCTGTACGTGAGTGGACTGGTAGCGCGTCGTATCGTACGAACGCAGGCTGGGGAAGGGGTTAATTTCTTTCGCTCCCATGGCGCGGGCGACTTCGACAGCTTTCTTCGTAGCGAAATCCGACATATCGCGCTCATTTTCACGCCAATCGAGCGTGAGCCGAAGCAGCGGGTCCCCGAGTTTGTCTTTGTAAATTGGATCGAGATCCATGAAGTTGGATTTGTAGGCGAGGTGTTCCCCCGTAAAAATAATGGAACCAGTGCGGTCATAGTAAGAAACCGCAGCTTTCTTCCACTCTGATCCCCAAGTCGCTTTGACGGAATTCGGAAGAACGCCAAAATTGGCGATAGGCTGAAAGCCGAAACCTCGCACGGCAAAATACCCGCCACGAATGAAATTCAGGGAAGCTCGATCAAGGTCGTCGCGGTCGAAATCGCTGACCATAAATCCGGCCGAGCCGGAGCCCATGAAGCGGTTGAGAGGCTGGTCAAAAAAAGCGGTGGCGGAAGGAACGCTGATTTGGTGTGTGAGATTGCTGCCGACGGTGCCGCGGCCAGAAGCAGGATCGTAAGGCTCGCCAATGCCCGAAAGCAGAAGAAGCCGAGTGTTGTTGAACGTCCAGGAAGCGAGAAAGAGGAGAGAGGCGGGCTGAAAGACCTCTTCGCCTGTGGCATCGACGTAGGTCACGCCGCGAACGGTGGGCTTGGAGCCAGAATCGAAGAGAATGCGACGGACCCACGCGCCGGCGCGAAGCGAAACGCTTTTTCGTTTTTGAATAATAGGAAGAAGAAGATTCGTCGGTTGCGCCTTGGCGCCGACCATGCAGCCGAAACGATTGCAGAAGCCGCAATACGTGCAGCCGCCGCGCGAGATGCCGTCAGGATTGGTGTACGCGCGACTGATGTTTGCCGACGGCGCCGGATAGGGATGGTAACCGAGCGATTTGGCGGCGTCGCGAAACAAAGCGGAAACGTAGGGCACCTTGGTCGGGGGCGTCGGATATTCTTCGCTGCGCCAGCCTTCAAAAATGTTGCCGCCGTCGATGAGCTTACCGCGAAGATTGCCGGCCTTACCGGAACTGCCGAGGAGTTTGTCAACGCGAGTGTAGTCAGGCTCGAGCTCGTCGTAAGTGACGCCCCAGTCGCGAACAGCATGACCGCCCGGGAGAGCATTGGAGCCGTATTTTTCCGTCGTCTTCGAGAGCAATTCAAAACAGTCGGGGAGAAACCGCGGGACCTGGGCGTTCCAGTGCTCGCCTGACCCGCCGGCACCCGCTCCTGGCAAGAAAGCGCCGTGCTGCCGAAGAGGCAGGGCGCGCTTACTTGTATCGTGGCGGAGCGTGACGGTTTCTTGCGAAAGATCCTGCATCATGCGGAGGCGAACGTAAAAATCGAGTTCGTCCATGTCGGTAGCGTAGTCGGAGGGTTCGCGGGAAGGGCCGCGTTCCAAAACAACAATGGAGAGAGAAGTCCGCGCACTGAGTTCTTTGGCCATGAGCAGGCCAGCCCAACCGCCGCCGATGATGACAGCATCGACGGCGGGGAGAGTTTTCATTGCTCGTCCTCGCTGGGACGGATCTTGGCGCGCGTCGCTTCCGCAAGGCTCACCGGCTTGGGGCGAAACGCCTTTCCATAATACTTTTCGATTTCATCGAAGTTGCTCATGCGGGGCCCGGGAAAACCCAGCAGTTGCCAGCCGACCATGTCCGCGTTCCCCCCATGCATGGGATCGCAGAACATACCTTCAATGGTGTTTTGGCGGAGGAGCGCGAAAAAAAGAGTCGTTTCGATTTGACGCAACGCCTCATCTTGCGCGGCCTCAGCGAGAAGATGAAATCCCTGGAGGCCCTTCAAGCCTTCGCGATAAATCTCCCGGGGCGTAGCACGACCTTGATAACCGAATTCGCGCGGGGCATCTTCAAACGGCGGCTGCGTATAGCGAAAACGGTCGCGGCCATACGGGCCCGCGAGTTGACGGTCGATAAAAATCGCGACGCCGGCTTCGCGCGCGCCCGGGCCGGAATCGTCGGAAGGAAAGATGCGGGAAGCCGCGGCAGCTACGATCAGGGCTTCGGTTTCGGTGAAAAAACGAAGCGGAATGCGAACAGACTTTTTCTGCGATGCGAGAATTGAGGCTTTGCGGTCGAGAGAATAGACCAGGACGCCGCCCAGCGTCGCGGCGGACAAGGTAAGAAAATGACGGCGGCGCATGCGCGCGAGTGTATCAGATGAAAAGCAAAGCGGCATGAAGCCGGAGAAATCAGCCAACCTGTGCTATAAGTAGCATTTAGGCTGAGTATATAAAAAACCGATAGTCGAAGGGAGCCTCGTGGAACTCGGGTTTACGGAAGAGCAGCAGCAACTGCGAAAGAGCGTGCGCGAATTTGCCGAAGGCGAGATCGC
>DASPTW010000073.1:0-11067 GCA_035623215.1 Candidatus Acidiferrum sp.
TTTGTAGGGGCGCAGCATTGCTGCGCCCTAGCTCCGGTTGTCATCCCGAGCCCGGTCGCCTGTTTGTGGCGAACGGGGGCGAGGGATCTGCTTCTTTCTGCGAAAAAACGCGTTGCGTTCTTCGCAAGAAATTCCTATTCCGACGTTCTAACGACGAAGCACAATTGTGATCGAGGTGAAAGGTTATGCGAATCTCTGGAATGCAACTCAACAAGCGCTTTTTCGCCGCACTTTCTGCCGCCGCTTTTCTGACTGCAGCCGCAGCAATCTCTTATCCCGCCCTGCGCGCCGGCAAAGTCTACGCCGCTCAAGAAAAAGAATCCGCTCGCGCCTCTGCCGACCAATCCACCAGCCTCGCTGATCAAACGGACCTCAACGTCACGGTCTACAACTCCAACACCGCTCTCGTGCGCGACGTTCGCAATCTCACTCTTCCTTCCGGCACGTTCCGCCTGAAATTCATGGACATCGCCGCCACCGTCAATCCCGCCACCGTGCATTTCCGCTCGCTCAACGAACCGGACAAGCTCGGCGTCATCGAGCAAAACTACGAATACGATCTCCTCGAGCCCGCCAAGCTCCTCCACAAATACGTCGGCAAAGAAGTCACGCTGGTCCGCTCCTATCAGGACGCCGGCACCACCAAGCACGAAGAAATCAAAGCCACCCTTCTCTCCGACAACAACGGACAAGTCTGGCGCATCGGCAACGACATCGTCACCGGCGGCTACGCCGAAAGCTACCGCTTCCCCGAAGTTCCCGCGAATCTCTACGACCGTCCCACGCTGCTCATGTCGCTCGAAAACTCCGGCTCCCACAAGCAGCAGGTTGAAGCCTCTTATCTCGCCAACAATCTTTCTTGGAACGCCGACTACGTCCTCACCGTCGCGCGCGACGATAAGAACGCCGACCTCGACGGCTGGGTCACCGTCGTCAACAACAGCGGCACCGCGTTCCACAATGCGCATCTCCAGCTTGTGGCCGGCGAACTGAACCGCGTCCAGGCTGTGGGCGGCGTTGTTGCTATGGAAGCGATCCGAGCGAAAGCCGTCCCCGCCGCCCCGCAATTCCAACAGGAAGCTTTCAGCGAATACCACCTCTACACGCTCGGCCGCAAAACTTCCGTCGAAGACAAGGAAACCAAGCAAATCAGCCTGCTCCAGGGTTCCGGCGTCCCCGTCGAAAAACTTTTCGTCGTCAACGGCCAGAGCTACTACTACCGCAGCCAGCAAGCTCCCGGCGCTCCTCTCAAGGATCCCGTCCTCGTCTACTACAAATTCAAAAACGAAGAGAAAAACGGCCTCGGCATTCCTCTTCCCGCCGGCACCATCCGCGTCTACCAGAAAGATTCCCGCGGCGGCATCCTCTTTGCCGGTGAAGACCGCATCGACCACACTCCCAAAGACGAAAACGTCAGCATCCACATCGGCAACGCCTTCGACGTCGTCGCCGAGCACAAGCAGACCGACTACAAGCACGTCGACACGCACACCTGGGAATTCGAGTACGAAGTCACCCTGCGCAACCACAAAGACATTCCCATCACCGTCCAGGTCAACGAGCCCATCGGAGGCGATTGGGAAATGCTCTCTTCGACCTACAAGTTCACGAAAACTGCCGCCTTCGCCGCGCAGTTCCTCGTCCCGGTCGACAAGAACGGCACCTCCGTCCTCAAGTACCGCGTCCGCGCCAAGTGGTAGCGGCGTCATCTCGCTCCGTCATTTCGAGCGCAGCGAGAACTTCCTTTCTCGGCGCGACTCTTACGCCGAGAAATCCTGGCTTGACTTAAACATAGATACGGTCACTGCGAACGGCCTGCAAAGTCAAACGCGACGCCGTCTGTCCCCAGGTTCAAGTGCCAGCAGATTTTCAAGAACTTTACAAACCGAACGACAAATCACGAAATCCGCCCGAAATGCAGCCAATCGCCTCTCGGAAATCATCTTCATTCAGACCATCCGGCAGTACGCTTCGATCTTTGAACCGGGGACCTCCTGCGCCCAAGGCAGGCGCGCTACCAGGCTGCGCTACGTCCCGACAAGAAGTGCGCCATCTATTTTAGGGTAGATTGCGAGTTAGTGAAGGAGCGAAGCGCCGGAAAGCGCATCCGTACACAAGAGGCTGCAGCTTACTCGTAGCGCAGGGCCACAATCGGGTCCACACGCGCCGCGCGCCGTGCGGGAACGTAACAAGCCAGCAGAGCCACAAAAGTCAGCAGCAGGGATGCCACCGCAAACGTGAGCGGGTCAGTTGCCGAAATGCCATAGACGTAGCTGGCCAGGAGGCGGCTGACGGCAAGCGCGCCCACCAGGCCCAGGCCCACGCCGATCAGCGTCACGCCAAGCCCCTCACGCAACACCAGGCGCAACACATCGCTGCGGCTCGCGCCTAAAGACATGCGGATGGCCACTTCCTGAGTGCGCCGGCTAACTGTGTAGGACATCACGCCAAAGATCCCCACGGCGGAAAGCAATAATGCCAGAGCGGAGAAGATCCACAGCAAAGTCATGGGGAAACGAATGGAACCATAGGTTTGAGAAACGATGTCGCTCATGGTTTGAATGTCGTTCACGGGCTGGTTTTTATCCAGCGCCTGCACCGCCTCGCGCAAGGGCGGGACGACGCTCAAAGGCGGCACGGCAGTTCGCACAACCAGAAACACACCCGGCACAGGATTCTGAAAAAAGGGCACGTAGATGGCTGCTTCCGGCCGCCACAGGTCGTAGTTGCGGACATCCTTGGCGACACCGATGATCTCCAGCGGCTGCGTGGAGCTGGAGTTCTTCCCCGAGTACACGCGGGCCAGGACAGTAAGGTGCCTCCCTAGCGGACTGGAATGAGGCCAGTAACGCTGCGCCAACGTTTCGCTGATGATGGCCACAGGCGCTGCTCCTTCGTTATCGCGCTCGCTGAACTCGCGGCCGTCCAGAAGGCGCGTTCCGATTGCTTTCAGGAAGTCGGGCGTAACGATTTTGAAGGTTGCGGTAGGCTCCTGCCCGGGCACGGCCGCCGGTTGGCCCTCAGGCTGGAAGAAAACATTCGCGCCTCCGCCGTCGGCTCCTGCAGATTTCACGCCGGGGATGCTTTCGATTTTCCTCATCAATTCGCGGAAGAAAATGGCCTGCTGCGACCCGGAAGGATATTTGTAGTCCGGCAATCGGAGTCCCAGGGTTACAACGTTGTTGGGGTCAATGCCCAAGTCAACGTGGGTCAATTCGACAAAGGTGCGCACCAACAAGCCGGCGCCGGTGAGCAAGACCAAGGCCAGCGCAATTTCGCAAACAGCCAGCCCATTGCGCAACTGGCGCCGCCCCAGTTCGCTGGTTGTGCTCACACCGCTTTCCTTCAGCGCTTCGCTCAAGGCGGTGCTCGCAGTGGCCCAGGCGGGGGCCAGTCCGAAAACCGCTCCCGTAACGATCGTGATTCCCAGGCTGAAGACCGCCACGCGCCAGTCAATCTCCACAATTCTGGCGTTTGGCAGGGTGAAGTCGTAGCGGGTCATGGCCCAGGTCAGCAGACGGTCGCCGGCGTAGGCGAGCAGGAGTCCCAGCGCACCGCCAAGGGCGGCGAGTAGCAGGCTTTCCGTCAGGAGCTGAGTAATTATCCGGCGGCGAGTGGCGCCGATAGCCACGCGGATGGCAACCTCGCGCTTGCGGTCCGTGGCGCGCGCCAGCAGCAGGTTGGCCACGTTGGCGCAGGCAATCAGCAGCACAAACATGACCGCGCCCAGCATGATGAACAGCGGCGTTTGCATCTGACGATGATAGGCGGCGTGCAGTGGCTCGACCTTGATGCCCCAGCCCTGGTTGGCCTCTGGATATCCCTTGGCGAGATTTTCGGCAAGCGCATCCATAGCAGCCTGCGCCTGGAGCACGCTCATTCCGGCCTTGAGGCGCGCCTGGGTTTGCAAGTCGCGGGAAGTGCCCCGGCCGGTTTCGCTGCGCTCTTCGGGAGGGAGAACCAAAGGAATGAAGACATCCATCTCCTGATCCCAGGTAAAGCGGAAAGAGGCGGGCATAACCCCGACGATGGTGTAGCGCTTGAGGTCGAGGTCAATGGTTTTGCCCAGAATGGCGGGGTCGGAGCCGTAGCGCATCTGCCAGAGCCGATAGCCGATGACTGCTACCTGCTCGTGGCCTGCTTCCGTCTCATCGGGCGCCAGAAAGCGTCCCATGAGCGGCTGAACTCCAAACATCGGCAGCAGTTCAGCCGAGGCCTTGATACCGCGAACACTTTCCGGGCGGTTCCCCTCAGTGATGTTGAAGCCCTCAAAGCGATAGTAGGCCACGTATTGGAAGATGCCAGTCCTGGCGATGTCTGCGATATTGGGAGCCGAGACGCCCGTCTGGATGTATCCCTCGCCCTGCTGATTGCGCCACTGGCCCAGCCCGACGAGCTGCTCCGGCTGGGGATAGGGCAGGGGCCGGAGGAGGACGGCGTCCACGAGGCTGAAAATGGCGGCGTTTGCGCCGATACCGAGCGCGAGCGTCAGCACTGCCACCGCCGCAAAGCCCGGATTCTTGCCCAGAACGCGAAGGCCGTAGCGCAGGTCCTGAAGAAGTGTTCTCATGGCTCCCCCCGATGCTATACGGACGTAGAGCGCGACGAATTGGATAGGTCAGAGGCTGTCAAGAATCACATGATTCAGTGTCAGGCGTCCAGTGTCGGGATTATGGGTTGTTGGCTACTTGTCGTGGTGACGGTGCGATTCGCTGGTGTGTTCGTTGATGAAGGCGTTCAGCTTATCGGGATCAACCTTCAGCTGCATAACGACGGCTTCATCCGGTTCGACGCTAACGAGCAGCAGCTTCATGTCGTTGCCGCGGGCCTGGGCATAAATGTAGGTATTCTTTCCACTGCGGCGGATACCGGGGGACATGTCTAACGAAGTCGGCCGTGTCAAGAGACACTTGAAGTGATTTTCTCCTGGTCAAAAGACACCCTTGCCAGAGCGCAGAATTTAAAGCGCTTATATTTCTGCTTGACAAATATTACTAATTGGCTATAATACTTTGGTTGCTAGCGCACGATTCTTTACCTGCTCCCGCCGAAAAACCTTTAGGCGTACTTCCAGGTCTTTCGTGCCAGCCCTTACTTCTTTCATTTATGTCTTTTTGCCAGTCAAAGCTTGTATTCGCGGATGCTTCTCTCCGCCACGGCTCACGGCACACGAGGGACGGATCACGAAATAGGCCCTCGCCCCGACCGACCCTGACAAACCCCGCGCTCTCCCCGACCTCGCTCAATGGTCATACCTTAGACCGTGGCCCAGTGCCTCGACTTATCTCCTTTGTTTGCCACTCTTACGAAAAACACGGGGGTGTACCTAGATTCTTCCCATTTCGGAACGCGTCTCCTTCTTGCGCTGGCCCGGTAGGGACCGAGCTTCCCAACCTTCTAACCTGTCAACCTTCCAACCTTCAAACCGGCTATCTGTCCTTACCTCATTGCTTCTTTACTTCGTTGTCTCTGTTCCCGAAACCCGGATCACGCCACTTCCGCGACGAAGATCATTTCGGGGGAGTCGTCAGCGATGGGGGTGCGGTCGAAATCGCCGTACTCGGCTGTCACGCGAAGGCCGCAGCGCGCCAGCAGATGCTCCACTTCATATCGGAAGAAGTACCGCAGCGGCCATGCAAACACCATGCGTTCTTTCTTCCCGCCGGGATGCGTCACCGAGTAAATCATCTCCACGTCGTTGATCTGTTGCGCGCGATGAAACCCCGCCACGCGCTCGCTGATCTGCACCTGCCGCCCGTCGCCAGTCTTGTACTCGACCAGCGGCGACTCCCGCATGTGCACGGGATCGTGCATGCGCTCCGCATCGGTTTGAAAAAAATCCACGATCAGCCGGCCCCCCCGAGCCACGTGCTTCCGCACGCAGTTCAAGCAGTCCATCTGCTGACTCACTTCCAGCAAATGCTGGAACGGCCGGAAAGGGATAATCACTAGCTTGAATTTTTCGCCGAGATCGAACTTCACCATGTCGCCCTGCACCAAATGGACGCGCTCGCGTTCTTCGGTGTACAGCGCCGACCGCTTGAGCGCCGCGCGCTCCAGCATTTTTTCGGAAATGTCCAGCCCCGTGACGCGCTTGCCCATCTGGGCCAGCGCCATGGTGATGCGCCCGGTGCCGCAGCCCAGTTCGAGGATCGGGTCGCCAAAATCGCGTGCCGCATCGCGATAAAACGCCACGTCCTGCGTGCGCGCCCGCACGATGGGCGATTCATCGTAGTAATCGGCGATGAACGAATCGTACAAGGCCGGCGGATTTTCTTTTTTCTTTTGCGCCAAGCGAGTTCCTCGAGCAAAGAAGTAAAGGAGGTAAAGGAAATTAAGGAAGTAAAGGAAAAGACTTTCCCAACCCTCGGCCGCAAATGGCGCGGCCTGAGGATGACAAGTGCGCTTGTTTGCCGCTACCGATCAAGCTGCAGCGGCTCTTGTCCTTTACCTCATTTGCCTCCTCTGCTTCCTTTACTTCATTCAATAACCGCGTCGGCTTCGATCTCGACCAGCATTTCCGGTGAAATGAGCTTGCTCACTTCCACCATGCTCGTCGCGGGACGAATCTCGCCGAAGAATTCTCCGTGCGCGCGGCCGACTTTTTCCCACTCCGCGATGTTCGTCACATAGATGCGCGTGCGCACCACATTCCTGAGCGTCGCGCCGGTCTTGATGAGCGCCGCTTCGATGTTGCGTATGGTCTGAATGGTCTGCGCCCGCGCGTCGCCTACGCCGACAATCTTTCCGTCCGGCCCGGTCGCCGTCGTCCCCGAAACCGTAATCATGTTTCCGATCTTCACCGCGCGCGAGTAACCGACAATCGGCTCCCACGCCGTTCCACTGGAAATATTCTCTCGTGCCATTTCCGCTTCTCCTTGCGTGCGCCAAAAGCATAATGCATTCGCGGCTATTTCAACACAGGACCATTTTCAACACGAGCACGCGCGCAATTATCCGCGGATTTCGCATTGATGCTAAACTGAATGCCAAGCGGCGGAGAAATCGAGACGACTGATGAAGTGCAACCACATTCTGGAAGCGGTCGGGCACACGCCCCTGGTGCGGCTGAACCGCATCGCCAAGGATCTTCTTCCACAGATTTACATCAAGGCGGAATTCCTGAACCCCGGCGGCTCGGTGAAAGACCGCATCGGACTCACCATGATCGATGATGCCGAGAGGCGCGGCTTGCTGAAGCCCGGTGGCACGATCATTGAGGGAACTTCCGGCAATACCGGGATGGGGCTGGCTTTAGTGGCGGCGGTGCGCGGCTACAAATGCGTTTTCACGACGACGGATAAGCAGTCGAAAGAAAAAGTAGACTTGCTGAAAGCGCTGGGCGCGGAAGTGATTGTGTGCCCCACGGCGGTCGAGCCGGAGGATCCGCGCAGCTACTATTCGGTCGCAAAAAAACTCGCGCGCGAGATTCCCAATTCCTACTATCCGAACCAGTACGACAATCCCCAAAATCCCGAAGCGCACTATCAAACGACGGGGCCGGAAATTTGGGAAGACAGCGAAGGCAAAATCACGCACTTCGTTTGCGGTATGGGCACCGGGGGGACGATCAGCGGCGTCGGGAAATATCTCAAAGAAAAAAATCCCAACGTAAGAATTGTCGGCGTCGATCCGTACGGCTCGCTGTATTACGATTTCGTGAAGACGGGCACGACCATCAAGGCGAAAACCTATGTCGTGGAAGGCATCGGTGAGGATTTTTTTCCGACCACGATGAATTTGAAAATTCTCGACGACATTATTCAAGTGAACGACGAAGAATGCTTCGTGGTGGCGCGGCGGCTGGCGAAGATGGAAGGGATTTTCACGGGCGGTTCGGGCGGAGGATGTTTGTCTGGTGCGCTGCGGCTGGCGAGGGATCTCACGCTGAATGATTTTGTTGTCGCATTGTTGCCAGACACGGGGATGCGCTATCTGAGCAAAGTGTATAACGATGAGTGGATGCGGGAGCGCGGATACGTGGATGCTGCGATGCACATTACCGCCGCTGAGGTTGTCAACGCGAAGCACAAAGCCGGAAAAGTGCGCGAGTTGGTGGTGGCACGGCCGTATCAAACGGTTTTTCACGCGTTGAAGACCATGCAAGAACAGGACATTTCGCAAATCCCGGTGTTTGAGGAGAGCACTCCCATCGGCACGATTTACGAAGACCAAATCCTGAATCTCGCTTTGCAGGGGAAAGATCTGCGCAAGCTCGTGGTACGCGAAGTGATGAGCAGCCCGCTGCCGCAAGTGCCGAAGACCGCGCCAGTTGAGCGGGTCACGCACATTTTGAGCCACGAAAATCCCGCAGTGTTCGTGGACATGGGCAATTCACACTTCGAGATTCTCACCAAATACGATCTGATGAGCACCGTAGCCAGCCTCATGGAAACCAAGCGCTGAGGCTGCCGCACCTGTTCCGCAAGCCCAGAGTTCAGGATGAACCCAAGTGAAGATTCATGATTTCAACGAGCGGCTGAAAGATTCGATCCTCATCGCGGATGGGGCGATGGGGTCGATGCTACATGAAGCGGTGGGCGCGCAACGGTGCTTCGACGAGCTAAACACGACCGAGCCAGAGGCGGTTTTTCGCGTGCACCAGGCGTACATCGAAGCGGGCGCGCAGATTATCGAGACGAACACGTTTGGCGCGAACCGATTCAAGCTGGCGCCGCTGGGGCTCGCGGAAGAAGTGCAGCGGCTGAACAGCCGCGGCGTGAAGATTGCGCGCGAGGCGCGCGAATCGGCAGCACGCGAAGTGCTTATCGCCGGGTCGATTGGCCCGCTGGGGCTCGGGGTACAGTCGCGGCATCCGTCCGACGACGAAATTCTGGATATTTTTCATGAGCAGGCACTGGCGCTGGAAGAACGCGGAGTGGATTTCTACATTCTCGAAACGTTTTCCTACATTGAAGAGATTCTGTTGGCTGTGAATGCGATTCGGTCGTTTTCCGGGTTGCCCATCGTTGCGCAAATGACGTTTTCGGAAGAGGGCACGACGTACGGAGACGTACGTCCCGCGAATGCCGCCGCGCAACTTAAAAACAAAAATGTGCAGGTAATCGGTTCGAATTGCACGCTCGGCCCCCAGGCGCTCCTGCCGATTCTGCAAGAATTCGCGACGGTGGAAGACATTCGTATCAGCGCGATGCCCAATGCCGGTTTCCCGAAGCGCGAGGGCGACCGCATCGTTTATCCAAAATCGTCGCCGGAATACTTCGCGCTTTTTGCGCGCGAGGCGGCGGAGCTGGGCGTGCGCATTCTGGGTGGCTGCTGCGGAACGACGCCAGCGCACATTCGCGCGATGGCGGAAGCGGTGAAGTCGCTTCGCCCCTCGAAAGCGCATGCCGCTGGCCATGCCGTGGAAGCCGTCTCCGCGCCGGCTCCGGTCAAGGAGCGCGAGCCGGAAAGCAAATTCTGGAAGAAGCTGAAGAAGAAAGAATTTGCCGTTTGCGTGGAAATCGATCCGCCAAAGGGCTTGTCGCTCGACCGGATTTTCGAGCAGGTGGATAAGGTGATGGCGTCGAAGAAAGTCGACGCCATCGATATCAACAGCGGGGCGATGGCGCGCGTGGGGATGGATGCGCTGGTGGTCGCGGGCGCGCTCGAAGCGCGCGGTGTCGAAACGGTCCCGCACCTGACCACACGCGATCAGAACATCATCGGCTTGCAAGCGGGGCTGCTTGGCGCGTGGACTGTTGGCGGTGTGCGGAACATTCTCGCGATTACTGGCGATCCGCCGTCGGTGGGGGATTATCCGGAAACGAGCGGCGTTTATGAAGTTGATTCGGTCGGCTTGGTGAAAGTGCTGCACCGCTTGAACCAGGGAACAGACTGGGCCGGGAAAACGCTGGGCGGCGCAACGAATTTCGCCATCGGGGTAGCGCTCAATCCCGTGGCGGACGATCTCGATAATGAAATCGCGCGCTTCCACGCGAAGATCGAAGCCGGCGCGCATTTTGCGATGACCCAGCCGCTCTTCGACCCAGAGCACTGGCGCGCTTTTTTGAAAAAGCTCGGAGGCAAGCCGTCGATTCCGATTCTGATTGGGGTGTGGCCGCTGAATAGTTACAAGCAGGCTTTGCGATTGAACAACGAAGTTCCGGGCATCGTAATTCCCGAACCGCTGCTGAAATCGATGGAAGCCGCCGGTGCGGACGCGCGGGACCGTGGATTTCAAGTCGCGCGCGAGATGCTCGGCTGGGCGCGCACGGAACTTGCGGGCGCGTATCTGATTCCGCCGTTCAAGCGCTACGAAGAAATTCTAGAAATCTTGTAACGCGCGATCAGAAAATCTGAAAGAACTTGAAATGGACGACAATCGCCAACTTGTAGAACGGATTTTCCAGGAAGCGAAATTCGTCCGCTCCCTGGGAATTGAATTGACCGGAGTCGGCAGCGGCTGGTGCGAGACCAAGGTCAATGTAACACCGGCCCTTTGCCAACAGCATGGATTTGCCCATGCGGGTGTAGTCATGACACTTGCCGATCACACCTGCGGCGGGGCGGCCGGATCGACAGTGTCGGCGGATAAGGATGTGATCACGGTGGAAAACAAGATTTCTTTCTTGCGCCCCGCTTCAGGTTCAGTGCTGTTTTGCCGCGCGGAAGTGCTGCGTGCGGGGAAGAATCTAATTTTTGTCGAAGCCGAAGTGACGGCCGACGGAGCTAAGGGTCGGGTCATGGTAGCCAAAGCTTCCAGCACGCTGGCGGTCATTCTTCGGACGCGGGAAGCCGGCGAGGCGCGGCGGCAATAGTATTGATTATCACTGTTTCGGATTAGCGGGAACCACGGCGCTGGTGTGGTCGTGGATGATTTTCCAGCCTTCGGGGAAGCGTTGAAAGACCAGGGTAAAGACGCCGCCGATGTCGCCTTTTTCGCGTTTCAAATGCCACTTGCCAAGGACCAGCGCAGCATCCGGCCCGAGAAAGCGAATCTCGAGTTCGGAAGTGTCCAGTTCGCCCATCGTGGCGCGGTCCGGATAGACTTTTTTGTAGCGAGCAAGCACGCCATCCCAACCACGAGAAACTCCGCTGCTCCCAGAAAAGGTGAGTTCGGGCGAA
>DASPTW010000074.1:0-6531 GCA_035623215.1 Candidatus Acidiferrum sp.
GACATCAATGGGTCGAGGCGGCTGGATTGGTAGTGCCGCCAAATACCTTTCCCGGTGGGCGCTGGGCCTGGACGGAGGCGAATTTGCACTTCGCACGCGCTCTCGGTTTGTCGCATACCGGAAAAACCGAAGCCGCCCGGATGGAGGTGCAGAAGCTCGCGTCGCTGCGCGACACGCTTGCCGCGATCAGCGACGTCAAGTATTGGGCGGATCAGGTGGAAATCCAACGGGAGAGCGCAGATGCGTGGATTACGCTCGCGGAGGGCAAGAGCGAGGAGGCTCTCCGGCAAATGCGTTCTGCCGCCGACCACGAAGACAAAACTGACAAGCACAACGTCACGCCCGGAGTGATCCTGCCCGCTCGCGAGATGCTGGGCGACATGTTGCTCGAACTCAACCAGCCTGAAGAAGCACTCGTCGCGTTTGAAACCACCTTACGCACAGCGCCAAATCGCTTCAACTCATTGTCCGGGGCAGGACGAGCCGCCAAGCTGTCCGGCGACAGCGCGAAGGCGAAAACCTACTACGCCAAACTCCTCACCATCTGCAAGCACGCCGATGGAGACAGGCCCGACCTTAAGGACGCCCGGTCACTCGTGGCGCAGAGGTGATCCCTTTTTCATTGTCTACTGTGATTTCCTACCTGTGTCTCCCACAGATTTTCACCTGGGCGCAACTGCCCGATATCTTGCAAATCGCTTCGTTCCCCCTAGGCAGGCGGTTGGTCTAGACCAAACTCCCGATGCGTAGTAAGCAGCGCAGTTTTCACTGCTCTTTCTTCGATCACAAACGAAATGTTGCTTTCGGAGGAGCCTTGCGCAATGGCGATCAGGTTCACGCCGTCGCGGCCCAGTGCGCTGAACGTCTTTCCCGCGATTCCCGGAATTCCGCGCATGTTTTCGCCAACCACGGCAACGATCGCGATATGGGGATCCGTGGTGATATGTTCCACGTTTTGGTGCGCCAGGTCTTGCGCAAACTCCTTGCGCAAAGCTTCGACGGTGCGCTGCGCGTCGGCCGTCGAGACGATGAAGCAAATGTCGTTCTGCGAGGACGATTGCGAAATCAGCAGCACATTCGCGCGCACTTCCGCGGTTGTCGAAAACGTTCGCCCTACCACATCGGGCAGCCCCACAATGCCCGGCCCGCCCACGCTAATCAAAGTCACGTCGCGAATTGCCGTCAGCGCTTTCACTCCACCGCCTATGCTTCGTCCTTCGGGCGTAATTTTTGTGCCTAGTCGTTCCGGCGCAAAGCTGTTCCGAATCCACACCGGAATCGCTGCCTGAACCACTGGATTCAGAGTTTTTGGATGCAGCACTTTCGCGCCGAAATATGCCAGCTCTGCTGCCTCACGATAGGAAATCACCGGAATGGTGCGCGCTTCCGGCACCAACCGCGGGTCTGCGGTCAGCACGCCATCCACGTCGGTCCAGATGATGACCTCGTCCGCATCGAGAGCCGCGCCGAGAATCGTCGCCGAGTAATCGGAACCGCCTCGCCCCAACGTGGTTAGCTGCCCATCGGACGTCGCGCCGATGAAGCCTGTTACGACCGGAACAATCCCCTTTCCCAGCACCGGCTTCAATCGCGCCTGCGATTTTTCTCGCGTCAACTCCATCTGCGGCTCTGCGCCGCCGTGAAATGCGTCCGTCACGATCAATTCGGTTGCTTCGATTGCTTCGCTCGCCGCTCCTTGCTCTTTTACGGCTGCGGCGACAAGCGGCGCGGAAAAACGTTCCCCTAGGCTGGAGATGGCGTCGAGTGTGCGCGGCGTCAATTCCCGCAACAACGCCGTCCCGGCACACAGCCGCTGACCTTCCGCGAATATTTCTCGCATCTTTTGTTGGATGGCCGCACGCGCGCTGTCTTTGGAAATCAAGCTGGCCAAGGCAGTTTCATGTTGCTTGGCCAATGCCTCCAGAATGGACGATGCCTCAGGAGAATTTCCCGCTTGCGCGTGCTTCGCTGCTTCGATCAGCCGGTTCGTCACACCGCTCATCGCCGATACCACCGCGACGCATGGATTCTTCGCTGCCGCTTCCGCGACGATCTTCGCCGTCCGCGCGATACAACCCGCATCGCCCACTGACGTTCCCCCAAACTTCATCACTTGTAGCCGTACTTTCATTCCGCTTAACCTGTGGCCTTTCCGGACAATCTGCCTTATTCGAGCTGTATGCTCGCTGTTCCGCCATACTTTCCCTTTTGAGTTTACCGTGTGACTCGGCCAAATGTGCGGGGTTCACTCTTGCCTGTTGCGAGGGGATACCGAAGCGAGGCAAGACCGTCCAAGCTCATTTCTCCTCTTGCCGCATACGAATTCCCTCTCGAACTGTGCCTTGCCGACTCTCGCGCCAGTCTCCCACAATAATTGATATGCCCTCTCCGAAAGCTTCGACTTCGCTTTCCATTCTCGTCCCGGTTTACAATGAGCAGTACCTGGTCCGGGCAAGCTTGGAGCGGCTCACAATCTTGTGCCAATCGCCGCTGCTCGAGAGAATCCAAATCGTCGTCGTAAATGACGGTTCGACCGATCGCACAGCAGATGTTCTCTCAGAGTTTCAGCGTCTCCAGGCTGAATCGCACACCTGCAAGTTGCAATGGCTTTTTCTCCAACACGACACCAACCAAGGCAAGGCCGCGGCGATCCACACTGCGTTGTCTCAAGCTACCTGCGAATTGACCGTCATTCACGATGCCGACCTCGAATACCACCCGCTCGATCTCCTCAAAATGGTCCGGGTTTTCCTCGACGAAGACGCCGATGCCGTCTTTGGTTCCCGCTTTCTGGCCAGCGAATACCGGCGCGTGCTCTTCTTCCGCCATCAGCTCGGCAATCATTTTCTCACTCTCTTGTGCAACATTGTGTCGGACCTGAACCTCACCGACGTCGAAACTTGCTACAAGATGGTCAGCACCCGGCTGTTGAAGAGTGTGCCTCTGGAAGGCAAAGGCTTTGAAATCGAGCCGGAAATCGCCATCAAACTCGCCAAACGTGGCGCCCGCGTTTTCGAAGTCCCGATCCGCTACGCTGGCCGCACCTACCAGGAAGGAAAAAAGATTACCTGGAAGGATGGAATCCGGGCCATCACCGCGATTCTCCGTTTTGGTTCTTCCGATCACATCTACGCCGAGGATGTTCATGGGAGCCAGATTCTCAGCCGCCTCAACCGCGCGCCTCGTTTCACAAAGTGGATGGCCGACGTCATCCGTCCTTACGTGGGCGAGAAAGTGTTGGAGATCGGCGCTGGGACAGGCAATCTCACGATGCAATTGATCCCCCGCGAGCTCTACTGGGCCAGCGACATTAATCCGCTCTATCTTACTTACCTCGAGAGCGTCAGCCGGAACCGTCCGTACCTTCGCGTGGGCTACACGGATGGACAAGCCGGCGAATCCTATCCCGGAGAAGAGAAATTTGACACCGTTATTTGCTTAAACGTGGTGGAACACCTCGAAGACGATCTTGGGGCGCTGCAAAATATTCGCGCGGCCCTTCAGGAAGGCGGTCGCGCCATCATTTTGGTTCCGTGCGGCCCTTGGCTTATGGGCACGCTCGATGAAGTCCTGGGGCATCAGCGCCGCTACACCCGGAACCGTTTAACAGACTTGGTGACACAAGCCGGTTTTCACTTGGAAACCATGCTGGAGTTTAACCGCATCGGCGTTATCGCCTGGTGGCTGAACGGCCGGCTGCTGCGGCGCCGCACCTTTGGTTTATGGCAAATCAAAATTCTGAACTTGCTGACGCCCCTCTTTCGGGTCCTTGACCGCTACTTGCCTCTGCCCCCGCTCTCTCTTATCGCCATTCTAAACAAGCCCAGTCCGCAATGAGAGCAACCTTCATTCCCCGCGTCTGGCGCTCGCGCTCCCGTTATGAGAAGGCCCTCTTCTTCCTATTCCTCCTGACGCTTCCTTTTCTGCATTTGCGAGTTAATGGCGACGGAATTGGATATTACGCTTACGTTCGTTCTCCGCTGATCGATCACAACTTCAACTTTTCCTCGGATTGGCGAGATCCGGGCGAGGAACTGGAGAAGGTTTTTCTGGTGAATCATTTCGTTTCCAACCCCGTCACCAAGACGGGTCATCTGCCGAATTTCTACACCGTTGGCCCCGCCATCCTCTGGAGCCCTTTCCTGATCGCGACACACTTGGCTGTGCTTGGGCTGGCCTCTATGGGTTGGCATGTCCCTCCCGATGGTCACTCCTGGCCTTACGTGGCGGCGATGGCGGGTGCGACTGCATTTTACGCATTTGCAGGTCTCTGTCTTTCGTTTGCCATCGCCCGCAAGTACGTCGAGGAACGCTGGGCCTTCTGGGCCACCGTCGCCATGTGGTTCGGAACAGCGTTGCCGATTTTTATCTGGCTCCTGCCAGCTTGGTCTCACGCGCATTCGGTCTTTGCGAACTCGCTTTTTCTTTGGTACTGGCTGCGCACGCGCGGCACGCGCACTGCTGGGCAGTGGCTGCTCCTCGGGCTGCTGGCCGGGCTGATGATTGATGTCTATCAGCTCAACGGCGTTTTCCTTCTCGCGGTTGCTTACGAAGCTGTTTCTTCCTATGCGCAATTCTGGCCAGCCCGCGAGAGCGGCAGCCAAACACCGGCAAAGCTGTTTCGCCTTCATGCGCTCTGTGCACTGGGAGTTTTCGTGGGCCTGCTCCCGACTTTCATCACTCGCCAGATCGTCTTCGGGAATCCTTTCGCCGTGGGGCCGTATACCCTACGCATCTGGAATTGGAGTTCACCGTTCTTCCTCCAGGTTCTGTTCTCATCGAACCACGGGCTTCTCGTCTTCGCCCCCATTCTGCTCCCAGCGATTGCCGGTCTCTACTTTTTCTGGCGCTTGGACCGCGCCTTCGGAAACATTTGTATGCTCATCACTCTAGTTTTCTATTTTCTAATCGCTTGCTTTCCCTGGTGGCACGGTGCCGTTGGCCTCGGGAACCGCTTCTTTCTCTCTCTCACGCCGATTTTTGTCCTGGGCCTCGCTTCCTTATTCGCGCGGACAACCCGGCTATGGACCGATTCCGCTGCCGCCGCGTTCCGTCTTGTTCCACTCACTCTTCTCCTGGTCGTCTGGAATCTCGGACTGGTGTACCAGTGGGAAACTCATCTGTTTCCGCGCTACGGTCCCGTCTATTGGCCGGAAGTCATCTTCAACCAGTTCCACGTAGTTCCTGTTCAAGCTCTCCATGATTTGAGTGAGCGATTCCACCTACACGCTGACCCTCCGAACTGAGCTATACCGTGCCCTCCTCTGCTGTAGGGGCCGCCTTCTGAGGCCGGCCGGATCCTTTGTAGCGGGGACTTCACGTCGCCATCTTCTGTTGCCGTCTCTCCGGTCTTTGCCCTCGTAGGGGCGCAGCTTTATCCTGAGCGACTCGTCAGGGGGACTTGTTGGCGTGGTGTCCACGCACTACAGCCGTCCCGGCGCAACGCACCTCTTTCCGCTTTCTTTTTCAATCGCTTGCGCACTCTTTCATTCTGCGTACGTATGGGATAAGTTCTTTGTTTGTCACTTTTACGAAAACTGCCGGTGTCACGAGTTTCTTGCCATTTTGGAACCGCCCAACTAGCTCAACCCCCGTATCCGCACACGGCATTCCATTCTTCTCAGTGTCCTCCGTGTTGATTCTTTCTTCTCTCTTTTCGCTTGCCGCCCGCCACTCCTCAGTCGCTACTTTCCGTCGCGTTGACTTTCGCCCTTCCACCCTCCTAACATGGCGTCCTGCAATTCAGGGTGTTCTTCCTTCGCCTCTTAAACTTATGACTTACAACTTAGAACTTAGTACTGCGAGTTGAACATGCAAACACAACGAATCCTTGGTCTAGCCCTGGTAGCTCTCGCCTTCTTCGTCGCCGTCGCGCTCTACTTTTCGCCAACCTCTGCCAAGACGGCCGTCAAACCCGCCGACGTCAACGCCGAGCGCATCGCCGCCGACGCCCTCACCGGCAACAACTGGCTCGTCAACGGCCGCACCAACGACTCCAAGCACTTCAGCCCCCTCAAGCAAATCAACGACTCCAACGTCGGCAATCTCGGTCTCGCCTGGTATCTCGATTACGACGGCATGATGGGCATCGTCTCCGAGCCGATAGTCGTTGACGGCGTCATTTATGTCAGCGCCCCTCTCTCGAAGGTTTATGCCGTCGAAGCCGTCTCCGGGAAGCTCCTCTGGAAATTCGATCCGCACATTCGCCTCAACCAGGCGCTCAACGGCTCGTACTCCGCGCGGGTCAATGGCGGCGTCGCCGTCTGGAACGGCAAAGTCTACGTCGGCACCGGCGACTGCCGCTTGCTCGCTATCGACGCCACCACCGCTGCACAAGTTTGGGAAGCCACGGTTTGCGAACCTACGCAGACGGGCATCACTGGCGCGCCGCGCGTCGCCAAGGGCAAAATTCTTATGGGCTTCAACGGTTCCGACGACGCGGTCCGCGGCGCCATCGCCGCTTACGACGCGGAAACCGGCAAGGAAGTCTGGCGTTTCTGGACCGTTCCCGGCGATCCCTCAAAGCCCTAC
>DASPTW010000075.1:0-90526 GCA_035623215.1 Candidatus Acidiferrum sp.
GAAATGGTGATGCCGGGGGACAACGTGAGCTGCGAAGTCAGCTTGATCACGCCGGTAGCACTCGAGAAGGGGTTGCGCTTCGCGATTCGCGAAGGCGGCCACACCGTCGGTGCCGGCGCCGTCACCGAAATCTTGGAGTAGCGCGCAGAGCGCGAAAGGAATAAGCGATGCGCGAGACGATTACATTGCAGTGCGGGGAGTGCAAGAACCGCAACTACACGACAACGAAAAACAAGAAAAAGCACACCGAGCGGCTGGAGACGAAGAAGTTTTGCAACACCTGCCGCCGGCAAACGGCACATAAGGAAGTGAAGTAGTTTTCGTTATTGCAGGGGCGAGGGAAGGGCCGGTTTTGAATTTAGGGGAGTCGTCCAACGGTCAGGACTCCGGTCTCCAAAACCGGGTATGGGGGTTCGAATCCCTCCTCCCCTGCCAGAGTTTGCAAGCGTTCGCAGGGCGGGCGCGAGGGAATGAGGATTTATGGCAACGCAGGCGGCCAAAGTGAAGAACGAAGAAACCCAAGGCAACGCCATCACGGACGTGGCGGCCGGAGTAAGTGAGAAAGTTACCGGCACGGTTGCAGGCACTCGCGAATTCCTGCATGACGTTCGCGTGGAAATGAAGCAGGTGACGTGGCCGAGCCGCGAAGATGTGGTGGCCACGACTTGGGTGGTTGTTGCGACAGTGGCTTTCTTCGGCGTTTTTCTCTGGATCGTGGACATGGGAGTCCAGTGGGGCGTGCAGTACATCTTCAAAAAGTTTGGCGTTTGAAGGGAACGAAGATCGATGGGAATGCAGTGGTACATCATCCATACGTACTCGGGCTTTGAGAAAAAAGTAAAAGAAAGCCTGGAGAGCCGCGTTGCCGCGTTCAATCTGCAAGACAAGATCGGGCGTGTGTTGATCCCGACCGAAGAAGTGGTGGAAATGCGCGGGGGCAAGAAGGTCGTTTCGAATCGCATGTCTTACCCGGGGTACGTGCTGGTGGAGATGGACTTGGACGAAAACACGTGGCACATCGTGCGGGCGACCCCCCGAGTAACTGGTTTCGTTGGTTCGGCGACATCACCTTCGCCGCTGAGCGACGCGGAAGTGGACGCGATCATCAACCGCGTGCACACGCCGCAGGACCGGCCGAAGCCGAAGGTCATCTTCGAGCGCAACGAGCAGGTACGCATCGTGGATGGGCCGTTTGCGAATTTCAACGGCAACGTCGAGGAAATTGACAACGATCACAGCCGGCTGAAAGTCTCGGTAACGATTTTTGGGCGTTCGACGCCGGTGGAACTGGATTTTGCAAGCGTCGAAAAACTAGGGTAACCGCGAAGGGCGCGACCTAGAAAAGAGATTGAGGCAGGGACATGGCAAAGAAGATTCAGACTACGATCAAATTGCAATTGCCCGCAGGGAAGGCCACGCCAGCGCCGCCAGTAGGCACTGCGCTCGGCCCGCACGGGCTGAACATCATGGATTTTTGCAAACAGTTCAATGCAAAAACCGCGAAGGAACCCGACGGGATGATTTTCCCGGTGCTCGTGACGGTTTATAGCGACCGCACCTTCAGCTTCATTTTGAAGACGCCGCCGGCTTCAGTGCTGCTGAAGCGCGCGGCCAATATCGCGAAGGGTTCCGCGGAGCCGAACCGCAACAAAGTCGGCAAAGTGACGAAGAAGCAAGTCATCGAAATTGCGAAGATCAAGCTTGTCGATCTCAACACCACCAATCTGGACTCCGCGGTGCGTACCGTGATGGGCACGGCGCGCAACATGGGTCTGGAAGTCGTGGAAGCCTAGAAGGTCAGGCGCTACGGATCGAACGGAGTAGTAGCGATGAAGAAATCAGGGAAACACGTGGAGAATGCGCGCAAAAAAGTGGAAGCGCGCCCGTATAAGCTCAGCGAAGCCGCCGAGCTTTTGAAGAAAGTGCACCACGCGAAGTTCAACGAAACCGTGGAGCTGGCCATCAACCTGGGTGTGGACCCGAAGCATTCCGACCAGGTGGTTCGCGGGACGGTCGGCTTGCCGAACGGATTGGGCAAGACCGTGCGCGTGCTGGTGATTGCTGGTGGCGAGAAAGTTCGCGAAGCGCAGGACGCCGGAGCGGATTTCGTAGGTGGCGACGACGTGGTGCAGAAAATCATGGAAGGCTGGACGGATTTTGACGCCGTAATCGCCACTCCGGACATGATGCGTTCGGCCGGCAAGCTCGGTAAGGTGCTCGGGCCGCGGGGCTTGATGCCCAACCCCAAGACCGGCACGGTCACGTTTGAGGTAGCCAAAGCCATCAAGGAAGTGAAAGCGGGCAAAGTGGAATTTCGTGTCGATAAAGCTGGGATCGTGCATTGCGCCATCGGCAAGATTCAATTCGACGCGCCAAAGCTGGTGGAAAACGCACACGCCGTCATCGATGCGGTGGTGAAAGCGAAGCCTGCGGCGGCCAAGGGCAAGTACGTCAAGAAAATCACATTGACCTCGACCATGGGGCCGGGCATCACCATCGACCTGGCCGAAGCGGAGGCGCTGGCAACGGCCGCGTAACGCGCGCTAGTTTAGCGGAGCGAATTTATGAAGAAACGCAGCGAAAAGCAGCAGGACCTGGACAAGCTGAAAAACGAGCTTGCCAAAGTCTCGACCGTCATTCTCACGACGTTCCAGGGCATCACGGTCGAGGACGACACCAAACTCCGCCGCGCAGTGCAGGCCGCGGGCGGTAAATACAAAGTGGTGAAGAACACTCTGGCGGAGCGTGCCGGCACGGGCACGCCAGCAGAGAATCTGCTTAAGAACCTGAGCGGCACGAATTCCATCGCCTACACGGAAACCGATCCGGTGGCGCTGGCGAAGGCGCTCACCAAGATCGCAAAAGACGTTCCGGCGTTTCAGTTCAAGTCCGGCGTGGTGGAAGGGCGCGTGATTTCCATTGAGGAGATCAAGCAGCTCGCCAATCTGCCGTCAAAGGAAGAGTTGATCAGCAAGATCATGTTCCTGCTGAACGCACCGGCGCAGCGGATTGCGATGGCCTTGAACGCGCTGCCGCGCAACGTCGCGGTAACCGTGAACGAAGCCATCAAGGCGAACAAGTTTGGGTCCGCCGGGGGCGGCGCAGCACCGGCTCCCGATGCGGCTCAGTAAGTTTATTTTTTAGATTTGAGAGGAGAGGAACGAGTCATGTCGAAAGTAGATACGATCCTGGAAGAAATCAAGGGGCTGACGCTGCTTGAGGCGTCGGATCTCGTGAAGAAGATGGAAGAAGCCTTCGGCGTCTCTGCAGCCGCAGCCACAGTGGTGGCGGCGGGCGGCGGCGGGGCAGCAGCCGGTGGCGGCGCAGCCCCAGCGGAAGAGAAGACGGAGTTCACCGTCGTGCTCACCGATGTTGGCGGCAACAAGATCAACGTCATTAAGGCGGTTCGCGAAGTCACTAGCCTCGGCTTGAAGGAAGCCAAGGATCTGGTGGATGGCGCGCCAAAGACCGTCAAAGAGGGCGTCAACAAGGACGAGGCCGCGGCCATCAAGAAGAAGTTCGAAGAAGCCGGCGCCAAAGTGGAAATTAAGTAGTTTCGCTCTGACAAGGGTTCTGGACCGGCGCTACCTATCGGGCGAGAGGCAGCGCCAGAGGGCATTACCTACGCACGTCAAGGCTGGGATTGTTACAACTTCGCGCGCTCCGCATGGAGCGCCTGTAGCCGTGTGCGCGCTGACTTCGGGCAAGTCGGACCGCGCGGCGGTTACGTGTCTTTTCCGAGTATTTCCGCACCCTGCCCGAAAGGGATGAGGTAGAACCGCAAATGTCGAATACCAATCAGCACGTCCGGGAGCGCCAGCGTCTGGATTTCGCGAAAATCCAGGGCTCGATTCAGATTCCCAACCTGATTGAAGTCCAGATGAAGTCCTATCAGCGCTTCCTGCAGATGGATCTGCTGCCGAGCGAGCGCGAGGACGGCGGGCTTCAGTCGGTGTTTACGTCGGTGTTTCCAATCAAGGATTTCCGCGAGATGTCGCAGTTGGAGTTCGTGGACTACTCGATTGGGAACTGGGAGTGCAAGTGCGGCAACTTGAAGGGCTTGCATCACTTGCGCGCCACTTGCCGGAACTGCGGCGCGTCCGTTGTCACCAATCCGTATCAGACCGGGGATGTCATCTGCCACAAGTGCGGCACGTTCAACAGGAACACGCCCACTTTTTGCAACAAGTGTGGCGACCCGGTGGCCATGCAGTTGAAATACGACGTGAACGAGTGCCAGGAGCGCGGGATGACCTACTCCGCGCCGCTGCGCGTCACCATTCGTCTGACGATTTACGACAAAGATCCCGACACCGGCGCGAAGACCATTCGCGACATCAAGGAACAGGAAGTTTTCTACGGCGATATCCCGCTGATGACGGAAAACGGCACGTTCATCATCAACGGGACGGAGCGCGTCATCGTTTCGCAATTGCACCGCTCCCCAGGCGTGTTTTTCGAGAGCGCCAACAACCGCACCTACTTCCTGGGCAAAATTATTCCTTATCGCGGGTCGTGGGTGGAATTCGAATACGACACCAAGAACATTCTCTACGTGCGCATCGATCGCAAACGCAAATTCCTCGGCTCGATTTTCCTGCGCGCATTGGGAATGAAGTCGAACGAAGACATTTTGCGGACGTTCTACCAGGTGGAGCGCATTTCGCTGCGCGACAAGGACCTTTTCTGGAACGTTTCGCCGGGCATCGTCGACCGCAAGCTGACGCATGAAATTCGCAATCCGAAATCGGATGAATTAATTGTCGGAGCGCACAAGCGCATCACGGAAACGCTCTTCAAGGAACTGATCAAGGCCAAGATTTCGCAGGTGCGCGCGGCTCTCGCCGACCTGGAAGGCGCGTATAGCGTCGCAGACGTGGTCAACCGCCAGACCGGCGAAGTGCTGCTCGAGGCCAACAAGCCGTTGACGGCCGAGTTTTGGCAAGCGTTTGCCGAGGCGGGCATCACCGAAGTTGACGTGTTCTTCCCGGAGCGCGATGACATCGGCGTCGTCCTTTCGCGCACGCTGGACAAAGACGCCATCCGCTCTTCGAAAGAAGCGCTCATCGAAATCTATCGCAAGCTGCGTCCGGGCGATCCTCCGACGCTGGAGACCGCCACGAACCTGTTCCGCGGCATGTTCTTCGATCCGCGCAAATATGATTTCAGCCGCGTCGGCCGCTTGAAGTTCAACATCAAGATGGGGCTGGACACGCCGCTCGACAATCGCACGCTCGACACGCCGGACTTCGTCGCGGCAATCAAATATCTCTTCAAGCTGCGCAAGAACATCGGCGTGGTGGATGACATCGACCACCTTGGCAACCGCCGCGTACGCGCGGTAGGTGAACTGCTTGAAAACCAGTTCCGCATCGGCCTGGTCCGCATGGAACGCGCCATCAAGGAAAAGATGAGCGTGTATCAGGAAATGTCCACGGCCATGCCGCACGACTTGGTGAACGCCAAGCCGGTCATGGCAGCGATTCGAGAATTTTTCGGTTCGTCGCAGCTCAGCCAGTTCATGGACCAGACCAACCCGCTCAGCGAAATCACGCACAAGCGGCGCCTTTCGGCTCTTGGGCCGGGCGGCCTCTCGCGCGAGCGCGCAGGATTCGAAGTCCGCGACGTTCACCCGACGCACTACGGGCGCATCTGTCCCATTGAAACGCCGGAAGGCCCGAACATCGGGTTGATCAGTTCGTTGAGCTGCTTTGCGCGCATCAACGATTACGGCTTCATCGAGTCGCCCTATCGCAAGGTCAAGGGCGGCCGAATCATCGACTACGTGCAGATCGTCAATGCCGGCGACAGCGAATTCAAGGCTGGCGAAATTGTCGAACGCGACAAGGTCGAGGAGCTCAACGAAGAACTGAAGCGCCGCAAGGTAGTGTACGAGCCGTATTGCTTCTACCTCTCGGCTTGGGAAGAAGACAAATACGTCGTTGCGCAGGCCAACGTCGCTTTGGACGAGAAGCTGCGCATTACCACCGAACTCGTGAACTGCCGGCAGGCCGGCAACTTTGTGCTGAAGAGCCGCGAAGAAGTCGACTATGTCGACGTCTCACCGAAGCAGCTCGTTTCCGTGGCCGCCAGCTTGATTCCGTTCCTTGAAAACGATGACGCGAACCGCGCGTTGATGGGTTCCAACATGCAGCGCCAGGCTGTGCCGCTAATTCGTGGCGAAGCGCCGCTGGTTGGCACCGGCATGGAACGCGTTACCGCGCGCGATTCCGGCGCGGTCGTGCTGTGCAAGCGCGAAGGCATCGTAGACCAGGTCGACTCCGAGCGCATCATCGTGCGCGTGGAATCCGATCACTCCGGCGTGCTGAGCCGCGAAGTGGGCGCGGACATCTACCAGCTCATCAAATTCAAGCGCTCGAACCAGAACACTTGCATCAACCAGAAACCGTTGGTGCGCGTCGGCGACCGCGTGAAGAAAGGACAAGTGCTTGCCGACGGTCCTTGCACCGAGAGTGGCGAGCTAGCCCTTGGGCGCAATGTCCTCGTGGCCTTCGTGCCGTGGCGCGGATACAACTTTGAAGACGCCATCCTCGTCAGCGAAAAGTTGGTGAAGGACGATTACTACACCTCGATCCACATCGAGGAATATGAAATCGAAGCGCGCGACACCAAGCTGGGTCCCGAAGAGGTCACGCGGGACATTCCCAACATCGGCGAATCGTTCCTCCGCAATCTCGACGAAAGCGGCGTCATCCGCATCGGCGCGGTCATCAAGCCGGGTGACATTCTGGTAGGCAAAGTTACGCCGAAGGGCGAAACCACGCTGACCCCGGAAGAGAAGCTGCTGCGCGCTATCTTCGGCGAGAAGGCCGGCGACGTGCGTGACGCTTCGCTCTACTGCCCGCCCGGCATCGAAGGCACCATCGTGGACGTGAAAATCTTCACCCGCAAGGGCGGAGAGAAGGACGAGCGCCACAAAGCCATCGAAGCCACCCAGGTTTTCAAGCTGGAAAAGAACCTGGCGGATGAAATCCGCATCCTGACCGACGAGCGCCTCAAGCGCCTCTCGGACCTGCTCGGCGGCAAGGTTTTGCAGGCCGACTTGCACGACGAAAAGACCAACAAGCGCCTGTTGACCAAGGGCACCGAGCTGACGCGGGAACTGATCGAAAAAATCACCACGCGCAACCTCAAGCGCCTGAAGCTCAACGAAAAGGATCCGCTGCTCATCGAAAAGATCGAGGAAGTCGAGGAAATGACTTCGCGCCAGATCGATGTGCTGCGCAAGATCACCGAAGAGCGCAAGGAAAAACTTAAGAAGGGCGACGAACTGCCGCCGGGCGTCATCAAGCTGGTCAAAGTGTACATCGCCATGAAGCGCAAGCTGTCCATTGGCGACAAAATGGCCGGCCGCCACGGCAACAAGGGCGTGATTGCCCGCATCGTGCCCCAGGAAGACATGCCGTACATGCCCGACGGAACTCCCGTCGAGATCGTTCTGAATCCGCTGGGTGTTCCTTCGCGTATGAACGTCGGCCAGATTTTGGAAACGCACCTTGGCTGGGCGTCGAAAGAGCTGGGCCACAGCTTGAAGCGCCTGCTCAGCAAGGAAGTGAAAGCTGAGGCTCTGCGCCGCTGGTTTAAGGAAGTGTTTACCGACACGGCGGTGTGGAAAGTCGTGGCTAAGCTCAGCGACGACGAGCTGCTCGAATACGCCGAAGGCTTCCGCGAAGGCATTCCGTTCGCTACGCCGGTGTTCGACGGCGCGCGCGAGCCGGAAATCCGCCACTTGCTGGAAGTCGCAGGATTGCCGAATGCCGGCAAGATCAACCTCTTCGACGGCATGACCGGCGACCAGTTCGACCAGCCGGTTACGGTCGGCTACATCTACATGCTCAAACTCTCGCATCTTGTTGACGACAAGATTCACGCGCGTTCCATCGGGCCATACTCGCTCATTACCCAACAGCCGCTCGGCGGCAAGGCGCAGTTCGGCGGCCAACGCTTCGGCGAAATGGAAGTCTGGGCGCTGGAAGCGTATGGTGCCGCGCACATTTTGCAGGAGTTGCTCACGGCGAAGTCCGACGACGTCTATGGCCGCGCCAAGATTTACGAGGCCATCGTCAAGGGCGAGCCGGGCATCGAGCCGGGGGTGCCGGAGTCGTTTAACGTGCTCGTGCGTGAGTTGCAGTCGCTCTGCCTGGACGTTGAGCTGATGAAGCGGCAGAAGCCGACGCTGGAAAAGGCAGCGGATTAGGCAGAATTCGTTTGTTGTAGACGAGTGAGTTCGTAGTTTTCCGTAGTCGGGTTCTCAGCCGGGTCAAGGCAGCATCGGCCCGCGTCCCTGGCGAAAGCCGGGGAGGAAGGAAACAACCTTGTATCGCAGCAGCCCTTATGATCGCGCCAGCTTGATCGCGGATTTTGATTCCATTCGCATCAGCTTGGCGAGTCCGGAAAAAATTCGCTCCTGGTCGCACGGCGAAGTCACCAAGCCGGAGACCATCAACTACCGCACGTTCAAGCCCGAGCGCGACGGTCTGTTCTGCGCCAAAATCTTTGGCCCCGTCACGGATTGGGAGTGCCTGTGCGGCAAGTACAAGCGGATGAAGCACCGCGGCGTTATCTGCGATAAGTGCGGCGTGGAAGTCACGCTCAGCAAAGTCCGCCGCGAGCGCCTCGGCCACATCGAACTAGCATCGCCCTGCTCCCACGTGTGGTTCTTCAAAGGCTTGCCCAGCCGCATCGGCTACTTGCTGGACATTTCCATGCGCGACCTCGAGCGCATTCTGTACTTCGAGGCGTTCGTCGTCGTCGATCCTGCCGAGGTCGCTGTGCTGCGCGAACGCGAAGTTCTGCCGGAAGAAAAGTACCGCGAATTGCAAAAGGAATATCCCGGCCAGTTCACGGCCAAAATGGGCGCGGAAGCCATCAAGGAACTACTCCGGCGCGTGGAAGTGGACAAGCTCGCCGATGAACTCCGCGAGAAGATGAAGGTCGATCCGTCGCTTCAGAAGCGCATCAAGTATGCCAAGCGTCTGAAAGTGCTGGAAGCCTTCCGCAAGAGCGGCAACAAGCCTGAGTGGATGATTCTCGACGTGATTCCGGTGCTTCCGCCGGAGTTGCGCCCGCTGGTTCCACTGGACGGCGGCCGCTTTGCAACTTCGGACTTGAACGATCTCTATCGCCGCGTCATCAACCGCAATAACCGGTTGAAGAAGCTCATGGAATTGCACGCGCCGGACGTCATCGTGCGCAACGAAAAGCGCATGCTCCAGGAAGCTGTCGACGCGCTGTTTGACAATGGACGCCGCGGCCGCGTGCTCCGCGGCACGAACAACCGCCCGCTCAAGTCCTTGTCCGACACGCTCAAGGGCAAGCAGGGCCGTTTCCGTCAGAACTTGCTCGGCAAGCGCGTGGACTACTCCGGCCGCTCCGTCATCGTGGTCGGTCCGGAACTGAAGCTCAATCAGTGCGGTTTGCCGAAGAAAATGGCGCTCGAGCTCTTTAAGCCGTTTATCTATCACAAGCTTGAAGCCCAGGGCCATTGCACCACCATCAAGCAAGCCAAGGAAATGGTCGAACAGCAGGAATCCGTCGTTTGGGATATTCTCGAAGACGTGATTCGCGAGCACCCGGTTCTGCTGAACCGTGCTCCCACCCTGCACCGCCTCGGCATTCAGGCGTTCGAGCCGACGCTGGTCGAAGGCAAGGCCATCCGCATCCACCCGCTGGTCTGCACGGCCTTCAACGCGGACTTTGACGGCGACCAAATGGCCGTGCACATTCCACTGTCGCCCGAATCGCAGGTTGAAGCGTCGGTGCTCATGCTCAGTTCGCGCAACATTCTGTCCCCTGCGCACGGCTTGCCGCTCGCGGTGCCGTCACAGGACATGGTTCTCGGTATCTATTACTTGACCAAGAACAAACCGGGCGCGAAGGGCGAAGGCCGCGTGTTCGGTTTGACCGAGGATGTGATTCTCGCGCTCGAAGCGGGCGAAGTCGAACTGCTTACGCCGATTCGCTTGCGCTATACGGGTGAAGTCATCGACCTCACCACGGCGTATGACAACCAGGACGTGACGCACACCGAACCGGTGAGGATGGAGCGCCAGTTCATCCAGACCACCGTCGGCCGCGTCATTTTCAATTCGCACTTGCCGGAAAAGTTCCCCTTCGTGAACGGCTTGCTGAAGAAGAAGGGAATTCAGCAGCTCGTTTACTACGCCTACTTGCGGTTTGGTCTCACGGACACCGTCGTCCTGCTCGATCACCTGAAGGCGCTGGGCTTCACCTACGCTACCAAGTCCGGCATCTCCATCGGTATCGATGACATGTTTATCCCCAGCGACAAGTACAAGCTCGTGGACACCGCCGAAAAAGAAGGCGTCAAGGTCCAGCAGCAATATTTGGACGGCGCCATCACCAACGGCGAGCGCTACAACAAGGTCATCGCCATCTGGGGCGACGTCACCGAAAAAGTTGCCGACGAAATGTTCAAAGCACTCGAAGGGCAGGACAAGGAAGGCAACATCAACCCCGTTTACGTCATGGCCGACTCGGGAGCCCGCGGCTCGAAGCAGCAGATTCGCCAGCTTTCCGGCATGCGCGGCTTGATGGCCAAGCCTTCCGGCGAAGTCATCGAGACGCCCATCACTTCGAACTTCCGCGAAGGCCTCACGGTGTTGGAGTACTTCATCTCCACGCACGGCGCGCGCAAGGGCTTGGCCGATACGGCGCTGAAAACCGCTGACTCTGGCTACCTGACCCGCCGCCTCGTGGACGTCGCACAGGACGTCATCATCAATGAGTTCGACTGCGGCACCAGCGACGGCATTTACGTCGAACCCATCATCGAAGCCGGCGTTGAAGTCGAACCGCTGCGCGACCGCATCGTCGGCCGCGTCTCCCTTGATAAAATCAAGGACTTTGAGGGCACGATCATCGTCGACGTCAACCAAGAAATCACCGAGGAGCTTGCTAATCAAGTGCAGGCCGCGGGTATCGAGCGCGTGCGCATTCGCTCCGTGCTTACCTGCGAATCCCGGCGCGGCGTTTGCGCGCTGTGCTACGGGCGCAACCTGGCCACCGGCCGAATGGTCGAGCTCGGCGAAGCCGTCGGCGTCATCGCCGCGCAGTCCATCGGCGAACCGGGCACGCAGCTCACCATGCGCACCTTCCACATCGGTGGAACCGCTACGCGCGTATCCGAGCGCTCTACTCTCGAAGCGCGCAACAACGGCGTGGTCAAATTCGTGGACCTCAAGTTCGTTGAGGGCCGCGGTGGCACTTCCATTGCCATGAACCGTTCCGGCCTCATCGCCATCGTCGATGAAAAGGGCCGCGAAAAGGAGCGCTACCACGTCGTGTACGGCGCGCGCCTCCGCGTGCAAAACGGCGAACACGTTACTCACGGCCAGATCCTGGCGGAATGGGATCCGTTTACGTTCTCGATCCTCACTGAAACCGCCGGCGACGTGAAGTTTGACGACCTGCGTCCCGGCTTGACGATCGAAGAGCAGGTGGACGAAGTGACCGGCCTCTCGCAGGACGTGGTCACACTGCCGCCCGGCGATGAAAAGCATCAGCCGGCGATTCTTGTTCGCGATTCTTCCGGCAAGGTCCGCAAGAAGTACCTCATGCCTTCCCGCGCCCATTTGATGGTCAAGGATGGCGACGAGGTGCAGGCCGGCGACGTGCTCGCGAAGATTCCGCGCGAAACCACCAAGACCAAGGACATCACCGGCGGTCTCCCGCGCGTCGTCGAGCTCTTCGAGACCCGCAAGCCCAAGGATCCGGCCGTCATCAGCGAAATCGACGGCGCGGTTCGGTACGGCGAAATCGCCAAGGGCATGCGCAAAATCTACGTCGAGAGCGAGGATGGCAAGACCACCAAGGAATACTCGATCCCGCGCGGCGTGCACATCAACGTTCAGGAAGGCGACCACGTCAAGGCTGGCGAAGCGCTCATCGACGGGCCGCTCAATCTGCATGACTTGCTCGCGGTGCTTGGCGAAAAATTCACGCAGGCTTACTTGGTCAACGCCATCCAAGAGGTCTACCGCCTCCAGGGCGTGAACATCAACGACAAGCACATCGAGACCATCGCGCGGCAGATGATGCGCTGGGTCAAAGTCGAAGACGTGGGCGACACCACGTTCCTCCTCGAAGAGCAAGTGGACAAGTTCCGCTTCCGCGAGGAGAACGACCGCGTCATCGGCAACGGTGGACGTCCTGCAACGGGCCGCCCGTTGCTCCTTGGCATCACCAAGGCGTCGCTCTCGACCGACTCGTTCATCTCGGCCGCCAGCTTCCAGGAGACCACGCGCGTCCTCACCGAAGCTGCCGTTGCGGGCAAGGTGGACTATCTCCGTGGGCTCAAGGAAAACGTCATCATGGGCCGCCTCATTCCTGCTGGAACGGGCCTCGAGCATTACCGGGGCATTCAGTTGCTGACGGAAATGCCTGCGCCTGTTCCAGTTGAGGAAATTCCCGAGGCTGCCGAGCTTACCGCCGAGGAAGCTGCGGCTCTGGACTTCCTACAGAAGGACACGGAAGCTGACGCTGCCACCGAGGGCTAACAACGACCGCTCTTCGCGGCAAACTGAGGCTGAATTCAAAGCCCAACGGCGTCCTGGCACAAGCTTGGACGCCGTTGCTATTTAGGCCGTATGCTGTACAGGTATCTGGCAGGAACCCTGCCTTATTGCCTTCATTGCTGAACTCCTACCGGAGTTCTTAAAATCTAAAGAGTGCTCATTTGCACGCGGATGCAAGTCTGAATCCATGAGGTAGTGTTTCTGACGATGCCCGATAACGGACAACGCGTTTCGCGGGTCGCTGGCGGATCACCTTCAGATGGTGACCGCCGCCCCACCATTGCGTCCCAACTGGATCAGTTCGAGAAGCGACAAAATGAGCTGTGGAAACTCACGTTTATTGTGCTTTTCTTGCTCGTCCTGGCCTACGCGTGGACCTCTTGGGGCTCGATCCGTTCTCTCGCTCATCGCTTCGAGGCACTGCCCATCGGCTTGGTGGTCTTGGTGGCGCTTTTCAGCTTGTATCTCTGGAGAAAGACTCGGGAGATTTCCGAGCTTCGCGGGCTCATCCGTGGCTTGGAGGAGCGCGACTCGCAGCCTCCGAGCGAAAAGCAGCTCGACCAGCTTTTCGACATGATTTCCCGTTCCCAGCAGGGCTACCGGGATTTGATTGACTCCTTCGACGACGTCCTCCTGGCCGTCACCTTGGACGGAAAAATCCGGGCCGCCAATCGGAGCTTTTCCGATCTCGTGCAGACTCCTTTTGCTCAACTCATCGGGAAGCCACTCAGTGAGTTCGTTGAGGAGAGCAACGGTCAGGGGCAGGACTTGGTGGAACGCGCCATGCCTCGTTTCCTCGAGCGGCGCCATTGGACCGGAGTCGTCCAGGTCCGTTTGAAGAACCAGGTTTCCCCATTTTATTTTGATTGCGTGGCTCATGCCATGCTCCGGGATGACACCATCCAGGGCGTAACTGTTCTCGCCCGTGATGTTTCCGCTCTCCGAAGGAACGAAACCCGCTTTACCGAACTTTTTGAAACGCTTCAGGAAGGCATCTATATCGCTACGCCGGAAGGCAAGATTCTGGACGCGAATCCGGCTCTGGTCCGGATGCTTGGCTACGAATCGAAGGAAGAACTGCTCAAGCGTGAAGTGCCGGAAATCCTCGTCGATCGCGCCGAGCGCAAGAGTTTGATGGAGCAAGTCGAACGCTATCCTGTGGTTCAGGGCCGCGAAATTACTCTTCTGCGAAAGGACGGCAGTTCCATTGTCTGCCTGAATTCCGCCGCGGCGGTTCGAGACAACACCGGGAGAGTTGTTCGTTATCAGGGCGCCATTGTCGACATCACCGAGCGCCGCGAGATGGAGCGGCGCCTTCACCAACAGCAGGAATTTGCCCGCCGCCTCGTCGATAACTTTCCCGACCTCATCCTTGTTCTGGACACCGCATCTCACTACACCTTCGTCAGTCCCCGTTGTTATGAGGTCTTGGGCTATACTCTCGAAGAAGCGCAACACATGGAATTCGGCGGCCGCACGCATCCTGAGGATTTGCCCGCGGCTCTTTCCGTTTACAATGACATCCTTGCGGGCAAGCAGAACTTCGCATCCTTGGAGCTGCGCGTGCGCCACAAGCAGGGAGATTGGCGCCGCATTCTCTTCAACTTTAGCCCGCTTTCCGACGAACGCGGCAATATCGAAGGGGTGGTGCTTTCCGGCCGCGACGTTACCGATATCAAGCGCCTCGAGGAGCAGCTCATCCAGGCCGAGAAACTCGCGGCCATGGGGCAGATGCTGGCCGGCGTCGCCCACGAATTGAACAATCCTCTTACGGCTATCCTGGGAGTGACTGAACTTCTGCGCGAGCGTGTCCCGAGCAATGAGTCCATGAAACGTCAGCTCGAGCTCACCCACCGCCAAGCGCGGCGCGCCGCCCGTATCGTCCAAAACCTCCTCGAGTTTTCCCGTCCCGCTTCTCCTCAGAAAAGGTCGCTCGATGTCAGCAATCTCATCGAGCGCACGCTCCAGTTGCACGAGCATTCCCTGAGGCGCAACGCTATCGAGGTGGATTTCCACGCACAGCCGGACTTTCCAGGGGTCATCGGGGATGCCAACCAGTTGGTCCAGGTTTTCCTCAATCTTGTTACCAATGCGGAGCAGGCCATCCGGGAGGTTCGGGATTCGGGGCGTCTCCAGATTCGCCTTGGCAAGACCGGCGACCGCGTGACGGTGGCTTTTCAGGATGATGGAGTTGGCATCCGTCCTGATGCGTTTCCGCACATCTTCGATCCCTTCTATACCACCAAGCGCCCCGGCGGCGGCACCGGCCTCGGCCTTAGCATCTGCATGTCCATCATTCGTGAACATGGCGGAACGATCGAAGCCGAGTCTCTCCCGGCGGGAGGGTCGGCCTTTACCGTTTATTTGCCGATTGCCCCCGCAGAACTTTCCGAGTCCCGCCCAGTTCCTACAGAACCCGCGCAAATCCCCTCGACTTCGGCACCGACGGCAGCGGAGATCCTCCGCGGGCGCAGCGTCCTCGTGCTCGACGACGAGGAAAGCATCCGCATGCTTTTGCACGAAGGCCTGTCGGCAAATGGCTTGCGCGTCGATTCCGCTGCCACCGAAGAAGAGGCTCTCGCCTGTGTGCGGAAATCCGGCTACGATTTATTCCTCTGCGATTTGCATCTTTCTTCCGGCGGGTTCTTTGTGGATGGCCGCGAAGCTGCCGCCCGCATTCTCCAATCCGCCGGGTCCCAGAAGCCCGCAATCATTTACATGACCGGCGATCTAATGGAATCCTCGCAAGGGATCGCAGTTCCGGGCGAGCCTGGGTTCTTACAGAAGCCCTTTCGCATTTCCGATGTTCTCAGTTTGTTTCGGGATACCCTAGCCGCTGCCCCCGCCGAAACCCACCACACTTAAGAATCCACGCTGGAAAGCGCCCGACCAGCGAGCCTTTCATTTTCAATTGGGCAATCTGCGGATGAAATTATTGGTTTTTGTTCGCAGAAGCCGGGGCCTTCGCCGCAGAAGATGTGTCCACGCCAAAGTCCCACACGAACAGGTTCATTCCATCCGGGAGGATTTCCGCTAACGCGTATTCGCCCGCAGGGAGCGGCTCGCTCAGCGTGAATCGATACACGGTTGGCGCGATTTCCCATCTTTCCAGGGAGATCGTCGCCCGTTTCTCTTCCATCTTTTCGCCGAACAGGCTCATGATGGATTCCAATTGCCGCTTGTTCCCTTTGACCGTAGCCTTGACCAGTTCCACTTCTGGCCCGGACTCTCCTGGCCGGCTGCTCTTTACGATGGGGCTCGTGCGATCAGGGTCGGGCGGAGCTTCGCGCAGATAAAACTCCACCTGCGCATTGGTTATCCGCACCTTGGCGTGTCCCCCCGGAATTTCAATATTCTGTTTGCTCCGAACAATCGGAATCGGCGACAGAACCTGCTTGAGAAACTGCTTCTTATCCGTGCTGATCTGCGATCCGGCCTGCTCCAGCGGTGTCACGCTTTTCCCGTTGATGATAAACATCCCTTCCCCGGGGGGCAGAAAGACCCCTGGGGCCACTTGCAAGCTCGCATCGACGTCCATCACGGTCACAATTTGCTGTTCTTGCTCTTGCTTGTGGATCTTCTTTGCAAGAGCATCGTCTTCGGTGGCGGCCGCCGCTTCCGCTTTGGCCGTAGCGTCCCAATCCACCAACGCCGCAGGAATTTCTTCCCAATCGCCCCGCTCCGAGCTGAAGTAGCGGACCCGGTCGCCATTCCGTTCGTAATTTCGCACCAATTGGTACGTGCCGTCTTTCAAGACCAGTTTCTTCCCGCGCGGCAGAGCGTGTTTGTTCTCTGGCGTCGATTTGTCCGCGGTCTGTGTCTGCGTCCCGCTTTGCTCCTGGGCAGGGCTTGGGTTAGACGAGAAGCTTTGGGCTACCACGCTGACTACGGTCAGCCAGAAAACGCAACCGGCAATTGCAGGAATCCGGAACATCACCCGAAACATCCCTCCGCGGCTCTTTTTATGGTTTGATGCACGCCCATACGCCTTTTGCTGCCCCAATTGCGAGCATACGCCCGTCTCTTCCGGGCTCGCAACCTTCATCGACTCCCCAAAAACACGCATGGCTCTCCAACACTGGAGAGCCATGCGAATCTTTAATTTAATTTTGCAGGCTTAGTGTGAGCACTTTGGGAAAAGCGTGACCAGGATCATCAAGTCGGAAAGCGTGAACAGCCACTGGTCCGCATTAATCCCTGCGGCTTCTGCCGCGCGAGCGATGAATCCCAGGTGACGGCTCTTGGCGAAATTGTGCAGGTGTTCGACACAAATCCCCGTCAAAGTGGCGACTTCCGAATCGGTGAAGATTTTCTGGCTCGACTTCACGGTAACCATGGCCTTGCTCCCGGGACCACTCACCTTGCTCTGCTACTCCGTTAGATGCTGATTGCATCTTATTTGTTCTTACGAACTCCGAGCAATAGTAGTTCCGTTCTTTGGGCCAGGAACCTTTCACCTAGTACTTTCTTTCTAAAGTCCAGGAAAATCGGCCTTTGCGCACACTTTTCCACTGCCCTTTTTGCTAGTACGAAAGGAAAGCAAATTGATTCGAAGCGGTAAAAATGTTCTACTTTTGCAAACTTGTTACGGTTTTCGGTAGGGCTGCGGCAATTTCCCGTATTTGCTTGGTGTGACGCAACTGGTGCAAAGCGATCATCTGAAACCATTCATACCCGTTTAACACCCCTAGAAAGGGATGCGGCATGTGGTATTTGCTAAGGTCCCGCCCTTTGGTTTCCTCCAAGAAAGACAAACTGCGGCCTCGCACTTCCCTCAGCTGCGCCAGCATCTCTTCTTTTGGTGCGGCCATTTCCGGATCGAGTGGAATCGGACTCTTGAGCTTGATCAACCGAGATTCCACCAAAGCCATCGGCATATGCAACCGCTTGAAAAAGGGCAAGGACTGCGGGGGCTTCTGCAGAAGTTTATCTGTTCCGCGAAGGATGGTGCGCTCCACCATGATCAAATGGGTTGCTACTTCGCAAGCGGACCATCTGTCTTCGCCCGGGCTCACATGCCAACGTTCCGCGGAGATCGCATCGGCGGCGGACAAAAATTCTTTCTGCGCACGTGCTAGGTTTTCGGTGATGGTCTGAAGGGGTGGCACAATCTCAATCGCACGTCAGCGGTAACTCAAACTTCTGCTCCACCTGCCCGTTCAAAAGCGTCCGCCAATTGCAGAACCTTTGCCTCACCAAATGCTGGCCCAAAGATTTGCAAGCCAACCGGAAGCTTGCCGCAAATCTTCCCGCACGGCACCGACATCCCGGGCACGCCCGCCAGCGATCCTGTAACTGTATATATATCAGCAAGATACATCTGGAGTGGGTCGCTCGTCCGCTCTCCCAATTGAAATGGGGGAACCGGGGAAGTAGGGGTCAGAATCGCATCCACCTTGCTGAACGCGTCGCGGAAATCCTGGGCGATCAATCCCCGGACTTTTTGCCCCTTCAAGTAGTAAGCGTCGTAGTAGCCTGCCGACAGCACGTAGGTGCCGAGCACGATCCGCCGCTTCACTTCCGGCCCAAAACCCGCCCCGCGTGTCTTGCGGTACATCGCCAGCAGCGAATCGTCCTCCACGCGCAATCCATAGCGCACACCGTCGTACCGAGCCAGGTTCGAGCTGGCTTCCGCCGTCGCGATGATGTAATACGCCGCGATCGCGTAATCTGTGTGCGGCATGCGGATGTCCACCAGCTCGCAGCCCAATTTTTGGAACAGCGCGATGCCAACTTCGATTTTTTGCCGGACTCCGTCGTCCATGCCTGCGCCAAAATAGTCTTTCGGAATTCCCAGGCGCAGGCCCTTCACCGGTTTTCCCAGTTCGGAGCAATAATCGGGCACTGGAGCCGTTGTCGAGGTCGAATCATGCGGGTCCCGCCCGGCAATCGTCCGTAGAATCGCGGCGACGTCTCTCACTTTGCCTGCGAACGGCCCAATCCGGTCCAGCGAAGAGGCAAAGGCTATCAATCCGTAACGCGAAACCCGCCCGTAGCTGCCCATCATCGCCGGGATTCCGCAAAATGACCCCGGTTGCCGGATCGAGCCTCCGGTGTCTGTTCCCAGGGAGGCCACGGCTAAGCCCGCCGCGACAGCGGCTGCCGACCCACCGCTCGATCCTCCCGGCACCCGCTCCAGCGCATTTGGGTTTTTCACCGGTCCGTACGCGGAGTTCTCGTTTGAGCTGCCCATCGCGAACTCATCGCAATTGGTCTTGCCGAGAATTACCGCACCAGCCGCTTCCAGACGCTCCACCGCGGTTGCGTCGTAAGGCGGAATGTAGTTCCCCAAAATCTTCGACCCGCAGGTCGTTCTCGTGCCGCGCGTGCTGATGACGTCCTTGATCGCCACGGGTACCCCTGCCAACGGAGGCAGTTCGCCTCCTGCCGCGACCAACGCATCGATCTTTTCCGCCTGGCGGCGCGCGCGCTCCGGCGTCAGCGCAAGATACGCATTCAGTTCAGGATTGCGCGCGTCAATCCGCTTATAAAACTCCGCCGCCAGTTCCCGCGCCGAAATCTTCTTCGCCGCCAGCGCTTCTTTTACGCCGTCTATGGTCCAGTTCGTGGTCATTCCATCAGTTCTCAGTGCTCAGTTGTCAGTAAAGAGAAGAAGGTCGAGGTTACTGATAGCTGTTCACTCAGATTCCCAACCCAGTCTCTTTGAGGCTAATTCCTTTCTGTACGGAAAACAGAAAACTCAGAACTGACTATCTTTCGATGACTTTGGGAACACGAAAATACGGCGCCTCGGGATCGGGCGCGTGCTGTAGCACATCTTCCGCCACGGCGCACGGCACGACCAAATCCTCGCGCAATGTCGCATCCACGGTCTGCTGCTCGCTTAACACTTGCGCCATGGGCTCAACCTTGGACGTATCCAGTTCGTTGAGCTTCCCGATGTATTCCAGAATCTCGTCGATTTGCGCGCGGTACGTCTCCAGCTCGGCGTCGGTCAGGTCCAAATAGGCCAGCTCCGCAACGCGCAACACGTCTTCCCGGCTGATTTTCACGGCAATTTCCTGTGTTTCCGAGGTAAGTACAGCCTCAAAATTTTAGCACACTGCTGGTTGTGCTCTTCTGCGCTTATTTGCCTGTGAGCCTGGCGTCCATTTCCAGGACGCTGTGGTTCATGCTGGCCATCCTCCAGCGCCCTTCCGTTTTCCGGCACATCGCCATGCCTCTGCCGTGGAGCACTCCACGGGCCGAATCGATGGTGAATTCGTACTCATACCAAACAGCTTCGCCAATTGGATGGAAGGCGCTCTCGCGAATTTCCAGGTGTGCGGCCGGTTCCTGATAAAAATAACGGTCCCGAAAGTAGCCGACGGCCTGCTCGCGTCCGTACAGTTCAGCATCCGCACTGAACAGCACGATTTTCGGGTCCAAGCACTCGGCAAAGGTCTTCTCGTCGGATTTGTTAAACGCTTCGAGGCAGCGATGCATCTCCTTGTGCATCTCCTCCGCCAGCGTATCGCCGTGAGCCTCGCTCGCCGTCGCCACGTGCACCATTTGTCGCTTCATATCGATGGTCGCGCCCAGCCGCCCCAGCAAGTCCACTCCCAGGATGCCGTCGATCTTTCTCCCGCAAGCCCTCCCCACGGCAGAAAGGTCAATGGCTGGCAGCCGCAATCCCATGATCTTGGTGCTGCCGATTTCGACATCCCCGAGCGCAACTTCTCTCGCGCTGGTGGCCAGCGTTCCGCTCCACGAAGTCACTTGCACGCTTTGCGTCCTGCCTTGTGCAAACGACTCAAGATTCAGAATGGACGTCGCCGCCGTGTCCACCAGAAACAGCATTGGCTGCCCTCCCACGGTGACTTCGAGGACCGGCAGCTTGTCGCAGCGTTTGAACGGGATTTCTTGCGCGAGGGAAGGAGCCGCCACAACTGCGGAAAAGAAGAGCAACGCCAGCAGACTGGAGAAGGAGCGAGTTCCCATGGCCCACCTTGGACAGCGCCAGGGAGCATAGCATAAACACGAACGTTCGTGCTATCTATTTCTCCTGTGTTACACTTTCTTCATGCCCAAGGCCGTCCTTGCCCCTCCCAAGAAACGCGCCCCTCGCTCCCAGGCACGCGGCCTCCGCACCCGCGAAGCTATCCTCGAGCGCGCCGTCGATATCGCTTCCGTCCACGGCCTGGAGGGTCTCACCGTCGGCTCATTAGCCCAGCAGCTCAACATGAGCAAGAGCGGGCTTTTTGCACATTTTGGCTCGAAAGAAGATCTTCAGTTGGCTACGGTGGAAAAAGCTCGCCAGATTTTCATCGAGCATGTCACGCTGCCCGCGATTCACGCGCCAAAAGGCATGCCTCGCCTCTGGGGCCTTGTAGAACATTGGCTCGGACTCAAGGAGAAGCATATTTTCCGCGGCGGATGTTTTTTCAGTGCGGCTTCGTTTGAATTCGACAGCAGGCGCGGAGTGGTCCGAGATCGCATCGCCGCCATCATGCATGAGTGGATTGGAGCAATCGCGCGTGCTATTTACGAAGCGCAAAAGGCCGGCCACATCGACCCGAAAGTCGACCCCACGCGCACCGCTTTCGAAATTCACGCAATCGCTATGGGCGGACACTGGGCCCACCAGCTCCTCGACGACCGGCAGGCCTATTCGCGGGCTCGCACCACGATTCTGGAAAAACTCCGCAGCATCGCCACACCCGCCTGTCCCCATCTTCCATAGTTATTTAGCGGAATTGTGGTGCTACTCCAGATCGTGCGAGGCCTTTGGATCGGGAATGAGCACAATGAAGTCGTATCCAAAGATCACGCGCTCGAACTCCGGATCGATTTTCCCGTACTTGGAAAAATTCGTGCGGAGCGCCCGCAGGTCATACAGCGTCCACGAACCGGCGACCTGAGCGTCGAAGAGCGGCTTGAGGAAAAGGAAATCTGAATCTTTGTCCGTCAGGTCCATCGGCCCCGGCTGCGACGGCTTCCCGATCCCCGCGAAGTGCAACTGCTCTCCCTTCACACCCAGAATTAGGATATGTGTGGATTTGAATCCATGGGCCTCCGCAAACTCTCCGGCCAGGTTGCCCAGTTCGCTCGAATGCAGCGGGTTTATCCCTCGAAACATGTGCAGCCCGCCAAATTTGAACAGCACTTTTGGAGGCGCGCCCTTCTGCTGAAACTCTGCCGAGAATGGCGCGACAAAGTTGGCTTTCATCAGCAGCGCGCGTTGCCGGTTCGAATTGTAGTAATCCGCCGTCTTGTTTTTTAGATAGATTTCCCTGCTCACCAGCAACGACTCAAATAATTTCTGCGCTTCACCGTTGCCTTGCTTTGCCAGCAGGTCTCGCGCATGGTCCAACTCTTCCTGCTTCCCCGCGATCATCAGCAAATCCCAGGGGCTCCCGCTCTTCACCGCGGCGGCATAATCTTCGTCGTTTTCCTTGAGCAGCGACTGGATTGCCGTCTTGGCCTCCTGCCCCGGATTGGTCGCCAGGATCTTTTCCAGCAAGAATCTCGTCGAGCCCATCAATTCCTGGTCCACGCCCCAAATCTTCATCCCCTGGGGCGCCGCTTTTTCGCATTGCTGCAGCATGGCGAATTCTTCCCGCCAGTTGTAAAACGCGATCGTCCCCGAGTATTGCTTTCCGAACTCTGCAAATTGTTTCGCTCCTTCTGCGCCACGCGCAAATTTTTCGAGTTCCAGCGCCGCATACGGGCCGATTTCGAGCGCCAGATGATTGAACCCATGCGGCGCCAGTTCCGCACACAAGGCCGCGCCAAAATCCGGGATCTGGGCGATGCCGTGGTCTTCGCCCAGCAGGACAAACTGCGCTTCCGCCATCGCTGGCCGCAGCATCTCCGCGCCCGGCCCACTGAGCTTGCCGTCTTTGACGCCAATCCCCGCGCAGTTCTTTTGCATCGTCTCCGTGAACTCCGCGTTTTGGGCTTTCGCCAGGTTAGTAAAAGCACAAACAGCTAAGAACGCAGCGGTGACTCGAATACGAGTCTTCATTCCCATCTCCTTAAATTCTCGTGGAAGATTCTAGGTCCACTTAGGACACATGTACTGCATCTCAGAACTATACGCGACATTAGTGAAAAAAGTTCTTTAAGTGTCGCGTTCCCTGATTGGCCGCGCGCGATCCGATTTCTCATTGGAATTTCGTTTGCCCCATGAGTGAGCACGGGCACCTTCATTCCTGAGAGGGTCCTGCAAGAAAAAGCTAGTTGAATAGGAAGGAGGACGGAATGGCCGACCAACTTGGTAGCCGGAAGCTCTTGAAAACGTTCCTCTTACTTGGCCTAGTTTCTGTAGCAGCCAGTTTGCTCGCGAGTCCCGCCCTGTGCCAGTCGCTCACAAGCGAAAGACCAATTTTGTGGAAGAAAACGCTCACAGCTGCGGCCAAGGGAACACGGATTTCGTTACCGAAGGCTATTCTCGATGAAATTGAGGCTGACCCTGACAACTGTCTAGATCCCAGGCCGGGTGACACAGTGAAGGCCGACGGGTATCGGGCACGCAGAAGAAACCTGGTGCTCATCGTAGTGTGGGGTAAGAGCTCATGCTTTTGCAGCCCCACAGGCAATTGTCAATTTTGGATTTTTCAATCTCGGCACGGCAAGTATGAGGCGGTGCTCCAAACAGGCATGGTAAGAGAATTCGGATTTCTTCCTACAGCCACAAATGGGCTGCCTGACGTTGTGCTCTGGTCTCATGATTCAGGCCAGCGGTTTCCCGGAGCTTTGTGGAAATTCAACGGGAGAGAATACGCTGCTGAATGCAGTTGGGAAATCGTAAGCTCGTACAAGGATGTCGCCAATGGGGGGATAGCCGAGTGGGAGGAAAGCCATGTCGAAAGCAATTCGTGCAACTTGAAGCTAATTCCAGAACGCGAGAAACCGAAGCGACAAGACACGCCCCGAAAGTAGAACTTACAGAGATGCGGCTGTTGCCACTTTGCGGGGATACTTTTTCGCGATGTAGTTGTCGACAAGCGCCTGGAAAGCGGCGGCGAGTTCGTCGTACGTGCCTTCGAGGGTCACGTCTTTCTGCCCATCAATATATACGGGGCAGCGAGGGGCTTCGCCGGTTCCCGGCAGGCTGATGCCGATGTTCGCAGCCTTCGATTCGCCCGGCCCGTTCACGATGCAGCCCATCACCGCCAGTGTCATGCTCTCGACACCGTCATACTGGGTCTTCCACACCGGCATCATGTCGCGGATGTAGCCCTGAATTCGCTCCGCCAGTTCCTGAAACGTCGTGCTCGTGGTGCGGCCGCAACCCGGGCAAGCGGTCACGCTGGGCGCAAACGACCGTAGCCCTAATGCTTGCAGTAACTCACATGCGGCATAGACTTCTTCGCGCCGGTCGCCACCTGGCCGAGGCGTCAACGAAATCCGGATCGTGTCCCCGATCCCTTCATACAACAGAACGCCCAGCGACGCCGCCGACCAAATCTGCCCCTTCATCCCCATGCCGGCTTCGGTCAGGCCCAGGTGCAGCGGCTGCTCCGTCTTCGCTGATAGATCGCGGTACACGGTAATCAAGTCCCGCGGCCGCGAAGTCTTGCACGAAATGATGATCTGATCCTGCCGCAGCCCGCTTTCCAGCGCCAGCTCTGTCGACTCCAGCGCCGAAATCACCATGCATTCGTTGATGATCTCTTCCGAATCCTTTCCCAGATTCTTGTCCGTGTTTTCCTGCATCTTGCGCATGACCAGCTCTTGATTCAGCGAGCCGCCATTCACGCCGATGCGCACCGGCTTTCCATTATCGACCGCGACCTTGCAGATGGTTGAGAATTGCTCGTCGCGCCGCTGACCCGCGCCCACGTTACCGGGATTGATGCGGTATTTGTCGAGCGCCTTTGCGCACTCGGGATATTTCGTAAGCAGCACGTGCCCGTTGTAATGAAAATCCCCGATGATCGGCGCGTTGCATCCCGCATCCAGCATGCGCTTCCTAATTTCCGCCACGGCTGCCGCCGCTTCCGGCACGTTCACCGTCCACCGCACAATCTCCGAACCCGCCTCGGCCAATTCCACGGTCTGCTTGAACGTCGACTCAATGTCCGCCGTGTCCGTGTTTGTCATCGACTGCACGACAATCGGAGCGCCTCCGCCCACGCGCACGTGTCCCACGTTCACGCCATACGTCTTCCGGCGTGGATGCCGCGTTGCCGCCGCGTCAAATCCTTCAATCTGTGTGAGCATTCTTTACAATTCTAGCGTGATTTGGGTCTTCCGTGAAATCGTAAGCAGCACTGGCGTTTTCCTTCCGTCGTTTTTCTCTTCTCTGTGAACTCCGTGTCCTCTGCGTTAAAATCCCTTTGCTCCTTAGTACGTCACGATTGACGCCCGAATTCGAGGTCCTAAGCAATGTGCAGGAACATCAAAAATCTGTTCAATTTCGAGCCCCCGGTCACCCCGGAAGAGGTTCGCAATGCCTCTCTTCAGTTCGTGAGAAAAATCAGCGGCTTCCATCACCCCTCCAAAGCGAACGAGGCTTCGTTCAACGCTGCCATTGAGGAAATCTTCGCCGCCTCGGCGCGTCTTCTCTCCTCGCTTGAAACCACCGTGCCGCGCAAGAATCGTGCGGAAGAAGCGATGAAGGCCAAAGCGCGCGCCGCAGCCAGATTCGGCGCTTAATCCTCGTTCCATTCAGCGAACGGCGGAGACTGGTTCACCCCCGAGGCGCTCGCAACTATGTGTGGCTACGGAAGGAGCAACGCGGAGAATTTTCAGCCGCGTTCGTCGAGTATGCGCTGCGGTGTTGAATCAGGAATTTCGTACCGTGCCTTCAGAGCGTTTGCCGCCCCGAGAACCTCTTTCACGTGTGCCGAGTTCCAGAGCCGCTTCTCCAAAACAATCGAAACGGCAACGGTCGCGGCGCAAAGTGTCCACGGAATCCACGCGCCGTGCCAGAAAAAACGTGACGCGTAGCGCAGCGCCTCCATCCATGCCAGCGTCACAAACAACCCCGCCGCTGCTGAAACCAACCGCGTGAGGTCCGTCACAGACAATTCGAAGGTGCATAGCGCCTCGATCAGAAGGGCAAAAGGGAACGCCACCACCAAATCCACAAAATAATGTTCTCCCGTCCCCATCGTGGCCAGCACCGTGAAAAACAAAAACGCGAACGCCACAGCCCGCTCCCACCATGAGAGTCCGCGCGAGTACCACCACACCAGCAGCACCCACGCCATATGTAGCGAAGGAATCGCGTTTGGCGCCCCGGCAATCGGAATGGGTTCCAGATAAAGGCGAGTCGCTTGCTCGACGGTGAGTGGATGCCACGGAAATCGATTCCCGAACAGATGCCCGGGACCAAGCGCAGGCAACACGTTGTAGAAGATCACCCCAATGGGTCCGGTCGCCAGGAAAGCGACGAATGACGGAACAGCCTTCTCCCGCGTTCGCAGCAAGCGCCCGGCATAAATCAGCGCGATAGGAATGGGCAGGCCGATGTAAAAGACCAGGCCGATGGCGCGGAGACTTGAGTACATCGCAAAAGCCTGCCCCACGAGAAACGCGATCTGCACCCGCAGGCTGGAATCAAAACTGAAGAGGTAAAGGTCAAAAACTTTCGGGTGAACTTTGGAAGTGAACTTCAGCAGATCGTCGGCGAAGTATTCCGAAGTGACGAAGAGCAGCGCGGGCACAAATGCAAGCAGCAGGAATCTGCGATCCGTTTCTTTCGCCCACACCGCACGCAATCCGAGAATAAGCAGGCTCGCGAGTCCGGCGAAGGAAGGCCAAGCCATAATCGCAGGCTTGAAATGCAAAACTCTGAAATCGACGCCAGCAAGCACCAGCATGGCCGTGAGAACCAGCAGTGCGTCGATCCACGATGGCCGGACGCGAAAATGAATAATCGGCACGCTGAGCAGGGCGACCGCAAAGAACGCGCTGATCATGGCGGCGTTGTAAAACCGCGCGCTCGTGCCCAGCCACGCCGTCGCGGCCACGAGAACCACAGTTAACAAAATCTGGATAGCGCGCTTGAATTGCATTCGTTGCAGTAGGCCATGCGGCGCGAAAACGCAATCAAAGAGGTGCGCGGCAACGCCACTGTTTCTATGTCACCACAAGTCGCTAGCTGCGCGAGGCTTCTCGCGCGGAGGTGTGCCCAATTCGCGAATGAAATTGGGGGTGCAATCGGGTTCAGAGGGAGCCGCGCAGCCCGAGCGCGTCGGCCTGTTCGCGCATCGCCGCGATACAAAAGCCGATGTGTTCTTCCAGCGGAATGCCCAGCTCTTCCGCGCCTTTGCGGACGTCTTCGCGCGAAACACCTTTCGCGAAAAGTTTGTCTTTCATGCGGCGCTTCACGGAGTCGACCTCGAGATCGAGAATGCTTTTTGACGGGCGCACGTAGGCGCAGGCGGTGAGGAAACCGGCCAGCTCGTCGCAGGCGAACAGCGTGTGCTCGAGCGCCGACTGCCGGGGCACGTTGCAGTAATCGGCGTGCGAGAGAATGGCGCGCACGATTTCTTCCGAATAGCCATGCTGGCGGAGGATTTTTACGCCCTCGGACGGGTGCCCCTGATCGGGAGAATGCTCCTGGTTGGGCCAGCGCTCGTAGTCAAAGTCGTGGAGCAGCGCAGCAAGGCTCCAGGTTTCCTCGTCAGCGCCGGCTTTGCGGGCGTAGGCGCGGACGCACGCTTCCACCGCCAGCATGTGTTTGCGCAAACTCTCCGAAGCGGTGTACTCGCACAGCAGCTTCCAGGCGTCTTCGCGCGTCGGCATGCCTCTGTCCCCCCGATAGAAAGCGAGTAGTGTAGCGCAGTTGGTGGCGGCGGGTCCTTGGCCCCGCGCTTTATCTCCTTCCTCCTCCGGCGCTTTGGGCCTAACCTCCGCTCGGGGCGAAGGCCCGTCTCCGCCAGGGGAGGAGCAGCACGGAAAAGTAATCACCAGATGTAGAGGAAGAACAAGGGAAGGACACAATGCTTCGTGGAAACGCGGTTGAACTACAGGAAGAACTGGACGAAGGGACAGCGAAAAGAGGGCGTAGAGAGACCAGCAGCGCGGAGCAAGATTAAAAAAAGTACAAAAATACTCTTGACAGAAATTCACACTTCGAAAGATACTCTCGACGCGCCAGTAACTGCCTTCCCCACGAACGTTCCGACGTTCCTCTCCTATCCGCACGCCGGAAAACAAGTCAGCAAGGAGCACCGGTGTCGGCACAATTGAATAGAGAAGAGATGAACACGCTAGAGATGGATCGGGAAGTGATCCGCTGCAAGACCTGCGGATTGGTTCAATACCGGACGCGCACGGGAAACTGCCGTCGTTGCGTGCGCGCACTGCCTCAGCGCCTGGAATTTCTGATTCCGCCCCCGGCCCCGCCGGAGGAAGCGGCCGCTGAGACCACCTCGGAGAAGTTCGTCAACCAGGAGACCGTGGAGAACATCGGGCAGCGCATCCGCCAGTTGCGGGAATCGCGGAACATGACGCAGAGCCAACTGCAGTCGCGCTCGAAAGTCTCGCGCTCCTACCTGTCGCGTATCGAGAGCGGGCAGATGACGCCAAGCCTCGGCACGCTGGAGAAAATCTCGGAAGCCCTAAACGTGGGCCTAAACCGCTTCTTCATCCCGGAATCGGATGGGGAAGCACTGCTGGAGGATCCGTTCATCCAGGGATTGCGGCCGTTCCTGAGGCAATTGGATTGGGAGCAGTGGCAGTCGATCCTAAAGAGGCTGCAGGCGATCAGCGATCACGTCCATGCCGCGCCGATCAATCTCCGCCCTATCGGTAATCCGGCACGGCTGCCGCAGCCCGCGCCGGCGAATGGCAGCATGTCTGGGCACCTCGGGACGGGCCATTCGAGTGGGTTAGTGCATCATGGGCATGCCCACGGCCATCCGCAGGGCTATCCGCTGCGGCGCCCGGGCGTACCGATGTTTCAAAGGCCGCTAGCGCGCTAGAGTTCGTTTTTTACGCAGATCGCGATTGACGCGGTGCTTCTCGAGCAGTTCGAGGAGCACCGCTTTTTGCTTTCTGGGAGAGATTGAGCCGGAGAAGCCGCCGCGTTAGTCGCGGATGACCGAGACCTTGGCGTCGGGAACTTCCAAACGCATGAGGCGATGGCTACTGTCTAAAAGCAGCAGAATCTCGAGATCGGAAGTGGAGACCTTTAGACCCTCGTAGGTCTTGCCGTCGGCAGTGGCCGAGCCGGAGGAGAGCAGCTTCACCGAGCCGGGTGTGAGCTCCTGCGGGATCAGCACGGGGAAGGTTTGCTCGCCGCCCTTGGCCCAATCGTAAAGACGCGCAAGGAGCGCGTACTGGTGATAGAGATTGTTGTCGAGCACGGCCACGAGGGGCGTGCCAAAGGAAAAGGTCTGATCGAACGGGCGGGTGGCCCCTTGGATTTCGAGGGTAATGTTGGCCACGCCGTTGGCAAAAATAATGTGCGCACCGTTGGTCTTCTCGTTTTGCGCGGTCCACTGATAGCTGATGGGAGCGCCGTCAGGCTGTAAGGTGAGCGCGCCTGTAATCTTGCTGGCGGGGCCTTCCGGCGTCTTGATGTCGGCAGTGCCTTTGGCAAGCCAGCCGCCTTCGGCCGGCGCAATTTCAAACTCTTCGTGGCCCACAGTTTGGCCGGCAAGCTTGATGGTGAATTTTCCCTTGTCCTGCGCAAGAACGCTGGGAGGTGCGGCGGCTTTCTTCTGAGCATCAAGTGTCAGGGCCGCTCCAGCCGTAAAGACAAAAACAAGCGCGAAGAAGGATGATCTGATTTTCACGGTGCCTCTACCCCCGTTTTCATTCTCTCTCAGGGTAGAGGTTTCTCAACAACTAGATGGGACTCGTTTCCTCCAGAAGCAACAATGCCTCGGCGCAGGATCTCGGCGACCACGTGCGCAGGATCGCCGGACGTGTCGATGCGATGGTCCGCGAGTTGATAGGAGGGCAGGCGTTGCGCGTAGAGCGCACGGAAACTGGCTTCGTCTCGAAAAAGCGGGCGGCCCGTCATGGTCATGCAGCGTGCAAGGAGAATTTCGAGGGGAGAATCGAGCCAGAGAACGGGAACGCCGGCGGCTCGAAGGAATTCCGGGCAGCCGGGTTGCGCGTAGGTGCCGCCGCCGAGTGCGAGGATCGTGCCTTCTTTCTGCTCGGAAGCACGGCCCAGGGCGGCGCGGAGTTGGTCCGCCTCGATTTGGCGGAACGCGGGCTCACCCAAGCGTTCAAAAATCTCCGGGATGGTAAGGCTCGCGGATTCTTCGATACGGTCGTCGAGGTCTACGAAGCGCCAGGCCAGTTGCCGAGCGAGTAGATTGCCAACGGTCGTCTTGCCGGAGCCCATAAAACCGGCGAGGCACAAGATGGTGACACGGGGCCTGGGCCCGCGAGAAAGAGGTGAAGTTGTCACGCGAAGGTTACGCGAAAAAATCAATCGCGCTTCAGAATGCGAATTGTACCACTGAAGGTAGACAGTTCGACTTTGGCGAGACCGGCGCCGAAAGTGCCGATGAAGCCATGGGTAAACTTCGAAGGGAAGTGCCACCTGGAGCCATGCGAATCGGGCTTGAGGAAAGCTGCGGCCTGATTGTCGACTGTACCCATATTGGTTTTGGCGCTGAGGTCGAACGAATCGTTGCCCGAGAAACGCACTTCCACGACGCCCTTGCCGCTGCGCATCGAGTACAGGCCGGTCCGGATGAAATCGCCGTCGAAGAGAATATTGCCAGTGGTGGTGCGGAGATTCACGTTGGTCAAGGCGGGCTGGAGAATCTGGGCGCTGCCGCCCACGGAGTTGAAATCCAGCTTGCCAGCGCATTGCGTGCAAACCAGTGAGCTGCCCGTGGTCTTGACGATGATGTACCCGGAGACATCCTTGAGGTGAATGTCGCCGGCGACGCTCTCGAGGGTCATGTCGCCCCGGACCTGCTCGACGTAAATCGTGCCATTTTCGGTTTTGAGCTGAAGTTCGGTTTCTTCGGGAACCGTGAGCTGTAGGCTGGTATCAAGTTCCTGCGGCTGGGCCGAAGCTTCCAGGACGGTGGCCGTAACGTCAATGCGATCGCCCACCTGCTCCACATCAAAGTTGATTTTGCCGGAATTCTGGTTCGTGACGAGAATAACTTCCGGGTTCTTCGAGGATTTCACCTCGATACGGCCATTGGCCACATTTTGGATGACCACCACCGGCCGGCCGTTCACTGCAAAATGTTTTTCCGTGCGCTGGCTGGCAGCGATCGCGGCCACGCCCGAGGAAAGCACGAGTGTGGTCGCAAGAATCGGCGTGAGGTTCCGTCCCGTCAACCTGGTTCCCATGTTAGTTCACGCTCCTTCCGCGATCCATCATCGCGGACAGTAATTCCGCTTTTTGCTGGTAGGCGTCGGAGAGATACTCGCGCGCCAACTCGTCCTGCGGCTCCGCTTTCAAGTGGCGTTCGCAGTCGGCAATAAATTCATTGACCTGCTGGAGGTTCTGCTCGAGGGCAACATCCACCGGAGAAGTGCTCGAGAGATGCATGTTTCGGAGGTCGATTTCCTGCTCGTTCAAGACCTTGGCAGTTTGCCAAAGTGGATTCGGTGTTCCAGAGGGGGGCCCGAGTGGTTCGGAAGGCCCGCGGACTTGGAGAAAGGCAGCGATGAGAAGGAAAGCCCCAACAGCGACCGTAGCGAAAGCGCGGCTGCGGAATAATCTGCCGAAACCTTCCCACAAGGAAGAATGCTCCTGCGCGGGAACCGCGACCGGTTGCTTAATGATTCCTTCGTGCTCGAGTTGATTGCGAAGGGAAACCCAGACGCGGGCAGGCGGTTCGACCTCTGCCGGCAATTCCACCGACAGAGAAATTATTGTTTCTAAGTCAGCGATCAGTCCCTGGCAATGAGTGCAGCTAGCGACGTGGTCACGCGCTGCTTCGGGCAGCGGCGCCAGGCCCTCCTGTTCCAATACGACTTCTACATCCCTGCACTGCATGGCCTATCGCTCCAAGGGAATGGCAACTGAGCCATTCCGCTCGACTCCGTCCAGTCTCTACCGGCGTCTTCGTCGTTAGCCGCGTGAAGCTGCTGCCACACCCTCAATGGCGCCCATTGTAGCTCAATCATTGTGCGCCGTTTGCGATTTTGCAGCGTGCCTTTCCTCGCGAGCCTGCGCACGAATCTCTTCTTGTAACAAATCCCGCAACCTGGTGCGGGCTTTGTGCAACTGCGACTTCGAATTTCCGACCGAGCAACCCATAATGTCCGCAATCTCGTTGTGCTCGTAACCCTGAACATCGTGTAGCACAAACACCGTCCTATAGCCCGGCGGAAGTTTCTCGACCGAACGTTCCAAATTCACCCGGTCCACCGCGCCACTCAGCCGCAGATCCGGCGCGCCAATGTCTCTTCTCGGGCCGCCTGTTTCTTCGTCAGGCTCCGTCGTTTCTTCGAGAGAGGCCACCGGGAGCGACTTCTTACGAAGCCGCATCAGCACCACGTTGACCGTCATGCGATGCAGCCAAGTCGAAAAAGCCGACTCACCGCGAAAAGTCCCAATCTTGCGGAAGAGTTGTAGGAACGCCTCCTGCATGAGATCTTCCGCGTCTGCCGGATTATTCACCATTCGAAGGCACAAGGCATACACACGGCGGCTGTGCAACTCATACAGGAACTCAAAAGCCGCAGCGTCCCCTGCCTGGGCCAGGCGAATAGCTTCTGCCTCATTCACCGGTTTCGCGGACTGCCGGGAAACCGGCGGATGGGAAGCGCTTGGTCGATTTCGGGCCAACGGTCCAGTAGCGGCGCATCCATCCCTTCGGATGCTCCGTATACCCCCTTGAGTTGTCCTTACATTCGCCCGCATGTCCAAAAGACACACCCTAGAGGGGTGGTTATTCCCCGGTTGGACGTCCCGAGGAGCCGCGGGCGAGCAGGCCTACTATTTTGCCGCGAATGCGGCTGCACGTCTAGGCTGGGGAGCAGGTTGAACGACAGGAAGCGCTCTTTCGGGCTCTTGCCACTGTTCGCGGACCGTCCGCTGAAAAGCCTGAAGTTGGCCGGCGGGGAGCACAACCATAAAAGACTTATAAAGGATCAGAGTTTCGCAAAGGCAGGTATTGAGGTCGTAGTGAACTGCATCCAACTCTGCCCAACCATGCTCGGGGTCGGTTGAAAGGCCATCTGCCAACTCAGCGGCCACGGAGCGAAAGTCCTTGCCCAAATCTTCGACCAATTCCTCGATGGTACTCACTTTTTGCAGGAATTGGATCCGTTGGGAAAACAACACGCGGTTCAGAAGGCCGCTCATGCGCGCGCAACGCTGGCCTCTCTGACCGCGATAGTTCGCCGGATCCAACGGTGCGGCGTTGGGAACAATTCCATAATGTCTGGCGTGTTCGCGCAAAGCGCGAAGCATCCCAACGAGGGGACGAATGAGGAATCCACACAGATCTGCCGTCATTCCGACGGTCGGTAGGGCTTTTGTCAAGCAGCCAAGCTGTTTAATCTCAATGGCTTCGTTCAGCGCGACGCTGAACATGTGATAGAGGGATTCCAGATGCTGCTCGTTTTTTTGAAATACCAGGGTCTTTTCTTCTGAAAGCCAAGCGCGCCAGTCTTGCTGGACAGAACTGCCGCGGGCTGTGGGGGTGCGGCCGTTGTCTTGCATGGGATGTCTCCCCTGGGAACAGGTGCCGAAATATAGCAAAAGTCAAATTAGGAATTCAATTGGTATTTAACTAAAAGTTGAACATATGTGATGGACGTCACAATCCAAACCACACTATTCGCCCTGCTCTTTGGAACGCGTGGTCAAGGCCCCCTGAAGCGCTACCGTCGCCAAAGCGGCAACTATCAGCGGGGACTCCCAGCGAAGCGTGCCTCCAAGCGTGTTGGGGCATTCTATTCGCGCCATTTTCCTCCGTCAAAGAATAGGGCCTGAAAACCATCCAGCAACCGCCGGATTCCTTGCTCAATCCGAGGGCTGGCCGCTATACTCGGCTTCATTCGATTTTGAAAGGAATTCTCCTTGCAATTTGAGCCGCGTGACCAGTTTGAACAGCGCCTCAAGAAGCTCGAGCAGATCCAAGCGCTCGGCCACGAACCGTATCCCCGGGAATTTCGCTGGACCGACACCCCGGCAGATTTGGTGGATAAGTACTCGGCAACCAGCGGGCCGGACCTGGAAAGCAATAAGCGCGCTGTTCGCGTCCCTGGACGCATTGTCGGTTACCGCTTGATGGGGAAAATGGGTTTTGCGCATTTGCAAGGTGCGGGAAAGAAAATCCAGCTTGCCGTAAAAAAGGACGTGGTCGGAGACGCCGGCTTCAGGTTGTTTCATCTGCTGGACTTGGGCGACTCCATCGGCGTCCGCGGCTACATGTTTCGCACCAAGACCAATGAGCTGACCGTCATGGTGGAGGAGATAACTTTCCTCTCCAAAGCCTTGTTACCTCTGCCCGAGAAATGGCATGGGTTGACGGATGTCGAGTTGCGTTACCGCCAGCGTTACGTCGACCTGATTGCGAATGAGAAGTCGCGCCAGGTATTCGTGACGCGCGCCCGAATTATCCAGGAATTGCGGCGGTTCTTCGATGCCCGCGGGTACATCGAAGTTGAAACGCCCATGATGCATCCTATTCCTGGAGGCGCGGCGGCGCGGCCATTCGTCACCCACCACAACACTCTCGACATCGATCTCTACTTGCGCATCGCGCCGGAGCTCTACCTGAAGCGCTTGACGGTTGGCGGATTCGACCGCGTTTACGAAATTAACCGCAATTTCCGCAATGAAGGCATTTCTACTCAGCACAATCCGGAATTCACAATGCTGGAGTTTTACGAGGCCTACAGCAATTATCGTGATTTGATGGACATGAACGAACAGCTTTTCGCGCTGATTACGAAGAATATTACGGGATCGACGACGGTTAAATATGGCGAGACCGCATTGGATTTTTCGCACCTGCAGCGGCTCACCATGCGCGAAGCCATCGTGAAATACTGGCCGCCAAACTTCGGAGCAGTCCCGAGCTTGGAAGAACTATCGACACCGGGTGGACCACGCGCATTGGGGGAGAGGCACTACGCAGGCAAGTTAAAGGCCGAAACCAGTGACGGCGAGTGGACCGGGCATTTGTTTGAGATGATCGCGGAGGACAAGCTCCTGCAGCCAACCATCCTTTATGATTTTCCCACCGACATCTCGCCTCTTTCGAAGCAGAAGTCGGATGATCCTTCCCTGACCGAGCGTTTCGAAATTTATGTCATGGGAATGGAAGTGGCCAATGGCTTCTCCGAGCTCAACGACCCCGCCGAACAGGAGCGGCGCTTCCTGGCGCAAATCGCCCAGGGCGGCGACGAAGTGCCCAAGCAACTCGACCTTGATTACATCCGGGCGCTTTGCCACGGCATGCCGCCAACCGCGGGCGAAGGCATCGGCATCGACCGGCTGACCATGCTGCTCACTGATTCGCCTTCCATCCGCGATGTGATTCTTTTTCCGTTGCTGCGGCCGGAAGGCGGCGGCGAATCATCTTCCACTTCCGAAGCACACGGCGCGTAACGTATTCTTCCAACCGGCATGCGATTCGAATGGTTTGTGGCGCTGCGCTATCTGCGGTCTCCGTATCGCCCTGCGGTCCTTCGCTTGATCACGCTTTTCTCGGTGATCGGGGTGGCCGCAGGCGTCGCGACGCTGGTAATCGCTCTCTCCATGAACACCGGCTTCCGCGAGACGCTTCAGGAGCGGCTTCTTGGCGTCACCGCACATATTTCCTTAACTCGCCCAGGCTCCAGCGGGATCCGCAACTACGAAGAAATTGTCTCGAAGCTCGGTGCCACGCCCGGCGTGCGGTCGGCTACGCCAGCCGTTTACCAGACCGTGCTGCTTTCCTTTGCAGGTCAGGCGCGTGGTGTCGTAACCAAAGGAATAGATCCAGAGCGCGAGCGAAAAAGCGACGAAGCCCTTCAACGCATCATCGCCGGGAAACTGGATTTCTCCCCGGATGCCGATGGCATTGAGGCGCTGCTCGTCGGTCGAGAGCTTGCCCAGGAATGGAAAATCTCTCCGGGCGATTATGTGACTCTGACGAGCCCGCAAGGCCGGTTGACACCGTTTGGCTTGATGCCCCGAACGCGCAGGTTTCGCGTCGCTGGAGTATTCGACTCCGGTTTCTACGATTACGACGAAAACTGGTGTTTCCTGACGCTGGCTGCAGCACAAGAACTTTCCGGCGCAAGCGACGTTGTGAATGTGCTCGAGTTTCGCCTGACGCAGCCGGAACGCGCCGCCGAAATAGCAGAACAATTGCAGCACGCCGCTGGCCAGGGATTCTCTGCAACAACGTGGATGGAGGAAAACCGCGCCTTGTTCCGCGCCTTGCGGCTGGAAAAACTGGTCACCGCCATCTTCATAGGATTGATCACCTTTGTCGCCGGCCTCAACATCCTTGTGGTGCTCTCGATGACCGTCACGGATAAAGCTCGCGACATTGCCGTGCTTCGCTCGATGGGCGCGCGGCACGAACAGATTCGTAAAATATTTCTGTGGCAGGGAATTACCATCGGCGCTGCCGGGACGGTGATCGGACTCGCGCTCGGTTACACCTTTTCTGTCGTTGCGGGAGACTACCATCTCATCCCACTTGATCCGCAGGTCTATGCAGTTCCCTATGTTCCCTTTCATCCCAGTTTTGTCGACGGACTGTGGATTACCGCGGTAGCAATGGCGATTTCTATCGCCGCAACGATACTTCCTGCGCGCGCAGCCGTTCGACTTCTTCCTGTGGAGATTCTTCGCTACGAATAACCGCAAATGGCTGAACAAGAACCTTATTCTCGGTTTGATGGAAAGGATTTGGAGCATCGTTTGCTCCTAGAAACCATAAGAGGCAGGTGGGCTGGGCCAAGGAATCTCCCTCATCCTTTGGCAGACGAATAGCCCGCCGCAAGCTATTGAAAATAGAAAGATTACAAGTGTTTCAGTTTGAAGCAGAATTGCCAATTTTTCGACAGGTAGTACACTGGAGAAAATGGGAAACAGTTTGGGTCATCTGACGCACAGCCGCGTGATGCAGCACACAGCACTCTGCGCGTTCTGGGCGCATCTAACAAAGATAGTGGGACAACGAGGCCGGCCACGAGCGGAGACCATCGCGACAAAATGACTCCAAACCCAAGTCCCACTTACGCGATGAGAGATGCCGCAAATGCCGGCGTGACCCTCGAAGCACGCAACTTGAAAAAAATCTACGGCACTGGTGAGAAATGTATTCCTGTGCTGATGGACGCGAATTTGAGTTTGCGCCAAGGCGAGATGGTAGCGGTAGTCGCGCCATCAGGAGCCGGAAAAAGCACTCTTCTGCACTTACTGGCCGCGCTAGACACACCGACGAGCGGTACAGTATACTTCGACACGAAAGCCCTAGAAACAAATGATGACGCGGCGTTGGCGGAATTTCGAAATCGCGCCGTGGGATTTTTGTGGCAGCGCCATCAGTTGCTGCCTGATTTTACGGCTGCGGAGAACGTAGCCATGCCGCTGTTGCTGCGCGGCGAGGATTTCACTTCGGCGCTGGGGATCGCGCGGAAGTGGCTCGCGGAGGTGGGCCTCGAACATCGGGCTGATCACCGCGCAGGGGAACTCTCCGGAGGGGAACAGCAGCGCGTTGCGATTGCCAGGGCGCTCGTCACCGGGCCGCGCGTGCTGTTGGCGGATGAACCGACCGGAGATCTGGACGAGCAGAATGCTTGGGCCGTGTTCGAGTTGCTGGAACGGCTGCACCGCACGCATCAGTTGACGTCGCTCATTGCGACGCACAACTTGGCGCTCGCCGCGCGGTGTGACCGGGTTCTGAGGCTGGAACATGGCGTTCTGCATACTCGCGAAGCTTCGGCTTCCGCGAGCGGTGTCCCTGGGGGAGAAGCGAGCTAACGTGTTCGAACGCTATACAGAGAAAGCGCGCCGCGTCATCTTTTTCGCAAGGTACGAAGCCAGCCAGTACGGCAGCCCGTACATCGAGACCGAGCATTTGCTGCTCGGCTTGATGCGCGAGGACAAGGCCCTGGCCAATCGTTTCCTGCGCCAGCAGGGGTCGATCGAATCTATTCGCAAGGAAATCGAAGCGCGCATCACTATCCGCGAACGCATCTCCACCTCTGTCGAAGTACCTCTCAGCGCCGAGTGCAAGCGCATCCTAAACATGGCTGCGGAAGAAGCGGAGCGCCTGGGACACAAGCACGTTGGCACGGAACATCTGTTGCTCGGCATCCTGCGCGAAGAGAAATGCTTTGGCTCGGAAATCCTGATGGAGCGCGGTCTTCGCCTCTCCACTTTACGCGAAGAACTTCAACGCACCTCTGGTGAAAAAACCGCTGCGGCCCGCCCCAAAGAGACTTCCTTGCTCGCGGAATTCAGCCGCGACCTCACACAAGCGGCCAGCGAAGGTTCGCTTGATCCCTTGGTCGGGCGCGAAGGCGAAGTCGAACGCGTCATTCAAATCCTCTGCCGTCGTACCAAGAACAACCCCGTCCTGATTGGCGAACCCGGCGTCGGCAAGACCGCCATCGTCGAGGGTTTGGCGCAACGCATCTCCGACGGTGATGTTCCTCCTTTTCTCGCCGACAAGCGCATTCTTTCCCTGGACCTATCGCTGATCGTCGCCGGCACCAAGTATCGCGGCCAGTTTGAAGAGCGCCTGAAGACCATCATGAAGGAATTGATGGAGAGCCAGAACGCCATCGTTTTCATCGACGAACTCCACACCCTCGTCGGCGCGGGTTCCGCGGAAGGCTCACTCGACGCCGCGAATATCCTGAAGCCCGCGTTGTCCCGAGGCGAAATTCAGTGCATCGGCGCCACCACTCCGGGCGAGTACCGCAAGTCTGTCGAAAAAGATCGTTCGCTCGAACGCCGCTTTCAGGCCGTGAAAGTCCCCGCGCCCAATGAAGATGAAGCCATCCTGGTGATTCAAGGCGTGCGCGAGCGGTACGAAAAATTCCATGCCGTCAGCTACACCGAGGAAGCGCTGCGCTATTCCGTCTATCTTTCGAATCGCTACATTCCGGACCGTTTCCTTCCCGACAAGGCCATCGACCTGATCGACGAAGCTGGCGCCCGCGTTAAATTGCGGCAAGCCACCGTGCCGGAAGAAGTCGGCGAAGTTCAAAAACGGGTGAAGTTCATCACCCATCGCATGGAAACGGCCATCGCCAATCACGAATTCGAAAAGGCCCGTTTCTATTCCGAAGAAGAGCGCAAGGAAAAAGAAAATCTGCGCGGCCTTCGCGAGCGCTACAAATTGGACGACGCCTCCACTGGCGTTGTGACCCGCGAAGACATCGAAGAAGTCGTCTCCCGCTGGACCGGCATCAGCGTTACCTCCATTAAAGAAGACGAACAGCAGAAACTCCTCCGCATCGAGCCGGAACTCCACAAGCGCGTCATCAGCCAGGACAAAGCCATCACCGCGCTTGCCCGAGCGATTCGCCGCAGCCGCGCCGGCTTGAAATCACCGATGCGCCCGGTCGGCTGCTTCCTCTTCCTCGGTCCCACAGGCGTGGGCAAAACTGAAGTAGCGCGCCGCCTCGCTGAATTCCTCTTTGGCTCGGAAAAATCACTGGTCCGCTTCGACATGTCGGAGTTCATGGAAAAACACTCCGTCTCGAAGCTAATCGGCGCGCCTCCAGGCTACGTCGGCTATGAAGAAGGCGGCCAGTTAACGGAACGCGTTCGCCGCACGCCTTACTCGGTCATCCTCCTGGATGAAATCGAGAAGGCCCACCCGGACGTCTTCAATATCCTGCTTCAGGTTTTTGAAGACGGCCAGTTGACCGACGGGCTCGGCAATACCGTAGATTTTCGGAACACCATTATCATCATGACTTCGAACCTGGGCGCGCGTCACTTGCAGAAGCGCACCGGCTTGGGCTTCCAGGCCGGCACGGACGAAGCCGGGCACAAGTCCATGGATGAAATGGTGATGAACGAAGTAAAGCGGGCGTTCAATCCGGAGTTTCTCAACCGGCTGGACGAAGTTATTCTGTTCAACCCGCTTGGCGATGAAGACCTGCTTCGCATCATTGACTTGCTCGTGGGGCAGTTGAACGATACTCTAATCCACCGGCAAGTTCAGGTTGTTGTATCGCCGGAAGCACGGCAGTGGATACTTGAGAAAACGTGCGCGGACCGCAGCTATGGGGCACGTCCGCTGCGCAGGGCTTTGCAGAAGTACGTCGAAGACCCGCTCTCCGAGGCGCTGATCCAGGGAGGAATCCAAAGGCCCGCGACATTGCAGATTTTCGTCGCAGGGGAAGGCCTGTCGTTCCGCCCGGTTGGTGAGGCAACCCCGGTCGTCCACTAGCGAATCTGACACAACGCACGGCCGGCCCATACCGGGTCCGGCGGGAGAATTACATCTTGAGTTCGGGGGCGCGGCCTTGAACACCGCATTATTGGCCGCTCAAAGAAGAGTTTGTTCGCCGCTTGGCTTTCTTACGGCTCGCGTGACTATCCTTGCCGCGAGCGTTTCTCTTCTTTTGGGTGCATCCACTCTAGCAGCGCGTAACGGCCTTGAAGAAGGCTCCGCCTCTTCTACCGTTCTCTTCGCCGCCTCGCTCGATTTGGTCAGCGGCAAGGAAATCATCGTGGATCACGCCGCGCAGGAGCCCCAGGCTGCTGCTCCCCAGCAGTCTGTTATCTACCGCATCGATTTTGTCGGTAACCGCCGCGTCCGTACCGACACTCTGAAAGCCCGCATCTTCAGCCGCGATGGCGATCCCTATAATGAAGACACGCTGCGCCGCGATTTTCAGGCCCTCTGGAACACCCAATTCTTTGAGGACGTGAAATTGCGCGTCGAGGACGCTCCTGGCCGTCCCAACGCCAAGATCATCATCTTCGAAGTCAAAGAGCGTCCCCAGATTCGCCGCATCCGCTACGACGGCATTCACTCCGTCTCGGAATCCGACATTCTCGACCGCTTCAAGGAACGCAAAGTCGGCCTCAGCGTGGAGAGCCAGTTCGACCCCACGAAAATCAAGAAAGCCGAAGTCGTCCTCAAGGAATTGCTGGGCGAACATGGCCGCCAGTTTGCCAAAGTCACTCCGCAATACGAGCGCATTGCCGCCAGCAACGCGGTCATTCTCGTTTTCAAAGTCGAAGAAGGGCCCAAGGTCAAGGTCGGCAAGATCAAATTCACCGGAAATCATGCGTTCAGCGACCGCAAGCTGATTCGTGCCATGCGTCATGATCGCCCCTACGCGATTCCCATGTATTTCTGGGATATCGCGGTTTTGACCAAAACCTACGACCGCCAAAAACTCAGCGAGGATCTGGAAGTCGGCGTCCGCGGCTTGTATCGCGACAACGGCTACTTCAAGGTCTCCGTCGGCGAGCCCGTCCTCGAGAATGTGGACACCGAGGGCAACCGCCTCGGCGTTCCCCTGGTGATGGGAAAAACCCACGGCAAAGCCGTCAACATCACCATCCCCATCGAAGAAGGCGAGCGTTTCCGCATGGGCACGCTCAAAATCGTCAGCTCGGATCCTGACAAGGCTCTCTCTCTTAAAGTTGATGCTCTGAAGAACGCCTTCCCTCTCAAGCAAGGCGACATCTTCTCCGCCGAAAAAGTCCGCAAGGCCCTCGAAACCTACGGCAAAATTTACGGCGAATACGGCTTCATCGATTTCACGCCCGAACCGGATACCGAAATCGACGACGTCAACAAAGTCATCAATCTCACGATGCGTTTCGACGAGCAAAAACAATATTTCGTCCATCGCATCGACTTCATCGGGAACACCACGACTCGCGACAAAGTCATTCGCCGCGAAATGATGATCGATGAAGGGCAGCTCTTCAATAAGCGCCTGTGGGAATTGAGCATTCTCCGTCTCAACCAGCTCGACTACTTCGACAAAATCGAAGCCGACAAGGCCGCCGAAATCAAGCGCAACAATAAGGACGGCACCGTCGACATCTCCCTCAAGCTCAAGGAGAAGGGCAAACAGTCCATTGGCCTGCAGGGCGGCGTCAGCGGCTTGGCCGGCAGCTTCATCGGCCTCACCTATCAGACCAACAACTTCCTCGGCCTCGGCGAAACTCTGAGCTTCTCCGCGCAGTTCGGCAGCTTGACGCGCAGCTTTGTTTTTGGCTTCACCGAACCCTATCTTTTTGACCGGCCCATCTCCACCGGGTTCACTTTGTTCTCCACGCGCTACAATTTCAACCAGGCCAAACAAGAAGCTCTGCTGTTGCAGCAATCCGTCAGCATCAACCCGCAATACATCCAAAACTACACACAGAACAGCGAAGGGTTCACGCTTTTTGCGCAGTACCCGCTCCGCAAGCTCTCCTTCGCGCGATTCGGATTGAACTATGGATTAACGCGCACGAACATCAAGTCCTTCAATCAGGCGTCCACCTTGCTCTTTGAGTCGCTCAAATACCAAGCCCTGACCGGTCCCAGCGCGTTGGACGGCATTCTCTCCAGCACCATTACACCTTCGATTTCCTACAACACTATCAACAACCCGATCAATCCCACTACTGGCAGGAGCTTTTTCTATTCCTTTGGATTGGCAGGGCTCGGCGGTAACGTCAACACCCTCACCAACGTTTTCGACGTGAAGTACTTCCACCCTGTCAGGAAGCGGCGCAATGTCCTCGGTCTGCATGCTAGCGTTGCTCACACTACCGGGTACGCCGGCAAAGAGGTCCCGCCCTTCAGCCGCTTTTACATGGGCGGCGAAAGCGACATTCGCGGGTACGACATTCGCTCCATTTCTCCGGTGACTTTTATCCCCGAGGCAACCGCAATTCCCGTTTCCTATCGAAGCTCCAGCTGCTTGGCGGGAACATGCACCTTCACCGTACCCGCCCTCGTTTACGTTGCCACTCTGCCCGGCGGCGACCTTCAGGGATATGGAAACGTCGAATACCGCATTCCCATTGTCACCACCATTGTCACGGCTGGCCTTTTCTTCGACGGCGGAACGGACGGCGTCCTCCGTCGCAGCGCCCTTCAGCTGAATTCCGCCGGATACAATAGTTTGGTAAACCCGGCCGACGGAGGGCATTTCGTGAGCGCCCCGGCGGCGGGCCTCACGCAGCAGCTTCCCATCGCTTCCGGAACAAATTTCCGTCTTCGCGGTTCTACCGGCATCGAGTTCGTGGTGCAGCTCCCAATCATTCAAGCGCCCTTCCGCATTTATTACGCATATAACGTCCACCGGCTTCACCAGGAACTGGTTGCCCAGAGGCCCTTCCTAGAGCCCAAAGATATTTGTGAGCCGGCATCGGTGTCGAACCGCCTGGCCGCTTGCCCGAACGGTGTCAGCCTGGGTTACTACCCCAGTACTTTGCCGGCCGATGTTTGGAACTTTGACGTGAAGCCCCAGCTTCAGTTCGTGATGAACAATCCGGGGCGGTTGAATTACTTTGAACCGCTGACCACGTTCCGTTTCACGGTCAGCCGCACTTTTTGATCGTCATGCGCTGCCGCTCGGGTTTGGATTTGAGTTTGCCGAAAAGATTCTTGCTAACTTCGACGAATGCTGGCGCACGCGGAAAATCCGTCGTGCGCCCAGGTGTGGGGGAGATCGTGGGTACGAAATTTCGACAAAAAATGACTATTCTTGCCGCGGGCGTGGCGATGATCGGCCTGTCGCTCTCCAGCGGCTGCGGAGGCGGCTCCGGGGCTAACGTCATTACTGTGACGGTGACATCCACTGGCACAAGCCTGATTGTGGGCCAATCCGCCACCTTGACGGCTACTGTGTCCGGGGCTACCAACACCAACGTAAAATGGACCCCGGAGTTTACTTCCGGCGCGCCCCCCTGTCAGTATACGATTACTCCCACGACTTCCAACACGACTGGTCCTGTGACCAGTTGTCCGACCGACGGATCGTTGGGCACCCTCACCAATCTTCAAGACACCGGACCGTCAGCCACCGCTACTTACACTGCGCCTGCCACTCTTCCCGACCCCAACAAGTATCCCGATCTGGTGATCATCATCACCGCTCAGTCTCAGCAGAACACCAATAAGACTGGTAAAATTGATCTCAAGATTATTTCCGGAATCAGCGTGACTCTCACTCCCGTCACCGCCTCGGTCCCCACGGGCGAGCCTCAACAGTTTAGCGTCCAGCTTACCAATGACCTCAAGACCCAAGGTGTAAGTTGGGCGATCACTCAGCAGATTCCCGGCTTGAACCCCAGCACTTCCACCACCTCTACTCCGCCCAATCCTTATTCTGGGCTCGCTACCTGCAGCCCCACTTGCGGCACCATTACCCCCAGCACCAGTGCGAACACCGTTGCGATCTACACCGCTCCCACCGCGCTTCCCACCGCCATCACTCCGGCGCAAAAAAACAACACCAATCCGGCCACGCAAGTCACTATTGTTGCCACTTCCGTGGGCGATGACACAGCCATCGCTGCGGGCACCATCACCATAGTCCAGGGCGGACCCATCACTTTTAATGGCATCACACCCACTATTGCGCCGTTGGGTGCCACATTCTGGGATATCTACCTTGACGCCCCGAATATCTCCTCTGCTTCTACCATTACTCTCACCGACTCCCATGGCGGCACAACCCAAAAGTTGTCCAGTTCCGGCCAGGTCAAAATTCTCTTCCCCCTGCCGGTCTCTTCTACCACCACGACTAACGGTGTGACCACCACAACCACAGTAACCGGTTCTCCCCAGGGAGCGCGGCTTCGTCTCCTCTCCTCCGACTTGGCCGCCCCAGGCCCCGTTACCATCTCCATTTCTGACCCCGCTCAGCCCTGCAACGGTATTTCGGCGGGAACGCCGTGCACTGCGACCGGCGTGGGCACCTACGACATCATTCCCGTGCGGCCCTCGACCGTTTCTTCCTCCCCTGACGACGTGATTCAGGGAGCTTTTGGTGAGGACACGCCTGTCACCATCGATGGCGGCTATTTCGGACCTGCTTCTTCCGGCAATCCACTCGTCAAAGTTACGTTCCAGACCAACACGCTTCCTATCAACGTAAACTCTTCCTCCTCCAGCCTATTGAACGTCACTTTCCTCAAAAGCTTCATCAATTCCGCGAGTCCCGGTCTCTATCCCCTTTCCGTTGCCAGCAGAGCGACGCCACTGCCCACACCTCCCAATCCCGCCGTGACCAATATCTCGCTCTTTCCGGACTATTCGTCGACGCCCCCCGCGGTTGTCTCCGGCCAGAACGGTATCCCGGCCGGCACGAATCCCAGCGCTGTGGACCTCGATCCCACTCTAGGTGTCTTAGTTGTCGCAGAAACAGGATCTAACGCCGTACAGTTCTACCAGATTGGAGCGGGATCTCTTACTCCTATCGATTCGACAGGTAACGTCTGTGCTGCCGGTTGTCCGGTGGCCGTTGGCAACGTTCCGACCGGTCTCTCCGTGAATCGCAGCAACCACACTGTCGCGATTGTTAGCTATGGCTCTCAGACCACCACGATGAACAACAATGTTTGTCAGATTGCTTCGTATACCGGTCAGGCCGTTTCTGTTTTGAACGTCCCGGGAAATCCCAATCCAATCACTCCCTTTAGCGTGGACCTTACTGGCGCCTTGCAAAACTCCGTATGCCCGGCGCCCATGCCTTATTCCATCGGTGTCGATTCCGACTCCAATCTGGCGCTGGTTGCCTATTCCTCCATCACTTCCTCGTCCTTCGCAAACCTCGGCTTTATCGTCAATTTGAACGCGAATACCCAGGGCTCAAGCGGCAACCTGGCCAATCCTTGCGCCCTTGGCCTGGCGATCAATCCAGCTTCCAATCAATTTGGGCAATGCCTCTATTCGCAAATCACGCTGAATACCGGCCAATACCCCCAAATCGCGAATACTCCCCACGGCCATACCGCCATCGTGACTCCGGGAGGCTCCGGTGTCGTTCGCGGTGTGGATGTGACCAGCCAGTCCAGCGCCAACGTAATCACTTCCGCCACACTAACAGCCGGTCTCGTGACTGTGACAATTGATCCGACCCAATGCCCCCCTGGCGTGCCACAGACCACTCCGCCTGGTTCAACGGATAAATGCCCGCTTTTGATGGTTCCCGGAAACGCCGGCACCGTTCTGATTACGGGCCTTCCCAAGGGCTCCAATGGCACTAATTTTAACGGCACCTATACCGTCGGTGTTCTCAGCAGCAACACCTTCGAATATGCCTTGCAATCGACGGTCACCGATACCGTTTCCGGAAGTTGCAGCTCGACTGGTCCTTGCTCCACCGTTTTCTATGGAACTCCTAACCAGATTTTCTCGATTTCTCCTTCACTCCAGGGAATTGCAATCAATCCCATTACTAACACCGCGGCTATGGCCGACGCCAATGCTACCGGCACTAACGGTGCGCAGATAGACTTGTTGAATGCCCTGGATCAAAGCGTTTCTTCGATTACGTTTTCTTCCAATTGCACCGCTTTCATCACTTCTTGCGCCACTTCCGCGGAATTGCTGGCCACCACCGACGTGGCCTGGCAGCCTTATACCAACGAAGTCGTTTCCTACAACCCGCACGTGCAGCAGGTTTCCATCTCCGATCCTACTTCCCGCCTGCGCTACGCGATTGTTCCGATTACCGGCACCGGTACTGCAACGCTCAATGTGCAGAATGGCACTGGGACTGCCGCGAATCCGGCGACGCTCACCCTATTTGGCGGCATCGCCGTCGACCCTGGCACCAATCAGGCTTTTGTACTCAAATCTGGAAGCGGCACCATCGATGTCATCGATTTGGGTGGCCCCGGCACAGCCACGCCGATCAAACCCCTTCACATTTCCGGGATCATCGTTCCTAGTCCTACTCCTAGTCTCGGTTTCATTGGTGGCATCCCCAACGCTTCCGTTCCTCAGGCCACTTTGACTTCCACCACTGCCGTTTCTGGCGTCCAACTTTTCGGTTCGGGATTCGCTGCTGGCATGCAGGTCCTTCTTGACGGTGTGGACATCACCACCCAAGGCGGTACGGTCGACACGATCGCCCCCAACGGCCGCCAAGCCAGCATTACGATTCCTCCCGCTTTCCTTTCGGCGCCCCATCACTACTCCCTCGTTGTCATTAGTAACGGCGTGACATCCAATTCCGTCGACTTCATCGTTATCCAGGCGATTAACATGGCCAATCTCTGTAATTCCGGCGGAAATGCCGTGAACACGATGCCTACTTCCGTCGCCATTGCCGACCAACTCGCCAATGGACCCTTCTCTCCCATCGCCATTGTTACCAATCAGGGCTGCAACAGCATTTCCATCATCGACATTAATCCCGCTAGCTTGACCTTTGGACAGTTTATTGGCAGTCCCAACGCTATAACCGTGGGCACCGCTCCTCAGGGCATCGCTATCAGCCAGCGTCGTGGCCTCGCGGTTGTCGCCAACAATGGCAGCAGCAGCGCTTCCATCATCGACTTGACCCAGAATCCTCCCGTTAAGGCCGTTCCCGACGTAAATACCGGCACAAATCCGGTCGGGGTCGCCATCAATGATCCTACTGGCGTCGCCATTACTGCCAACTTCGGTTCAAACACGATTACCGCGCTCAACTTCGGCCTCCTCTTCCCCGCGGCTGGCACCACTCCGCCCACAACCTTGTCGCCCATCAGCATCGGCGGCATTCAGGATCCTCTTGCCGTGGCCATCGATCCCGATCGCGGAACGAATAATCAGGGCATCGCCGTGGTGACCTCCGTACAATTGAGTTCCGGTGCGGCTCCCATTGGCGCGCTCTCCGTGGTTGAAATTGGTTTTGCTATCCCCGCTCTTAGCACCACTATTCCTGCTGGCAGCGTTTCTGCCACTCCGACTGGCATCGTCTTCGATCCCGCTGTTGTCACTGGCACTGCTAACCCTGGTGTTTTCTTTGCCAATTCTAGCGGCACCAACACCATTTCCGAATTTAACCCAGACACTGGCAGCGGCAGCACCGTCAGTGTGGGCATCAATCCCACCTCCTTGGCTGTAAATCCGCAAACTGGCGCTCTGCTCACTTCCAATTCTCTGAGCAACACTGCTTCGATCGTGGATATTGGGTCGAATCCCTTTAAGACGCACCAGACACTCGGTCTTCCCGGCTCCGGCACTTTTGGGGTGGCCATCGATGAGTTCACGAATTTGGCGGTCATCGTTGACCAGGCGAACCAACGCGTCTTTCTCTTCCCCATGCCGAACTGAGGGTGAATCGAACTGACGGGAAGAACGTGCCGCGCACCCCTGCTTGCGCGGCCCCATTCGTACGTGGCAGGCGGCCTTGCTTTCCGATTGCGGGACGGGAAGCTGGTCGGCTATACTTTGAAGTTTGCTATACGCCCGCAGATTCGGCTGGGTGCGGAAAACTTCTAGCCAACCCAGCTTGGCACCGGTTCGCTGTGGCTTCTGCGGCGAGCCCTTATTGACAAGGAGATAAAAGTGAATTTCAGAATCATGTTCCGTACGGCTGCCCTCGCGGCTGCCAGTTTTTTCGCAGCGGCATCTGCCTGGGCACAGGCCCCGGCCACGCCTGCGGTTGGCTCTAGCGTCACGGGGAAAATCGCCATCATCAACATTCGCCAGGCGATCGTCACCACTGCCGAGGGCAAGCAGGCTTCGGCTGAATTGCAATCTCAGTTCGCGCCCCGCCAGACCGAAATCGAGAATATTAACAAGCAGATCAACGACCTGCGCCAGCGTCTTGCGGCTTGCGAAGGCAAGTGCAGCCAGGACGAAATGGCCCGCCTGACCCAGCAAGGCCAGAAGTCGACCCAGCGCCTCGATCGCCTCAACAATGAATACCAGGAAGACGTCAACTCCGCACAGCAAGACGTCATCGACCGCATCGGCCGCAAAATGGTCGATGTAATCGACCGCTATGCTCGCGAGAACGGCTACACCGTGGTTCTCGATGCTTCCGCGCAGAACAGCGCGATTCTCTACGCTTCCTCTCAGATAGATATCACTCAAGACATCATTCGTCTCTATGACTCAGCTTATCCCGTGAGGGCCGCTGCGCCTGCGACGCAGAAGCCCGCTGCTGCAAAGCCGCCCGCGACCAATCCGCCACCCACTGCTAATCCGACCAAGCCGCAGTAGTCAGAACGCGGTCTCTTAAAGTTTCAACGAAATGCCCCCGGCTATCGGGGGCATTTTTGCGTTCATGCGTCTCGCGCTCGGGGTGAACCTCTTCGCCCGCCGCATCCCTGAGTGCGTCTTTGGCGTCCTTGCCTTCGTTCCCCTGTAGTGCTTGCCAATGGAGAGTCGTTTTTCTCTGCCCGCGCAATTGGCTATAGTAGGCTGGTTCCACCGGAGGTTCCCATGGCGCAACCGTCGCCTTCACCTTCTCCGCAAAGCCACACCGCATTTATGGATCGCGTCCCCCGCCCGCCTGTCTTTGCTAATCCTGCCGACGAACGCCGCCACCGCAAAGAGCGCCTCGCCGCCGCCTTTCGCCTCTTCGCCGAATTCGGCTTTGACGAAGGCGTCGCCGGCCACATCACCGCCCGCGATCCCGAGCGCCCCGATCATTTCTGGGTGAATCCCTTCGGTATGCACTTCGGTCAGATTCGCACCTCGGACCTGATTCTCGTCGACCATTCCGGCAAAGTGGTCGAAGGCCACGCTGAGGTCAATCTCGCGGCCTTCGCCATTCACTCACGCATTCATGCCGCGCGCCCCGACGTGATCGCCGCCGCTCACGCCCATTCGCTCTACGGCAAATCCTGGTCTTCGCTCGGCCGCTTGCTCGATCCGCTCACCCAGGACGCTTGCGCCTTCTACGACGATCACGTCGTCTTCGAAGATTACACCGGCATCGTTGAAGAAACTTCCGAAGGCGACCGCATCGCCAAGGCCCTCGGCTCGAAGAAAGCCGCCATCCTCCGCAACCATGGCTTGCTCACCGTCGGCCACTCCGTCGACGAAGCCGCCTGGTGGTTCATCAGCATGGACCGCTCCTGCCAGGCGCAATTGCTCGCCGAAGCTGTCGGCCAGCCGCAGAAAATTCCCGCCGACACCGCCCCAAAAACCTACGCTCTCGTCGGCACGCATCTCGCCGGCTGGTTCCAGTTCCAGCCTCTCTGGCAGCGCATCTCCCGCGCCCACCCCGACCTCTTCGAATAGAAGCGGATTTCTCATTGAATTCAAGCTCTTGTGATGCTAAAATGCATCACATGAAGAAAGCTTCAGTCCGCGACCTTCGCTACCGTTTCTCCCGGGTTGAGGATCTTCTCCGCGACGGCCAGGAAATCCACATCACCAAGCGCAAGCGAGTCATCGCCCGCCTTCTCCCCCCGGAACCTGAAACACCCAAGGCTTTCCCGGATTTCCTGGCGCGGCAAAAAAAGATCTTCGGGAAGAAGCGTTTGAAAATCTCCGGTGCGCAAATCATTGCTCTCGATCGTGAGGAGCGCTTTTGATTGTTTACGCCGACACCAGCTTCTTATTCTCCCTCTACGCGGCTGACGCTAACTCCTCCGCGGCTGCCTCAGTCCTGCGGCGTCTGAAGCCCCCTCTCCTCATCACCGAGTTCGGCGAATTCGAGTTCACGAACGCCCTCAATTGGCGCATCTTTCGCAAGCAGCTTCGTGCCACCGCGGAACAGGCTCTCTTGGCGGCGCTCTCAAAAGACGTGGAGGAAGGAATTATCCGGATCGCCCCGCTTACTGCCGCCACGTTTACTCGAGCGCGCCAAATCTCCCGCGCCCAAACGCGGCTCCTCGGGACTCGTTCCCTCGATGTTTTGCACGTTGCTTCTGCCCTCACACTCCGCGCCACCATCTTTTGCACCTTCGATCAACAGCAAGCTTCTCTCGCCTCTGCCGTCGGTCTCCAACTCGTCTAGCTTCCTCCAATTTCGAATTTCAAGTTTCGTCCCACCTCTCCTCAATGTGACCCTCGGCACCACCCTCTGTAAGCGCCCGCACTGCAACGCCCCCCTCCTGGGACTAGCGTCCTTACAGTGGGGGACTGCGGCGCAGCGAGCCTTTTGCTACTGAGTTGTCACAGCGGACCACCGCCGCGTCCCCGCTCAAATTTCTGGAAAGGGGTGACATTATGGCAGCGAGAGCTACAGCAGTGAAAACCGCTCCGGCGCCCAAGCCGACTACGGTTCCCGTCACTGCCAAAGAGATTATGCAGTCTCCCGTGATTGCGGCCACGCCTCGCGCTTCTCTCCGCGACCTGGCGGCCCGCCTAGTGACCAATGAATTCAGCGGCATGCCCGTAGCGGATCTCGACGGTCGAGTCATCGGCGTCATCACCGAAGCCGATATCATCCGCGGGCTTCTCGATGGCAAGCGCCTCGAGAATCTCACCGCCGATGAAGTTATGACCGGGCCTGCGCTCACCGTGGACGTCAAGACGCCGATCGAAGACGTCATGAAGTGCCTCCACGATCATAAGATCGTTCGCGTCCCCGTGACTTGCGAAGGCAAGCTCGTCGGCATTATCGCGCGCCGCGATTTGATTCGCGCGCTCATCGAGCCCGAGTTCCTGGTCTTCCGGGAAAAGCTGTAAGCGTTCTCGTTTTTTGTAGCGCCAGGCAGCGCCAGGCTTTAGCCTGGCGTCTTTGGCTCTCGTAGGGGCGGGGCTTGCCCCGCCCTTCATCCTTGGCTGTGCTCTGGTGTGTGTAATTTAGGGCGCGCTTTAGCCCGCGCCCCTGAATTGCGTGCGGCTCCGTTGTAGGGGCACGGCATGTCGTGCCCGCTCTTCTTCTTCGCCAATTTCGATTTTCGAATTTCCGGTTTCGCTTCTGTAGGGGCGGGTCTTCAGACCCGTTCCTTTCTCTTCTGTTCGCTCACACCAACCCTCGAATCTCATCTTCCCGTCTGCCCGCCCTTCTCGGCACTTGTTTCGAGAGCGCAGCGGTTGACGTCCAATGCTCCTAAGCCTGACAATCTCAACTGCCAACTAGATGCATTACAGCAAACCAAACGAGGTAGCATCGAAACGGGGGGACCCCAGTACTACTTCCACGACCTTTCGGACGCAGTCAAGACCTACCTGCGAGCGAAAGGCGCCGTTCGAGTCGCCCTCGTCACTCCTTACGGGGCAACCAAGACCGATTATTTTGCGGTCAGCACTGATCGAAAGCTGGATTCGCAGCTGAAACCTGTGCCAGGTAACGTGGGCCACGACCGGATTCAGCAAGGAAGAGCAGCCCAGAGCATTGGCGAAGCCGAACTCTACAAACTCCTCGCCCGCGACGAAATCGCTCCTCGCCGCGCCGCCGTCATGGCCTACACCTGCAACTTGCTCCTGCGCACCCTCCCGGCCATCGACCGCGAGCTCCATTCCCCCGATCACGAGGACCCCATCGTCCTCGATATCTCCAGCTATGTCGCCCAAAGAGCCCTGGCACAACGTATGCAAGACGCCGCGCAACGTGCCCAAGACGCCCAGCACTCCCCCTGCGCCACCCCCGTCGGTCTAGGTGCCCCGCTTGACATTCATCCTGGCGCGCCAGAGGATGCACGCAGGATGAAGCCGCACACTGAGATTTCTCGATGAGCATCCGCCATCGCCTCTACCTCTGCTTGTTCCTGCTCGCTGCGGTGGTGTTCAGCGGTTCGGCGGGATTTCATTTCATCGAGGGTTGGACGTGGTTCGACGCGTTCTACATGACGCTCACCACCATGACCACCATCGGCTATGGCGAGATTCACCCGCTTTCTCACGCGGGCCGCATCTTCAACAGTTTCCTGATTGTGTTCGCCGTTTTTTCCGGAGGCTTCACGATTGCGACGTTCACTCAGGCTTTGCTACAGTTCGAGTTTGGAAAGGCTTTTGGACGCCGCCGCATGGAACGCGAACTCGCCAGGCTCTCGGGTCACTACATCATCTGCGGGGCAGGGCGCGTCGGCCGCACCGTGGCGCGCGAACTCCGCGCCCGCGGCCAAAACATTGTGGTGATCGAGAAGGATCCGCAGCGCGCCGAGTGGGCTGCCAACGAAAAATTTCCCGTCGTCGTGGGAAATGCCTCCAGCGAAGAGTGTCTGAAGCGCGCGCACATCGAGACGGCGAAAGGTTTCGTTGCTGCGGTTGGTTCCGACGCGGAAAACTTGTACATCGTTCTGACTGCGCGCGGCTTTCGTTCCGACCTGAAAATCATCGCGCGGGCCAGCGAAGAGGAAGCCACCTCGAAGCTCTTGCGCGCGGGCGCTTCGCAAGTGCTCTCGCCCTACTTCTTCGTCGGCAGCCGCATCGCGCAGCTCCTGTTGCGGCCGAACGTGCTCGATTTTATCGATGCGGCCTTCGGCACCGAACGGCTGGACGTCGAAATTGGCGAGGTGCGCATTGAAGCAAAGTCCGCGCTGGTTGGAAAGAAACTCGGAGATGCCGCGATTCGCCAGCAGGCCGACGTGATTATTCTTGGCGTGAAACCTGCCGAGGGGGCGCTGCTCTTCAATCCCGCGCCGGAAACCGTGATTCGCGCGAGCGACACCCTGATTGTGATTGGCGCGGATTCTCACCTGAAAAAGCTCGAAGCGCTGGCGACGGCATGACGCAGCCGGGGGAGGGAGCAGCCGAAGCAAGCTTCGGCGAAGAGAAAGCGGCGGCAAGCCGCCGCAGTCCAAAAAATTCGGGCGGCCTCCGCATCCTACGAAGACCGCCCGTTGGGGAGAAGCGCTTGACGCAGAGCTTTAGACGATGCCCTGGTCGAGCATGGCGTTCGCCACTTTGAGGAAGCCGGCAATGTTCGCGCCATTCACCAGATTGCCCGGCGTGCCGTATTCTTCGGCAGTGTTATAGCAGTTCTTGTGGATCGCGATCATGATCCTGTGGAGCCGGTCATCCACCTCTTCCCGCGTCCACATTTGCCGCATGCTGTCTTGGGCCATTTCGAGGCCGGAGACTGCCACGCCGCCGGCGTTGGCTGCCTTCGCCGGCCCGTAGAGGATCTTCGCATCGAGGAACAGCTTCGTTGCTTCGAGCGTGCTCGGCATGTTGGCGCCTTCGGCTACGAGCTTGATGCCGTTCTTGATGAGCGTTTCCGCGTCGAAAGCGTTGATTTCGTTTTGCGTAGCGCCCGGGAACGCGCAATCGGCCTTGATGGCCCAGATCGGATTGAAGAGTTTCACGTCGTTGGTTGGAGTGAACGTCGCTTTCTTGAATTGCGAGACGTATTCCTGGATGCGGCCGCGACGCACATTTTTCAGTTCCATGACCCAGTGGAGTTTTTCGCGGTTGAGGCCTTCGGGATCGTAGATGAAGCCGTTCGAATCGGACAGCGTGACAACCTTTGCGCCGAAGTCAATCAGCTTTTCGATGGTGTATTGCGAAACGTTGCCGCTGCCGGAAACCAGGCAGATTTTCCCCTCGAGGGTGAGTTTGCGGGTCTTCAGCATTTCGGATGCGAAGTACACGCAGCCGTAGCCAGTGGCTTCCGGACGAATCAGCGAGCCGCCCCAATTGAGGCCCTTGCCGGTGAGCACGCCGGTGAATTTATCGGCGATGCGCTTGTACTGGCCGAAGAGGAAGCCGATTTCGCGGCCGCCCACGCCGATGTCGCCGGCGGGAACGTCGGTGTCCGCGCCGATGTGGCGCCAGAGTTCGGTCATGAAGCTCTGGCAGAAGCTCATGACTTCGTTGTCGCTGCGGCCCTTGGGATCAAAATCCGCGCCACCCTTGCCGCCGCCCATGGGCAGGGTGGTCAGCGAGTTCTTCAGGACTTGTTCGAACGCGAGGAACTTCAAGATGCCAAGAGTCACTGAAGGATGAAAGCGCAGCCCGCCCTTGTAGGGGCCGATGGCGCTGTTCATCTCGATGCGATAGCCGCGATTCACCTGCACCCGGCCGAGGTCATCGAGCCAGGGGACGCGGAACATGATGACGCGCTCGGGCTCGACCAGCCGCTCGAGAATCCGCGCATCTTCAAATTCCGGGTGCTTCGCTAGCACCAGGCTGAGGGAGTCGAAGACTTCCTGGACCGCCTGGTGGAATTCGGGCTCCGCCGGATTTTTTGCCCGTACTCGGTTCATCACTTCTTCTACATAACCGCCCGGAACTTTCACTTCCGGCGGATTCATCACAAGACTGCCCATAAGTATCCTCCCCCCTGCAAGCTTCGTCCTGCGGTCGTACTTTGAAAATAAATTGTCCGTGGATTCAAAACAGGCAGGGAATTTCCTACAAAAACTATTACGAGTAATTGGGACACACCACACCACCGGGCGGTCATTGTTTAACGGGCCGCCCGCTCTCTCCTCGAATTGTTACCGGGTCACGATGCGACAGCTTCGGGCTGATGCAATTGCTCGATTTCGAAGCGGCGCAGCAACTCTTCCTCGCAGGCGATGTGATCGCGCAAGGCCTTCAACAGCCGTTGTCCCTGAAGGACAAGGTCATCGGTGAAGGAAGAGGTCGTGAATTCCATTTCCCGGCGAAATTCGTAATTGGCGCGATAAAGGCGGAAGTGTTCGTCCTTGATGCGGGCGCGATCGGCGGCTTCCGCGAAACGGAGAAGCGGCGAATCGGGATCTTCTTCTTCCTGGCGGCAATGATCGCAGACTTCGACGATTTTGGGCTCCAGCGATTGCAACTGGCGAAGGCCCTGGCAGCGCGTGCCACAGTCGCGATCCGCGACGAGCTTGAGCGCCTCTTCCCAGACGTTCAGAAAGTCCAAGATCTCGGCATGCTCGGCGTGGGCGGATTCGAAAGCTTGATATAGATTCATGCGCAGCTCCCCTCGGCCCGCTCAGGGCGTTTATTCAGGTGCGCCCACATTTTCAAGCCACTAACCCGATTGGGCATAAACTCGCGACGCTTTTCGCAGAGTTCCACCTGGCTCCGTTCGAAACAGATGCAAGCATCTCTTTTGCCAAGGCGCGGTGATGAGGCTTAGTGTGGGCTTGCTTCTCATCCGGCTAACTGTTTCAGAGGAAATGAGTTACGAGCTTACGGAAGGCTGTGCCAAGAAAGCGAGAATGAGATTGGAGACATGGCCCTCTCGGCGCACTGGATTTTCCCCAAGGAATGGGGAATCTGGCGCAGTGCGTTGGGAACATTGGAGTTGTACTCGAGCGAGTCCTGGTACTGAAGAGAGAGTGCCTTGTTTGGCGCGTCAGGAGATGAACTTTGAGCCCTTATTCGCGGGGCCTTGGTGCGGTTTGCGTACCATTGCGCGCGCCATGGAGAGAATGCGAGGTCAGGCGAGCCGGGTTGGCGGCTAAGGAGAAGCGGCGGGATTTGCCGGGGGAAACACGGCTGCCAGCCCTCGAGGGACGAGGAGAAAAATCGGCGAGCAATGGCGAGTCGGCGATCAGGCGGATGAACTCCTGAGCGTAGGGCGGAGATGGATTGCCGCGCAACTGAGCCGCGGACCACTGCCAGCGGTAGCCAGGCGGCTGGAGCGGAACACCAATCAGGGCACCGGAAATGAGATGCGGGCCCGCGGCCCAGCGAGGAAGCGCGGCAATTCCAAGTCCGCCGATGATCATTTCGAGGATCACTTCGGTCAACAACACTTCCTGAATTTTGCGCGGCTGGACTCCGGCAGGCTCCAGGACTTTTGTCAGAAGCGTGCTTTCCGATTTTGGAGGATAGATGAGGACGTTTTCCCCGGCAAAATCTTGCGGAGCGACAGATTTCTTGTCAGCGAAGCGATGGTTCGAGGGCACGACGATGAGGACATCGTCCTCGAAAAGCGGTGTGTAGCGAATTTTGCGGTTTCGAATGGGATCGCAGACCAGGGCCAAGTCGAGCTTGCCATTGAGGAGCGCTTCGAAAGGATCATTCGCGGCCTCGAGAACCAACTGCACTTCGACGTTGGGAAATTTCTTTTGGAAGAGTAACAGCCGTGGAGGAAACCAGTGATACGCAGTATGGCACTGGGTGGAGATGCGGAGCAAACCTTTGGGGTCGCCACCATTATTCTGGATTTCGGATTCGGCGCGCTGGAGTTCGGCGAGAACCGTCCGGGCGGTTTGCAGGAGACGCTCACCGGCAGAAGTCAGACTCATCTTGCCATTTTTTCGATCAAAGAGCGGCACGCCGAGTTGATCTTCCGCGTCGCGCAACTGATGGCTCAATGCGGACTGCGTGAGATGAAGGCGATGGCCCGCGCGAGTGATGCTTCCGGTTTCCGCAACCGCTTCGACAAGCTTTAGGTGCCGAATCTCCAGGTTCATTGCGGGCCTCCACGTTCGGGTACATGAAACCTGCTCATATAGATGATGAAATCAAACCATTTGTCGCATGGATTAGACGGCTCTAGGCTGAAGTTGTTTTAGAGGCGCGCGGCGCCCGAGACGCCTCGAAACAATTCGAATTTGAGAGCGGGAAGCGGATAGATCGCTTCTGCCGATGGCCCTATTGTGAGATTGGTGCGCCATCCGCGGCGAAATTGCTTTGGCCGCGGGCGCGCTAATGGAACATCAAAGTGGAGAAAGCGCTCAATCACGGAATAGCCGCACCGCCCGCGGGAAGACACGCCAAATTGGCGGTCCAGTGGGATGGATGGGTGAGCGGCGGTGCGCGTGATCGAGTGATACGAGGCGCGCTGCGGGTCTGGGCGCTCATCGCGGTGTTGTTGATGCCGTCCTGGACCCGCGCAAAGCCGCGAGTGATTGAGCTGCCGTACCGTTCGGTGGATTCGTATATTCTGGTGGAGGCGAAGATCGACGGCAGTCCGGTAAAGCTGCTTGTGGATACGGGATCGAATACGACGATCGTCAATGCAAGATCGTTTTGCAGGACAGAGCTGAATGTAAACCGGCCGGTGAACCGGAGCCCGGGAATCGTGGGGAATGCATTGCGTTTGCGAGTGGACCTGGAACTCGCGCATCAGATCACGTTTTCTCAGCCCATCTCTGTGATGAACCTGGAGGAGGTGTCGAAGAGCTTTCGAATTCCGTTTGATGGATTGCTGGGGCAGGACATCCTGAATCAATTTCGGTCCGTGCGTATCGATTACAAAAGACACGTGATTGAGCTGGAAGAATAGAGCGCTGCACAGGCTCGCGAGCATGGTACCTTCGAAGTCGTCGGAGGACGATGATGCGAAGGCTGATGCTGGGCGGGTTTGTCGTGTGCTCATTGTTGGGTGTACCCGCACGAGCGCAAACGGCGGTGAGTGTCAAGGAAGCGCGGCCAAGGGCGCGCGAGATGGGAATCCATCCCGGGCTGTATGACCCAGGCCCCAAGAACGCGATCACGGATGTGGTGGGAGTGCTGGTTGGGCAGGTTACGATCGTGAGCGGCGAAAACGTTCGCACCGGAGTGACCGCGATTCTGCCGCACGGCGGAAACCTGTTTCAGGATAAGGTGGCGGGAGCGATCTTCGCCTACAACGCGTTCGGGAAGCTCATCGGGTCGACGCAAGTGAACGAACTCGGGCAGATCGAAACGCCAATTGTGCTCACAAACACATTAAGTGTGTGGGACGCTGCAGGGGCGGTCGCGGCGTGGACGCTGGCGCAACCGGGCAATGAAGACATTCCCCGAGCGAATCCCGTGGTTGGAGAAACCAATGATGGGTGGCTCAACGACATCCGGGGGTTCCACGTTAAGGCGGAAGATGTGAAGCGAGCCTTGCGCGAAGCCAACAACGGCCCGGTCGAAGAAGGTTCCGTGGGCGCGGGCGAAGGCACGATTGCGTTTGGCTGGAAAGGCGGAATCGGAACAAGTTCGCGGCGGCTTCCGGAGAAAGAGGGCGGATTTCAGGTGGGAGTGCTGGTGCAGACGAATTTCGGAGGCCGGCTGACGATTGCGGGCGGGCCAGTGTGGAAATACCTGGACCCGCGCGACTTCATGAGCCGCAGGTTCGATGCGCCGGGGCGAAATGAAGCGGACGGCTCCTGCATGATCGTGGTTGCTACGGATGCGCCGCTGGATTCGCGGCAATTGCGGAGGCTTGCGGCGCGAGCGATTCTGGGGATGGCGCGCGCTGGATCGACCGGGAGCAGCGGCAGCGGAGATTACGTCATCGCGTTCTCTACAACCAATCGAATAGGCAACAGCGCGACGCGCGGTCCCGCGCTTTCGTTGCTTGGCGAGGATGCGCTGTCACCGCTGTTTGAGGTTGTCGTGGACGCGACGGAGGAAGCGATTTACGATTCCATGCTGAAAGCGCAAACGGTGAAGGGGCGCGACGGGCACACCGCGCCAGCGATTCCCATTGAGCGGCTGCGAGAGATTTTGTCGAAGCCGCCCAGGCCTTAGTTGCCGCAGTTCTTTCCGAGTGACATAATTTTACTTCAAACCAGGGCTTGTATGTTGCGAGGCTCTGCGCAACGAACTGGCCGCTGGCTTTAGGGGGAGTTATGGGATTGCGGGATAGCTGGATTGAAAAGAGAGAAGCGGCGATGGCTGGCGCAAACGGCAGCGGGAATATGTCGCAGATGCATTTTGCGCGGCAGAGTGTGGTCACGGAAGAGATGCAGTATGTGGCGAAGCGGGAAAAACTGGAGCCGGAACTGATTCGCAGTGAAGTGGCGCGCGGGCGGATGATCATTCCCGCAAACCTGAATCACCGGAACCTGGAGCCGATGGCGATCGGCATCGCCAGCAAGTGCAAAATCAACGCGAACATCGGGAATTCGGCGACTTCGTCCAACATTGACGAGGAGCTGAAGAAGCTGCACCACGCGGTGCACTACGGCGCGGACACGGTGATGGACCTGTCGACGGGCGGGGACATTCCGGTAATTCGCAAGGCGATCATCGAGGCGTCGCCGGTGCCGGTGGGGACGGTGCCGGTGTATGAAGCGATTTCGCGGGTGCGGCGGCCGGAAGACTTGACGTTTGAATTGATGAAGGAAGTGATTGAAGAGCAGGCCGAGCAGGGCGTGGATTACATGACCATTCACGCGGGCGTGCTGCGCGAGCACGTGCCGCTGGTGCGCAAGCGGATTACCGGAATTGTGAGCCGCGGCGGATCGCTGATGGCGCACTGGATGGAGCATCACAAGAAGCAGAACTTTTTGTACGAAAACATCGAAGAAATTTGCAAGATTTTCAAGAAACATGACGTGAGCTTTTCGTTCGGCGACGGGCTGCGGCCAGGATGCATCGCGGACGCGAGTGACGAAGCGCAGTTCGCGGAGCTGAAAGTGCTGGGCGAATTGACGAAGAAGGCCTGGGAGCACGACGTGCAGGTGATGATCGAAGGCCCCGGGCACGTCCCGATGGACAAGATCAAGGAGCAGGTGGACCTGGAAATGGAATGGTGCCACGAGGCGCCGTTTTATACGCTGGGGCCGCTGGTAATTGACATCGCGCCGGGCTACGACCACATCACGAGCGCGATTGGGGCGGCGATGATTGGTTGGCATGGGGCGTCGATGCTATGTTACGTGACGCCGAAGGAGCACCTCGGGCTGCCGAATCCGGAGGACGTGAAGCAGGGCGTGATTGCGTACAAGATTGCGGCGCACGCGGCGGATGTGGCGCGGCACCGTCCGGGAGCGCGGGACCGCGACGATGCGCTGAGTTATGCGCGGTTTTTGTTCGATTGGAACAAGCAATTTGAGTTGTCGCTCGATCCGGATACGGCGCGGGCCATGCACGACGAGAATTTGCCGGATGATTTTTACAAAGAAGCGAAGTTTTGCTCGATGTGCGGGCCGAAGTTCTGCTCGATGAATATTACGCAGATGGCGGAAGCGGAGTCGGGGAAAGACCAGGCGGAGCGGAAGCAGAAGTTTGCGGAATTGCTGGTGAAGGTGCAGGGGGCCGGAGCGTAACGCTTCTATGCTAAAGAAAACGGAACTCCGGGAGGCGTCCTTCGATTGGATTCGGAGGCTAACGAAAGGAACGAAATTCCGATACCGGGACCTGTACAAGTTTCTCGAGAAGAACTTCTCCAAAGAATGTTCGGAACGCGGCGACGAACCCAATGAACCTAGGTACCAAAAGGATGCCCGGTGGGCTGTTTGGGACGCTCGGCTACAAGGACTCATCAAGCACACCGGGGTTCGCGGCGAGCGCCAAAGGACATAGCCACGGAGCAGGACGAAGTTCAACCATTTGAGAGCGGGTGAGCCGTGGGAATGTTTGAAGTCAAAGTGAAATTGGCCAATCAGGCTGCGCCCAGCCGGACGGAAGAGGTCTCTTTGCTGGTCGATACCGGCGCTACACTTTCTTGGGTTCCACGCCAACTGCTCGAAAGACTCGGCATAAAGCCCACCGCGAAGCTCGAGTTTCAATTAGCCGATGGTCGGCTTCTTCAGCGAGATGCTGGCGCAGCTCTTTTCACCATCGATGGCAAGTCCCTCGGTATCCCTGTTGCCTTTGGGGAACCCGGTGAGGAGTCCGTGCTTGGGGCGACCGCTTTGGAGGCGCTCGGATTTATGGTGGATCCTGTGGAAATGAAACTGATTCCTCGCAGCTTGCGCATGCTGCGAATTGGAACAAATGAGTCTTGCTGCTCGTATAGTTAGGTAGAAGCGAGTCGGTGTGCTTGCCTTGGGCCGAGCTGCGGCCGAAGGGGGTGCGAAGATGTTCTTCTTGTTTTTCTCAATGCTGCTGTACTTCCTGCCGACGTTCATTGGCCGGCACAAGGCCGATGCCTTTGGCATTTTCATCGTTAACCTGTTGTTCGGCTGGACCGTGATCGGTTGGGTGATTGCGCTGATTTGGGCGTGCGCGGCGGAGCGGTATGTGACGGTTCCTGTGAGAATGGTTCCCGCGAGTTCGGGGCGATTCTGCTGCCAATGCGGAACGCTGGCGCCGTATGGGGCGCATTATTGCACGGCATGCGGCCGAGCAGTTTAGTTGGCTGACCCTCAGGAAACCCGAGTGACAAAACCACAATCCGAGGAAATACTGCGCGAGGAGTTCAATCGCTGGGCGGAAGCCGGGCGCGGCGAAGGGATGGAGCAGGACCACCTGCCCATCACGCTGCCGGTGCTAGAAAAAATGCGGCTGGCGGCGACGGACAACGTCTTGGACATCGGCTGCGGGGCGGGCTGGCTGTCGCGACGGCTGGCAAAATTGGTGCCCGAAGGGCGCGTGGTGGGAATGGATATTTCCGACGAAATGATCCGCCACGCGCGGCGCGCCAGCCTGGATCATGAAAATTTGTTGTTCGTTACCGGTGAAGTGGAAGAGATTCCCTGGGAGCCGAATTTCTTCTCTCATGCGATTTCTGTCGAATCTTCGTACTACTGGCCCGATCCGGCCTGGGGAGTTCGCGAGATTTTTCGCGTGCTGCGGCCCGGAGGGTCGGCGTGGATCCTCATCAACTATTACCGGGACAATCCGCATTGCCACCAATGGGGGGAGTTGCTGGCGGTAGAGACGCACCTACTCGCGGCGGAAGAATGGGCAGAGCATTTTCGCGCAGCCGGCTTTCGCGAAGCGGCGCATGAGCGCATTGTTGATCCCTCGCCGTCGCCGGAGGTCTATACGGGCAGGTGGTTCCGCGACGCGGCGCACCTGCGTGCGTTTAAGGCCGAGGGGGCGCTGCTGGTTCACGGCGTGAAGTAAGCCTTCCCGATTATCTTTTCGTAACCAGTCTGCCCAGTCGGAGCGCTCCCACGGCGCCCGCTGGTACCATAAACTAAGCGTTTCCCTCCTCGGGGAGCAAGATTGATTCCGGAAGGATTGGGTTGCGCCTGCGAGCGTGCATGGCCAAAGGTGTGCCCGAGTTGCCAGTGCTAATCGCGGACGATTCGGCGGTCTACCGCGAGCTTGTAAAGCAGACGCTGGAGGTGCAGCCCTATGCATCGATTCTCGCAGCAAGCGGGCGAGAAGCGCTGGCACTCTATGAGAAATGCTCACCGTCGATCGTAATCACCGACTGGATGATGCCGGATTTTTCCGGGATGGAACTGTGCCGGCATATCCGCGCAAATGCACAAAATCCTTACACCTACATCATCGTGCTAACGAGCGTCACGGAAAAAGAGAATGTGGTGAAAGGGCTAGCCGCGGGCGCGGACGATTATCTGACGAAGCCATTCGACCGCGGAGAACTGCTGGCGCGGGTCGGCGTGGGGCGCCGCACCGTGGAATTGCACCGTGAAATCGAAGCGAAGAACAAGATGCTGGAGCAGATGGCGTACACCGATTCATTGACCGGGTTGCCGAACCGCCGGGCAATCGAGGAGTGGACTACGCGGCAGTTGCGTGGCGCAGCACGGCACGGGTTTCCATTGTGGGTGATCCACGCCGATTTAGACTGCTTCAAGGAGATTAACGATAATCACGGCCACGAGTCCGGAGATGAGGTGTTGAAGAGATTCGGGACGCTTCTGAAGGCGAACACACGCGCGTGCGACATGAGCGCGCGAGTGGGTGGGGATGAGTTCCTGCACGTCATGACGCACGTCCCGGAAAAAGATATTCACATCGCGATCGAGCGGCTGCGCCAAGGAATTTCTTCCCTAAAGTTTTGCTTTCATGGGGAAGCCGTATCGGTAACTGCGAGCTTTGGACTTAGCGGCTTCTGCGGCAAAGAGCTCCCCGATTTTTGGGACTTGGTGGGACGAGCCGACCGGGCACTCTATGCCGCGAAACGAGCCGGGCGCAACCAGGTTCAAATCGCATCCGTTTGAATGTCACGACTGCAGTTGGGCTCAAGCGAACAGCAAACTGGTGACACTTCCGCATCTATGGTAAGAGTGAGCGGGAGCGCATTGGTGCGCGCATGAGGTTAGGCATGTCCTTTGTTAGCGATGGGACGGCAGTAGTGACGGGGGCCGGGTCGGGTATTGGCCGGGCGCTGGCGCAGCAGTTGGCCGCTGGGGGCTCGGCGCTGGCGCTTGCGGATATCGACGAAGCTGGGCTACAGCAGACTGCGCAATCCTTGCGAAAAAGCAGCGCTTTGATGACTACGCATGTTGTGGACGTCGCGAACGAAGAGAACGTAAAGTCTTTTGCCAGCGAAGTGAACAAGCGGCATTCGCGCGTGACGCTGCTGATCAACAATGCTGGCACTTCGTTGCACGGAGATTTCGACGAAGTGTCGCTGGATGATTTTCGCTGGCTGATGGACATCAATTTCTGGGGCACGGTTTATGGTGTGAGGTACTTCCTGCCGATCCTCAAGCGCCAGCCGCGGGCGCATATTGTGAACGTTTCCAGCGTATTCGGAATTATCGCGCCGGCGGGACAGGTGCCCTACGCGGCGAGCAAGTTTGCGGTGCGGGGATTTACGGAAGCGCTGCGGCATGAATTGAGCGGAAGTCCGGTGAGCGTTTCCTGCGTGCATCCAGGAGGGATTCGAACGCCGATCGCCAGGCATTCGCGGCTGGGTGCAGCGACGCCGCCGGCAAAGCGCGAAGAAAACATCGCGCGATTCGAACGGCTGGCGCGCATTCCGCCGGAAAAAGCCGCGGCGGTGATTTTGCGCGGTGTGGAACGGCGTTCGCCGCGGATTCTCATCGGTGCGGACGCTTACCAGATTGATGTTCTCCAGCGCCTGCGCCCCGCTTCCTATTGGAAATCCATGGCGCGCATGCTCGAAGATCGCAATGCAACAGAAGCAAAGAGCAAAGCGAGGGCAGCAAGCAACTAGAGGCTCGGTCCCAAGGATAACCAGACCCGATGCGTGTCATTGGCAATGCGCTCGTAATTTTTGCAGTTCTGACAGTTCTTGTCTTGATGCTAAAGAGCAGGCACACAGCTTTTAGCAAAAAACTAAAAGCGCGTAGAGTAAAGGAACAAAAAGCAAAGAGACGCAGAGATCTACTCGAGGAGAGTGTTCAGACGCACTTAGTGCCAGCGCTCATCAAGCAGGGTTTCGAGCCCGCGCCCCCGGAAGTGCACACTGGTCCGGTGGACCGAGAATACGTGCGGAGCCTTCCAGCATGGGGGAGACTCAGACGCGTAAGGGAGCCAATAGTGGATCAGGTCGAAATCCAATTCTCAACCTACGGCCGCGCTGCCTTTCGGATAAATGCTTGTGCGGTGCCAAAAGACGGAATGATGACTGCCGGGGGACATAAGACCGCCGAGGAATGTCTGGAGCTTGGGGTCTGCGATCTCGAAACGCACGCCCGCCCCTGGCTGAGGCCGGGACTAAGAGCGCTGGGACTTGAGCCGTTAGGGGCTTGGTTTTCCGTATGGCATGCGCCATTCCGATCTCCGACCCCGGGCGAGTACGAGAAGCTCGCTCTGCGGGCGGTGGGTTTGTTGGTAGAACTAGAATTAGCGCTCCGCGAGGGCAAACTGGGACCGCACATGCGACGTCGCGAGTTTAGGCCTCTTCCGGCCGAAGTACTTGAACGACTAAATAGGTTGGAATCAGAGGGGACGACCAAGAAGTAGGCTGCTCCTAGCAAGATGCGAATAGAGAAGTTTTTGACGGGGGTCCGCGCTGGGGATATACTCCGCGGATGCGGCGGGGATCCGTCGCTGGGGTAGCGATTCATGGGCGTACTGGACCAACGCTTCGAAAAGAACTTCATGATTACGTCGGTGGACTACGTGTTCAACTGGGCGCGGAAGAGCGCGCTCTGGCCGCTGACGTTCGGGTTGGCGTGTTGTGCGATCGAGATGATTGCGTCGACGACCTCGCGGTTCGACATGGCGCGATTTGGCGCGGAAGTGTTCCGGCCGTCGCCGAGGCAGGCGGATTTGATGATCGTTTCGGGCACCGTGACGCTGAAGATGGCGCCGGTGATCCAGCGCGTGTGGGCGCAGATGCCGGACCCCAAATGGTGCATTTCGATGGGGGCGTGCTCGAGTGTAGGCGGCCCATTCAACGCGTATTCGGTTTTGCAGGGAGTGGACCGCATAGTGCCGGTCGACGTGTATATCGTAGGGTGCCCGCCTCGGCCGGAAGGTCTTTTCTTTGGATTGATGAAATTGCAGGACAAGATCGACCAAATGACGCTGGCAAAACGGCCTACCGAAGTGAGATTGAAGCCGGAGATGGTGGAAGACTTCAAGAAGGGCGTGATGGTGGCGCAAACGCCCGAACCGCGGTAAGACGGAAATCACAAAACGAAAATCGAAACGCGAAATTCAAAAAACGGAACAGAGAACAGGAGAACCTAGAACCAATGGCGTTTGTGCGGACTGCGAAGACTAACGAGGTTGCACCCGGCACGATTCGGGAGTTTCATGTGGAAGGCAAGGCCATTGCTTTAGCGAATATCGGAGGGAAGTTCTTCGCCATCAACAATACTTGTCTGCACCGGGGCGGACCTCTTGGGCAGGGCACAATGGAGGGTAATTTTGTAACGTGCCCATGGCACGGCTGGCAATACGACGTCACGACGGGCAAGGTGAAGCAGAATCCAGCCGTGGGAGTGGATTGCTACAAGATTGAAGTCCGGGGCGAGGATATCTTCGTAGATGCCGGATGAAACTAAATCTATCATATTGAAAACAAAAGGAATAATTGCGATTTGCCCATATATTGCCACTCACAGTGACTCCGGCCGTTTTTTCACAGCTCCTTCCTAACCCTAATATTTTGTTTCGCTTTTAGTCCGCCACCGTGTATAGTTCTGCCGACTCCAAGCTCGATGGTGACAACGACGACTGCTCCACGACACTACTGGATCTTCAGCGCAGACCCTCACCACTATCACTGGGACACACTTTTCGTAAAAGGTAAGGAAATGTGGCATGGCGCCGGAGCCAAACCGGATGCGATTCGCGCGCTGAAGCAAGTGCGCAAAGGCGACCGGGTCCTGTGTTACCACTCGGCTCCGGAGCGCTCCCTCTATTCGATTGCTGAAGTTACCCGCGACCCTTATCCCGACCCGCACGACCACAAGGGCAAGAACCTGGTAGCGGATTTGCGAGCCTTTGAAAAGCTGCCGCGCCAGGTGACGCTCGCCGAGATGCGGGAGAATACGGCACTGAGAAAAATGAAGCTCCTAAAGAACGTTAGGCTTATCGTTTCCGTGATCACTGATGCCGAGTATCAGGAGCTTCTGCGGATGGCCGGCATCGTGGCCACTCCGGGAATACCACTGCCCTAACGAAACCTTAGCCTTGCTCCATGCTGGACCAAATTTCTTCCGGAAAAACACGCGTAATCGACCTGACGTACGCAATTAACGACAAACTCGTGCCGTGGCCGGGCGACGAAAAATGGTTTGAAGCCAGAGCCAACGCCACGGTCGAAAAAGATGGCTTTTTCACCCGCAGTTTTTGGATGCTGGAGCATTACGGAACGCATCTCGATGCTCCAGCGCACTTTCAGCCGGGAAAGGCCACTGTCGATCAGATTCCGGTGAAACAACTCTTTGGGCCAGCCGTAGTATTTGACGTGCGCGAACAGGGCGCCAAGGATGCCGACTTTCAGTTGGGCGTTCGCGAAGTGGAAGGATGGGAGAACCGGTACGGCCGAATCCCTGCCGGGGCCATCGCGCTTCTACGAACTGGTTGGGCGGCGCGTTGGCCGGACGTCGAAAGCTACCGCAATCAGGACGCACAGGGTAAGATGCACTTCCCGGGATTTTCCGCCGAGGCGGCAAGATTGATGATCGACCGCCAAGTGAGCGGCTTGGGCTGCGATACGATGAGTGTCGAGTACGGCGCTTCGGAAGACTTTGCCGTGCATCGCCTCACGCTGGGGGCTGGGCTCTATCATCTCGAGAATCTTGCGGACCTTGGCGCATTGCCGGAAACGGGAGCGTCCCTGATCGTTGCGCCGATCAAGCTGGAGGGTGGTTCCGGCGGCCCGGTCAGGGTCTTCGCATTGCTGCCCTAAACGGCCGGATTTGCTGCAAACATTTTCGCGGGTTCTTTCGTCTGAAGAGATAGGCTCCGGGGCTGTGGTGGACTTGCAAGCAACAATCGGATTTTGAGCTGCGGCTACCGCACTTCAGATGAGATTTATCCCAGGGGTTTGCGAAGTTTCTTGGAGGAGACATGCGCTTTCGATTGGCGGTTCTGATAGTTGCGTTGCTGGCTTGTGCGGGAATCTCTCGGGGGGCGGAAGAGACACCGCTGCTGGCGCACTCCCCGACACTCAGCAAGACCCAGGTGGTTTTTGCTTATGGCGGCTATTTGTGGAGCGTGCCACGCGAAGGCGGTGAAGCGCGCCAACTTACCACTGGCGGCCACGAGGCGCTTCCAATCTTCTCGCCCGATGGAAATTGGATCGCGTTTACCGGCCAGTACGACGGGAACATCGACGTGTTCGTGATTCCCGCCGAGGGCGGCGAACCCAAGCGGCTCACTTGGTATCCCGGGGAAGACGTCGCGGTGGGATGGACGCCGGACGGGAAAAAGGTACTGTTTGATTCGGACCGCGATACCTACGCGGACTTTGATCGCCTCTATACCGTGCCGGTCGAAGGCGGTCCCGAGGAAGTTCTTCCCATATGGCGAGCAGAAGAAGGCTGGTACTCGCCCGATGGCAAGCGCATCGCGTATGTACCCAATCTGATCTGGCAGAAGGCATGGAAGCGTTACAGGGGCGGCCAAACGACCCCGGTCTACATCGTGAATCTCAGCGACCTCGCGCTGGAAAAAGTGCCGCGCGAGAATTCGAACGACAAGCATCCTGTTTGGTTCGGCGACATGGTTTATTTCCTCTCCGACCGCAATGGCCCGGTGACACTGTTTGCCTACGACACAAAAACGAAGACCGTGAAGCAGGTCATCGAGAATAAGGGACTCGACTTCAAATCACTCTCGGCCGGACCTGACGCTCTGGTGTATGAACAGTTTGGCGGAATTTATTTGTACACGCCTTCGAGCGGCAAATCCTCAAAGGTAGACATTCGGATCGCGGGCGATCTGCCTTCTACCCGTCCGCACTATGAAAAGGTCAGCGACAAGATTCAAAACGCCGCCATTTCACCGACGGGCGCGCGCGCCGTTTTTGAAGCCCGCGGCGAAATCTTCACCGTGCCCGCGGAAAAGGGCGACGTTCGCAATTTGACGCGCACCTCCGCAGTCGCCGAGCGCGATCCCGCCTGGTCCCCCGACGGCAAATCCATCGCTTACTTTTCCGATGAATCTGGCGAATACGCTCTGCATATCGCCGATCAAACCGGCCTCGGCACGGTCAAAAAAATCAACCTGGGCAATCCTCCTTCGTTCTTCTACGGTCCGCTCTGGTCGCCCGACAGCAAGAAAATCGCGTACACTGACAAGCGCTTGAACCTCTGGTACGTGGAGGTGGAAAAAGCTTCGCCGGTAAAAGTGACTACCGATCGCTACGATGATCCTACTGCCAACATGAGTGAAACTTGGTCGCCCGACAGCAAATGGCTCACCTACGCGAAGCTGCTCGAAAATCATCTTCGCGCGGTGTTCGTCTACTCGCTTGAAACGGGCAAAGAATCGCAAATTACGGACGGCATCAGCGACGCGCGCTATCCGGTTTTCGACAAGGGCGGCAAATCGCTAATTTTTGCGGTCAGCACGGACACCGGTCTTTCCGCCGGCTGGCTCGATCTTTCCAGTCTCCAGCATCCGGTGTTGCGAAATATCTACGCGGCGGTTTTGAAGAAGGGTGATCCCTCGCCGGTCGAGCCGCAAAGCGACGAAGAAAAAGCAGGCGAAGAAAAGAAAGACAGCGGCGACAAAGGCAAGGAAGCAGACAAGAGCAAAGAGCAGGAAAAGGGCAAAGAAGGCGAGAAGAAAGACGAAAAAAAGGACGAGAAAAAGGACGAGAAAAAGGAAGAAGCCGTCAAAGTCACAATCGACCTGGATGGCATCGGCCAGCGTATCGTTGCGCTTCCCATCAAAGCCGCCAACTACGTAGGCCTCGACACGGGCAAGGCGGGAACGCTTTTTCTTTCCGAAATCGTGGACGTCCCGCGCTTTGAACCAACACTGGCAACCGTTTCGAAATTCGATTTCACGACCCGGAAGACCGAGCCATTCCTCAGCGGCGTCAGCGCCTTTATGGTCTCCTCCAACGGGGAGAAAGTTCTTTACCGGCAGGGGCCATTCCCGGCACAGAATTGGTTGATCGCCAAGACGGACGCCGCGCCGAAGCCCGGCGATGGTCCGCTGAAGCTCGACGGGATGGAAACCTATGTCGATCCTCGCGCCGAGTGGAACCAGATGTATCACGAAGTGTGGCGCATCGAGCGGGACTTCTTCTATGACCCCAATCATCATGGTCTCAATATTCCCGCCGCGGAAAAGAAGTATGCCGTTTACCTGAAGGGTCTCGGCGGCCGCGCCGATCTCAACTACCTCTTTGAAGAAATGCTCGGCGAAATCACCGTGGGCCACATGTTCATCGCCGGCGGCGACGTTCCGCAGCCCAAACGAGTCAAAGGCGGATTGCTCGGTGCGGATTACAAAATCGAAAACGGCCGCTACCGCTTCGCGCGTATCTACAACGGAGAAAACTGGAATCCCGATTTGCGCGCGCCGCTCACGCAGCCCGGCGTCGATGTGAAAGTCGGAGACTACTTGCTCGCAGTGGAAGGCCGTGACGTCCAGTCCCCCCTCGAGGTCTATAGCTACTTCGAAAATACCGCCGGAAAGCAGATCAAGATCAAGGTCGGCCCGAATCCTGATGGCAAAGATGCGCGGGAAGTTACGGTCGTGCCTTTGCCAAGCGAGTTTCCTCTGCGCAATCGCGCTTGGGAAGAAGACAATCGCCGGAAAGTCGACGAACTGAGCGGCGGAAAGCTCGCCTACGTGCATGTTCCGGACACCACCGTCGGCGGCTGGCTCAATTTCAACCGCTTTTACTTTGCGCAAGTCGGAAAGCAGGGCGCGGTCATCGACGAGCGCTACAACCACGGCGGCGAAGTGGCCGATTACATCATCGACATGCTCAAGCGCCCGCTGCGCAATTGCGCCATTTCTCGCGAAGGCGAGAAGTTCTGCTCGCCCCTCGAGCAGATTTACGGTCCCAAATCGATGATCATCAATGAAATGTCCGGCTCCGGCGGCGACGCTTTGCCGTGGATGTTCCGGCAAGACAAAGTCGGCCCGCTTGTTGGCACTCGCACCTGGGGCGGACTCGTCGGGATTTACGGTTACCCGCCCTTGCTGGACGGCGGCTTCATCACTTCTCCGCGCGTGGCCATCTACGGCCTCCACGGCGAGTGGGAAGTCGAGAATCGCGGCATCCCGCCCGACGTCGAAGTCGAAAATGATCCCGCTTCCGTCGCCGCGGGCCACGATAAACAACTGGAAAAGGCGGTCGAACTCACGATGGAAGCTCTTAAGAAAAATCCCGTCGTGATTCCGGATCATCCGCCGTATCCGAGTTACCACAAGAAGTGACTGGTGACTCGTGACAGGTGAAAAAACGCAGGCGCTTTGTCGCATTAGGCGCGCCAAGTCGTTGCGGCGGCTAGAATTTGCCATTTGCCAATGAATGGTGTCCACTAGTCACCAGTCACCATTCACCAGTCACTATCAATGCCCGAACTTCCTGAAGTCGAAACCGTGGCGCGCGGCTTGCGCCAGCTCATTCTCGGCCGCCGCATTCTCTCCGTTAGCCTCGGCAAGACCGATTTCATCGACGACCCCGTAGCGCTCGAGCAGCACTTGCCGGGTCGCCAGATCGAAGCTGTCGAACGCTACGGAAAATTTATGCTCTTGCGCTTGTCGTCTCCCGCAGCGGCGAACGGCGCGTCGGCCGAGGAAGACACGAAGTCTGCATCGTTGCTGGTTCATCTCGGAATGACCGGCCAGATGGCTCCAAGTCCTGCTGCGCAGCCTCGCGAGAAACACACGCACGTTTCCCTGCTGCTTGATGACGGCCGGGAGCTGCGTTACACCGACGCACGGCGCTTTGGCCGCATCGCCTACCTCACCGAATCACCGCTTACGGAAGAACTGAGCCGCTTTGGCGCCGATCCTCTAGAAGTCACTTTCCAGGAATTCGCCAATCGCATTCGTACCCGCCGCGCTCGCATCAAAGCTCTGCTCCTCGACCAGTCGATTCTGCGTGGAGTCGGCAACATTTACGCTGACGAAAGCCTGTGGCGCGCGAAAATTCATCCCGCACGGCTCGGTGCCAGTCTGACTCGCGAGCAAACCGCGACGCTCAGGCACGCGTTGCAAGAAATCTTGCGCAAAGCCATTCAGATGCGCGGCTCCTCCATTTCCGATTTTCTTGATGCCGCGGGCGAGCCAGGAGAATATCAACGGCATCATCGCGCCTACGGTCGCGAAGGCAAACGCTGCTACCGGTGCAAGACAGTCATCCGGCGCGCGATGGTCGCGGGGCGCAGCAGTTACTTTTGCCCAAAATGTCAGCCGGTTCCCCGCGGTTTCCATTCCTTACCACTTTTGATGCGGGCGGCGCGAAAGAGAAGCAGGCGCAGCGATGCTAAGGCACGAAGGTCTAGGAGAAGCGGCTGAATGCGCGCCGTCGTCCAAAGAGTGAGCCACGCGAAGGTGACCGTTGAAGGCCGCGTCACGGGCGAAATCGGCGCGGGGCTGATGATCTTGCTCGGCGTAGGCCGCAATGACACTCCGGCCATTGCCGCATCCATGGCTGAAAAATGCGCCAATCTCCGCATCTTCGAGGACGATCAGGGCAAAATGAATCGTTCGCTGCTCGACGTTAAAGGCAGCGCGCTGGCTGTTTCGCAATTCACGCTTTATGGTGACGCGCGCGGCCAGCGCCGTCCCAGCTTCATCACTGCTGCTCCGCCGGAATTGGCCAAAGCTCTTTATGAGGAATTCTGCGATGCGCTGCGCAGGCTCGGCGTCACCGTCGCCACTGGAATTTTTCAGGCTATGATGTCCGTGGAGCTTGTCAATGAAGGGCCGGTCACGATCCTCCTCGACTCCGACAAAACGTTCTAACCGAAGCAGTGCGGTGGAGCCCATCTCAGGTTGGACAATGGAGTCCGTATTGCGGGAGCTGAGATCGGTTGCAGACCCGCGCGTGCGCGAGAAAATGTCCTACTTCGGCGTCCATGTGCCCCACGCCCACGGAATCTCCGCTCCCGTTCTGCATTCCTTCGCTAAGCACATCGGGAAGAACCACGCGCTCGCGCTGGAACTGTGGAACAGCGGAGTCCACGAAGCAAAGATTCTCGCCGCGCTGATTGGCGAGTCCGAAAAAGTCACGGCCAGCGAGATGGACCGCTGGTCCCGCGATTTCGATTCCTGGGATGTCGTGGACTCCGTTTGTTGTTATCTGTACCCGAGTGCAAAACCCGCATGGAACAAAGTAAAGAGTTGGAGCACCCGGTCCGAAGAATTTGCAAAGCGTGCGGCATTTTCTTTGATGGCTTACCTGAGCTATAAAGACAAAAAAGCTGCCGATGCACGTTTCCGGGAATGCTTGCAGATTATCGAACACGAAGCGCACGACGACCGCAATTTCGTGAAGAAAGCCGTGAACTGGGCTTTGCGCAATATCGGCAAGCGCAATGCCAAATTGAACCTTGAAGCCATTCGCTCTGCCGAGAAAATTCGGCAGCAAGAAACGAGTTCAGCGCGCTGGGTCGCCGCCGACGCACTGCGCGAACTGAGGAGTCCCGCGGTGCAGGCGCGGCTTCGAAGAAAGGCAAGGTAACCAAGTGACTTCCAACGGCAAAGCGAAGCAACTCACGATTCGCCGGGCAAAGATTACGGATGCACCGCGCCTGGCGGAGCTTGCCGGCCAGCTTGGTTATCCCTCAACCACCGAGCAGATTCGTCGGCGGTTCCGGACACTTCTGCCCGCGTCACAAAATGCCGTTTTTGTAGCGGAATCCCCGAGCGAAGGAGTTGTGGGGTGGGTGCATGTGAGCAAGGAGCCGCTTTTGGATGTTGATGTTCGTGCTGAGATCAACGGGCTGGTCGTGGCCGAAGGGAAACGCAGCCTCGGCGCCGGGGCAATGCTCATGGCCGCGGCGGAAGACTGGGCCCGCAACCATGGCTGCAAAGGCATGAACGTCCGCTCGAATGTAATCCGCGAGCGCGCCCATCAGTTTTACCTTCGCTGTGGCTTCGAGCATTACAAAACCCAGAAATCCTTTCGCAAATCCTTCTAGGCCGCTGCCGGCTTGCCGGCGGTTACTTTCCGGGCCATCCGCGCTTCGATTCCTGCATACTATATCGTAGTACGATATAATAAGAGCATGGCAAAACCGATCACCACCGCCGAGTATCAGGCGCTCGCCGAGCTGCGCTACCGCATTCGCAAATTTGTGCGGGAAGGCGACGCCGTGGCGTCCGCCTCCGGCCTCGAGCCCCAGCAATATCTTCTCCTGCTCATGATTCGCGGCATCCCGGAGGGCCAGGAAGCGACTGTCCGAACGCTCGCGGAGCGCCTCGCCTTGAAGCATCACAGTGTCGTCGAGCTGATTGACCGGCTGGAAGCACACGGCTACGTGCGGCGTAACCGGAGCCGGGAGGATCGCCGCAGCGTGCTCGTGTCGCTGCTTCCGCGCGGCGAAAAAATGCTCGAGCAGGTGGCGCAGCACCGCATCAGCGAGCTGCGCAGCACGGGCGCCTCACTGGTTGACGCCATTAGCGCTTTGCTGAAAGACGGCCACGCTTCCCGTGGCGCAGAAAAAACAGGCGCGAGTCCCCGGAAAGGGTCCACAAAAAGGGCGTGACCGCGCAGAAACACCGGCGGCCCCGCAAGCCTGATAGAATTTCTCCCTCCACACGGAATGCCAAAGAAAACAAGAACTTCATGAACGCAGGCGAACAAGCCAAAACGAGTTGGTGGGACGCGTCGTCGCAACAATGGGCTTCGTTTTTGCGCGAACGCGAAGAGCAGGTGTTTTTGATTTTGACGCTGCTGATCGGCGCGTTTGTGGGATTGGCGGTCGTGGCGTTCATTTTGCTGACGGAACGTTTCGGCGCGCGGCTGTATCCGGCGGGCGAAGCGGCGTGGCGAAGGCTGCTGGTGCCCGTAGCCGGGTCGCTCGGAATGGGCTACCTGCTGTACCGGTATTTCCCGGATGCGCGCGGCAGCGGTGTGCCGCAGACGAAGGCGGCGCTGTACGCGCGCGAAGGGCGCATCACGCTGTCCACGGTGATCGGAAAATTCTTTTGCACTTCGGCGACGCTGGCGAGTGGCATCCCGCTCGGGCGCGAAGGCCCGGCGGTGCAGGTCGGAGCGGGATTCGCTTCGGTGCTGGGACGCCACTTGGGACTGCGGCCGGAAAAAGTGAAGGCGCTGATCCCAGTGGGTGCGGCAGCGGCAATCGCGGCAGCTTTCAACACACCACTCGCGGCGGTATTGTTTGCGCTGGAGGAAGTGGTTGGCGATTTGCACGCGCCGGTCCTGGGCTCGGTGGTGCTGGCGTCGGCGACTTCGTGGGCTATGCTGCGGTTGCTGCTGGGGAACAATCCACTTTTCCAGGTTCCCCAATACCAGCTTGTGAATCCGCTGGAACTGGTGATTTACGCCGTCTTGGGAGTGGTTGGCGGAATAGTTTCGGTGGCATTCACTAAGCTGTTGCTTTGGATGCGGGCACGCTTCCTGAAATTTCCGAAGAAAACGGTGTGGTTCCAGCCGGCGGCCGGCGGCGTAATGGTGGGAATCATGGGATGGTTTGTGCCGCAGTTGCTGGGAGTGGGATACAAGCACGTGGGGGAAGCGCTGAACGGCGGAATGGCGTTGCGGCTGATGCTGTTGCTCCTGGTGCTGAAACTGTTTGCGGTGGCTACGAGCTATGCTTCGGGAAACGCAGGCGGAATTTTCGGCCCGAGCTTGTTTCTTGGAGCGATGCTCGGCGGCGTGATTGGAAATGTGGCGAATCATTTTTTGCCGAATTACGTCGGCACGCCAGGAGCGTACGCGCTGGTGGGCATGGGCACGGCGTTCGCGGGAATCGTGCGTGCGCCGATGACGTCGGTGGTGATGATTTTCGAGATCACGAGGGATTATGCGGTGATCGTGCCGCTGATGATCTCCAATCTGGTGAGTTTTTTCATTTCGTCGCGGCTGCAGCCCAAGCCGATTTACGAAGAATTGGCGCAGCAGGATGGCATTCACCTGCCGACATCGGAAACGAGGGAGTTGGGCGCACAGCGGCGCGTGGCGCAAGCGATGCGGCCGGCGGAGGAAGTGCTGCGCGGGGAAATGACCGTGGCCGAGGCGATGGAGCGCGCAAAGAAAAGCGCAGCTGGCGCGTGGGTGGTCTGCGATGCGTTCGGCGTGCGAGGCGTCCTGAGCCGCCGTCTGTTGGAAGAAGCCGCGGGAGGCGGCAACGCAGGCAAACACCTCGAGGAATTGCTCACGAGCGTGGAATTCGTTCATGTGCATGCGGACCATCCGTTGAACGTGGCGCTGGAGCGGCTGGGAGCAAGCAAACTGGAGATTCTCCCGGTGGTGAGCCGAGCCAATGTGCGGGAGTTGAAAGGAATTGTGAGACTTGAGGACGTACTTGCGCTGTATGGAGTGGCGGAGAAAGAAGTAGTGAAGTAACCTGCAAGGATGTAGAGACGGCGCAAGCGCTTGCCCCGGAAGAACCAAGTCGCGTCAAAGATGGTTGGTGATAGCATTGAGCTGATGAGCTGCATTCCCGCCTGAAGCCTTCGAGCCCACATTCCTGAGACGGAGGAGGATGCTATGACCTTCACCGTGGCTCAACTCATTGAGAAGCGGCAAGGAGAGCAATATGCCTTGCACAAGCGCTACATCAACCCGAGCCTAGCCCGCGTTCAAGCCATCATTGGCTTCGACAAAAACTACACCCGCGGGGAAGGCGCCTATTTGTGGGATGACCAAGGCAACTGCTACCTGGATTTGCTTTCGGGATACAGCGTATTCAACTTGGGGCGGAGCCACCCACTCGTCAAGCAGGCGATCCAGGAAGTGCTGGCTCTCGACCGGCCCAACTTAATCAAGATGGATTGCCCTTTGCTGGCAGGCTTGCTGGCCGAGGAGCTGGTCAAGCGCATGCCACCCGGGCTGGACGCGGTCTTTTTCGCCAACTCGGGCGCCGACGCGGTGGACACGGCGCTGAAATTTGCGCGAGCAGCAACCAAGCGTCCACGCATGCTGTATCTGGACCACGCGTTTCATGGATTGACGTTAGGGACGCTGGCCGCTAACGGCGGGAAAGAGTTCCGAAAAGGCTTTGAGCCGTTGATGGCTGGGTTCGAGGCTGTCGCTATGAACGATCTGGCGGCATTGGAGAAACAACTCCGCCGCGAAGATGTGGCTGCGTTTATCGTTGAGCCGATCCAAGGCAAGGGTGTATACATCCCCGCCGATGCCTATTTGCCCGAAGCCCAGCGGCTGTGCCGGAAGCACGGGACCTTGTTCATTTGTGATGAAGTTCAGGTGGGGATGGGACGCACTGGGCGGTTTCTGTGCAGCGAGCACTGGGGCCTCGAGCCCGACATCGTCACACTGTCGAAATCGCTGGGCGGCGGCTACATTCCCGTTAGCGCAACCATCACCCGTCGCAAGATCCATGACGCCACCTTTAGCAAGTTGGATCGCTGCCAGGTGCATTCGACGACTTTCGGCCAGAACGAGCTGGCCATGGCGGCGGGTCTGGCTGCTCTTCACGTGCTGGACGAAGAACGGCTGATCGAGCGCGCGGCGACGATGGGCGAGAAACTCTTGAGAGGTCTGGCTGCTTTGCAGGAACGTTACGAGATGATCGCGGACGTACGCGGCAAAGGCCTGATGATTGGAATGGAATTCAAACCGGCTCGATCGCTCGGGCTGCACGCTGCCTGGACCGCCGCTGAGACAGCGCAAAAAGGATTGTTCGCGGAATTAGTGGTGATGGCGCTGATGCGGGAGCACCGCATCCTGACACAGGTGGCTGGCCCGGACGTCAACATCATCAAGCTGCTGCCGCCGCTGATCATCGGAGAGAAAGAAGTGGCGATGACCTTGGCGGCTTTCGATGCGGTGATGTCCGAAGCGCAAAAATTGAGCGGGCGCGTGTGGACGCAAAGCGTGGAACTGATCAAGCACGCTGTCGCGGGGTAAACGGACATTTTTTAGAAGCCGCCGCCCCCGCCCCCGCCAAAGCCGCCGCCCGAAAATCCTCCTCCACCCCCACCTCCACCAAAGCCGGAGCCGCCGGAACTGCGCGGGGCAGAGGCAAAGACGTCGCTGGCGCGGGAAGTCATGGTGTGCAGGTCGTTGGTGAAATAAATGGGATAGAAAGTCGGGCCGTAGCTACCGCGGTACCACTGCGGCGGTTCGGTCATGATGCCCTGAAACGCTTTGCTCCAGTTTTTCTCGACGCCCAGGGCCATCGCGAACGGGAGAAATTTTTCGAACATTTGCGGGGTCTTGATGGTTTTGTTGAAGCGGTCGGATTCGACGTGAGTGAGAAAATCCTCAAAGCCGAGGACGCCTTCGACGGCGCGCGCGCCTTGATCGGTATGGGCGGGCATGAACCAACCGAACGCGCAAATGATGACGCCGGTGAGAATGCCGGCGATTACAAAGGCGAGCGGGGCCATGCCCAGCGAGGACGCGATTTGCATGCCACCCCAGCTTAGAAGAACAGCGGTGACGACACCGGCGCCGAGGTAAAAAGAGCGAACGCTGTCCGGGCGGCGGCGGTAGTAGCCGTGCTCGACAAGCGTGTCGAAGATGCCGTTTTTAATGCCGGGAAGACTCGTATAGAACTGGTTTTGCAAGCTGGACATAGAAACGGTTTCGCCGACGGTTCCAGTGGAGAAAATGCCGTTCAAGAGAACTTGCTCGTGGGGCTTGAGCTTCATCCATTCGCCGCGATCTTTTTGCAGGATGAAGTTGTAGTCCTTGCCGTGAAGAAAGTTGAGCAGCTTGTTTTGCTCATGCTCTTCGATGACGAAGTAGCCGCGGACGGCGAGGTCGACGATGGAAGCGGTGATGTCGCGCATGTCGGCGGAATTGTCGATGAGGGTGCCGACCTCGCCGGGAGTGAGCTGGTCGGGAGGCTCATATTTCGCGGCGATGGGACGAAGGCGCGGGTCGCGGCCGTAATTCCACCAAAGATAAAACATGATGGCGAAGGCGGCGATGGGGAAGAAGAGCGGCCAGTTGCTGCGGAGGAAGAGCGACACCTTGTCCGCGGCGGTGGGCTCGTGGACGAAACCTTTGTCGAAAGCAACGGCAATGGTGAGACCTTCGTGGTAGCGGAGAGGGTCGCGGGTGCGAACGTCGACGCCATCACCGGTGATTTGCGCGTCGGCGTCATGCGCGGTGGAGCGGTAGGCGCCGGTGAGGGGATTGACGCGAATGCCGGTGGTGCCTTGCGGAAGAACGATGTGAGCGGATGCGGATTCGATGGGGACGTCCCAGGCGTCGCCGGTGACGTTCCAGTAGAGCTCGTCGTGGTCTTCGAAAAAGCGAAGCGCGTCGGAGACGGTGTAGTCGATGGAGATGGTTTGCGTGGAGTTGTCGGCGTTGGGAACGTAGATTTTGAGTTTGCGGTAGTGGCGCTCTCGGCTAGATTCGTATTTCAGGCGGTTGCCGTCGGTGTCGGTAACGGACTTGACGCTGAGGAAAAGCGAGTAGTTGAGGCCCTGGGCGGTGACGTATTCGACGGGAATGGTGCGGTAAAGGCCGTGCCAGGGACCGCCGATGAAATGGACTTGAATGTTTTCAGTGACCTCGATGGAGCTGTCGGGCAATACGGTGATTTGGGCGTCGAAGTGTTCAATGCGAAGCTGTTTTGTGTTGAGAGTCGAAGCGGAAGACGCAAAAAAGAGGAATAGGAGCCCCGCAGTGAGGATCCGGCGCAGGGACGAGGCGTAAGGAGTCATGACGGGCGCGGCGCTCCGAGGCTCACGCTTTGGGAGCGGTGAAGCTGACTTTGGGAGCTTCGCGCTCGGCGGGAGAGGAAACTTCGAAGAATTGGCGCTCTTTGAAGCCAGCAAGGTTGGCCATCATGTTGGTGGGGAACTGCTCGATTTTGGTGTTGAGGTCGCGAACAACGGCGTTGTAATAGCGACGCGCGTTCTGGACGGTGTCTTCAATTTGAGAGAGGGAATTCTGCAGCGAGGTGAAACTCTCGATGGCGCGAAGCTGGGGGTAGGCTTCTGAAAGTGCGAAGAGGCTTTTGAGCGCGCCCGTGAGCATGTTTTCGGCTTCGGCCTTTTCGGCGGGCCCAGTGGCGGTCATGGCGCGGTTGCGGGCATTGATGACGCCTTCGAGCGTGTCCTTTTCGTGAGCGGCATAGCCTTTGACAGTCTCAACGAGATTAGGGATGAGGTCGTAACGGCGCTTGAGCTGGACATCGATGTCAGCCCAAGCGTTGTCGCACTGGACTTTCAAGCGTACCAGGCCGTTGTACATGCCGATGAGAAAAATGACGAGCAAGATGAGAATGACCAGAACGGCAAGCAGCATCGGGGGACCTCACGCGGGTTGAAATACCTGCGAACCAGCAAAGGCCAAATATACGTGGGGCGTGCGCGAGTGTAAAGCAGAGGTGCGAGGGGGCCGCAGCAAGGATTACCTCACTCCGTCAAAGTTATAGGTTGGTATAGTATCCATTTTGTTCTATGCTTGCGGGGCTGGCAGGAGCCTCCCTCGAAATGCTGTTCAAAGCACAGAGCGCGGCGGTTTATGGGATAGACGCGTACCTCGTAGAGGTCGAGGTGGACGTGGGGTCTGCGCGGATGAATGACTTCAATGTAGTGGGGCTGCCGGACAACGCTGTGAAAGAAAGCCGCGAGCGCATCAAAAGCGCGCTGCGGAATTGCGGGTATGAATTTCCCTACGGGCAGGGAGTGACGATCAATCTCGCGCCGGCGGATGTGCGTAAGGAAGGTTCGGGATTTGATTTGCCGATGGCGCTGGGGCTGGTGGGTTGCCAGGGGCATTTCTTCGGAAAGCGGATCGACAAATGCATGTTCTTGGGCGAGCTGTCGCTCGATGGCGGCGTGCGCCCGGTGCGCGGAGCGCTGTCGGCGGCGCTTGCCGCGCGCGAAGTTGGCATGCAGGCGGTTGCGGTTCCCGAAGCGAATGCTAAAGAAGCGGCGGTAGTGGACGGCGTGAACGTGTTTGCGTTGAAGTCGTTGCCACAGGCGGTGGACCTGGTGAATTCGCCTGAGTTGTTTGCTCCGGTGAAAGTGGATGCGAAGCTGCTGCTCTCCGAGGCCGCGCAGTATTCGGTGGATTTGCGGGACGTGCACGGGCAGCAGGCGGCGAAGCGCGCGCTGGAAGTGGCGTGCGCGGGAGGGCACAACATTTTGTTTATCGGGCCGCCCGGTGCGGGAAAGACGATGCTGGCGAAGCGCATCCCGACGATTCTGCCGCCGATGTCGCTGGAAGAGGCGATTGAGACAACGCGGATCCACAGCGTAGCCGGTGTCCTGGAAGACAGCCGAGGGCTGGTGGGGACGCGGCCGTTCCGCTCGCCGCACCACACCATTAGCGACGCCGGATTGATCGGAGGCGGGGCGGTCCCGCGGCCTGGAGAAGTTTCGCTTGGTCATAACGGCGTGCTGTTCCTGGATGAGCTGCCGGAATTTCAAAGGAATGTTTTGGAAGTGATGCGGCAGCCGCTGGAAGACGGAATGGTCACGATTTCGCGCGCGGCGATATCAGTGACGTTTCCTTCGCGGTTTATGTTGGCGGCGGCGATGAATCCGTGCCCATGCGGGTATTTTGGAGACCCGACGCGGGAGTGCCACTGCACGCCGCCAATGATTCAACGGTACGTGTCGAAGATTTCGGGGCCGCTGCTGGACCGCATCGACATTCACATTGAAGTCCCGGCGGTGAAATACAAAGAGCTGCGCGCGCCGTCTTCTGCGGAAGACTCGGCTGCGGTGCGGCAGAGGGTGATGGCAGCGCGAGAAAGGCAGCTCGAGCGATTTCGCGGCGAGAAAAAGACTTACGCAAACGCGCAGATGATGCCGAAGATGATTCGGAAGCACTGTGCCATCAACGCAGAAGGCGAAAAGTTGCTGGAGAATGCAATTACACGGCTTGGACTTTCCGCGCGCGCCCACGACCGGATTTTGAAAGTGGCCCGCACCATCGCCGACTTAGAAGGCGGCCCGACCATTGAGCCGCGGCACCTGAGTGAGGCAATTCAATACCGCACCCTGGACCGTTCCTACTGGGCCTAGCCGAGCAGGCAGCGGCGAATATCCGCCCCACATCTAATTAAAAGAAGCCCAGACAAGCGCTTGCTCCATTGACTCCGTTTCCTCCGCTGTGTTACCCATAAAGCGCTAACAATTGTCGCTTCCGGGGCTGCGGCAACACATAAGATGGCGCCAGACACCAAGCACCTCGAAGTTACGCTGGAGACGCAAGTTGAGAGCGTAAATCTCGCGGAGGAGTTGTGTCTGCGGGTTGCGGAAGCAGCAGGATTTGGCGAAGACGAGTGTTACCGCATCGGAATGAGCGTGCGCGAAGGGGTAATCAACGCGTTTCACTACGGCAACCGGGAATGCCCCGAGAAAAAAATCCATCTGGCCGTGGACCTCACGGAAGAAAAGATGATTATTCACGTCTTGGACGAAGGAACCGGTTTTAACTTGGCGGACATTCCCGATCCGCTCGCAGAAGAAAACCTTCTGAGTACTTCGGGGCGAGGTATCTTTCTGATGCGCGCGTTCATGGATGAATTTGACGTCGTAGCAGGAAAAAACGGGGGAGCGGAAATCGTGATGTCGAAGCGGTTGCCGACTCCGGGCAGCGCCTCCCCGAATGGGCAAGGCGGGCAAGCGGCTTCGCCGCAGCACGGAGCTTAGGGAAGAAAATGTCATTGCGCGCAACACATCGCGACTCAGGACAAGTTACGGTAGTGGATTTGAGCGGTCGGATCATTTTGGGTGACGGCAGCGCCCTTCTGCGCAAAACGGTCCGCGGCCTGCTGGAAGACCAGCGGAAGAAAATCCTGCTGAACCTGGCCGACGTCGATTACATCGACAGTTCGGGGATTGGCGAACTGGTGAGCGGCTTCACGGCAGTCAAGAACCAGGGCGGGGACTTGAAGCTGCTGCAACTCACCAAGAAAGTTCGGGATCTCCTTCAAATCACTAAACTTTACACGGTTTTCGAAGTGTTTTCCGACGAAGGCACGGCGATCCGCAGCTTTCAATAGCCGGCCCAACCCGTCACAATCTCCGGGATGACAAGAGCAGCGGATGCGGCCTGGATTGTCGAGCAGGCGAAATCGCTGGGATTCGATGCGTGCGGTGTTGTGGGCGCGGAGAAGTTCCCCGAGTTCGCTCACACTGAGGAATGGCTCGCTTGTGGCTATGCGGGCGAGATGAAGTACCTGCTCGATGCCCGCCGGACCAACCCAGAGCTCTCCATGCCGGGCGTTCGCAGCATTATCGTTTGCCTGCTGAATTATCAGACCGAACATCCGCTATCGACCGATTTGACCGTAGTGCCAGGCGATGGTCCACCGCGAGCTTGGATTTCCCGCTATGCCTGGGGCGATGACTACCATGAAGTTTTGCGGGCGAGGTTGGACGCCTTAATTGAACTTCTTCGCGAACGATTCACCGGTCCGTTTGAAGCGCGGTCCTACGTTGATACCGGGCCGATCCAGGAGCGTGTACTTGCAAAATACGCCGGGCTCGGCTGGCTCGGGAAAAATACGTTGCTTCTCAATCGAGCAATGGGATCGTATTTTTTTCTAGGCGTCGTTCTCACGAGTCTTGACCTCGCGCCCACCCTTGCGGCGAACGAATTGCCTCCAGCGGACTTGTGCGGGAATTGCCGGCAATGTTTGGATGCATGCCCCACGCAGGCGTTTGCGGAACCGTACGTGCTCGATGCGCGAAAGTGCATCTCTTATCTGACGATCGAATTGCGCGGTTCCATCCCTATGGAATCCCGTGCCGCTATGGGAAATCATGTTTTTGGATGTGACATTTGTCAGGACGTCTGTCCCTGGAATCAGCGCGCTCCAACCTCTTCCGTTCCCCAGTTTCAGCCAAGAATCTTGTCCTCTTCCGAAGAAAACAATGCAGGGTCTGCGCCGCGCGCTTCGAACGATTCCTTGTTTCTTCCCAGACTTGAGCGGTTATTAGGTCTCAGCGAAGCGGAGTTCCAAGAACTTTTTCGCGGAAGCGCGGTGAGGCGCGCCAAGTGGCGGGGCCTGTTGCGGAATGCCTGCATCGCCGCAGGTAATAGCAGCGTGGCACGCGGCAGTGCAGCTCACGCTCGGCTCTGCGATTTGCTCACCAAACTCGCTTCGAGTGGAGATTCCCTTCTTGTGGAATCTGCCCAATGGGCGCTCTCGCGCATCCAATAACTGCCGGGATATTTCCAAGCAGCTCCATTACCGTCCCGGTGCCAGTGGCGGTATAATCCCAGCCGCTAGCCGGTCGGCTCTGCGAGCTGCTGAGGGCTTCATGAATCGCCGCAGCTTCTTGTTCAATTCCGGTATTGTCGGCGCAGGATTGCTCGGGGCAGGGAAGGCTTCACCCGAACTTCTGTACGCCGGCTCCGTAGCCCATTCGGATTCAAATTTCACGTTGGAGGAAAAACCCGTGCCATTCACTGTGCCGCCCCTGCCGTATTCGTTCGACGCGCTCGAGCCTTACATCGACGCCAAAACCATGGAAATCCATCACGACAAACATCATGGAGCCTACGTCACAAATGTGAACAAAGCGCTGGAAGGGCATCCGGATTTGCAGGCCAAATCCATCGACGACCTTCTGAAGGGACTCGACTCCGTCCCGGAAAATATTCGCACGGCCGTCCGCAACAATGGCGGCGGGCACTGGAACCACACTTTGTTTTGGACGCTCATGAAAAAGGGCGGCGGCGAGCCTAAAGGTGATCTTGCGGCAGCAATCAACTCCGCCTTTGGATCGTTCGCTGGTTTTCAAGAGAAATTTGCCGCTGCGGGCATGGGGCGATTCGGCTCGGGCTGGGCGTGGCTGGTTCTCAGGGACGGCAAACTGGCAATCGACTCGACTCCCAATCAGGACACTCCTTATTTGCTCGCAGGTGGAGGCAAAGCAGTGCTTGGCCTGGATGTTTGGGAGCATGCGTACTACTTGAAGTATCAAAACCTGCGGGCTGACTACATCAAGGCTTGGTGGAATGTGGTCAATTGGGACAGAGCTGCGGAACTTTTCTCCGCCGCGAAAAAGTAGCCCTCCACTTCTACGCTTCCAAGCAATGAAAAGGCCTCCGATTTCTCGGAGGCCTTTTTGCTACTTCTGAGAAGAACTTTCGATCAAGCGGTAACTTGCCGCTTCAGCAGAGGAACTACCGCAGCCGCGCGCCGCGGCGCGGCGTAACCTTTCGTTACGCTCGCAAGTGAGGGAGTAGGGGCTTCGCGAGTCGCCAGCGGCATGGGCGCAGGAAGTGCGCCTGCGGTGTGGCGCGCGGCTTCGCGGACCAGCTCCATTCTTCCGCGAACTTGGAATTTTGCCAGCAATGAGGAAACGTGGAACTTCACCGTTCGCTCGGAAAGATTCAGTGAGGCCGCGATTTCTTTGTTGGCCAGGCTTTTCATCAAGCCAGCCAAAACTTCCTCTTCTCTCCGCGTGAGCTTTACGCGGCTGTGAACCGATCTCCCGGCTTCCAGCAGCTTGTCGGCTTTTTCGTTCAGACCCTCGAGATGCTCCTCATCGGCCTGCACCATCACCACGTAGTCGCTTGGCGCCTGCCCGCGGACAACGCAGTGCATTGCCAGCAGCCCCGCAGCCTGGTCCACCGGGAACCGCCCATCCGGGCCGGCTTCGACGTGGAAATGCGAGACTCCCGTATTTTTCTCGTAGAAAAAGAAGACGTCGCGGGGAAAAGTGGGTTGAGTAGCGGACAAACGATGCGGATGGTCACTTCTACGGATTGCCTTCACGTGCACCCCCTCAGAATGCAGCCTCGTGACGGAACCGAAGCCTTTACAATTTTCGTACTTTCCCCTCAGAAAGGGTAGCCCTCAAGTGGTTAGCAGACCGGCTTCCAGAACAGAGGGCTGGCGGTTCGGCGTCCACTCCCCATCGAACGGCAGCGCCCAGGCGTTAGGCAAGGACTCCCTGAAAGAGCGCCTGTAAACGATCTACCGAACCTTTCAACGACATGCAAGTAATCTTCCGAAATGCGAATTATGCAAGTCACTCAAAAAGGGGTGCTTAGCGAGCAGCGATCAACTCCATGAGGATTTTCACGGGTAGGAATTGCACAGGCCGCGAAATTTTTCCACCACGCGCGAGCTATTGATTCAATGCGGCTTAAGTCCATGAATTGTTGCTCCACGCCCTGTGGAAAACTTTCCAGGATTTCAGCTGAATATAGCGATTGTTACAGTTCAAAGAATCCGGGTCTGCTCGGCGCCTGCAAGTTCATACGTCACACCGCGCCAGCGAATTCGGCGTGTGACCAAAGAGTTCACAAAATTGCTTAAGTACAAGAATGGAACAAAGACGGTTAGCAAAATGTAAATCCATGCTTGTCCCGTGATTTGCGAGCGGGCTGCTGGTAGAGACTCCGTCACGCCAATGAGCCGAATTGCTCCACGAATCGAGGAAAGAAGAATCGGAAGAAAAGTCAATGTAACGATGTGAAAGGCGGGCCTCTGTGAAATGACGTCACCCACAATCAGGACGAAACCCAGCAGGATTGTCAGGCAGTAAAGGAAATGGGTGAAGAATGCCGATTTCCAAATGCGGTCTGCATAAACTCGCGTAATGAGGATCTGGCGATTCGTGAATTCCAGCAACCCTTCAAAATCCGTTTCCACATAAGAAAGCGTGAGGCACTCGGGAATGAAAACGATAGAACGACCGGTGCGCTCGAGAGCGTGCGTCAGCGAGTAATCATCGCTGATGGAATTCCTCCAGGCCTCGAGCACGCCGGACTGGTCAAAAATGCTGCGACGGATGGCGGTGCCTCCGCCCCAGCAGAAATTGCGACTCTTCTCACCCAACATCGTTACGACCGGCGCGTTCCATGCGGCGAGGAGGGCAGTTGGCAAATTACTGCGGTTGGGAATAAACCACCGCATGGTCGTGGTTGCGCCGATGGTGCTGTCTCCCAGAGGCGCCACCATGTGATGAAGCCACGACTTCCCGGGACGTCCGTCCGAGTCCGCGAATACCAACACTTCAAATTCTTCCGGAAGCTGCTCGACGGCCGCGCGCAAATTGTTCACTTTTTCGCCGCAGTTGATGGGATTTCCTGCGATCACGAGATGTGCTTTGACGCGCGAACTTTTTATTACGCGATCGATCGTCGGCCGAGCCGGATCTTTTTCCGAGGCCAGTATGAAGAAAATCTCGTAATTCTGGCGGTCAAATTCCGTAAGTGAAACGAGATTGCGCTCGAGCCCCGGCTCGTTTCCTTTGCATGGGCAAAGCACAGCGACGCGCGGCGCATAGAAGCCAGGATCGACATGCAACCGTCGGCGCACGTAGCCGAGCCACTGCAGACCCTGCCAGATCAAATATGCGCCAATCAGAATCTGCAGCGTTGCCAGGATGTAAAAAAGCGTCTCCACGTAATTCGAGAATAGCAGAGGAAGATTGTTCGCAGAGCGCCTGTCAAGCGGGTAGAATCGCACCGGTAAACGCCTTGCTGTTTCAGTAAGGAGGCCGAGAATGCCAAGGGTTGAGCCAGCGATGGTTACTTCCGGAGTGGAGCTTCCGGGTTATCGCATCGTGAAAAACTATGGGATTGTCCGCGGAATCGTCGTGCGCTCGCGCAGTGTGATCGGCAACATCGGCGCGGCCATTCAGACCATTGTCGGTGGAAACATCACGATCCTTACGGACCTGTGCGAGAAGACCCGCGAAGATGCATTTGAATTGCTCTTGCAGCATGCCGGCGAGCACGGCGCCAACGCTGTGATTGGGATGCGCTACGACGCCACCGAAGTGATGCAAGGCGTTACGGAAGTCCTCGCTTACGGCACTGCTGTTCAGGTGGAGCGCAGCTCCTGACCGGATTCGCCGTTGATCGCGAGACACGGCGGACCAGTGGTAAAATTCCGTTCTCATGTATTGCCCAAAGTGCGGTGTACAGGTTTCTGCGAACGCCCGGTTTTGCTCTTCGTGCGGACAAGCCATTGATCCAGACACCGGCGCTACGTTCCTGGGCAATGACAAGGGGATGGAAGGCGAAACCTTCGCGCCCCCTCCTACCCCGCGCAAACCGGATTCTGCACCGGCGGGGACGCGAACTCCCCGCACTCCGGTGTCCACGAATCCGCTAACCAGTTCGGATCCGATTGGCGGCGGGCGCTTCACTCCTGGGCAAATCATCGCCGAGCGCTACCGCGTTGTGGCGTTAGCAGGCCGCGGCGGCATGGGCGAAGTCTATCGCGCCGAAGATCTGAAACTCGGCCAGGTGGTCGCCCTTAAATTTCTTCCGGAAAAACTTTCTCAAGATGCCGCGGCGCTGGCGCGTTTTCATTCCGAGGTTCGCATCTCCCGGCAGGTCTCCCATCCCAACGTTTGTCGCGTCTTCGACGTCGGCGAGGCGGACGGAATTTTGTTTCTGACCATGGAATATGTGGATGGGGAGGATCTCGCTTCCGTCGTCCGCCGCATTGGCCGCCTCTCGCCCGACAAAGCAACCGAAATTGCCCGGCAAATTTGCGCGGGGCTTGCCGCGGCGCACGAACGCGGAGTAATTCACCGCGACCTCAAACCGGCAAACGTTATGCTCGACGGAGCCGGAAAGATTCGCATCACTGATTTTGGTCTCGCGAGCATCGCCGCCAGCATTCAAGGCGCAGATGCACGCGCGGGGACGCCTGCCTACATGGCCCCGGAGCAGCTGGCTGGCCGCGAAGTGACCTCAAAAAGTGACATTTATTCTCTTGGGCTGATTCTCTACGAAATTCTCACCGGCAAGCGCGCGTTTGAAGCCTCGACACTCCCAGAGCTCATGAAGCTCCGTGAGTCAGGGACAATCACCAATCCCTCCACGTTGGTTCGCGATCTGGACCCCTTGATCGAACGGGTTATCCTTCGCTGCCTCGAACTTGAACCAGAAAAGCGCCCGTCTTCCGCGTTACAAGTTGCCGCTGCACTTCCAGGTGGCGATCCTCTCGCTGCTGCGTTAGCTGCTGGCGAAACGCCCTCGCCGGAGATGGTGGCGGCCGCGGGAGCTACCGAAGGGATCCGTCCACGACTGGGATTGGCGCTGGTCGGCATCGTGTTGGTGAGCCTTGTCGCACAACTGTTCTTTGCGGATCGCTATAGGCTGCAAAATCTGACGCCGCTGAGCAAGCCTACGGACTTCCTTATCTTGCGCTCGCAGGAAATCATCCAGCAGCTCGGCTTTTCCGATCCGCCCGCCGATACAGCCCATGGTTTCCGGACCAACTACGACTACCTCGACTACATCCAGGATCACGACAAATCCCCAAAGCGCTGGGAGCAGCTTTCCTCCGATCGTCCGGCCACAATCGTCTTCTGGTATCGCCAAAGCCCACGCGAGATGGAAACACTCGACTTCTTCAATGCCGCGGGTGCCGCGGTCATCTCGCTCTCCGCTCCTCCGTCAGACGTCACTGGAATGATCACCGTGGTTTTGGATTCGAGCGGACGCCTGCTGACCTTTAAGTACCTTCCCCCGGAACATAATCCGCCGGTCGCTGCTTCACCTGCTCCGGATTGGTCGAAGCTCTTCGCAGCTGCTGGCCTCGACCTTTCGGCATTCACGCCCGCCGCGCCCGAATGGACTCCTCTTTCGCATTCGGACGTGCGCGCGGCTTGGACCCGCCAGCTTCCCAATTCTTCAGGTGTGACAGAACGCGTGGAAGCCGCCGCCTATCGCGGAAAGCCGGCTTTCTTTCAGGTGCTTTATCCCTGGAGTAAGCCTGCGCGAGACCAGGCCTTTCAGGCATCCACTCACCAGAGGATCGCGAACATTATCGGGATCGGTATCTTCACTGCGCTTATCCTTGGCTGCATTCTAGTGGTCCGGCGCAACCGCCAGCTTAAACGCGGCGACGAAGCAGGTTCCAGGCATCTGGGGAACTTCCTTTTCCTGACGGTCCTGGCCATGTGGCTACTGCGTGCGCATCACCATGCCTCGACGGATGAGTTTGGCATTGCCATACTGGCCTTTGCCTGGGCTTTCCTGGTTTCTTCGTTCGCACGTCTTCTCTATTTTGCTCTCGAGCCGTTTGTACGGCGCCGCGACCCGCATACGCTTATTTCCTGGGCGCGTCTCATCGGGGGCAAAATTCGTGATCCTCTGGTCGGCCGCGATGTTCTGATTGGAATCACTTATGGTGTTTTGCTCGGCTTGTTCGAGTCTTCGGACAATATTCTCCTGCCGCTCTTCCACGCGTTGCCTCCGCAGCCCGGCGTTCCGGACATGCAAGCGTTCCTCGGCATGCTTCCCGTTGTCGCTTTGATGTTCGCCTATACCTGGATTTATGTTCTGTACGCGCTGGCAGTGTTCTTCATGCTCTTTCTGCTTCGGTTGGTCGTGAAGAAGGATTGGATTGCGGCTCTGGTGCTTGTTTTTCTGGGCGCCATTTCGAATACCGGAGGCGATTATTTCTGGGCCACCTTCGTTGCCTCAGCCGTCATCTGGCTGTCGATTTACATGGTTCTTCGCCGCTTCGGGGTGGTGGCTTTGGTGGTCGGACTCGTAGTTCAGAACATGCTCGTGGTATTTCCGTTGACCTCACACCTCGGCCGGTGGTACGCGTCGGGAGCTATTGCCGGCATTGTCGCCATTGCTGGCATCGCGCTTTTTGCTTTTTCCAACGCACTCGCAGGGAAGCGTCTCTTCGCCGACTCCGCTCTCGATAACTAGTTGCGCTGCTTTTCTTGGCAGATTTGCTGGGCAAGCCCCTCCAGCTCGCTGAGAGTTCGGCTGGCCGCCAGGCGTGCTTTTTCCATGAAGGAGGAGTCCAGCAAGAAAGCGCAGCGGTCCACGAACGGATGATTCGCCGCTTCGAACGGCTTGCGCATACGCCGCGGCGGTGCAGCCCGTGCCAGAAGTTCTTCATACATCTGAAAATCCCGCTGAAAATCGAGCGCATCGCCGGCGGTCCACCCCTGTTGCCGTGCCAGGGCCGTCAGGAATTTGCGGCGGAACAAGCTCGCATCTCGCCGTGACATTCCCAGTGCTTTGGATTTCTTTTCTGCTCGCGCTTCGTTGCAGACTAGTTCGAGCGCCTTCACGCTTAGGGCCAATAGCGCTTCGCGCTGCAGCAATGAGAGTAAGTCCCGGTAAAGAGCCGCGTGCACCTGCAGCGCCTGGCGTCCATTCTCTACAACATACGAATCCACAAAATGCGGGATGACCCGCTCGCGCTGCAAGGTCTCACTAATCTGCTTTGCCAGCTCCGCTGCATCCGGCGATTTGCCTTCGGTTGCCCGTTTCATGAGCGTCGAATTTATGTTAGCAGGAGTTTCTCCGTGGCCGCCGAGGCTTCAAACGAAAAA
>DASPTW010000076.1:0-4329 GCA_035623215.1 Candidatus Acidiferrum sp.
GGATGACCTGATAGTGCGAGATGGCCTGGGTGATCATCTCAAGGCCACCAGGATAGTAGGCCGTGACGAAAGGCAAGTCAACGAATCTACGCTACCGGAGGAGTGTCTAGTTATAGTTCAATGGGCCACGCTTAGAAATAGTAGAACACGCAAGGAAAGTCGTAGGTCCTGGTAACCGGTAAAGTTGGACCCAGTACTATTCGGCCAGAATCCTGCTTGTCGGATGGACTGGGAGTAGAATGCCCACATACCCGTTTCTGTAGGGGCATCACGGCCATGAACCAGCGTTATCGCAGACGACCGCGGCGGTGGAGTAATCGCCTCTTCGACGACCTTCCCCCAGAGAAAGAAGCAGCTGCCTGGGGCTGGATCGCCAGATGGCGAGCACAGAGAAACGGATATATTCCGCGCTGGCTCTGGCCCAAGCTGACCGAGCGTGCCTATCGGTTCGCGGAAGATCCAAGCACACCCTACAGACTTGCAGGAGCGGCCGGGGGCCATGCGCTCGCGAGAAAGTACCCAGGAAAACTACATCCCATCCACAATGTGAGAGAAAAGCTTCTTGCGCAGCAAAGGACAGAAAAAGAAGAACGAGAGCGCGAGATACTCGGATTGCCTCCTAGGACCAAGCATAAGGTCTTGCCAATCGGGTGATAAAGATCATCCCAGTGTACATACAAATGAGCATTCGCTGACGCAGTAGCTAGCAGGCGCAGAAACGCGCAGCCGCACAAGCCTAGGAGTAAACCCTCAACTTATGAAATGCCGCTCCCAAACTTGGGCGCAAAATGGGCGCAAAACCCCGGTCCGAAAGGCACAAATCGAGGGATGGCCGGTGAGTAAGGGCAGCCGAATCAACATGAATTTTGCGGGGCTTTGGGGTGGGAGATGGGATTTGAACCCACGACATTCGGAGCCACAGTCCGACGCTCTACCAGCTGAGCTACTCCCACCACCGCCTGACTATTTTATTTTACGCTAGTTCTGGTTTTCTAAAAAGCGGCCCCAGCGGCCACTTGCTCGCAGCGCCGCCGCGGGCTTTAATCTGGAGGTTTTCGATTTTGGTGAGCACTTTCGTTATTGCGCTACCTGCAACGGCAAATACGACACACTCTTGCATCCTAAATGTCCGCCCTGTGAGTGGGTTGATATTCTAAAAATTGCGCCCATGCCGGTATTGACCGAAACCACCAAAGACACGAGTTTTTCTCCCTCGCAAGCAGAACCTGCGGGAGTTCGCTCTCCTATCTTCAAGCGGACAGAAGAGCCGGCCGCGCCCTGGGACACCGTTACGATTGCCGGCCTCCTGTCGCTCGTGGCCATTTGGGCGGCGTGGTTTTACGGAACCTGGGCGACCTGGGGCTGGCTCACTGCGGACTGCGGCCGCGAGATGTACGTCCCCTGGATACTTTCGCAGGGAAAAACTCTCTACAAGGATGTTTGGTATCTCTATGGTCCTGCGGGGCCATACTTCAACAGCTTCCTTTACCGCGTGTTCGGCGCGAACTTGAGCACTCTTTATTGGGCGGGCTCGCTCTCCGCGTTGGGGTCAGCCATTTTTCTCTACCTCGCGGGAATGAGGCTTTCTTCCAGGCTGGTGGGGTGGGCAGCGGGGGTAATCTTTCTCACACAATGCTTCCATCATTCGCTATTCAGTTTCCCGCTTCCCTACAGCTTCGCTTCTGTGTATGGCTGCTTGACGGCGTGCGTTTTTCTTTGGTTGGCGATCCGCGCGGCGGGTTCCAGCAGTTCGGCGTGGGTGTTCGGCGCCGGCACGGCTGCGGCGGCCGCACTTTTGCTAAAGCTGGAGATCGGCACGGCATGCTATGTTGCACTGGCGTTGCTCATAGCCGCGCGCTGGTTTCGCGACCGGTCTTGGAAGCGTGCTGCAAGTGATTTGGCCGTTTGCCTGCCCGGTGTCGTAGTGTGCGCGGCGGTCCTGCTTTGGATGATTTCGCTGCGCGGCGCCGAATTCCTGACGCAACAAAACATCATGAGCTGGCCGACCTCTTTCTTTATGAAGACGTACGGCAAAGCCTGGCTCGCGACCACGGGCCTCAGCTTTTCAGGAAAAGCATTCCTGGGGGCGGCGAAGCGCACTCTTATCTTTTTTGGATTTTTCCAGGGTTTCCTGCTTTTGCTTTCCTGGAAACGTGTGGAGCGCCGCCTTTTATTCCGGAGAGTTGCTCTTTTCCTAGGCTCGCTTCTCTATTTGTGGGTCTACCTGAGGTCGTTCGACGAACTGAGATATCACCCGCTCTACATGACTGGTCAGGACGCCATGCGTGTTCTGTTTTTCCCACAGGACATGGTTCTTTACATCGCAGTCATAGCGATCTTCGTGTGGCGGCATTTCTGGAGGCAGCCATCTGAAGAGAACTCTGCCGCAATTGCTTTGACACTTACGTTTGCAGCCTTGCTGGCTCTGCGAATTCTCTTGTTGACCACGCCGATGGCTTATCCCATCTATTACGACGGACCAGCCATTCTGTGTTACTTGCTGCTGGCTCGGCAGGTGGTCTTGCAAATGGGAAACTCGAGACGCTCCGTGTTGCTGGGGGAAGCAGTGCTATGTGGCTTGTGCTTGACGGCTGCTTTGGTGAACACGAGCAGTCAGGTCGAGACACCCTTTCCGCCCACGACCTCGCTCGTCACCGACCGGGGAACCATCATCACTTCCAAACATCGCGTGGAACAGTACCAGGCGGCCATCCAATTCATGAAAGAGAAAAACGCGCTTGGAGAGCAGGTCCTGTCCGTTCCGGAAGATACTGGGCTCTACTTTTTCTCCGGCATTGAGTGCCCGACGCGTGTTTTCACTTTCGATCCCGGTGTCGTCGCTCCCGGCAAGATGACCGACGAAGTGATTCAACAGATCGAAAAGAAGCCGGTTCGTTACCTCATCTGGTCGAATCGTACGTATCCGGAGTACAAAGTCATGCGTTTCGGCTACGATTTCGATCAGACTTTGGGGCAGTATTTTTTCACCCACTATCACCGCGTGCGAATCCTAGTGGATAACCCGGTTCCCTTTGGCGAGTGGAACGCCTATATTTGGGAACGAAATGCGGAGTCGGGACCGCAATGATCGCCGTGGCGCAGCAAGCACAAACACAAGCGCAGAAGAGCTGGGGGCCCCAGGCTCTGGAAGAAATTCGGCACGCCCGGCGTGAGTTTCAGGACGCCAACGCCACGCAACGCGACAAATGGATCCGTTCCAACGAGTATTTCTACGACTGCCTCAAGCGCGTCCTGCAGCTCATCGTCGAGCCAGGTAAGCGCGTCCTACACGTTCGCTGCGAAACTGGCCACTTGCTGGCTGCCGTCGTGCCCGAGTGCGGAATCGGGGTGGAAATCGGCCAGGTGATGGTCGACTACGCCGCCGGGCAGCATCCCAACCTGCAGTTCGTCAAGGGCGATCCCGAGGATCTCGAGCTCAGCGAAAAATTCGACTATATCCTCTTCGACCACATCTTCGACACCGTCGACATCCTGCGGGCGTTCGAACGCCTGCACCAGCACTGCACCAGCGAAACGCTGGTGGTTGTGATTAATTACAACCATCTCTGGCAGCCCGTTCTGCAATTTGCCAGCAAAATCGGCCTGCGCTCGAAATTTGTTGAGCCCAACTGGATCAGCGAAAACGATATTCGAGGTTTCCTGCGCCTCGCGGGTTTTCGCCCCGTCCGCAAACACCGTTTTTTGCTTTTTCCGAAATGGCTCCCGCTTTTTTCCAGTCTGATGAACAAATTCATTGCGCGTTTGCCGGGTATACGCCGTCTTTGCTTGATGCAGGTGATGGTCGCGCGTCCTTTGCCCGAACCCGTTGACGAACGCGACGTAACCGTCTCCGTCATCGTCCCCTGCCGCAATGAAAAAGGGAATATCCAGCCTGCGGTCGAGCGCATACCAGCGATGGGCGGCCAAAGCGAAATTCTTTTCTGCGATGACAAATCCACTGACGGCACGGCCGACGAAGTGCGCCGCATGCAAGCGCTCTATCCAGACAAAGGAATCCGGGTCATCGACGGCCCTGGCATCTGCAAGGCCGAAAACGTCTGGACCGGTTTTCGCGCGGCACGCGGCGACGTGCTCATGATTCTCGATGCCGACCTCGCAGTAATGCCCGAAGAGCTGCCCATGTTCTTGCGTGCGCTCACCGGCCGCCGCGGCGATTTCGTGAACGGCAGCCGCTTGATTTACCCGATGCAGCAGGAAGCCATGAAATTTGCCAACGAAATGGGCAACAAATTCTTCGGGGTGATGTTTTCCTTCTTGCTTGACCAGCGCATCAAAGACACGCTGTGCGGCACAAAAGTTCTCTGGCGC
>DASPTW010000077.1:0-3974 GCA_035623215.1 Candidatus Acidiferrum sp.
CGCCCGCCGCCCGGACCAGCAGGCGCTTCTTGGCGAACTGAGCGGCCAAGTTCAGTCGGCGCTGACGCGGCTTTCACCGGAATTGCGCGAGGCGGTCATCTTGCGCGATTTGCGACAATTGGAGTATGGAGAGATTCAACAAGTTTTGGCAGTACCCGAAGGAACCGTGAAATCACGAATTAACCGCGGGCGCATCGAATTGGCGAGGATTCTCCAGCAGATGGGGGTGCGCCCCTCATGAAAGAGTTTGCGACATCGCAGCGAGTGCGGAGTTTGCCATGAACTGGACCTGCGAACAAACTGAAGCACGGCTGAGCGACTACCTTGACGGCGTGCTGGACGCTGCCGAGTGGACTGCGTTCAACCACCATGTGAACGCATGCGAGCGCTGCACTCCGCTCGTGGCGGCAGTGGCGCACACACTGGGTGGCCTGTATGCCCTGGAAGAGGTCGAACCTCCACCGCAGCTGGAAACAGCAATCCTGACAGCCACATTGGGCGCGCGAAGCAAGTGGGACGTGTGGGCCTGGCTGCGGACTTTGCAGTCGCCGCGTTTTGTTTACAGCATGGCTTCGGTGGCCGCCACCATCGTGGTGTTGCTGACTGCCTCCGGCTTCAACTGGCGCAAGCCCAAGCTCGCTGAACTCGCCCCTGCAACGATCTACCGCAACACCAATAGCCGGGCTCATCTGGCCTACGCTAAGGGCGTAAAGTTTGTTAGCGATCTGCGCGTGGTCTACGAAATTCAGTCACGCATCAACGAGACTGAGCCGAATCCGGCCACGCGCGAAGACGTGATCCCCCAGTCTTCACCCGGCAAGAAGGAACCGGGGCGTACCGATAACACCAATCCTTCCGCGCCCAAGCAGCAGAACCGCGCGAATGAAATTGGTAGGAAGTTTGAAGTGCTAGCCAGTGAATTCCCCGTCCTGACTGGCTCGTTTGTGGAGAGGAGAATGCGATGAAGTGTGCCGTCCATTCCGATGTGGACGCTGTCGGTTACTGCCGCAATTGCGGCAAAGCCATGTGCTCGACATGTGTGCGCCCCGTGCGCGATGTGCTCTACTGCGAAGATTGCCTGGCCAGCACGATGGGGATTCCTGGCGCGGTTCCCGCTGCGTTGCCTGGCGCGGAATTCCCCGGAGCCGCTCCGCTGCCGCCAGCTTCCGTTCCTGCGCGTTCCGTCAGCAGTCCCGGCGTCGCCTTCGTCCTCGGTTTATTCCCGGGTCTTGGCGCGGTTTACAACGGCCAGTACAACAAAGCACTGATTCACATTGTTGTGTTTATCGCGATAATCTTCGGGCTCAACAGCGACCTCGGCGATGCCCCCGAAACGGTGCTTGGCTTCCTGCTTGCTGGTTTCGTCTTGTACATGGGATTCGACGCCATGCGCGTGGCTAAAGCACGAAATCTCGGTGAGGCTACCGTCGATCCGCTCGAGGCTTGGAGCAAGAATCGGCCCGTCGGCCCGATGATCTTGATCGTTCTCGGCGCGCTTTTTCTCTTGAACAATTTCAATTGGTTCCCGTTTTACAGAGTGACTCGACTCGCCTGGCCGCTAATTTTGATTGGTGTTGGCGTATTGATGTTTCGCAACCGCTTAGACCGCTCTTGACCGGCGAATTTGGAGAGGATGAGTTTCCATGAGTAACCGCTTGCGCTGCAATTGCCGCCGCTGCACGATCCGCGGCCTTCTTGGCCCAGCCGTGATCATCACTCTTGGTGTGCTATTCCTGCTCGATCAAATGCGCGGCGGTTACTTTTCTTTTGGCAATACTTTCCCGGTGATTCTGATTGTGATCGGCGCCATATTGCTGGCTGCTTCGCTTTCTTCCACCGAAGGGCACATGGATGGGCAGCTGCCTCCTGCCGGCCCGGGCACGATGCCTCCGCCGCAGGCGCCGCAAAACCCGTTACCGGGTCAGGGACAGGGGCTCTGATAGTCGATGGCAAACTCTCGCCCACGCAGTAGTTCAATCTTTCCCGGCCTCGCACTTCTGTTCGTCGGCGTCCTCCTGCTGCTGCACAACTATCGAGGACTCAACATCGGCTACGAGCTCTGGCACTGGTGGCCCCTGGTCTTGATTTTCTGGGGTGTAATCAAGATTTTCGAACGTACCGCTTTTTATCGTCCCGGCGAACCCAGCGGAGCCCGTATTTCCGGGAGTGAAATATTTCTCGTGCTTGGGCTGCTTTCTCTTCTCGGAATTGTTGTCGCTGTCGACTATGGCAAGCAGCACATCGATGTTGACCCCGGAAACTGGGGCTTGACTGCACATGAGTTCGATCTCGAAGGACCATCCCCTGTCAATGTTCCCGCCGACGCTCGCATCACCATTCACAACGGCCACGGCGACATCAATGTCCGTTCGTGGGACGAACCCCAGATCCGCGTCTCCGGCAAAAAGACCATCAAATCCTGGAATGAAAAAGACGCCGAGCATATCGCTTCTTCCGTTTCCGTCGAAGTCGTAAAGAACGGCGACGGTTATGAGATTCGGCCTGTCAATGCTAGTGGAGGAGATTCGCGCGTTAGCGTGAACATGGATATCTCCGTTCCGCCGAAGGCCGCGCTCACCATTCGCGGCGAAAAGGGTGATGTCCAGGTTGCGGACATGGCCATGCCTGTTTCCGTAACGACCACGACCGGCGACATCGAAATTCGCGGCACTGGCGGCGACGTTACCGTCGACACGCGAAAGGGCGACATCAAAGTCTCCGACACCAAAGGCAACGTCAAGCTCTCCGGCCACGGCGGCGAAGTTAACGTCTCCGGCGCCACCGGCGGCCTCACCATCGATGGCGAATTCTATGGGCCAATTCGAGCCGACAAAATCGCCAAGGGCGTGCGCTTCATTTCCCAGCGCACCGATCTCACTCTCACTCAGCTCACCGGCCACATGGAAGCCGGCTCCGGCAACCTCGAAATCGCCGACGCTCCCGGCAATTTAACTCTGCGAACGAATTCCTACGATGTCAGCATCGAGAACGCCAGCGGCAAAGTGAAAGTCGACAACCGCAATGGGACCGTCGAAGTGCGCTTCTCTTTCCCTCCCAAAGAAGACATCGAAATCGTCAACTCTTCAGCGGCCATCAATCTCAGCATTCCGGAATCCTCGAGCTTCGAGATTCTTGCCGACTGCCATTCCGGCGACATCGATTCGGAGTTCTCTGCGGATTCCTTGAAAAAGACTTCCACCGAGTCCGGCGATTCTCACCTCGAAGGGAAGTATGGCTCTGGCCGCGGCCCCAAAATCAGTCTAAGGACCAGCTACGGCTCGATTTCCATTCGCAGGAACAGTTCGGATATTCCCGCTCCGCCTGTGCCGCCGCGCGTGCCGGCACCGCCAAAGGCTCCAAAGTCTGAGCAAAGCTAAGTCGCGAAAAAGCAAACCGAAGGCTAGGGCGAAAATTGGCAAGCCCTGTAGACTCAAATACTTAGGATGTAAGCCGCAATCTAGGTCGCGCCACCATCTAGATGGCAAAACAAAGTGCTTTTCCTAGCAAAGTCATAAACTGTAGCGGCCTGCTCGTTTATCTCCTTAAACCCCTTGCTCTCTTGCCTTCTGCAGCCGCTGTCGCCAGCGCCCGGCCGAATGGAGGCGGCGTGTTAGAATTTTTCGTGTGAAGAAAGAAATCATTCAGCCCGCGAAATATCTCACCGGTGGAGTCGAACTTCCCGGCGACAAATCCATCTCCCACCGTTACGCAATGCTAGCTGGCTTGGCGGAGGGTACAAGTGAGCTTCGCCACTTTTCCGCAGCGGCGGATTGCCACAGCACGCTTGGCTGCATGAGCGCTCTGGGCGCCGACGTAAAAATTGACAGAGATACAGTTCGCGTAGCAGGCTGTGGAGCACGCGGACTGAAGAGCAGTTGGCGCGCGCTCGACGCGGGAAACTCCGGCACGACGATGCGCCTGCTCGCTGGGATTCTGGCAGGGCAACATTTCTCCTCGAAATTGACCGGGGATGC
>DASPTW010000078.1:0-8269 GCA_035623215.1 Candidatus Acidiferrum sp.
CCACGGCAAAGGCTTATTAAAGAGCGGCCTGACGGTGACCGCTACTTGCACCAGTTGCCACACGGCCCACCGCGTTTTGCCCCGGTCCAACCCGGAATCCAGCGTCAATGCTGGCAATGTGCCGGCAACCTGCGGCCAGTGCCATCACGGCATCCAAGAACAGTTCGATAACAGCATTCACGCCAAACAAGTGGCGAAAACCGACAAAGAGCTGCCGATTTGCAGCGACTGTCATACTGCGCATGCCATCAGCCGCACCGACGAGGACCGGTTCCGGCTCGATATCATGGACAAGTGCGGGCGATGCCACCAAGAAATTGCCAAAACCTATTTCGACACGTATCACGGGAAAGTATCCCGGCTCGGTTATACGAAGACAGCCAGATGCTATGACTGTCACGGTGCTCACGACGTCCTCCCGGTTGCGGATCCCCGGTCGCATTTGAGTCGCGCAAACGTGGCTGCAACATGCCAGAAATGCCATGCCGGAGCCACCCGGCGCTTCGCCGGATACCTGACTCACGCTACGCATCACGACCCCCGCAAATACCCCTTCCTCTTTTACACTTTCTGGGCGATGACCATTCTGCTCGTCGGCACATTCGTCGTCAGCGGCGTACACACTCTGCTCTGGTTGCCGCGCGCTTTCCAGATGCGCCGCGAGTTGCGCGCCGCGGAAGACGAGAAGTCGAAATTATCCGAAACGGAAGGCACTGGGGCGACGGAGACTATCCCCCGGGAGGAGAGCCCTGATGCCTGATGGCGCGCCTGAAAAGCGCCAGTTTGTACGATTCACCCGGCTGCACCGCATTCTGCATGTGGGCATGATTGTCAGCTTTATGAGTTTGGCGCTGACGGGGCTGACGCTGAAGTTTTCGTATACAGGATGGGCGGCAACTCTGTCTCATCTGTTAGGGGGATTTGAGACGGCTGGTTATATTCATCGGACCGCAGCTGTGTTGATGTTTGGTATCTTCGCGGTGCACCTGGTGGATGTCTACCGCCTGAAAAGACGCGAATATGGCTCGTGGCGAGCTTTCTTGCTTGGGCCAAACACCATGCTCTTCACTCGTAAAGATTTCTCTGACCTAACCGCGACACTGAAATGGTTCATAGGGCTGGGCCCGCGCCCGGCTTACGGCCGTTGGACCTACTGGGAAAAATTCGACTATTTCGCTGTTTTCTGGGGAATCGCGATCATCGGTTCTACGGGCCTTACTTTGTGGTTTCCGGTGTTTTTCACGCGCTTCCTGCCGGGTTGGTTCATCAATGTTGCGACTATCATCCACAGTGACGAAGCCCTGCTGGCCACTGGTTTTATCTTCACCGTGCATTTCTTTAACACGCATCTGCGCCCGGAAAGATTTCCCATGGATATCACCATCTTTACTGGTCGCATGCCATTGGCGGAACTGAAAAGGGATAAGCCGCGGGAGTACGAGGCGCTTCTTGCCAGCGGAAAGCTCGAAGAAAAAATGGAGGAGGCTTATCCGCCGATCGTCATCCGCGCGATCCGAATCTTCGCTTGGACGGCCTTGGCGGTGGGATTCAGCATCGTGCTTTGGATTGTCTACGCAATGCTGTTCGCATACCGCTGACGGCGAATTCCGAATGGCCGCAATGAACAAGAACCCGCGAACACTTCCAGTCGTTCTTACCGTGCTCCTAACCATTCTCGCTTACTTGCCCGCGACCTATGGACGCCCGCGAGCCAGGAACGCCCAAACGCTCCCACAGGACGAACCTTGCTTGGCCTGTCACGGTCAGGCCGGTATGAAGTCGGAAGCGGGCAGGAGCATCTCGATTGATCCGGGCAAGCACTCCGCTAGCGCGCATGGAATCCTCGGTTGTAGGGACTGCCATACCGGCATCAAAGACTTCCCTCATCCTGCGAAGATTTCTCAGGTCAAATGTTCTACGTGCCATGAAGCAGAATCGTCAGGCGTGCCCAACAGCGCGCACGGCGTGCTTGGAGAAAGCGCTTGCGCTTCCTGCCACGGGAATGTCCACGAACTCACTTCTGCCGCGAGGCTTGCACCGGCAAAGTGCGCCGAATGTCACGCCGCGGAAGCAAAAGAGCTTCAGGAAAGCATCCACGGCCAGGCGGAGCGCTCGGGCGATCCCGATGCGCCGAAGTGCTCAAGTTGTCATGGTTTGGTCCACAGCATTCGACCGGGTGACGACCCGGCATCGACGGTTGCCAAGAAAAACCAGCCCGCCGCGTGCGCCCGATGCCACGCAGACTCCGGATTTCTGTCGCGGCACCGCATCCCAGTGATCCGTCCGGTTGAGCAGTACTTGCAGAGCGTGCATGGGCGCGCCGTTCTGAAGGGCAAGGACGCGGCGACATGTTCCAACTGTCATGGAAGCCATAAGATCTTGCCTGCGAGAGACGATCAGTCCCAGGTCAGTCACTGGAATGTCGCGCAGACCTGCGGGGCGTGTCACCAGGAAATTGCTCGGGAATTCAACGAAAGTGTCCATGGCGAGGCGCTGAAGGCCGGCGTGGGTGACGCCCCGGATTGCACTAACTGTCACGGCGAGCATTTGATCTTGGACCCATCCAATCCCGCTTCTGCGTTGAATGCCGCGAACATCTCCGCGCAAACTTGCGCACGTTGCCACGCGGATACCCGCATGGCCCGGCTGTATGATTTGCCCGCTGATCGTGTGCCCTCCTACTCGGACAGTTTCCACGGCCTGGCGATTCGCGAGGGCACTCTAACCGCCGCCAACTGCGCTTCGTGCCACGGCGTCCATGCCATTCTGCGCTCCAGCGACCCGCGCTCCACCGTGAACGCAGCCAATTTGGCCAAAACCTGCGGCCAATGCCACCAGGGCATCAGTGAAAAGCTGGCCATCGGCCCGGTTCACGTGCGCATCACCACGGGCACGGCGCATCCCGTCGTTCAGTGGATTCGCGGGGTTTACCTGCTCCTGATCCCGATAACCCTGGGCTTCATGATTCTCCACAATTTGATTGACTGGCTGGCGAAGCTGCGCCGCCATCGTCCGCCCGAGTACAGCCGGGAGCACGTCGTTCGAATGAACCTGTGGTTTCGCATTGCCCATTGGGGCGTGATGCTGAGCTTCCCGACGCTAGTCTTTACTGGATTTGCCCTAAAGTATCCCGACAGTTGGTGGTCGGCTCCCTTTCTCCTATGGGGCAAGCATGATGCCTTCCGCGGCACTTTGCACCGCGCCGCCGCCATCGTGCTGATTGCTGCCACCGTTTATCACCTGATCCATTTGGCCGTGAACCGGCGCGACCGCGCCTTGCTCGCCGCCATGCTGCCCAAGTACAAGGATCTGACGGACATGCGTGACGTCATTCTTTACAACCTGAACCTGCGCACCCAAGAACCGCAATTTGAAAAGTTCAACTACGCTGAAAAGCTCGAATACTGGGCGTTTCTCTGGGGCACCATGATCATGGCGCTCTCCGGTTTTCTCCTCTGGTTCAACAATTTTGCGCTTCGTCATTTTCCGAAGTGGATTACCGACGCCGCTACCGCCGTCCACTGGTACGAAGCGCTTCTAGCGACTTTTTCGATTCTGCTCTGGCACTTCTACATGGTGATCTTCGACCCCCTCGTCTACCCAATGGACACTGCCTGGCTTGACGGTAAAATCCCCGCGGAACACTATCGGCATTCCCGGCCCGCTTATTTGCGCACCTTGGAACGCGCCGGCCTTGCTGAACTCGAGCCGGCACAAAATTCCCCGAAACAGCAAGCGACGAAGCCCGATGCGCCTCCGGATTCTCACAAGTCCTAGCGGTTCTTCGCCGCGTGGCCACTGTAGGTTTCATCTGCATCTTCCCGGTTCAACTTCGCGGGTCGGTGTTCCGTGTGCTGGCGTAGGGTAGAATCGGGAGCATTATGCCCGTTCGAACCATCATTGAACCGTTTCGCATCAAGAGCGTCGAGCCCATTCACGGTGCGCTTCGCACCGAGCGTCAAAAGCTTCTGGAAGCCGCGGGCTACAACCTTTTTCTCGTCCCTTCGGAAGCGATTCTGATTGACTTGCTCACCGATTCGGGAACCGCCGCCATGTCCACCAATCAGTGGGCCGCCATGATGCGCGGTGACGAATCTTATGCCGGGTCGCCGAGTTTCGTGCGTTTTCGCGAATCCGTGCAGGGCATTTTTGGCTTTCGCCACGTAATTCCCACGCATCAGGGCCGCGCGGCGGAACGCATCTTGTTCAGTGTCATGTGCAAGAAGGGCGACGTCGTCCCGAACAACACGCATTTCGATACCACTCGCGCCAACTGCGAATTCGCCGGTGCGCAAGCGCTGGATCTCCCGATTGCCGAGGCCAAAGAGCCTTCTCGCCTGCATCCCTTCAAGGGAAACATGGACACCGCTCGCCTTGCGGAAACGATTGCGCGCTACGGCGCCAAAAAGATTCCGCTCGTGATGCTGACGCTCACCAACAATTCCGGCGGCGGCCAGCCCGTCTCGATGGAAAACATTCGCGCGGTAAAAGACCTCTGCCGGAAGCACGGAATTCTTTTGTACATCGATGCCTGCCGCTTTGCCGAAAACGCTTATTTCATCAAGCTGCGCGAACCCGGTTATGCCGGCAAATCTCCTCTTGAGATTGCCCGCGAGATTTTTTCTCACGCCGATGGCTGCACCATGTCTGCCAAGAAGGACGGCATGGCCAACATCGGCGGATTCCTCTGCACCAACGACGACACCCTCGCGCAGCAGGAAAAAGATTTGCTGATCCTGACGGAAGGATTCCCGACGTATGGCGGGCTGGCGGGGCGCGACCTCGAAGCCATTGCCGTTGGTTTGAACGAGGCGCTCGAGGAGGAATATCTCAAGTACCGCATCGCCTCCACGGCATTTCTCGGCAATCACATCTCGAAGGAGGGCGTGCCCATCGTGCAGCCTCCCGGCGGTCACGCGATTTACTTGGATGCCCGAGCTTTCCTGCCGCATATTCCAGCCGCGAAATTTCCCGGCGTCGCACTCGCCAATGAGCTTTATCTCGAAGGCGGAATTCGCTCTGTCGAGATTGGCACGCTCATGTTCGGGGAGCACGCCACCATGGATCTGGTCAGGCTGGCGATTCCCCGCCGGGTTTACACGCAGAGCCATATCGAATATGTTGTGGAGATAATTCTGGAAGTTTGGCGCAGGCGCGCTCAGATTCGAGGCTACGAAATTGTGGAACAGCCCAAGTTCTTGCGGCACTTCACGGCAAAACTCAAACCGGTTTCCCTCTGATCCCGCATGAACATCACCATCGATGCGGAGCTGAAGAAAAAATGCCCGCGCACAGCGCTCGGGTGCGTCACCGCGCGCGTGGAACCGGGCCCTTCTCCGGTGACGTTGCTCGGAGAGATGAATCAACGAGAGCTTGAAATCCAGGAACTGCCCTTTCCACGCGGCGTCCTGGAATCTCCCGAGGTTGAGTCGACGCGCAAAGCCTACAAGGCCCTGGGAAAAGACCCCGCAAGGTATCGCGGCTCAGCGGAAGCCCTTCTTCGGCGAATTGTGGCCGGCAAAGGCTTCCCCCAAATCAACGTGGTCGTGGACGCCATCAATCTCGTTTCGGTCGAAAGCCGTTTGCCGGTTGGTCTTTATGATCTTGCTCACGTCACCGGCGACATCGTATTTCGCCCCGGTCGCGCCGGTGAAAGCTACAAAGGCATCGGCAAATACGATTTGAATCTTGAGGGCCTGCCGGTGTTCGCCGATGTCGCAGGACCGCACGGCAGCGCCACCAGCGATTCCGAACGCACCATGGTCACCGCAGAAACCAAGGAAATCCTTGCCATCATCATTTCTTTTGCCGGTCCCGAAGCGCTGGACCGTTGGACGCAAAGGCTGTCGGAATTGCTCGCGCAATACGCTGCCGCCCGGGATATCGGCATCCGGTTGGTTCGATGAGCCGGCCTCGCCCCTTTCTCTTTTGCTCAAGGACCGCGAAAGCTCGTAGACAAACACCCATGCTCTTGTTTAACGTACCTAAGTGGCTGATTCGATGCGTGGGGCCAGCCCTCTGAGGGGAGCATCATGAAGAGGATAATTGCGTCTGCATTCTTGCTTCTTGGGACTGTGTGTGTGTCGCGCGCGCAGATCAACGCGCCGTCGCCGGTCATTGTTCCCGCGAACGTGGCTCCGGATTTCTCCGCAACCTCTGCGGCAAATGCAACCTTGTTTGACCTATCGCCTGTTTCCGGTTCTCTTTCTTTCTCACCGTCGGCAAACTCCGATCTCTTTGCCGTGCACCCAATGACTACGGCGCTGCTCGCGGAACCCGCGCCGGCCGATCCTGCTGATCCATCGCCGAACCCCAAGTTTATTTACGGCGGCCGCGATGACTACCGCTGGCAGCTCAGTATCGGTGCCACGATGTTCCGGTTTCGCTCCAGCGCATTCAACGCCACAGCCGTTGGCACTCAGACCGGCGTTGTTTATTTTCTCAATGATTGGTTCGGCGTCGAAGGGGACATCACGGCGGCCTTTGCTCCCACCATCCTCGACAGGGAGCACGTGAAACTGGCCTTCTATGGCGGCGGCGTCAAAATCGCCTGGCGGCAAAAACGCTGGGAGCCTTGGATTCACGGAATATTCGGCGGCGCCCATGAGGAACCCCAAATGGCTGGCCACAGCCGAAACACCTATTCGATTCAGGGTGGCGGCGGCGCCGACTACCGTTGGAATCCGCGTGTTTCTTTCCGGCTCGAAGGCGATTACGTGCGCACCGCCTATTTCAGTACCGGGCAGAATTGCTTCCAGCTGTCGGGTTCGATCGTCTTCCACTTCTAGAATTTCTAGTCTGATCCGGATCGCGAAGCCTTATCCCTCAATATGAAAGCTGTGGTTTGCGGGGAACCTTTTCGTCACTCATTGCGAGCGCGTAAACGATGGAGGCCCCAACCGCGGCGGATTGTTTCAAATCGTCTTCCAGGACATGGTCGTAGGTATCCATGTTGGTGTGTGGAGCACGCGTGTTGTTGCCTTCCATATAGTCGCGTATCCATTGGAACGCTGGCAGACCGACTTCATCAAACGGGATGTGATCGGTGGCTCCCACATTGGCGAGCGATAGCGTCGAAGCGCCGGGGTCTTTCAATGGCTCGAACAAGCTGCGAAAAATCGGCCGCGCAGCTTCGTTGCCCTGCAAGAAAAGTCCTCGGATGCGTCCCGTTCCGTAGTCGAAATTGAAATACGCGTCGAACGTCTCGGATTCAGGCTTAAGCTCAAGTCGCGCGTGACCTTGTTGACCGTCTGCTGCTGCGACTTTTCGGCCGAAGTGGGCGGCCACATATGCGCGAGAGCCGAGAGTCCCCTGTTCCTCTGCGCTCCAAAGACCTACTCGAATAGTCCGCTTGGGCTTCAGCCCGAGAGATTGCAGGATGCGCATGATTTCCAGCGCGGTGGCCGCCCCGGCGGCATTGTCCGTAGCTCCAGTGCCCCCATGCCACGAATCAATGCTGCCGCCAAGCATCACGACTTGATCCTTCAAATCGCTTCCGGGAATCTCTGCGATCACGTTGTCGCTCATGGGGTCGTCGTCGTAAAACCGCGCGGCAACGGTTACTTCGAGCTGAACCGGTATGCCGCGTTGAACGAGCCGGATAATTCGGTTGTATTGCTCTGCGGCAACGACAACCTGCGGCGTAACTTCCGGCGCGTGGAGCTCCCACGCTTTCGAGCGTTTTTCGAACGGCACGTCGGGCGGATACGGAACGGTCGCCGAAGTGACATAAACGGTCCCTGCATCGCGAAACGACGGCTGAAGTACAACCGCGGCGCCTTCCTTCTGGATCATCTGCCATTTGGCGTAATTCAGCTCTTCAACCGCACGCTGCTCGGGTGTGAGATGAAAAGGCTCAGGCTCGCCGGGAGCGGCGGCGTTGGCCAAGCCGTGCAACTCTTCGTCGGTTTGTCGCTGCGCTGGCGGCTCGAAGAGTGGATCGACCTGCCTCGCCGGCGAAAAAAGCACGATCCTACCTTTGAGCTTGCCTTCATATTTGCCCAGGTCCGCGGCAGTTTTTGCATCAAGAAAAACGGCCTCGCCTCGGATCGTTCCATTCGTGCCGGAGCTCCAAGCCTTCGGATACGCGATGAGCGGAGTGAACTCGGGCGACAGCATGTTTGCGGTGAAACCTTTGAGTGACCAGCCGCGGCCAAATGGTCCCCATGGCTCAAGATGCGCGTTGGCCAGTCCCCACTCCCTAAGCCTGTCCACCGCGTATTGTTCGGCTCTCTTCAGGTTAGGCGAGCCCGTCAGGCGTGGCCCGGTT
>DASPTW010000079.1:0-3761 GCA_035623215.1 Candidatus Acidiferrum sp.
GCGCACATGGTTGGAGTGACGCCGGAAATCATGCAGCAGGGGATGCGCGCAGATTACCGCATGGTGGACCGGCTGAGCGACAAGCTGCGGGAACGCATGCTGCGCGCCGAGACGCTCGCAGTAAAAACCGATGCGGGCACGGAATTTGCCGCGCATTTCGACCGCAAGCTGGACTGGGTGAAGACCAGCGGCCTCATCAGCCCGCGATACTGGTCGAACCTTCCCGCCGGCGAAGTTTTCACCACGCCGGCAACGGTGGATGGCACGTTCGTGTGCGATGCCACGGCGGGCGATCATTTCAACGGCAAATACGGCGACTTGCAATCCACTCCGTTGACGCTGACGATCAAGGCCGCCCGACTCGTGAATGTCGAATGCGAACGCAAGGATTTGGAAGAGGAATTCTGGGAGTATTGCCACACCGATGAAAATAGCGACCGCGTCGGAGAATTGGCGTTTGGCACGAATCTCGGCTTAACTGAAATGATCGGTGTCCTGTTGCAGGACGAAAAATTTCCCGGCGTGCACATCGCCTTCGGCGATCCCTATGGCAGCCAGACGCACGCTGATTGGAAATCGCGAACGCATGTGGATGTGCTCACCCGCGAATGCAACGTCTGGATCGATGACGACCAGGTCATCGAAAAAGGCCGCTACCAGTTGGACCAACTCGGACTTTAGTCGCTCACTTACAGACTTCGAGCATTCCCGCCAGTTACGATCCCATGTATGCTTGGGGAGATTCGTGTAATTCCCGAGCCAAAGCAGCAGCACTTCGGTAATTTTTCTTCAGGCTATACGTATATTTCGTGTAAAGGAGTCCCCTAATGCGGAACCAGATTGTCGGCACGACGATGCCAGTCCTCGAGTTCGTGCTTGATCCGAACGATTCGATTATCTCCGAGGCAGGCGAGCTTTCCTGGATGGGCAGCTCAATTCAAATGACCACGCACACGCAGTTGGGCGGCGGGGGAGGAATCCTTGGCGCGCTGAAGCGGGTCGTGGGCGGCGGGACGCTCTTCATGACCGAGTATCGCGCCGTAGGAAGGCCCGGGGAACTGGCATTTGCCACAAAACTTCCCGGACATATTGTGCCGGTGGAAGTGGGGCCAGGACGCGAATACATGGTGCACCGTCACGGGTTTCTTTGCGCCACGCCGCAAGTACAGATTGGCGTGGGATTCCAACAGTCGCTGGGCGCGGGAATTTTTGGAGGAAGCGGGTTCGTGTTGCAACATGTCGGCGGCCAGGGCACCGCGTGGCTTGAACTTTCTGGCGAATTGATTATCAAGGACTTGCAGCCTGGAGAGAATTTGCGTGTCCACCCCGGGCACGTCGGAGCTTTCCAGTCCAACGTAAACTTCCAGATCACTACGGTTCCCGGAATCAAGAACGTGATCTTCGGCGGAGACGGAATATTTCTTGCCTCGTTGACCGGACCGGGCCGCGTTTGGCTGCAGACTCTCCCAATCTCCAAACTTGCTCACAAGCTGATGGAATATATGCCGGCGGAGCACGGTAGAGCCGGACAAAGCAACGTTGTTGGCGGAATTGTTGGATCGATTCTTCAAGGTTCCGATTAGTTTTCCTGATTTACGGACTTTCAGAACAGGTGAGAGAGGTACTCGCGCATCTGGTGCTTCCAGTACGGCCAATCGTGGCCGCCCTGCGGGCCCCAGTTATCGAGTGAATGGCGGATGCCTTTGCCGGAAAGCACTTCGGAGAGGCGGTAGGTCGGCCCGCTGTTTTCCCAGGGGCCGGTTCCGGTGCTGATATGGATGTCGCAACTGGCAATCCGTTCGTAAAACCAGGGATCGCTCATGTTCGAGAGATAATCGACCGGATTGTTGAAATAGAAGTTGTCGTCGTACATGCCATCCATGAAATTGCGCACGTCGTAGACGCCGGACATGGCGAAGCAGCGCTTGATGACGTCCGGATGCTTGAACAGCGAGTTGGCGGCGTGATACGCGCCGAAGGACGCGCCCATGGTCGAAATGGCAATGCCCTCGGTCTGGCAGCTACTCCAGATGAACGGAACCACTTCCTCGCGCAAATAGGAATCGAACACGGCCTGCACATAGCTGCGGTGAAACGGGTGCGCGCCTTTGTTGTAAAAACTGAGCCCGTTAATGGAATTCACAGTGAAAAACTTCACGCGGCCGGCGTCGATGAAATCTCCAAGCGCGCTGATCATCCCTTGTCCTTCAAGCTCCCACTCATCGCCAGCACTGGTAGGAAAGCCAAGCAGCGGCTGGCCCCAATGGCCGTAAACAACGACGCCCAACTCGATGCCGAGCCGTTGGGAATACCAGTGGTGATACTCGCGTTTCATCAATGGCCTCGTGCTTGTCGCGGGGTGAGAAAGTATGCCAGCATGTACGGGCTTGGAGCAACGGGATTGCACAGGCGAGACAATGGAAGAAGCTTTAGCCCTCGGCTTTGAAAAGTGGGAACCCTAATGAAAAAAAGAAGGAAGCAGACTGCAAAGAAGAAAACGAAGACTGCCAACTCTGATCAGGCGCTGCGCGAACATGTGGTTTACCTACTCAAAGGCGGCGGCGCGCATGTTCATTTCAGGGACGCGATCGAAGGCTTTCCCGAAGCAAAGCGAGGAGCATTTATCGCCGAATTGCCGCACACCGGATGGCAATTGCTGGAACACGCGCGAATTGCGCAATGGGACATTTTGGAGTTCAGCCGCAACGCAAAGCATGTCTCGCCGGGATTTCCCGAAGGTTACTGGCCGAAAACGCCGGTGCCGCCGGATGCAGCAGCGTGGAATAAGTCGGTCGAGGCTTTTCAGCGCGACTTGGAAGAAATGATTGCGCTGGTGAAAAACCCGAAGACGAATTTGTACGCTAAAATTCCGCACGGCGATGGCCAAACGATTCTGCGCGAAGCATTGGTGCTCGCGGACCATAATTCCTACCACCTCGGTCAGCTCGTCGATTTGCGCCGCGCGTTGGGCGCCTGGCCGCAACAATAAAACGACCAACTTGCAAGAATCCGAAATGGCGGTACGATGGAGCGTAACAAAAGCTACATTTGTGCGCATTTTCATCCAGTATTGCTGCGAGGTCCTATGATTCAAATTGAGAACATTTCAAGGATCGACCGCGAATTGTCGGGCAGTCGCCGCGGCTTCTTGAAAGGCATGCTAGGAGCTGGCGCTTTTGTGTTGAGCGTTCGTTTGCTGCCCGACGAATTGCTCGCCGCGTCAGCGAACGCAATTTCCGCCGATGCGATGGGCAAAGCGGTCCTGCATCCGAGCGTCTATTTGGCGATCAATACGGATGGAACAGCGTACGTCATTGCACATCGCTCCGAAATGGGCAACGGCGTGCGAACGTCCTTGCCGCGCATCGTGGCGGATGAACTCGACGCCGATTGGGCGCGCGTGAAGGTCGTGCAAGCCACTGGCGATGAGAAATATGGCGACCAGGATACAGACGGCTCGCACTCGGTCGTAAGTTTCTTTGTGCCTCTGCGCGAAGCCGGCGCAACTGCCAGACTGATGCTGGTGCGCGCGGCGGCGCAACAATGGAATGTGCCGGAGACGGAGTGTTCGACAGAGTTGCACAGCGTAGTTCACAAGAAGTCAGGGAAGAAGCTCGGATACGGCGAACTGGCCGCTGCGGCAGCGAAGCAGGACGTGCCCAAGAAAGAGGATCTGAAGCTCAAGCCCCGCAGCGAATGGCGTTACATCGGAAAGGATTCCGCCGGCTACGACTTGAAGGATCTATGCACGGGCAAAGGCA
>DASPTW010000080.1:0-42599 GCA_035623215.1 Candidatus Acidiferrum sp.
CAGGAAGATTCTTCCACGCGTTTTTGCGCTTCTCAGCTTTGGAGGGAGATTTTTCGTCCAGTTGGTTGGCCATGAGTGGTGAGGCTAGTTTTACCCTGGCTGTTGGATGCAGGCAAGGTCCAGTCCATTACATCGGACTAGCCTCGGGTCTGTCATTCTGAGCGCCCGGCCCGGTCGGGGCGCGAAGAATCTCAACGCATCAGGAATATAGAAGCTGCGGGTCGGATGAGATCCTTCGCTTCGTTCAGGATGACACAGCTGGAGAGGGTGCGGCTCAATCGCCCGACGCGCCGGTGTGCCCGATACGAGCACTTGCGGGGCGGTCCAGGTTCAGCACGCTGGAGATGAAATCGCTGATGGTAATACCCAGTTGTCCCCACAGCCGCCGCTTCAAGGTGGAATAGTCCTGCGTTCCGCTAAACAGGTCGCCCATCAATTGGCGGAACACCGGGCTGCGGCGGATGAATTGCACCATGCGCGTGGTCACTGCACTGCCGAGAAACGACCCACGATAAAAACGCCGCACGATGCGCGCGGCAAACTCCAGTTCAGAAGAAAACGCAGCCTTGATCCGCTCAGGATACTTTTCCGGGCAGCCTTCCGCCAGCGAGCGCCCGAGTAGCTCGCCGGACCGAATCGCGTAAAAGAGCCCTTCGCCGGTGAGAGGATCGACCCACGCCGCCGCATCGCCGACCAGCGCCCAGTTCTGTCCGACGACCGTTCGTTCAGAAAGCGTACGGACTTGCGGCGAGGGCAGAACGTGGCTGTAAAACTTGGCGTTCTCCGTTTTGATCTCGTGTTTCTCGACGAACGTTTGCAGATGCCCGCGAAGTTCCGCGCTGGTATGCGAGGACATGCTCCCGCAAATTCCGACCGAGAGATGGTCGTTACGTGGGAACGACCAGATGTAGCCTTCAAAGTGCGGCAGGAACTTGATGGTGATGGAATCGGCGTTCTGCGGAACGAAGTAGCCCTGCGTCATTTCCAGTTCGTCGCGTTGCAGCGGCCGCGTCTCGGGAAGGAGGTGGTTGCGCGCTCCCGCCGCCACCACCAGGAAATCCGCATCGCGCCATTCGCCTTCCACACAATAGCGCGGCTTCGCCGCTTCCGTGTTCACGCTCATCACCCGAGAGCGTTGCAATTTGCAGCCGGCGTCTCTGGCGCGGTCCAGCAGCAACCCGTTCAGCACGGTGCGGGAATAAATCACGATCGGGTGCGGCATCTCGAGCGTGGCGTGATGATCCTGGCTGCTGATCAATTCAACGGATTGCACCAATTTCTTCGGATAGGAATTGTCCAGAAGAAAAGGGAAGCATTGAATCGCTTTGTGGGTCAGCCCGCCGCCGCACGGCTTTTCCCAGGCCAGGTGCTCGTCAAAGAGATTCACTTTGTGGCCCGCGCGCGCGAGCTGCTCGCCGCACATTGCGCCGGAGGGTCCGCCGCCGATAATCGCAATCTCAGCCATCGTTGTTTCTTGCTTCGGCCCTCTACTCCGCCACCGGACGCGCGACGACCCTGGGTGCGTACGTTCGATCAGACGCCATCGGGAGAATATTCCTCAGGTGATGGGGAAGATCACCAGGCAGAATCCAGCGAGGAGTATAGCACCGAATACCGCTGTAGCAGCAGCCGATCCCGTTTCTTCCCGGACGATGTCCATTCCGCGCCGTTGCAACAACATGACCAGCGCGAAATAGGGAGCGAGCAGCACTAGAAGAATTTCTCCGCTGTGCAAATAGAAGACGCCCAGCACGAGCGCGAGCCACGCCACGAGGCGGAGCGCGAGTCCCGTGGCCAGCCGCCGCCAGCCTTTTCGCGTAGCGGCCGGGCCCAGAAAGATTTCTTCTGCGAAATGATACGGCAACAACATCACGAACAGAAAAGGGAAGCGCGCCCACTTCGCAAACGTCAGCCAGGCTTCGTACAGCGACAATTCGAACCACGCGGTGAACAGCAAGAATAAAACTATCGCTCCTACAAGCGCTCCCAGCACGCCACTGGCTTTTCGCGGAAGCTGCTCCGCAAGCATTTTCCAGCGCGAGAAAAGAAGGAGCATGCCGAGCAAGAGGAGAAACGTAGCGAGATAGTCGCCTTGAAAGACACGCGCGAGCGGCACCGGCTTCCAAAAATGCAAGAGGATTACCGCAAAAATCGACGCGCCGGCAAATTGCACAAGCGTTCGGCTCAACGCGACGGGATTTCCAACTTCTGGTTCCCCCTTGCTTTCCTTTTTCCCCGTTGCTTCGCGCAAGAAAGGATTGGTGAGCAGGAGCAAACCCAGTAGCCCGGCCAGAGCGCCATAAAGCTGGCGACGCGATGGCGTGCCGCTTGTGCCGACAAGATGGAGTGTTTGGCGGGTCCAGTCTTGCGCTGTATGCAAGGCGCGCGAACTGAAAACCATGCTGACATGCGTCGTGTAAGGGAGCTCGACGTATTGCGCCGTTCCGTTCGCGCGGGAAGAAACCAGGTCTGCGGCATTTCCGCGCATGCCTTCCGGTTCCAGCGTGCCGCTGATCACCAAAAAGCGGAGCGGCAACGGCCCGACGTCCTTGAACAGCAGCATTTCCGGACTCACGCCATGGGCGGCCCGCATCGGTGCCGGCGAAAATGCGATGACTCCAGCCACTGGAACGCGTGCCCCGATGCGCAGGGCAATTGCTCCTCCCATCGAATGGCCTGCAAGGATCGTCCGATCCGGGCTGGCTATTCCGCTCGCGAGCAACTTCTGCACCAGCGCCTCTCCGCATTCTTCGGAGCGCTCCACCGAAAAAGGACCCGCGGTGTGCCCGTGCCCGGGGAAATCCGGCACGTAAACGCGCAGGTTCTGCTCCGCAAACCCGCGCGCGAGATAAGACATGATTCGCTTGTTGGCGGAAATCCCCTGAAACAGTACGACGGTTCCTTCCGTCCCGCCCTGGCGTTTTTCCAGCATCATGGTTTCTAGTTGGCACGTCCCCGTGTTGACCAAATACGTTTTCTCGCGATACCGATTGGGAAGGGCCAGCCACACGCCCAGCACGCAAAGCAAAATGCTCGCAATTGCCCGAACGGTTTTCGGTGATTTCATCGGTTAACGAGGGTCCAAAGCTGGTGTACTTCCGCCGCGTGATAAAATAACGGTTTAGGGGAAGTCGCCTGGGTTCTGTTCTGCGCTGGCATGGAGTTCCTTTGCATCCTGCGATTCTTACATTAGAGGAAGCGATTCTGCGGTTTGGCCGCGAGAAACGCAATGGGCGCCGCGTCGTGTTCACCAATGGCTGCTTCGACTTGCTGCATCCGGGCCACATTCGCGAACTGGAGTTCGCGCGTGCTCAGGGAGACATCCTGATCGTGGGCCTTAATAGTGACGCCGGGGTACAAAAACTAAAAGGTCCCGGCCGCCCGCTGATGCCGGAAAGGGAACGCGCGGAGATCCTGGCTGCTTTAGAATCGGTGCATGCCGTCATCATTTTCGACGAACCAACCCCGCTAGAAGTCATTTCACGCCTGCTCCCCGATATTCTCGTAAAGGGTGAAGACTGGCCCCTCGACCAGATCGTTGGCCGTCAGCAAGTGGAGGCGGCTGGCGGAGAGGTCGTGCGGGCCCCAATCCTTCCCGGCTTTTCTACAACCGCCATTATTCGGAAGATTCGGGAAGGCTCCGGCGAAGCGTCTCAATCCAAAGAAGCGTGCAACTCGCGCGCGGAATCCTGAACATTCACGCATGATACTTCCTGCCGTCCGTGAAAGATTGGAGGCTTTACTTCGCCATCCCGCGATGGAAGGCGCGCTCGCCGAATTGCGTGCGGGCGCAGGCCACGTTTCCATCACCGGCTTGCACGATGTTGCCAAGGCGCTCGTTGCCGCGTACCTCGCGCACGAGTTGCGGCGCCCCGCGTTTTTCGTCACGGCTTCGAATCGCCGCGCGGAGTCTCTGGCAGAAACACTGCGTTTCTTTGCTGGCATTTTCCCTGGCGCAAACGGCGGCGTGGCCACGCTTCCGGCGTTCGACCGTCTGCCTTGGGAACCACAAGCGCCGCACGCCGACATTCTCGAGCGCCGTGCCGCGACGCTTTTTCGGCTTGTCGATGGCCAAATCTCGCTGGCGATTGCGCCGATTGCCGCGGCGCTGTGGCGCTATCAAGATCCGGCGGCTTATCTGTATCTCACGCGCACGCTGGCCAAGGACACGGAGATTCCGCACGCCGAGCTCGTCGCGCATCTTGGTTCCGTTGGGTACACGCGCACAGAGATGGTCGAACTCCCCGGGCAATTCGCCGTGCGCGGCGGCATCCTCGACATTTTTTCGCCGGAGGCGCTTCGCCCCGTCCGCATCGAACTTCTGGGCGACACTGTAGAATCGGTGCGCGAATTCGATCCGCGCACGCAGCGGTCGATTGCGCCAGTCAATCGCACAACGGTTTTGCCGCTCACGGAATGGGCCGTCCCGCTTCCAGAAAAAATAGATTCGACGGATTCTGGGGCCTGGGAAACGTATTCGTTCTTCGGCCCGGCCAGCCAGCCTGGACCCAGCGCTCTCTTCGAATTATCCGAAAGCTCTCTGCGCCCCATAGTTTTCCTCGACGAACCGCAAGCTCTTCGCGAAGCTGCCGCGCAGCATCTCGCCGCTGCCACGGAAAACTACGAGCGCCACGGTCGCGCCAACTCTCCTTCGGCCTCGCACTACTTTTGGTCTGAAGAGCAATTCGCCGCCGCGCTCGAAAAAGCTTCGCAAATTCATCTTGAACAACTCGCGCTTGCGATCGGCTCCACGCCGCAATTCGAACTTTCTTCTCGCCCCAGCGCCCGTTTTCACGGTGACGTGGTTGCTTGCATGGGCGACATCAAATCGCAACTCGCCTCGGGAGGCCGCGTCTTCCTGACCGCCGCGAGCACCGGCGAAATCGAGCGCTTCGCGGACATCTGCCGCGAGTACGAGCTGCCTTACGTGCTTGGCGAATCGGAGGACGCTGCCGCCGGCTTCACCGCCGAAGGCGCACAGGAATCCGCCGGCATGCTTCTCATCCGCGCGCCGTTTCCCGAGGGCGTCACGTTTCCCGATGCCAAGCTCACCATCTACGGTCATGCGGACCTCTTCGACGTCACCCCCACCGTCGAGCGCCCCAGCCGCAAGATTCGCACCTCGGGCTTCTTCAGCGATTTTGCTGAGCTGAAGCCCGGCGATTACGTGGTTCACGTCGACCACGGCATCGGCCAATTCGAAGGGCTGCGGCAAATCGAATCCGACGGCCATCGCGGCGAGTTCATGCTGCTAAGGTATGCCGAGGACTCCCGCCTGTATGTTCCGCTCGAACGCATGGACCTAGTGCAAAGCTACCGTGTCGTCGAAGGCGTGCATCCGCCGCTCGACAAACTCGGCGGCACTGCCTGGAACTCCCGCAAGACGCGCGCGCGCAAGTCCATCGAAGATCTGGCTGACCAGCTTCTCGCGCTCTACGCGCAGCGCAAGACCACTCCCGGATTCGCGTTCGCTTCCGATGGCAATTTTCAGCGCGAATTCGAGGACGCTTTCGAATTCGAGGAAACCACCGACCAAATCTCCGCGATCAGCGACATCAAGCGCGACATGGAACGCGGCGAGCCGATGGACCGCCTGCTTTGCGGCGACGTTGGTTACGGTAAGACCGAAGTTGCCATGCGCGCCGCGTTCAAGGCGGTCATGGACAACAAGCAGGTTGCCATTCTCGCGCCCACGACGGTTCTCACCTTCCAGCATTTCGAAACGTTCAAGAAACGCTTTGCCGCTTTTCCCGCGCGCATCGAATTGCTCAGCCGCTTTCGCACCACGGCCGAACAAAAGAAAACCCTTACCGACCTCGAAGCTGGAAAAGTCGATATCGTCATCGGCACGCACCGCTTGCTATCAAAGGATGTGAAATTTGCCGACCTCGGGCTGCTCGTCGTCGATGAAGAGCAGCGCTTCGGCGTGGCGCACAAAGAGCGGCTCAAGGAGATGCGCAAGAACGTCGACGCGCTCGCGCTCTCCGCCACGCCCATCCCACGGACGCTGCACATGTCGCTGGTTGGCCTGCGCGACATGTCACTCATCGAAACGCCGCCGCGCGATCGCCTGGCTATCCAAACCGTCGTCGCGCCCTTCCAGGAGGACCTGGTCCAGCGCGCCATCGAAAACGAACTTGCCCGCGACGGTCAGGTCTATTTCATTCACAACCGCGTCGAGTCCATTTATTCCCTCGGTTCGATGGTGCAAAAACTCGTGCCCAAGGCTCGGGTCATTGTCGGCCACGGCCAAATGAGCGAAAAAGAACTCGAGAGCGTCATGCTGAAATTCATTCGCGACGAAGCTGATGTCCTCGTCGCTACTACCATTGTCGAAAACGGCCTGGACATTCCCCGCGCCAACACCATTCTCATCAACCGCGCCGACCGCCTGGGCCTCGCGGAGCTTTATCAGCTCCGCGGGCGCGTGGGCCGCTCGAGCCAGCGCGCGTACGCCTATTTGCTCGTGCCACCTGAAACCACTCTCACCGATGTCGCCCGCAAGCGCCTTGCGGCGATGAAGGAGTTCAGCGAACTCGGCGCGGGTTTCCGCATCGCCGCCCTCGATCTCGAGCTCCGCGGCGCGGGCAACATGCTCGGCCGCCAGCAGCATGGCCATATCGAAGCCATCGGCTTCGACATGTACTGCCAGATGCTCGAACGCGCTGTTTCGAAACTCAAGGGCGAAGAAGTCGCTCCCGAACTTCGCACCACGCTCAGCCTCGGTTTCGACGTCCGCATCCCGCAGGACTACATCCCCGGCGAAAACCTCCGCCTGCGCACCTACAAGCGCATTTCCATCATCGCGACGGAAGCGGAGAAGCAAGATGTTCGCCGCGAACTCGAAGACCGCTTCGGCGCTCCTCCCACTTCGGTGGAAAACCTTTTGGACTATGCCGTCCTCAAATCTATGTGCGAGCGCCTGCGCATTTCTTCGGTGGAGCGGCAGGGCAGCCGGGTCGCCGTGCGCTTCCATCCGGAAACGACGCTCGATCCGGCCAAGCTCGTAACCGTGGTTCGCTCGCGCGCGGGCATCAAGCTCGATCCCAGCGGCGTTCTTTGGATCGAAATTAAGCGCGGCGAGGCGGTTCCGGGGGTCCTGAGAAACGTATTGCTCGGCCTTCAAGGGCAGAGCTAAACTGTTTGTTTACAGGATTTGCCGAGCAGGGAAGGGGGTTGTTTGCCTGAGCGAATAGCTCTGGGCTCCCTCCTGCTATCTGGTTTAACAAGGAAACTTAATGCGAAAACTCGTTGTCATCTTGGCGCTTGCTGCCCTGCCAGCCGGAATGCTGGCGCAGGAAAAGCCGGCCCCAACTCCGGCCCCGCAGGCTCCCGCGCCGACTCTCGAAAAGCCCGGCACTGCTCCTGCTCAAGAACCCGCTGCGCCCGCGAAGCCTACAATTCCGCCACAAAGGCTTAAGGGCGCAGCTGCCACGCAGCCGGTCGACCCCAATGCCGGCAAAACCATTGAAGAGATCATTGCCCGCGTCAACAATGAAATCATCACCCTCACGGAATTTGAGAAGGCCAAGCAAACCGCCGAAGAAGACGCCAGGGCGGAATGCCAGGGCCGCTGCACTCCCGAGCAATTGCAGGTGGACATTGAAGACCGCCAGAAGAACGCGCTGCGCGACCTGATCGATCAGTCCCTGCTTGTCCAGCGCGGCAAGGACATGGGCATCAGCGTCGAGGCTGACCTCATCAAGCAGCTCGACCAGATCCGCATTCAGAACAAGCTGGACAGCATGGAAGCCTTCGAAAAAGCCGTTACCTCCGAAGGCATGAACTGGGAAGACTTCAAGAACAACATTCGAAATCGCATCCTGACCCAGCGCGTCGTCAGCAGCGAAGTCGGCAGCCACATCACCATCACCGACGATGAAGTCGCAAAATATTACGAAGCCCACAAGGCGGATTACGTCCGTCCCGAACAAGTGGCTTTACGCGAGATCGAGGTCAGCACGCAAGGCAAGAATCCCGACGACCTGCCGGCGCTGAAGAAAAAAGCGGAGACGGCCCTCAAGCGCGTCCAGGATGGTGAGGACTTTGGCGAGATTGCCAAGCGCTATTCCGACAGCACCACCAAGGAGCAAGGCGGTTTCCTCGGCTTGTACAAACGCGGCGAGCTTTCCAAAGAGCTGGAAGACAAAGTTTTCAGCATGAAGAAGAACGAACTAACCGACGTTATCGAGACCAAACAGAGCTACCTGATTCTTCAGCTTCTCGAGCACTATGACGAAGGCCAGCAAACGCTCGCCAAAGTCAAAAACGAAATCTCCGACAAAATCTACAACGAGCGACTCGAGCCCGCCCTGCGCGCATACCTCAAGACGCTCCGCGAAGAAAGTTACGTCATCATCAAGCCCGGCTATCAGGACATCGCCGGCGGAGGCGGCTCTGAAATCCAGGAAGTGAGCGCCACGCCGGAAGTGAACAAGCAGAAAAAGGGACACAAAAAGTTTTTGCTGTTCGGCAAGAGGTCCGGCTCCGATTCTGGCAATTCCGGCAACTCTGGCAGCTCGGGAAGTTCTGGTAACTCCAGCAAGTAATCCAAGTCCGTTCGGGGATCCCAACGGGCTCGCGCTTCCTTTTTCGGTGAATTCGGCGGTTCCCCCCCAACCTGTTACAATACCGGCACATGAAAAGCGCGTTCATCTCGGATCTCAATTCCGAGCAAAACATCACTACATTTTTTCTCGTTTGTGAAAAGGAAATTCGCAACACTCGCGAAGGCAAAGCCTATCTGCGCCTCGAGCTCGGCGATCGCAGCGGCACCATCGAAGCTCGCATGTGGGATCAGTTCGAAGCCGCCGCCAAAGACATCAACCGCGACGATTTCGTCAAAGTCCAGGGTCGCGTGGAACTCTACCGCAATCGGCCCCAGCTTTCGGTCATGCAAGTGCGTCTCGCGAAACCCGAAGAAATTGATCTCGCCGATTTCCTGCCTGCCACGAAAGCGGATGTCACAAAACTTTACGCAGAATTGCTCGAATTCGCCGCTTCCATCTCCAATCCACATCTAAGCAAACTCGTTACCGCCATCCTGAATGACCCCGCCATCGCCGCAAAATACAAGCGCGCTCCCGCGGCCAAAGTCATGCACCATGCCTACCTCGGGGGCTTGCTCGAGCACGTCGTTAGCCTTTGCGGCGTCGCCAAACTTGCTGCGGCTCACTATCCGGAACTCGATCTCGATCTTCTCCTCACTGCCGCGATTCTTCACGACGTCGGCAAGCTCGACGAGCTTTGTTACGAACGCTCCATTTCCTACACCGTCGAAGGCCAACTCCTTGGCCACATCGTCATGGAACTCGAAACTGTCACCAAAGCCATGGACGCCATCGAAGGTTTTCCCGCAAACCTGAAAACCGTCGTGCAGCATCTGCTTGTCAGTCATCATGGCCAGTACGAATTCGGCTCGCCGAAACTCCCCATGATTCGCGAAGCGCTTGTCTTCCACTATCTCGACGACCTCGACTCGAAGCTTGCTGCGGCACGAGCCGCGCTCGCCATCGATTCCGGCGAACCTGAATGGTCGGCCTATTCCGCCGCGCTCGGCCGCAAGTTCCTTCGCCTCGACCACTTTCTAAGAGATTTTGTCCTCACCTCGCCGGACAAAAAGTAGGACCGCCCTTCAAGAAGCGACGAGTGCAAACGAAAAAAAGGGCCAGATTCAATCTGGCCCCTTTTTTGTTCCAATCCTCGATTAAGTGTCTACCGGTTGTCGCCCCTGTCATCGTCGTGGTGGCGCTCCGGCGCAAGCGCTACGCCGCGGAACACTTCGCCGGCCCGCGCCGAGCGAATGATCTTGAACTTCCCGATGCGGTCGTCGCGGTCGTTGTCGCCGTCTCCGGTCGGCGGCGTCGTCGCCGCAATGACATCCGTCACGCGCACCAGCTTGTTTGGATCCGCGCCCTGGTCTCCATTGGCGCTTATCGTCGACGTGATGGCCCAAATCGTCACCGTTCCATCTTCATGGACTTTCCCGGCGATGTTCCGGCACCCGCCCGTCGCGGGATTCAGCGAAGCAGGATAGTTGTCAACGCTGTAGGGAACTCCGATGTTCAGCCCGTCTTGCAGCACGTACACCATTGCCCAGGTGCCGTTTTGCAGCACCCACTTTTGCAGCCCAGCCGTGGCCAACGACTGCGCATCCGCCACATTGCCATTCACCGGTGGAGACACCAGCGTTCCGTCTCCCTCATCGCAGACATATAAGGTTGTGGGGTTGGCAAAGAACATCCCGAATGGGAATGCGGTGCCCGTGCTTGCTTCGGTGTTCGGGAAGCCGGTGAGGATTGTGATTGGCACATTCGCAAGGTCTGTCGCGCTGCCGGTGGGCAACGTGCCTTGCGCTCCTACTTGGAACACGGAATTGATTCCGTTCCCACCGCTGCCCTTGCTGACGTACAGCGTGTTGTTATAAATGGTCAGCCCGCGGAAGTTGGTGTCCTTGCCCGGCTTGTCGGCCTTTTCCCACATTAGCCTTCCGAGCATTCCGATGTTCGGCGGCACGGGAGCGGGCTCGCCAGGCACGCGTAGTTCCGCGCCCGTCGCGTTGATCAACTCAATCCCAGGAAGCGTGGTGGTAAGCTGCTTTTTGCCGATGTTTCCGCTGTTGTCGTTGCCCGCCATGTAATAGACGCCATTGGCGCCCTTCATGGCCGCGCGGCCGTTGTCGCCGCTGTAGGCGTTTCCGTCGGTCACGGTCAGGTGGCCGTTTGCGTCCACCTCCGCCACGGCCCGGTAGTAGGCCGTAGGAGCGGGGTTGCTTGCCACGCTGGAGATCACCGGGTTCGTTGGATCGCATATCCCCGGCGTATTCGAAGCCGAGACGTCAATCAGATTTGGCGCCGTCGGTGAAGGCACGCCGTTGGGTCCGCAGCCCAGCCCGCCGTGGTAGCCCATAAACGTGATGGACTCCCCGTCGACCGAGCGGTTCAAAGCTAGCTCGGATTTCGAGCTGAAGCTCGTCACGATCCGGTCGCTCGGAATCCGCAGGGAATCGATCCGCCTGCCATCCTCGGTCAAGTTTTCGAGGATGATCGGCGAGGTAATCCCAAAGCTGCCGTCGCTGCCGGCGTTGTTCCAGACATTGTGGGAGTCGTTCAGGTTCGGGAACTCGCCGTTGTCGCTGGCGATCCCGCAAGGGACCGCCACGCTGATTGACACACCGGCAGTGGTGGTTGGCACGTTGACATTGCTGCTGCCATTCGCGCCACCCGCGCAGCCTGGAGGCAAATCCTCTCCGATCACTACAGTGTCCGCGTTCCCCTCGTACACGCTCGTGCTCAGCACGATCGAATCCGGTGCGAAATGGAATCTTCGGTGATGCTCGTCGCCGTTGCCTGCTTTCAATGCTGCGGCAAACACAACACTCACTCCTACGACCAGTACTGCTAAAACCATTCTTTTCATTTGGTTTGGGCCTCTCTGCCCTCCGTTTGACCTGCGGACCTTCTCATGTTCGAGGCGCACACTAGGTTAATCGTCCTTAAAAACTCCATTAACCTCCCATGACCACTTGTTTCTTGTCGGCAACTTCCCCATACTTTTGCTTAGGTGTATACATATCCTCATGAGTCCGATGTTCAAATTCAGACATGCAGGTACCAGGGACGCTACGCCCCACAACGCGGAACCCGATCCGACCAAAGTCGTCCCCTTCGGCTTGTATGGAGCAGGCGGATTGACTGGCCATCCGATCGGTTTGGTGATTGTAATCGGGTTATTTTTGGGCGGACTCGTGGCAATTCCGGCGGCACGGCTGTTTTTCGCCGCTTCTCTTTTACTGGGTGGCCTGGTTGGGATTATCCTCTGGCTTCTTCATCGTTAGGCGGCAGGCGACACTACAACCAAGCAACAAAACTCTTGAAACTTGCGCCTTAAAACTTAAAACTAATTACTGAAGATGTTTCCCGCCTCTTTCCAAATTCGGGATTTGACGATTCGGCCGGCGACGATTCTTGCTCCCATGGCGGGCGTTACGGACACGCTGTTCCGCCGCGTGATTCGTGGCCTCGGCGGCTGCGGCCTGCTCATGACCGAGTTCACCAGCTCCGAAGGCATCACTCGCAGCGCTGCAAAAACGCTTCGCTACCTTTACTTTCAGGAAGACGAGCATCCCATCACCGCGCAGCTCTTCGGTGCCAACCCCGCAGTCATGGCGGAAGCCGCGAAGATGGTCGAAGACCTCGGCTACGACGCCGTGGACATCAATCTCGGGTGCCCGGCGAAAAAAGTGATCAAGTGCGGAGGCTCTGGCCTGCTTCGCGACTTACCGCTGCTGGAACAGATTTTTCGCGCCGTGCGCGCCGCTGTCAAGATTCCCCTCACCATCAAGTTGCGCGCCGGCTGGGACGAAAAGTCCATTGTCGCCGTCGATGTCGCGAAGCTTGCGGAAAGCGTTGGCGTCGAAGCCGTCGCCGTCCATCCGCGCACGCGCATTCAAGGTTACTCGGGCGCCGCCGACTGGTCGCTCATCGGTGCCGTCAAGCAGGCCGTCAAAATTCCCGTCATCGGCAACGGCGACATCAACACTCCCGAAGACGCCGCGCGCATGTTTTGCGAAACCGCTTGCGACGCCGTGATGATTGGCCGCGCCGCCGCCACCAATCCGTGGATCTTTTCCCAGATGCAGCAATTCGCCGAAACGGGCCGCTGCACCACTCCCACCGAGGAGGACCGCTACCGTTTATTGATTGGCTACTATAGGCAAATTTGTGCTGCCCGGCAGCCCGATGCTATAGGCAAAATGAAGCAGTTCGCTTGCTGGTTTACTCATGGCGTGGGGAACGGCAGCGAGCTTCGCAGAATCGTACACACGGCGCGAACGCCCGGCGAAATCCTCTCAAGCGTGGAACGCTTTTTCGAGGGTCGGAGCGCCGCTGTGGCTTGCTCCAGCCCGGATGGGGCGGCCAGAAATGAGGACCCAGCCCATGGTCCCAGTCAGCACGTCCGTCTCGAGGCAACGCTCGGAACGTAGAATCTCCGTCCGCCTGCCCATGCGCGTTCGCGGCCGCGACTCCCGCGGCGTCATCTTCGAAGAGGAAACTTCCAGCGAAAATCTTTGCCGCAGCGGCGCGGCGTTTCTCACGCGCTTCGACGTCGCCATCGGCTCCGACCTTGAGATTCGCATTCCCTTTTCGTACTACGCTTCGCGCCGCCACGAATCCGACTTCGCCACGCACGGCCGCGTTGTGCACGTTAAGGACGCCGAGTCCCAGGGCGAGAAACTCGTTGGCGTGCAATTCACCGGCCCGCGCTTCCAGCGCGTCTTCCGCTCCGAATCCGCCGCCTAATTCTTCTTTGTAGGGGCGCAGCATGCTGCGCTCAATTTGCGGATCCCGCCTCGCAGAAAATGAAGCAACGACGTAACGATTTAACGAAGTAAAAAAAACTGCCTCTTCTCCTTTACTTATTTCCGTCTTTTCCTTACGTCGTTACATCTTTACTTTCTTACTTCCTTACTTCCTTACTTCCTTACTTCCTTACTTCCTTACTTCCTTACTTCCTCACTTCGTTCCCAGATGCGTCGCAATAAACCAGCTGTTGCCAAACGCATCTTTCACGCCGGCGGAGCGGTCGCCATACGGTTTGTCCTGTGGAACCTCAATCGAAGTTGCACCCGCGCTCAATGCCCGTTTGTAGGCCGCGTCCGTGTCGGGCACATAGACGTGCACGTGGCAGGGCATCGGCTGGTACTCGCCATGCGCTTCCGCGATTTCAAAGGTCGCGTTTCCAATCCGGATTGTCGCGTGGAGCATCCGGCCTTCTGGTGATTTTGCCATGCCCATCACTTCTGCGCCGAACGTCGCCTCGACAAAGGGAACCATCTTGTCCGCTTCGCGCAAGTGCAGGAACGGCTGGATGGATCGCAGTCCTTCCGGACCGGGAGCCCAGCTTTTCGGGGTCGCAATGTACCAGACGTTGCCAAAGGCGTCGCGCACGCCGGCTTCGCGGTCACCATAGGGTTGGTCGACGGGAGCGTGGAGGGAAGTCGCGCCGGCTTGCAACGCGCGCGCATACGTTGCATCACAGTCGTCGACGTAGTGATGGATTTCCGCTGGCGCGGCATGGAACTGATCGTTGGCGTCGGCGGTTTCGATTGCGCCGTTTCCGATCCCGACTTCCGCGTGCATGAGGGTGCCGTCCGGCTTTGGCACACGCAGCCGCTCTTCCGCGCCAAACGCAGCTTTCATGAAGTCGATGAACTCCGCGGCACGCTGAATCACGATATACGGCGTGATGGAAGTGATCCCCGGCCGCATGTAGTACGGCGTCGTTCCCTCCGCTGCTCTGGTGGCTGCCGTCGATGCTTCGCTCATGGTGGCTCTCCCTTGCAATTCTGCTTTCAGTCCTGCTCGAAACTCTTCACGGGGCAGCAGCCGCAACTCTCGCGCAATCTTTGTCAGTGCCGTCAGTTCGCGGTGCGGTTTCTCTTCCGGCCGCGGCCGCAGCGAAACCAGCATCGCCTCCACTACATTGTCGAGTTGTACAGCGAGGGAGCGCTTAGCCATGGCTGCCTCCCATCTGCGCCCGCAAACGTACCAGCGCCCGCAATTGCAACTGCTTGATTGCGCCCTCCGTTTTCCCCAGCCGCTCGGCGATCTCGCGAATGCTTCGTTGCTCGACGAACCGTTGGTGCACCACTTGCCGCTGTGTTTCCGGAAGTTCCCCAACTAATCGAAACAGGTGCGCCCGGTCTTCGACGATGCGCACTTCGGCTCTCGTCGGTTCCGGCGGATCCGCGACTGACGAGACCTCCCGTGCCGCCCGCTTTGCCTGGTCGATGATGGCATTCGCCGCAATCCGGTACAGCCACGCGGCAAACGGCGCCCCGCGCCATTCGTAGCTGGGCAAATTCGCCAGCGCTTTGTGAAACACTTCGGACGTCACGTCCTCAGCGGTCGCCCGATCGTGGACGCGCGCGGCCACGTACGCATACACCCGTTCGAAATGCAGCTCATAGAGCGCCTCGAACTTGCCCGGGTCGTTCTGTGCCGCTTCGACAAGGAGACGCTCCTCCGCCGGATTCGAACGGCTCGCCTTCGCAGGCGAGCCGCTATCGGACGGAGCAGGCTTCTTTCCCGGTCGTCGGGTGGCCTTCATCTGTCTGTGAATAATAACTGGCGAGCAAGAAAAAGGTTACGCGGTCTTCTGAACCAGGAATCCTCTAATCGACTTGCGAGCCGGGTTATTCCGGCAGTATCACCGGTTTGCTCTTGGGGAGCGCGTCAAGGGTAGCTTTGTCCAGGTTGAGATGCGCGGCAACCAGGTCCGGCGGCGTGTGCGAAAGCCACTCGGAAAGCGCCAGGTCCTGATAGTAGCTGCTCTTGAACATTTCCAAGAATTTCAGGTCGGTGTTGCCGGTGTTTTCGATGTAGTGGGGAAGCGTTTTCTGCACATAGCCGACATCGCCGGTTTCGAAGTCCATGGTGCGCGCGCGGCCGCCGGTGGCGAAGACGGTCTGGCGCCCCTGCCCGCTGATGAAAAATTGCCATTCGTCGGCATTGGGATGCCAGTGCAACTCGCGCAAACCTCCCGGCTTTAAAGTGACGAGCGCCGCCGCTACGGTCTGGGCAATTTTGAAGTTGTTCGAGTCGATGATGCGGACTTCGCCGCCTTTGGTGCGCTTGGTCGGCGGCTGCTGCATGGTACGAAAGGCAAAATCGATGGGAGAAGCGCCGAGCGCTCCCGCGGCCTTGCGCTGGTCCTCCGCGAGCGGCCCGGGAAGCTCAGCCTGGAAGATGAAAAGTTCTTTCTTCGGCATGACGTCGACGGCTGCTTGTGGAACCACAAAATTCCTGGCGACCACGTCGCGCGGCGTATGCGCCATCCAGTCGGAGAGCAGCACGGTTTCATATTCCGAGAAGTTGCCGTCATCGAACACCAGCAGAAATTCCGTGCCATCCGGCGGATGTCCCTGGATGGAATGAGGAATCCCCGGCGGAAAATACCAGAGGTCGCCTTCCTTCACGTCGGTGACAAAACTCTTGCCGTCGGAATCGATGCACGTAATTCGCGCGGTGCCGTAGAGCATGAAGGCCCATTCGGCCGCGGTGTGCCAGTGAAGCTCGCGCACCCCACCTGCAGTGAGACGCATGTTTACACCGGCGAGCGTTTTTGAAATCGCCAGTTCGCGCACGGTCACTTCACGAGACCAACCGCCGCTATGGAGCCGCTTGTGCGCGATCGAAAACGGATACTTGAACGTTTGTACACCGCCGGCGTCGGTCGAGGGAGGATTGACGGAGTCCTGGTTTTGCGCGTCGAGCGCGGAGTTGGTAGAGAGCGGCTCGCTTCGGCTTCGATCGGTCTTTGCCTTTTGGGTTGAGTCCTGCTCCTGCGCGGCGACATTGGCGGCGAGCATGCCGGCAGCCAAGGCGGCTGAGCTCGTTCCGAGAAACCCACGCCGCGTCCAACGATCCTTTTCCGTTTCCTCACTCATACTTGCTGCCTCCTACTGCGGTAGCTCGAGCCGCTTGTGTCAGCGCCGATACCCTACATCAAACAATGCCAGCGCACAAATCGTGGCGTACCCAGTCAGGAGCTTTCGTTGTTCGAACCATCTCCGCTCTCTTGCACCATCTCGTTGTACGCGGCGCGGCGAGTGAGGCCACGTTCCTTGGCGGCGAGCTTTAAGGCTTCTTTGCGGTCGAGCTTGGCCTGGTGCATCAATTCCTCGACGCGAGCGGCGAGGGATTGCGCCGAGTCGCCGTGCGACCGAGCTTCGTTAGCATCGCCGGGGCCGATGAGCAGAGTGATTTCGCCGCGCGGCGGACGCGCTTCGAGAGCGGCAGCAATCTCGGACAATTTGCCACGCAGGAATTCTTCGTGAAGCTTTGTAACTTCGCGGGCGAGGCACGCGGGCCGATCGCCCAGAATTTCGCGCGCGTCGGCCACGCATTCCTCGATACGATGTGGCGCTTCGTAAAAAATGAGCGTTCGGTCTTCGATTCGAAAGCGTTCGAGGGCGCGGCGGCGCTCGCCGCTGCGTGCCGGCAAAAACCCTGCGAAAAGGAATTCTTCACTCGGCAATCCAGAAGCAGAAAGGGAAGCGAGTAGCGCCGACGGCCCGGGAACCGGCACTACGGGAATGTGATGACGCAGGCAAAGCGTCACGAGCCGGTGGCCAGGATCAGAAACGAGGGGCATTCCTGCATCGCTGACCAGCGCAATTTTCGCGCCTTGCTCGAGGGCGAGAACCAGTTCCGGCGCGCGCGTCAATTCATTGTGCTCGTGATAGCTGACCAGCGGCTTGTGAATTTCGTAGTGCGCAAGCAGCTTTTGCGTGTGCCGCGTATCCTCACAAGCGATTTGGTCCACTTCTTTGAGGATGCGAAGAGCGCGCAGAGTGATGTCTTCCAGGTTGCCGATGGGCGTGCCGACGAGGTACAAGCATCCGCCCACGGAACCCGCAGCATTCGCGCGGTTCGCGGCGCCTGTGGAAGAATGTTTTGCACCCATGCGGAAGAGTCTAACACGCGCCTGCGGGCGGGTGAGACGCGCGGCACACGGCAAGCGCGCCGCATAAGCAATGCTATACTGGCAGTTTTGAAGCCAACTCAGGAGGACAGTCTGTGCCTTTGTACGAGTACAAATGTCTGGAGTGCGGCCGCCTTATGGAGCGGATTGAGAAAGTGGCCGGCCCGCACCTGAAAAGATGCTCGCATTGCGGAGGCCAAGTAGAGCGGCTTCTGGGGGCCCCGGCCATTCAATTTAAGGGCGCGGGCTGGTACGTGACGGACTACGCGAAAAAGTCCAGCGGCGGCGACTCAGAAAAAGCAGAAAAGCCAGCCACGGAAACCAGAGACGCGTCAGACAAGGAAAAGACGGCTACAGCAAAAGAAACGCCCGCGGCAGAATCGAAAGAAAAGAAGCACGGCAAGAAAAAATAGTTCGTGCGAGGAGCGAATGGCCGAAACAACTCACACCAAGAGCGTGACCGGACGCAAAGTGCGCAAAGCCGTCCTTCCGGCTGCGGGACTCGGCACGCGATTCCTGCCTGCGACCAAAGCGCAACCCAAGGAAATGCTGACGGTCGTGGATAAGCCGCAGATTCAGTACGTCGTGGAAGAATGCGTGGTCTCGGGAATCGAGCACATCATTATCGTCACGGGAAAAGGGAAGAACTCTATCGAGGACCATTTCGATTACTCGCCGACGCTCGAGCGCTTTCTCGAGGAACGAGGGAAGAAAGAGCAAGCGGCGATGGTGCGTCGCATCAGCGATATGGTGCAGGTCAGTTACACGCGGCAGAAGGAGCCGCTTGGCCTGGGACACGCCGTGCTGGTGGCGAAAGATTTAGTGGGCGACGAACCTTTTGCGGTGTTGCTTGGCGACGTGCTCATTCCTGGCGCAAATCCGGCGACCAAGCAGCTCATCGACGTGTATGCAGCCACGGGCGTGGGCGCAATTGCGGTGGAGGAAGTCCCCAAGGAAAAAACGAATCTTTACGGAATCGTGGATGGCGAGCCCGCGCCACAGCCGCCGTTCGGCGCGCGGTTGCTGCGCATTCGCGACCTGGTCGAGAAACCAAAGCCTGAAAAGGCTCCGTCGAATCTGGCGATCACCGGGCGCTACGTTTTGCCGCCGCAGATTTTTGATTGCCTGGAGCGCACGAAGCCCGGGGCAGGGAATGAAATTCAATTGACCGATGCGATGCGCATCCTGGCGCAAGAGGACGGCCTGTGGGCGTACATTTATGATGGAATTTCTTACGATGCAGGCGACAAGCTGGGATTCCTGAAAGCGACCGTGGAGATCGCGCTGCAGAATGCGGAATTTGGCGGCGACTTTCGCGAATATTTGAAGAGTTTGAAGCTGTAACGAGTGGCTAAGGACAAGCCCAAGTGTCATTTCGAGCAAAGCGAGAAATCTGCTTTTTCTGCAAATCAAAAAGCGGATTCCTCCGGCAAACGGTGCCTCGGAATAACAAGTGTGCGCTGAATTGATGATCAGAAATGAGCACTAGAATCCTGGGAATTGAATCCTCATGTGACGAAACCGCGGCCGCGGTCGTCACTGACGGGCGCGAAATTTTGTCGAGCGTCGTGGCATCGCAGATTGACGTCCACAGAAAATATGGCGGCGTTGTGCCAGAGCTGGCCTCGCGCGAGCACTTACGCCAAATCGTACCGGTAGTGCGCGAAGCACTGTCACAAGCTGGATTGAAATTGGAAGAAGTGGATGCGATCGGCGTAACGCAAGGGCCAGGACTTGTTGGCGCGCTGCTGGTAGGAATTACCTATGGCAAAACTCTCGCGCAGGCATTGGGAAAGCCGCTGGTTCCCGTGAATCATCTCGAAGGGCACGTTCACGCGGTTTTTCTGGAAGCTTATAAAGCCGGGCGCACCCCGGAATTGCCGGCGGTGTGTCTGATTGTTTCCGGCGGGCATACCGTTTTGTACGAAGTGAAAGCCGGCGGAGCCTCGGGCGCTCAATATGCAAGCGGTCTATTCTGCTACCGCAAAATCGGGCAGACGCGCGACGACGCTGCCGGAGAAGCGTACGACAAAGTAGCGAAGCTGCTAGCTCTCGGCTACCCCGGTGGGCCAATCCTCGACCGTTTGTCCGCCGCGGGGAACGGCGCACCCACGCCAGTGAAATTCGGCCCGACGAAGACGCGAGGCAATCCCTTGGATTTTAGTTTTAGTGGATTGAAAACCGCAGTGCTCTATCACGTTCGGGAAAATGCCTCGTATGCTGGCGAAATCCACCGCCGCGAAGAAGCCCTGGCGCGCGGCGAACGCAAGTTTGAGCAGTTGCTGCCGCTGTGCAGCGCGCAAACGCTGGGTTTGGTTCGCGAGTTTCAAAACGCGGTTGTGCGCGACCTCGTCGACCGCACGATGGCTGCCGCAGATGAACTGAGCGTCGAAAGCCTGCTGGTTTCGGGTGGAGTCGCTGCGAACAGCCAGTTGCGCGCGACGTTTGAAGGGCGGGCGAAGTCCCGCGGCCTCGCGGTTTATTTTCCTAGCCGCGCGCTTTCTACCGATAACGCCGCGATGATTGCCGCCGCTGCGTATGCGCGTCTCCGCGCGGGAATCCTCGCCGATGTTACCCTGAACGCCGACCCCAGCCTCGCGCTTGCCTAAAAGCGCATCGCAAGGAGAATCTGTCCTTTGAAGACGATCAAGTGTCGAGTCCTGATGATTGCCTCGCTGCTGGTTCTTTTATCCGCGAACATATCCTCCGCGCAGACGCCCCGTTGGACCGAGCAGAAAGCCAACGCCTGGTACGCGCAGCAGCCCTGGCTGGTCGGAAGTAATTACATTCCGCGCTCGGCAATCAATCAGTTGGAAATGTGGCAAGAAGCGACTTTCAATCCCGCGCAGATCGATCAGGAATTGGGTTGGGCTGAATCCCTGGGTATGAACACCATGCGCGTGTTTCTCCACGATTTGCTGTGGCAGCAAGATGCCAGTGGCTTTCAGAAGCGCATCGACGAGTTTTTGACGATTGCGCAGCGGCATCACATTCGGCCCATCTTCGTCTTGTTTGATTCCTGCTGGGACCCAGCGCCGCACCTGGGACCGCAGCATCCGCCGATTCCGGGCGTTCACAACTCTGGGTGGGTGCAGAGCCCGGGAGCCGCGGCGCTAGCGGATCCGTCGCACTATCCACGCTTGAAAACCTACGTGCAAGGAGTGGTAGGAGCTTTCGCGAAAGATGATCGCATTCTCGCCTGGGACGTGTGGAACGAACCCGGCGCCGACAACGCTGGAAGCTATGCGAAAGAAGAACTAAAGGACAAGAACGCCCGAGTGATTGCGCTGTTGCCTCAGGTGTTCGAATGGGCGCGCGAAGTCCATCCCACGCAGCCATTGACCAGCGGCGTGTGCTGCGTGGACGAATCGCCTGACGGCGCGAATCTCGGCCCTATAGAACAAATTCAGCTGCGCGAGTCCGACGTCGTCACCTTTCACAACTACACCTGGCCGGAATTCTTCAAACGCGAAATCGCTTGGCTAAAGAAATACAACCGTCCCGTTATTTGCACTGAGTTTATGGCTCGTTCCGTAGGCAGCACCTTCGACACCATCCTGCCAATTGCGAAGGAACAAAAAGTAGGCGCGATCAATTGGGGATTCGTCGTCGGCAAGACGCAGACCAACCTGCCGTGGGAATCCTGGCGCCATCCTTATATCGAGGAACCGCCGCCGGTGTGGTTTCACGAAGTGTTGTACCCCGACGGAACACCCTATCGGCAGGCGGAAGCGGACTTGATCCGGCGGCTGACAGGAAAGAACTAAGAATGCGGCGGGGGAGGAACCGGAGTCGGGCGTCGAGTGCTCGAGGGATCCGCAGGGGACCGCTTTGCATCAGCTTGCTTAGCGGCCCGGTAGGCGCGGGCAATTTCGCCGAGCGAAACCGGATGCTCGTTGGCCTTCTGCATCTCGGCGAGCTGGCGTTTCCCTAGTTCGAGAGCTTCCTGGTAATCCATGTAAACGGATGCAACATAGTTGCCGTCATTCGCGCCATACGCAACGCCGAAGGTTGCCGGAGGCTCGTAATGCACGCCGGAACGTCCAAATCCGAACGATCCCGTTGCCTCGATACTTCCCCAGTTGCGAACGCCATATCCATTTGCCCCGTTGCCGCCCCAGTTTCCGCCCCCACCGCCTGAATGATGCCCCTGAGCGAAAGAAGGAGAAGCGGATAGGAGCAAGACACCAACGAAAAGGATCGTTTTCATACACGTCACCATCAGCACTCGGCTAGCGCATTCATCAAGCGGTGATGCGCCGAGCCGCTGGAGAACGCTTGGCGGGGACCTCACAGCTTACTCCTGAAAATGAGGCGCGGAGAGACGTCAAGCCGTTTCGGAGTCCAGCCATTAGTCGCCGGCTGGCTAGATCACGCGGCAATTCGTGCCGCTGGCGCTGCAGACTTCCAGCTTGCCTTGGTTGTCTTGGACAATTTGCTGGAAGCTCGGCGTTGGTTGCTGATTCTTTTGACGCAGGTTACGCGCAATCTGGCCAAGGGAGGGCGTCTGGGCGCTGCCCGGCTTCGCGATCTGGCCCGAACTAGATGCGCTTCCGAGATATTGGCCGATGATGTCGGCCGACGGGCTGTCGTTGGTCGCGTAAACGTACGCGGGCCCGGGATCTACTGGACCTGGCAAAGAGGAGTCCGTAGGAATTTCGAGCTGCGGAAAAGGGTCGCAATCATCCAAAACCGGAGTAGGATTAACGCCCGAATCGGTGTCGGGAGCTGCACCGCCCCCGTAACCAGGCCCTGGCGTGTACTGAGGTGCTGCTTGCGAGCGGCCCTGGTATTGGGCGCCACTTTGTGCGCTGGCTGCGGCAGCAGTAAGAATCGTGGCTGCAAGGAGGAGAAGAATTTTGGTTTTCATCGCTGTCTCCTGGGCGACCTTTCTGGACGGCTAAGCGGTCTGCCCTATTCCTTCAACTCAAAGAACCTTGCAGGGGACGTAGCCAAAGGTTCATGCCAATAAGACGGGATCGGTACTGGAACTGGGTACGTCTTCTTATAAGAGCCATATAATCAGTGTGTTATGGCCATTCGCGAGGATCACGAAATGGGGATGGAAGGAAAATGCAAGGCGCGATTCGAAAGGGCCAGCGACCAGTCGCTGCTCGTTTATTTCGGCCAAAAGATCACCGTCCAAGCCAATGAGCAAGCTCGGAGATTGCTTCGGCTGCTGGAACTGGTGCCGATTGCGGGTGTGCGCAATCTGCATCCCGCATATTGCTCGTTGCTGGTGAAGTTTGACCCACTGAAGTTGCGGTACGAAGAACTCGAAGAACAGCTGAACGGACTTCTGCGTCGATCCGAAGAAATAGAATTGCCACAACCGCGGGAAGTGGAAATCCCCGTTTGCTACGGCGGAGAATTTGGACCGGACCTGGACGACGTGGCGGCGCTGCGTGGGATCGCGCCCAGGCGCGTGATTGAACTTCACAGTTCACGGAGCTACCTGGTCTACTTTCTCGGATTCGTGCCGGGATTCGCGTACTTAGGCGAATTGCCGGAAGCGTTGGTGACGCCGCGTCTGGCGACGCCTCGGAAAAGAGTCCCAGCGGGCAGCGTGGGAATTGCGGGAAATCAGACGGGAGTTTATCCGTTCGCAACGCCGGGGGGCTGGAGATTGCTGGGCCGGACGCCAGTGTCGATGTTTCGGACTGACCGCGAAGGCTTGAGCCTTGTGTCGATTGGTGATCGCGTGCGATTTGTGCCGGTTTCGCAGGAAAGGTTTGCGGAGTTGGGGCGCGCATGAGCGAAATTGTCGTGCTGTCTCCGGGGCTGCTCACGACGGTTCAGGACTTAGGGCGGGAAGGATTTGGCCCGCTTGGGGTTTCGCCGTCGGGCGCGGCGGACCCGGTTTCCTTGCGCATCGGGAACCGCCTGGTTGGCAATGCAGAGAGCGCGCCTGCTCTGGAGATGACATTGCTGGGCGGGACGTTTCAGTTTCCACAAGGAGCGAAGGTTGCACTTACCGGCTCGGATTTCGGCGTGACGCTGGAGGGAGCGCCGGTCCAACTTTGGAGTTCGTTCGAGGTGCGACCGGGACAAATCCTTCGGTTCGGCCCGACCCGTTCCGGCGCGCGTTGCTATTTATGCATGCGCGGCGGAATCGACGTGAAACCCTTTCTTGGCAGCGCGTCGACGCATCTCCTGAGCGGTCTCGGCGGTCACGAAGGCCGGGCGCTGCGCAAAGGCGACGTGTTGAAGCTCGGTAGGACAGGCATTCCTGCCTGTCCTCTTCCCTCCGAAGCCGCCGGCAAAGTGCCTTGCCTTCGCCGGCTAGCGACGAAGGCAAGGGAGCGTCTGGCGCCGCGCAAAGTCTTGCGCGTCACACCGGGTCCTCAGAGCGACTGGTTCCCCGAAGCGTCGCAACAGATTTTCTACGGGAGCTCGTATCGCGTAGCGGAAGAATCGAATCGCATGGGGTTGCGGCTCGAAGGGCCGGCGATTCCCGAAGGCGCGCACGGGGAAATGGTCAGCGAAGGCGTCTCGCTCGGAGCGGTGCAGATTGCCGCGGGCGGTCACCCCATTATTCTGTTTGTCGACCAGCAAACCACCGGCGGGTATGCGAAAATCGCCAACGTCATTTCGGCGGACTTGCACAGTCTGGGGCAGCTGCGTCCGCGGGATGAGATTCGCTTCGAGCGTGTGAACTGGGAATCAGCGCGGCGCATTTTGATCGAACAGGAAGGGCTGCTTGCGTCGGAAGGTTTGATTGTAGACGATTTGAGTGTGGCATGAAACGCGTCGATTTGAATTGCGACATGGGTGAACTGCCGGAGGCGATTGCCGACGGCACGCAAGAAGCCCTGCTGCGCTCCGTCACTTCAGCAAACATCGCCTGCGGCGGTCATGCAGGTGACGCGAACACGATGCGCACGACCATCGAGCAGGCGACGCGCGCGGGAGTCTCAATTGGCGCGCACCCCGGATATCCAGACCGTGAGAATTTTGGCCGCCTCGAATTGAAGATGCCGCCCGAAGCGATCGCAGATTCGGTGTACGACCAGGTGCGCACATTGGCAGAAATCGCTACCGCGTGCGGAGCGCGGCTGGTGCACGTGAAGCCGCACGGCGCGCTCTACAACCAGGCCGTCAAGAATCGCGAGTTGGCCAAAGCAATTGCCAAAGGTGTTGCGCGATTCAGCAAAGACTTAGTCCTCGTCGGGCTGGCAGGTTCACAGATGCTGGACGTCTTTCGCGAAGACGGTTTCGCTGTGGCCGCGGAAGCCTTTGCCGACCGCCGCTACGAGCCTGACGGAACGCTGCGCTCGCGCAAATTCGAAGATGCGCTGATCCGCAATCCCGACGAAGCTGCGTGGCAGGCTCTCAGCATCGCGGAGCAAGGAGTGGTCATTGCCAGCGACGGCAGCGAAGTCCCAATCGACGCCCAAACCATCTGCATCCACGGCGACACTCCCGGCTCCGTGCAAATCGCCGCCGCCGTGGCACGCACCCTCCGCGACGCTGGTGTTACGCTCTCCGCCTTCCAATGAACGGTGGACCTGTGGCCTCCGTTAAGGGGCAGTCCCGAGGAAGTTTTCGAATTTTTGGCCTGGAGGCGCTTCGACATGCTTGAAACCGCGAGCCTTGAACTCATCTCGAATCGTTTCCGTTCTTGATCCGCAGTATAGAGTAATTTCCGCTTCTTGGTTTGAGCCGTTCAGCAGAAGGTTCCTTGCTCGCTGATCTACTTGAGCCATACCGTATCCGATGATGATGATGTTTTCGGAAGACCGAAGGACACCCTCGCCCAGTTTCCAGAGATCATCCCAGAATTGTTCCCATTCGACGTTGCTGAAAAAGGTCTTCCAATAGAACCGTTTGCTGCAAATGGGGAGGATCATGGCAGGAGCTGCATGGAATTGGGTGACAGCCGCCAACCCAGGATCCTTGAGCTCGGGTGGATACCCGAGGTACTTCAGGTCGCAAGGGCGCGTGCATACCGGCTGCGAGCCGAACATCGTCGAAGGTGAAAAAGCTCCCTGATGTCCGCCCATTATCAGGCCGTACCAGTTCATACTTCCATGCAGCTTCAGCACATGGACCTTGGATTTAGGAATTCCTGGCAGGTCGTTCGGAAAGCCGTAGCCGTCGCCGATTTCCCATAGCCCGCCGCTTTTAAGCGCTCTCTCGAGCTCTGCGTCGTAGTTGAAGGTGAGGAACGTATCGCCTTCTTTGACTCGTTCGCTCACGAAGCGCTCATACAGCGCCGCATGCCCGGCACCTCGGGCTGCAAGAAATTCGCGAAGGGCAACGAGGAACCCGCTTAAGTGATGCTTGCGATCTGAAGGATGAAGTCTCCCAGCGGGCGAGCCAATCGTGGCGTCATCAAAGTCGGTCAGAATTCTCTCGATATTTTCGAGGTCCCCGTAGAGGTCATGCAGGACGTCAATAGATGTCCAGTAGTCGTAGCTTCCAGCTCTGCCGCAGCTAGATGAGGTCCATGCCCACAGTTCATTGCCCAAATGGCTGGCGAGAGGAAAGCCCGCGTGAGCAGATGCGCCAGCACCCATCACGTATGTCGTCATTCGCACCTCTAGGCAAATACAATAGCACCCCGCCGCAAGCGGCGCTGGGCACAAGCAGAAAAACAAAAGGCGGGCAACTTGAGGAGTGCCCGCCGAGAAGAATCCAAAACAAAAAATGCGCCGAACCGCGGCGCAGGAGCTACTCGAATTTTTCGGTCATCACTGGGAACTGCAATTTGGCCTTGGCCAACGACTTGACGACCATGCCTTCGGCCGTTTCCGGTGTCATGTTGCGGGAGGTTGCCATTTCGCTGACCAGCAGCTACTTGGCGCCCGCCTTCCGCCAAGCCGTCAAATCCGGTTCGCGCGGTATTGCCATTCTGTCAGAATTGGATTACCCTGAAATGTGATTATGAAGGGGATTACCGTTAAGCTTCCAGAGACGACGCTGCGCCGGTTGAGGCAGGAGGCCCGCGCAACGGGGCGCAGTGTGGCCGCCCTGATTCGCGACAGGATCGAGGTCGCGCCCCGCCGGGGCAGTCGATCCGTCCATGAGATTGCTGCCGATCTTGCGGGATGTGTGGCAGGCGATCGAAAACCTGCAACCAACCAGCGGCGCAAGTTTGCGCGGCCGTGATCTCGATCTGCGACACCGGCCCGTTGGTCGCGTATTTAAACCGCAACGACCCATACCACTCTTGGGCTGTCGCGCTGATGAAGCAGGTGCGTTCCCCTATGCTGACCACCGAGCCGGTCCTCACTGAGGTGGCGTACTTCCTGCGTGCGGACCGCGTGGAAGTCGATCCGCTGTTTCAGCTGCTTGAGCGTGATGCGATTCGGTTGGACCTCCAGGTTGCGGCACACTGGCCGCGCTTGCGCACCCTGATGGCACGCTACGGGCGAATGGATCTGGCGGACGCGTCGATTGTCGTTCTGAGCGAACGGCACACGCGCTCCCAAGTCCTCACCGTTGACCGTACGGATTTTAGCATCTATCGACGGAATGACAGGCAGGTGATCGATTTTATTGCTCCGCCGGAATCGTAAGAGGCATCGGACTGGGGAGGGACGCCGTGCCCGGAAGCGTCGAACATCGTTGGCGGCGCGAAAAACGAAAGGCGGGCAAGTTGAAAAATTGCCCGCCGGAGAGAATCCAAACAAAAAATGGGCCGAAGCGCGGCGCAGAAGCTACTCGAACTTTTCGGTCATCACCGGGAACTGCAACTTGGCCCTGGCCACGACCATGGCTTAACGGAGTTCGGAAGTCAGGAAAAGGCGCAAGCACTTCGGAAGAGGTACGTCAAAGGTCTATTGCTTTTTGTCCGAATCGGGCGACTCGACGTAGACAAGCTGGAACAGGCTGCCTGAGCCGTTCGGCTGGATGGCGACGACATGCTGTTTTTCTTTTGTTCCCGCTTTGAACGCCATTTCGCCTGGACCAGGCTTGTCGTCCTCGCAGGTGAGCTGTTTCGAGGATTTGCTCTCGTCCTCGTCGCTCTTCTTGGTGGAAGCCGCACCGCAGTCCAGCACCGTCCCATACTTCGCCAGTGCCTTCTTGTAAAACGCCGCGACTTTCTGAGGCGAATCGTTAGACTCCAGCTTGACCACTGCTAGTTTGAACGCGAAGGAGCTTCCCCATAGTCCAAACTTTGCGGAAGGCTTCTCGTCGTCCTTGTCTTTGTGCGGACGAGCTCCAGGATAGATGGGCAGCCCTACGTCTTTGGCATTCGCTTCGGCGTTGAAGTAAATACCGGCGCCTTGGTCGCCCTTTTCCGGCTTCTCTTGCGCTAGCAGCGCGGTAGGGCCGCATGCGATCTTGCACAGAACAAGGATCACGAAGATCCACCAGCAACTCAGCCTGTCAAAACCAGGCCTTGCTTCTACGTAATTTATAGCTCGTATGGCCATGACCACCTCCCGCACAAAGATACGCCCCCCTTCTAGCGGATGTTCCTAAGCGCGCGCCAAAACAAAACGGCGGGCAATTTAGTTTGCCCGCCGAAAAATGCAACAAAAAAAGCGCCTAATTCGGCGCCCAAGCTACTCGAATTTCTCGGTCATCACCGGGAACTGCAATTTGGCCTTGGCCAGTGACTTGACGACCATGCCTTCGGCCGTTTCCGGTGTCATGTTGCGGGAAGTCGCCATTTCGCTGACGAGCAGGTACTTGGCGCGTTCCAGCATTTTCTTTTCGCGGAAGGAGAGGGGCTTGCTGCGGCTGAGGGAAACGAGGCTCTTCAGGACGACGGCGACTTCGAGGAGGGAACCGGTGCGCATGCGCTCGGAGTTTTCCTTGAAGCGGTGTTTCCAGTCGTGATGAGAATTGAGTTTGCCCTTTTCGAGGAAGCCCAGGACTTTGGTGGATTCGTTGGACCGGATCACCGACCTCAGCCCAACGGTTGCGGCATTCGATTGTGGAACCATCACCCGCAAGCCGCTGGAAACAATGCGGATCATGTAATACCGTTCTGTTCTGCCGTTCAAAACTCCGTAATTGATCTGCTCAACAATGCCCACACCATGGTTCGGATATACGACCTTGTCGCCGATCTTATAGTCCATAAGTAGGATGCCCCCCAGAGGACGAACACCACAACTATGCACACTTGTGTTGCAAGAGTCAAGATAATTCCATTGAAATGAAGAGGTTAGGGAAAATCTGTAGGGAATTTGGCAGCGGAATTGCCTGCGGCTCGTCCTTTCTCTCAGCTTCGGGGCCATTCCATTCAAATAAGCTAGGGACCTGCATCGACTGTTAGAAATTAGCCTTCGCGATTGCACTGACACTGATGCCGCAGCTTCTGGCGAAAGCCGGGGCTTCATGTAGAATGCGGATGTGCTTGTATTGTCGATAGATGCGTGCGATTCGCGGGGCAGCATTGCGGTCCTGCGCGATAACTCCTTATTGGCCTTGGCGGAACACGAATCCGGGGTTGACTATTCAAGTTGGCTATTGCCGGCCGTTGAAGAAGCCCTCGCTAGGGCTGGCATTGAAATGCGTGAGCTGGACGGTTACGTGGTTGCGTCGGGGCCTGGATCGTTTACTGGCGTTAGAGTGGGACTTACTACCGTAAAGGGCTGGGCGGAGGTTTATGGCAGGCCGGTGGCGGCGGTGTCGAGGCTGGAGGCGATTGCGGAGCAAGCAGTAAGCGGCTCGAGTTCCGTGGCAGCCTTCGTGGATGCGCAGCGAGGACAAGTTTTTGGTGGAGTTTACCGGCGACAGGGCGCGTCCCTGTTGCGGCTTGGCGAAGAAATGGTGATCCCTCCGGCTGCATTTGTGGACGAGGCGGTGCGGCTCTCTGACGGGGAGAAAATTACTTGGGTATCGCCGGACCCAGCACATCTTTTCGGAGAGGCGGCCTGGAAAGAACGGGAAGAAGCGGGCGAGCAAATCCAACAGGTTTCGGCCACGCTGGCGGCTGTGATTGGGCGCATAGGCGTGCGGCGCCTTCGAGAAGGCAAATTCACAGACGCTCTTGGTTTGGACGCAAATTACGTGCGGCGGTCCGATGCAGAGATTTTCTGGAAGGGCGGAAAGGTTTCGCATGGCGGCTGAACTGAAGCCCGAACGCGCTGCCTCGACGATTCGAATGATGCGTGAGTCGGACGCCGCGAGCGTCGAAGAGATTCTGCGCGACGCTCCCGAAGCGGTTTTCTGGCCGGAAGCCAGCGTAAAGGAAGTGTTGACGTGGGAAGGGGCGCTGGCCCTGGTTGCCGATTTGAATGGCAAGGTCACAGGGTTCTTAATCGGGCGTCAAGCTGGCGATGAAGCCGAAATCCTAAATCTCGCGGTGGTGCCGCAAGAGCGCAAAAAAGGCCAAGGCGGCGCTTTGTTGCATGCTGCTGTCGAGAAATTGCGCACGCGCGGAGTGAAACGCGTTTTTCTGGAAGTTCGCGAATCGAACGCCGCAGGAATCTCCTTTTACCGCAAGCACGGCTTTTCCGAAGCGGGCCGCCGCGCTGGCTATTACCGCGACCCTGAGGAAACCGCCATCGTCATGGAGAAAAGCTTCACAGCGTGACGCGAAGCAAACGGGAGACGCAGCGGAGCCGGAATCTGATAGTGTGTCCCGTCGCGTCTGTTTATGGAGGAGAAATGGCTCAAGCAGAATTGGTTCAGGGTGCAGTCCGTCGCCCGGCGGGACGGAAGAACAAGTTCCTGGTAACCGCACTGATTGTCGTGAGCGTGTTGGCGACACTTGTCCCGCTCAGAGCTTCCGCGGATCAAAGGGAGTCTGCCGCGAAACTGCTGGCGCGCACCATGAACAATCCGGATTTCCGGCCGAAGTTCTTTCGGGGAGGCGAATGGCAAGGGAACGGCGATTGGTACATGGCGCTGGAGCCATCCGCCTCGGGCAAGGGCACGGACATCGTGCGATACCAGACCGCGACAGGCACTAGAGAGATTCTCGTTGCCTCGGAGCGCTTGATTCCGGCGGGTGAAAAGACGCCATTATCTGTCGAGAGTTACAGCATTTCCCCGGACGGCCACCGTGTTTTGGTTTTCGCAAACTCAAAGACGGTGTGGCGCCAAAACACGCGGGGAGATTATTGGGTGCTCGACTTGTCGAACGGCGCGCTGCGCAAACTGGGCGGTGACGCTCCCGCGTCGAGCCTGATGTTTGCGAAGTTTTCTCCGGACAACAGCAAGGTCGGATACGTTCGCGGGAACAATGTCTTTGTGGAAGACCTGGCCAGCGGAAAAATCACGCAACTGACGCAGGACGGCTCCGAAACGGTCATCAATGGAACGTCCGACTGGGTGAACGAGGAAGAGTTCGATATCCGGGACGGATTTCAGTGGAGTCCGGACAGCCACGCTATCGCTTTCTGGCAGTTCAATACCACCGGGCTGCAAAAATATACGCTGATTTACGACCTTGGCGAGCCCAGGGGCGAGATTGTCACAGGGATTCCCTATCCGAGTGTCGGCGTCTATCCCCAAACGCTGGAGTATCAATATCCCATGGCGGGAACGCAGAACTCCGCGGTTCGCGTTGGCGTGGCCAACGCGGCGGGCGGGCCAGTGGTTTGGATGCAGACGACGGGAGACCCGCACAACAATTACATACCCGAGATGGGTTGGGCGGATGCCGGTCATGTGTTGCTCCAACACATGAACCGGCTGCAAAACCGGAATGAGTTTCTGCTCGCCGACGCTGCCACGGGCGTCTCGCGAACGGTCTTCGTGGACGAAGACCGTGCCTGGGTGGATGTGAACCGTGACGTTTCCTGGATCAATCAGGGGCGCGAATTTTTGGTGCTGAGCGAGCGCGACGGCTGGAGGCATTTGTATCGCGTGGCGCGCGACACGGGCAAAATCCAGTTGATTACGCGCGGCGACTTCGACGTGGTGAGTCTGGACCGCGTCAGCCCCGAAGAGAAGTGGGTGTATTTTATTGCGTCTCCAGAGAATGCCACGCAGCGCTACCTATATCGCGCCCGGCTGGACGGTACTGCTGCACCGGAGCGTGTGACCCCCAATGTGCCGGGCTCGCACTCGTACAATATTTCCCCGAATGCCGAATGGGCCTTTCACAGCTACTCTTCGTTCGACGCGCCGCCTGTTTCGGAGGTCGTGCACCTGCCCGATCACAAAGTGATGCGCAACACCGCGGACAATGCCGCGATTGGCGAGCGCGTGAAGCCCTTGTCGGGAGGGCCCGCGGAATTCGCGAAGGTGGGTGCGGGCAACGGCTTGACGGTGGACGCGTGGCTGATGAAGCCGCCCGATTTTGATCCCGCGAAAAAGTATGCGCTGATCGTGTATGTGTATTCCGAGCCAGCCGGTCAGACTACAGCAGACCGCTGGCAATCGATGTTTCTCCGGGCGTTGACCAGTGCAGGGTATCTGGTGGCGAGCTTTGATAACCAGGGCACGCCCGCTCCTCGCGGCCGGGAGTGGCGCAAGGTCGTGTACGGAAACGTAGGGCCGCTTTCTTCGCAACAGCAAGCGGCGGCTCTTCAATCGCTCGAAAAGACTCATTCCTACATTGATCCGAAGCGTGTCGGCGTGTGGGGATGGAGCGGAGGCGGGACCGAAACGCTCAACCTGATGTTCCGGTATCCCGAAGTTTACAGCGTGGGCGTGTCGGTGGCCTCGGTTCCCGACCAGCGTCTGTATGATTCCATCTATCAAGAGCGGTATATGGGATTGCCGCAGGACAGTCCGAGAGCTTACGAACAAAGTTCGGCCATCAATTTTGCTCCCGGCCTGCGCGGAGATTTGCTGGTGATTCACGGCTCCGGCGACGACAACGTCCATTTCCAGGGGTTTGAGCTGATGGTGAACAAGTTGATTTCGTTGGGAAAGCCGTTTGACATGCGCGTCTACCCGGGCCGCACCCACGGAATCTCCGAAGGCAAGGGCACGAACCTGGATGTGTATACGAATATTCTTGGCTACTTTGAGGAGCACTTGCCGCCGGGGCCGCAGAGCGCTGCAGCACACTGAATTCCTGACGCTCATTGGATAATGCCCTTCAAAGTAACTCACAGGCTAGGACGGAAATACTACCTTTTGCCCCTTGACGTAGCCCGCCGGAGTGGTATCTTCCGCGTATGTAGTATTCACATTCCATTCACAATGTCGTGAGGAGGAACGCATGGCCACAGCGCAGCGGGCACCTCGGGACGTACTCCTGGAAGCAGACGCCGAATACCAGCGTCTGGCCCAGCAGCATCAACAGTACGACGCGGAACTGCAACGAATCTCCAAATCTCCCTACCTGAATTCAGAAGACCTCCTGGAAGAAATCAAGCTGAAAAAGATGAAGCTCCACTGTAAGGATGAAATGGAGCGGATTGCCGCGCGTATCCAACGCGCGCGGGCCAACTACCCGCAATAACGGCGCTCCAGCCAGTCAATCTGTCGTAGAATGGCCATGGACGCTCGCCCGGCAGCGTACGCGGGCGGAAACGCTGAGGTTTATCCCGCGGCATGGTCAAAGAAGGCTATTATTTCGGTTTGCCGCTTGTGGCGTTAGGTGGCGCGGCCTTTTTGATGCGTTGGAATGTTGTTGCGGTCATCCTCGTATTGCTTGCCTTGTTTGTCTTTTCCTTCTTTCGGGATCCAGAACGAACCATTTCAAGTGAAGCTGGCGCAGTGGTATCTCCGGCGGACGGACGCGTGGTCGTGGTGACCGAGGAAGAAAACGCCGGGCGGCCCGGGCAACGAGTCAGCATTTTCCTGGCAATTTGGAATGTACACGTCAACCGTGCGCCTGCCGCAGGAACTATCACGAGAATGGAATACCGACCGGGAAAGTTTCTGGCGGCTATGGTCGAGCGCGCATCGCTTGAAAACGAGCAAAACGTGTTTACGCTTTCGACCGACGCGGGCGAAATGGTGTTCAAGCAGATTGCGGGACTGATTGCGCGACGAGTAGTCTCTTGGAAGAAAGCCGGGGAAGCGGTAGCGCGCGGCGAGCGTATCGGGCTGGTGCGCTTTGGCTCGCGCGTCGATGTGTGGTTTCCGAAAGAGGCGGAGATTCTTGTAAAGGTGGGGGACAACGTAAAGGGTGGGTCGAGCGTGCTTGCGTGGTGGCCCGTGAAGCGCGCAGAACGAAGTTTGGCTGAGTCGAGCAGCGCAGAAAAGGAAGAAAATCTAACTGCAACGGGGAAACGGTCGTAGCGATGAATGGACCGGAACAACACGAGATTCCGTTTGAAGGGCGAGGCTTCAAGAATCAGAGACTTCGCCGCCGTGGAATTTTTTTGATTCCCAGCCTGTTCACCGTGGCCAACTTGTTGTGCGGCTATTATGCGGTCGTCGCTTCGCTCCTGGGCGGTACGGAGAACTTTGACCACGCGGCAAAAGCCATCGGGTTCGCAATTTTGTTTGACTCGCTCGACGGGCGTCTGGCTCGACTGCTGAAAGCCAATACTGATTTTGGAGTGCAATTCGATTCCCTGGCAGATGTGGTGAGTTTCGGTATCGCACCTGCTGTGCTCGCTTATGCCTGGGGGGTACGCAGTTTGCCCGGCGATGGAAGTGTTGCGTTTCAGCAAATGGGGGAGTTTGCCTGGGTCTGTTGTCTGGCGTTTTTGATTTGCTGCGCATGGCGTTTAGCGCGTTTCAACGTGCAAGGAATGGCGCCGGGTGGGTCGAAATATTTCGTGGGCATGCCGACGCCTGCGGCGGCTGGCATGCTCGCGGCCATGGTGCACGGGTTCAAAGAGCCACTGCACGACTGGCGCTGGTCGGTGGCTTGGTTTCTTCTGGCAGCGGGACTTGGCGCGCTAATGACCAGCACGATCCGCTACTACAGCTTCAAAGATATTCCGCTGACGCGAAAGCAGCCGTCGCTGGCGATTGTTCTGCTGTGCCTGCTGGTTGCAGTGATCTGGCGTTATTCCGAATACGCACTGGTGATGCTTGCCTCGACGTATGCGGCTGTGGGACTGGCACTGCATTTGACGCGCTTCATCCGGCATCGCTTGGCTCCGCGGACCGCGTGATTCATGCCTTCATTCGAACGGGAATCCAGACGGATTGTGATTGCAGGTGCGTCTTCGCTGCTCGGCGCAGATCTGAAGTCGCTGCTCGAAGAAAGCAAGTTCGCGGATTGGGATTTCCGGCTGGTGGATGAAGAAGAAGCCGCGGGAACGTTGACCGAGGCGGGCGGCGAGCCCGCAGTGATTCAGCCGGTGGAAGAAGGCAGCTTCGAGAGCGCGCGCTTTGTATTTTTTGCCGGCTCAGGGGAGTTCACACGCATCAACATGCACAGCGCAACTGCGGTCGGCGCACGGGTGGTGGATCTCTCCGGCAGCCTGGCGTCCGAAGGTGGAAGTCTCGCGTGGTTTCCGAAGCTGGATGACCTTCTTGCCCGGCAATTTCCGTCAAGCGTTTTTGCTTATGCAATTCCTTCTGCCGCTGCGACGGCGGCAGCGTCGCTTTCACTAGCGCTGAGAAACTGCGGGCTCCAGAGGCTGGTCATCAATTGCTTTCGACCCGTTTCGGAAGCCGGCCACGCGGGCATCGAGGAGCTGGAAAGCCAGACTGGTCAACTCCTGTCGTTTCAAAGCGTGGGGCAGCCGGTCTTTGATACACAAGTCGCATTTAACATGGTGAATCATTATGGCCCTGAGTGTTCGCAAAAACTCGAAGCCACTCGAACGCGAGTGCGTGCGGAAACAAAAGCTTGCCTCGGCGAAAAAGCCAAACTGCCCGCCATTCAGGTGATTCATTCCCCAGTCTTTTATGGAACTACTTTTTCAGCGTGCGCGGAGTTGGATCCGGATTTACGGCGCGAAAAAATCGAAAAGGTCTGCACGGATGCCGGATTTGTGCTCATGCTGCCAGGCGAAGCAGGACCCAACAACCTTAGCGCGGCAGGGGAAAAGGTAATTCAACTGGCGGCCCCGGAGCAGGATCCATCGCAAGCAGGAACTTGGTGGTTCTGGGGCGCGGCGGATAATATTCGGTTGCCGGCGGCGCATGCGGTGAAGCTGGCGGAGATGCTGGCGTGAGGAGAAGTGGCGAGTGGCGAGTGGCGAGTAGCGAGTTGCGGATTTTCCCAGGGTGTTTGGCCATACTCATTCTTATGTTCCTCAATGGATGCGGCTATCACGTGGCGGGGAAAAGCGATGCGCTGCCGAAGAGCATTCACGTGATTGCCGTGCCTGCGCTGGAAAACAAGACGTCCGTGTACCGCATCGAGCAGAGACTGACGACGGCAACAGTGCACGAGTTTTTGGCCAAGACGCACTACCGGATCGTGCCGGAGCCGGCCAACGCCGACGCTGTGCTGCGTGGCAAAGTACTGAGCATCGAGGCGGTGCCGCTGCTGTTTGACACCAAGACCGGGCGCGCCACGACCATGCTGGTGACGGTAAAATGCGAAGTTACGCTGGAGGAGCGCGAGACGGGGAAAGTTCTCTATCACTCGGACAACTTCTTGTTTCGAAACCAATATGAAATCGCCAGCGTGTTGAATCCGGCCACAAGCAACGTCGACCCGACAACGGTTGCGGGATTTTTTCAGGAACAAGATCCGGCGCTCGACCGCCTGGCACAGGATTTTGCCGCGCGGCTGGTGGCGGCGGTGATGGAGAACTACTAAAAGAGGGCGGGCAAGCCCGGCCCTGCGGGAGAACACGGAGTGGCGAGGGTTTCACAGCAGGAATTCCTGGTACGGCTCCAGAAGGGCAAGCCCATCCCGGCACTATTGTTGCTGGGCGATGAGCCGTATCTGCGGGACAGCTGCCGCGCCCATTTGCTCGAGCGGTTCGTTCCTGAGGCGGCCCGAACGTGGGCGGTGTCGCGTTACTCAGCGAACCGCGGCGAGACGCAAGCGGCGCTCGATCAAGCGCAGACCATGGCGATGCTCTCGCCACAGCAGGTGGTTTTCCTCGAAGATGCGGAAGCCATCGAAAAGCTGGGAGAGAAAAACCGCGACCTGGCCGTGGAGCAGTTGGATGCATACCTGGAAAACCCTGCTCCATTTACGATTCTGGTGATCGAGGCCACGTCGCTGGATCAGCGTATGAAACTGGGCAAGCTGCTAACGGAAAAAACGCTGGTGGTGGATTGCGCGCTGGGCGAGGAACTCGGCGAAAGGCTGGCCACCGCCGTGCTGCTGGCACGCACGATTGCCAAAGAGCATGGAGTGGAATTCGAAAAAGGGGCTGCGGAGGATTTGGCGGAATTTGTCGCCGCCGATTTGATGCGCTTGAAAACGGAAATTGAAAAACTGGCTACCTACGTGGCGGAGAAGGAATTGATTCGCAGGGAAGACGTCAGCGCGCTGGTGGTTTCCGAAAAGACCACGACAGTTTGGGAATTAGCGGACCTGCTCGCTTCGCGAAAGTCAAAGCTGGCCTTGGAATTTCTGGACCGCCTCCTGCGCGGCGGTGAAGAGCCGATTCAAATGCTCGGCGCCATCACATGGATGTACCGCAAGCTCATCGAGGCCAGCGAAGTCAAAGGCGTGACGAATGGCTGGCAGGCCGCTCGATCGCTGGGCATGCGGCCCGAGCAGGCGGAAATGGCTCTGCAAAGTGCGCGCCGAATTTCGAAGCCGCGCCTACTCGGCGGATTGAACGCGCTGCGGCGCGCCGATGACCGGCTCAAGGGCGGCCCGGAAGATGCCCGCACGGTGATGGAATTTCTCGTCACGGAGCTGACAAGCCAGCCGGAAGCTGTCAAGTCACCAACCACCTAGGAAGTCCCAATGTCCGATTGGCGCATTTTTGGCTGGTATTAATGCGTGATCCCTATCTCTTCGTAGGGCTTCTCTTCATTGGCGTACCTACTCTGAGCTACTGGCACATATATAGGAAACTGAGGGAAGCTGGTCTCAAGCATGGGTTTCGCTTCACGCTGCCAGCGCTTTGGTGGGGAACATTAGTGAGAGATTATGCGCGAAATCGTACAGAATATGGATGGCCTGCATGGCCGCTTCATGCAATGTGGCTAGCCTTGCTCGTTGGTATTCCGTTGCTCTGGATTGGAGTCACGAGGCTCTAGTGGTTCTTACCTGCCATCAGAGATTGCGACTTCGAAGTGGCGGACGCGGCCGTCGAATTCGGTGAGCATGGCGATCGCTTCTTCCGAGACGACGGCGGCTTCGAGGTCAGGGCCGGCGAAGGCGCGAACGGATTCTGGCGAGCGCCAGGTGGTTTCGACGAGGATTTCGACTTCGTCGGCGGTGTGACGCGCGGAGAGAGTGGCGCTTACAAAGCCCTCGATGGATCGCAGGTCAGGGAGCACTTTTCGCGAAAAGTAGGCGCGGTAGCGGGGCCATTGTTCTTGAGTTGTGCGTGCGGTCCACTGCCGAAGAATGGTTGTGGGCGATTCGTGTGCCGTGCGCGAAGGTTCTTCGTTTCCGATGACCACGTTCCACGGACGGATTTCCCACTTTTTGACGAGCCCATTCGTCACGTAAGGATCGGTGCGCGCAAAGTTTTCCACTTTGCTTTTGTCGTCGACGTTGAAGACGAGCAAGGCGCGGTCAGCGGGTTCCGCGAGCGCGCCCGCAAGAACAATCTCGCCACGTTCATTGGCTTCCTGAGCGAGCCGCAAATGTTGTTCGCGAAAAGACGCGCGGCGGGCGACAAAATCATCCACGACTTCATAGAAGAGCGCGTAGTAACTCACGGCGAGCCTCCTCTTAAACTGGGAAAAGCCAATTGTGGATATCGGGTTCGCGGCCCGTTTGGATGGCCACTAGACGGGCGCGAAGCTTCGCAGCGACCGAGGAATCGGAGCAAGCAGGGAATTGGATGTCGCGGCCACGATATTGAATGAGCGCGACGGGCGCGACGATGGCTGCGGTGCCGACACCAAAAGCTTCGGTGAGCTTCCCCAAATCGTGAGAGGCAACGATTTCTTCAATGGAGACTTTGCGCGCCACAGCAGGAATGCCCATTTCCCGAAGAAGAATCAGAGCCGAATCGCGCGTGACTCCGGGAAGGATTGTGCCCTCGAGGGGAGGAGTGACCGCCTTGCCGTCGAGAACGAAGAAAATGTTCATCACGCCGGATTCCTCGATGTAGTGCCGCCCCACGCCATCGAGCCAGAGAACATTGTGAAAACCTTTTTCCTGGGCCAGCCGCGCCGCCAGCAAGCCTCCGGCGTAGTTTCCGGCCGCTTTGCTTTCGCCGGTGCCGCCAGGAAAGGCGCGGACGAAGCGCTCTTCGGCAAGGAGGCGGATCGGCTGAGAAAAATAGGGGCCAACGGGAGAGGTCATCACGATCAGGCGGAAGCGATTCGCGGGACGCACGAGCAGCGTGTCGTCGATGCCGAAGTACACTGGGCGGATGTAGAGCGAGCCGCCTTCGCGGTGCGGGACCCATTCGCGATCGACGCGCACCAACCCCGCGACGCCATCAAGGAAAAGTGATTCCGGGATTTCTGGCATAGCCAAGCGGGCGGCGGAGCGATTCATGCGCGCGAAATTCTCGCGCGGTCGAAAGATCGCGACGCCACCGTTGGCGGTGCGATGCGCCTTGAAACCTTCAAAAATAGCCTGGCCGTAGTGAAAGGGCGTGAGCGCGGGGGAAAAGGGAATTGGCGCGAAAGGAACGATTTGCGGCGGTTGCCAGCCGCCGTCCTGCCAATCGGCGACGAGCATGTGGTCGCTGAACGTGGCGCCGAATTCGGAATTTTCCCGCAACGCCTCGGTCAAGCGGGACCGCGAAACGCGGGTGACAGGAATAGTCTGGGGCATTGGACCTCGCTCAGAAAAACGAAGGGCGGCCGGTTGGGCCGCCCGATTCGCTGAAAAGCTTTGCTGCTTTGCTTGAAGCTACTTCGCGGCCTTGGCCTTGATGTTGTTGAAGGCCAAGGTAAGTCGCGACTTGTAACGATTGCCGGTATTTTCGTGCAGAACACCCTTGGTAATGGCCTGGTCGATCGCGGCCATTGTCGGGGAAAGAAGATTCCCGGCTGCCGTCGGGTCATTGGCAGTGATCGCGGTGCGCAGGCGGCGCATCAGGGTGCGGACCCGGGTCCGATTGGCGCGGTTGACGTCAGCCCGTTGACGAGCTTGCGCCGCGCGCTTCAAAACGGACTTTTTCCTTTTCTTAACTTTGGTAGGCTGTCCTTGAGCCATCTATTGCTCCTTTGGCGTATCGCTCAAACTTCTAACGTTAAACGAGGCGAAAAGCTTTGTCAAACGAGGTAAAAACGCCGGTTGGCCCGCCGCTGCCCGCGCAACCTGTGCGGCCACCGGTTGCGGTGGGTGGCAACCCCGTTGCGGACGCGCGTCCAAAACCTCAGAACAAACATGATGAGTTGCGGCTGCTGATTAATTCGCGGCACCCCATTCTCACCGTGGAAACGCCAGAAGAGGAGCGGCTGGAAGCGCTGCTGACGGACGTGGCGATGGAGCTGGGCGTCCCGCTCTACGAATGGAGCGTCACGGCAGGTCTGTCGAAAGCCAAGGGAGCGTCGCTCTACAACAGCGATAGTCCGGAACAAGCGCTGGCAAATATTGCGCTGATTCAAGGCGACGGAATCTTTCTGTTGAAGGATTTCGCGCGCTACTGCGACAACGACAAGATTTGCCGCCGGTTGCGTGACATGGCGGAAAAATTTCGGACCGTGCGGCGATCGATTGTGCTGACCGCGGCGAAGATGGAACTGCCCGCGGACCTGGAAGCGGATGCCATGCCGTTCCAGTTGGGCTTGCCAGAAGCGGAAGATTTACTTCCGGGAATCAAGCAAGTGCTCTCGGAGCTGAATCGCGAGCAGCGCATTCCGGTTACGCTCGATGTCGCGGCGATGACGCAACTCGCGCAAAACCTGCTCGGGCTGCCGGAAGAAGAAGCGCTGCGTGCTTTACGGAAGAGCGTGTTGGCACGTGGCAAGGCGGATGCGGGCTTGCTCGACGCGGTTTTGGATACGAAGCGCGAAACGCTGAAGACGGAAGGGTTGATCGAAACCGTGCGGCGCGACGCATCCTTCGGGGACGTGGCGGGATTGCGGCACCTGCGCGATTGGATTGGGAAAAGAAAAAGCGCGCTGACCCCGGAAGGGCAGCGGTTCGGGTTGGTGCCGCCGAAAGGCCTGCTAATCACCGGCGTGCAAGGCTGTGGGAAGAGCTTGGCGGCGCGCGCGGTGGCGGGCGAATGGGGATTTGAGCTGGCGCGGCTGGACGCAGGGGCACTCTACGATAAATATGTTGGAGAAAGCGAGCGGCGGCTACACAAAGCATTGGAATTGGCGCAGAAGCTCGCGCCGCTGGTGCTGTGGATCGATGAGATTGAGAAGGCGTTTGCTTCAGCGGGTTCAAGCGGCGACGCGGACGCGGGGTTATCCCAACGGCTGCTGGCCACGCTGCTGACGTGGATGCAAGACCGCGAGAGCGGCGTGTTTTTGGCGGCGACATCGAACAACATCACGGTGCTGCCGCCGGAAATGTTGCGCAAAGGGCGGTTCGACGAAATTTTCTTTGTAGACTTGCCGAATGCGGAAGTGCGAGGGGCGCTGTTCGCGCTGCACCTGAAAAAGCGCGGACGCGACGCATCCGGATTTGACTTGGCGAAATTGGCCGCGGCAAGCGAAGGATTTTCCGGCGCAGAAATCGAGCAGGCCATCGTTTCCGCGCTGTACACGGCGTTCAACGCGAAGCAACAGCTCAATACGGAAATTCTCATTGCCGAAGTGCAAAGCACGCAGCCGCTCAGCGTAACGCGCGCCGAAGAAGTGGCCTCCATACGCGAGTGGGCCAAAACCCGCGCCGTCCCCGCAGATTAACTAGTGGCTTGTCGCAGAGTAAACGTTGCTAGCTGAGATACGTCAATATCAGTGTGGCTACTTCCACTGGGTTGATCCTCAACGCTCCCCAACAAGACGGCGATGGATCGACGCACTGGAGTTGCCGCAAACTCGCGGCCCATCTGGGCGTCAGCAAAGATGTGGTGCACCGGGTGTGGAATGAAGCGGCCTGAAACCACATCGGATCGAGCGTTACCTGGCCAGCGACGATCCGAATTTCGAATCGAAAGCCGCCGACATCATCGGTCTGTACCGGAATCCGCCGCAGCACGCGGCGGGTTCTGCGTGGATGAAAAGACGGCGATTCAGGCGCTCGAGTTCTTTACTCACTACCCTTCCTTGGCTTCGGCTGGAGACGCGGTAGATTCGGGCAGATTCTGTCAGATCGTACCGGGTCAAAGAGGAAAAAATCTCAATGTGCAAAGGGCCGCGTGAATTTCCCGCGGCCCCTTTTGTTTTCCGCCAAAACGTGGAGAACCGCGCCCATCCAGAGGTGCAAAGCTAGGAAGTGGTCGCTGCGCTTGCGGCGGTTGTTTCCTTCCAATGGAGGGTGATGCTCGGCGTGGTTTTCAAAACGATCTTTGCGTCCGTAAGTTCGATGGTTTCGACCTTCACCATGTCGCGGAGTTTATTGGCCTGGATCAGCGCGCCCAGCACCAGTGCGAGAAAGTCGTTCTCCTTGTTGGCTTGGTAGACTGCCTCAAGCTTGCCATCACTGACCATGGGGCCGGTCTTTAGAGTGATGTTGATTGTGGGTGGCACCCCGAGTTCCATCTCTAGATCGCCTACCTGATATCCCGCGTCTTGCAGCAATTTCAGCAAAAGATTTGCTTGGCTCATGGATTCGGCGGCCTTTTGCGCGCCAAGGTCCGCGACTTTTGCCCCGACTCCCTTCGCGAGCGATTCGAAATTCATCTTCCCTCCTCTTCTCAAGCACGCTGTCAAACAACTGGTCTCGAGCGTATGCGTTCCCTGAATAGGTAGGTCAGGTCTTGTGGGCCGGGATATTTCCCCCGGACGCGGGGGTTCACTGTCGCTAGTGAGCCACGCTCTGGATTCGTTTCAATGGAAGCACCCCATCGAGTTACCAGCTTCCCGTGGAGCGATTTGCGACCGGCCGCCCGCGCTTACGGCACAGACGGCTACATTTTAGCAAATTTGAAATTTTAGCTGCGGAACGCCTCACTCGCAACCCGAGTGGAAGGCATGACTAACGGCCATTGGCAGGTGTGATAATCTAGAGGCATGAAATTGACTGCCGTTTATGAACCCGCCAAAGAGGGCGGCTATACCTGCTTCGTGGAGGAGTTTCCCGCCGCGATCTCCCAAGGCGAAACCATCGAAGAGGCCAAAGCGAATCTTGCCGACGCGCTAAGACTGGCTCTGCAGTGCCAGCGCGAGCTTGCAGAGAAGGG
>DASPTW010000081.1:0-22965 GCA_035623215.1 Candidatus Acidiferrum sp.
AAAGACGAATAGGTCAGGAAACAGCGCCTTGCCTTCTTCTGTGTATCGCCTCAAGGAGTTGATAAGAGTTATTAAGCCCTCTTGAGTCTTGTTGCAAGACATCTGTTCATTGGCGAGAAATTCCCGTGTTGCCGCATCGACTTGATCCCAGAGCGAAAGTGTCTTGTGACTTGGGCTTCCCACCGAGGGTTTGAGCTGCCTATTCGCCTGCCTCTTCTTACGCCGACCACCCATAGCTTCGAGTATACCAATTCTAGACTTCACTCCGTTAGAATAATGGCGGCTTGCTCCGGAATGAGCGACGACCATCGATCTGCCCAGAATCCTGTGTGGTCGACTCACAAAGTAGGAGGACAGCCGGCGAGACGCCGATGCTACGCAAGGGCTAGCTGGCTTTTTGGCGGAGGTCGCGGAGCATAGCGTCACGGAGAAGAGCGTTGGCGCGGGTCTGGTAGCCTTTGCCTTTCTTGCGGAGCCAGGCGATCACGTCGGCGTCGAGCCGAAGAGTGAGCTGGCGCTTCACGGGACGATAGAAGGGGTTGCGGACGGCGTTTTGCCAGAACTTTTCGGTGAGTTCGGGGAGGTCGGAGAAGTCGATCCCGCTGTCGGGGCGCGCGGCGAGCTTGGCGAGGCGGCGCTTCCGCGCGGCGGTCAAGGGCCTATCCGAGAGACGCTTTCGCACGATTTTCGTCATAGCGTTGACGTTCCTTTCGAGTGGCTTTGGGTGCCGAAATGATGCTAATGATTTCGTCCCCATTTTCACCGTGGACGGTATGGGCAACGAGGAGCAGGGCCACGCCTCCGACCAAGCCGAGCGTTTGCCAGCGCAGTTCGCCGGCTGCGATGCGGTCCTGTTCGACCAAGGCGAAAGGATCGGCGAAGACCAGCATGGCGTCATCGAAGCGGACGCCGTGCTTGCGTTCGTTGGTTTTGGCCTTGGCGTCGTCCCACTCGAACCAGACCATACGGTAAAGTATAACTCCAGGAATGTAGTTACACAAGTGTAGGGTAGATTCCACAGAAACAGGACGGGCACGACATGTCGTGCCCCTACATGAGAGAAGAGAGAGGGACCGGTCTGAAGACCGGCCACTACAAGGAAGATACCGCGCGGCGGACTGAGTTTGACAGTGCCTAATCCCACCGCCTATAGTCCGTGGAGGGATCCCACGCCGCTCTTGCGCGCGCCCGCCTTCATTGATTCTTTTGCTTAAGGACAGGTTCGAGTTCATGGCCAGGGGAAATTTTGGAGAACGGCTGAAGCGTGAGCGCGAGCTGCGTGAGGTCTCCATCGAGGAGCTCACCAAGTCCACTCGCATCAGCAAGCGCTTCCTCGAAGCTCTTGAAAATGAGAATTGGGACCGCCTCCCCGGCGGCGTATTCGGCCACGGCTTCGTGCGCACCATCGCTCGCTACCTCGGCCTTGATGAAGAATCTCTCATCGCGGAATACGATCTCGCTCGCGCTGAAACGACTACCGCCGCGCCACCGAAGCCTGAAGAACGGATTCCTCCGCCTCCCAAATGGGTTCCTGTCCTGACTGTCTTCGCGCTTCTTCTCGCGCTGATCGGCCTCTTTTTTGCTGGCCGGTATGGCTGGCACCGCTACCTCGCTCATCGCGCCGCCACGCACTCGGGAGCACATGCTTCCTCTCAGACGCCCTCGGTCGCCACTTCCGCGAATTCGTCCGGGGACCCTGCCGCCGATACGGCCCTTCACCTCTCCATTTCCGCTTCTGCAGCCACCCGCGTCCGCGTTCTTGCTGATGGCCAACTGCTTCTCGACGCTGAACTCCCGGCCGGCGAAACCCGCAGCTTTTCCGCCAATGAGCAGTTCGAAGTGACCGCGGCGGACTCTTCCGCAGTGTTGCTGGAGATGAACGGCAAAGCGATGCCGCCGGTCGGCGCTCCCGGCGCCTCGGGTAAAATAGTCTTGACCCGAGATGACCTGAGGTAATCGATCCGTGGAAACTCTCAGCCCCGAAGTTTTGGAAGACCTGCGTCACGGGCGCGCCCCGCGCGAGCGCAAATTGGCGATTTGCACCAGTGGCGCGCATCTCGCTCCCGCTGATCGCGCCGAGATTCTGACGGTCCTCTCTTCCGACCCGGATGAAATGGTCTCTTCTCGCGCGCAAGAAGCGATTCTTTCCGTGCCCGTCGACTCTTTTGTTGAGGCTCTGAACCGCGAGCAGGCTCTCCCTGCGCTTTTTGCCTACGCTTCTAAGAATCTTGCCGACAAACCCGGTGTTTGCGACGCGATGGTCAAGAACAAGAATTGCCATGCGGAGCATCTCGTCCACGTTGTGCGTTTTCTCTCTACTCTTGGCATTCAGTCATTGATGGAAGAGCTCGAGCGCGTCAGCGAATCTCCTGCTCTCGCCGCCGCTCTCGAACATTCCACCTCGCTGACAGCGGATCAGAAGAACCAGCTTCACGAACTGCATTCCCAGGGCCAGCCTATCGACGAAGCCGCATTGGCAGAAGCCGCCGCCGCTGCCGAGCCCGACGCCGCCCGGCGCCAGACCCTATTGCAGCGCATCTCCAAAATGACGGTCGCCCAGCGCGTGCAATTCGCCATCAAGGGCGGCTCTGATGCGCGCCGCACCCTAATCCGCGATGTGAATAAGGTCGTGCAGCGCGCCGTGCTTCAGTCGCCGCGCTTGACCGATCAGGAAGTCGAAGCCTTTGCCTCCATGTCCAGCCTCACCGATGAAATTCTCCGCCTCATTGCCGGCAACCGTGTCTTCCGCAAGAACTACGTCGTCGTGCGCAATCTCGTCAACAATCCCAAAACGCCTCTCGACGTCACTCTCCACATGCTCCCTATTCTCAACGCCCAGGACCTCAAGCGCCTCACCACCAACAAAAACATTCCGGAGACGCTCCGCACAACGGCCATGAAGCTCCAACGCACTCGCAGCGAGCAGCAAAAGTGACGCATCATTTCGCCGCGCACCACCGCTTCTTCCTCTTCAGTAGCCGCGATCTCATCGTTCGACCTACAATTGGCTAGTCTACAGGAGGTATCGCATTGAACTCGTCTCAGCCGCCTCGTTCCATTGCGCTGCCTGTTGCATCCGCGCTTATCTTTCTGCTCGCGTTCCTCGCGGCTTCTTTCTCCTTCCCTTCCGTTCGTGGGGACGAAAAGAAATCCTCCGATCCCTGGCCCAGTTCGCAAACTCTTGAGCCTTCGGTTCTCGCCAAAATGCTCACCGACAAATACACGTCGGTTCCTACGGTAATTTTTGTGGGATTTCGTTCGCTCTACGTTGGCGGGCACATCCCTCAAGCGGCCTTTCACGGCACCGCATCCACGGAACAGGGCATGGCGGAATTGAAATCCTGGGCGGACCCCCTTCCGCGTTCAACGGACTTGGTGATTTACTGCGGCTGCTGCCCCTTTGATCACTGCCCCAATATTCGGCCAGCCTACACTACGCTCAGCGCAATGGGTTTCAAAAATCTCCGCGTCCTCATCCTTCCCACCAACTTCGCCACCGACTGGGTCGACAAAGGCTACCCAATACAAAAAGGCATGTAAACAGTTCACTAGCGGTAGATTTCCTTGCGATGGCCAACGCGGAGGACGAGCAGGCGATCATCTTCGATTTTGCAAATCAGCCGGTAGTCTCCAACGCGATATTTCCAGAATGCCCCGAAGCGCGAACCGTGCAGCGCTTCTCCGATGCTTCGCGGATCATCCAGCTTGGCAACTCGTTGTTGAAGAAACCTGAGAATACGTCTGCGGTGCTGTGCGTCAAGCCGGCTTAGCTCCCGGTCTGCCGTCTCAGACAGCTCGACGCTGTACGCCATGACGTTTCAATGCGTCTTTCAGCGGAATGGTGCGCTCTTTTCCGCGCCGAATTCGCTCGAGAGCGCCTTCAGCCAGATACATGTCTTCGAGATCCTCCAGATGTTCGAGGATGGCTTCACGCACATAGTAGGTCTTGGTGCGTCCAGTGCGGCGGGCGAGTTTCTCTAGACGCTCTTCAATGGATTGTGGAAGTCGAATGGCCAGCATGTTTGGTTCTCGCTATACAAGTATAGCATGGCCTTTGCGCGGAACAAGATTCTGCCTACTCCAGTTTCGGATGCTGCAAATGAAACCCTGTCGCCTCCTGATACGCGCGCGCAAACGCCAGCAGCTCTGCCTCGCCGTACAACTTCCCCAGGAAAGTCAAGCTTGTTGGCGTTCCGGGCCCACCGGCATTTTGGAAATCGCTGGGGTCCTCAAACGGCCATTTCGGCGCATCCGCTCCGCGGAATCCATTTGGCAAAATCACGGAAGGATGCCCCGTCAGATTGGTGATCACCAGTTGCTGGCCCCCGTTTGTCGGCGCCACGATTACGTCCACGCTCTCGAATACTTTCGCCACTGCCTCCATTGCCATTTTCCGCGCGCGCGCCGCTTGAATGTACTCCACTGCCGGAATGAATCGCGCCGTACGGAAAGTGTTCGGCCAGTCGTAGTCCTTCTGCGAAGTCAGCAGCTTGTCTCTTCCTGTGCGCGTCAGATCATCAAACGCTGCCGCCGACTCCGCCTCCAACATCACCCGGATCGGGCCGTAAGGAAACTTCGGCATCTCCACGGGAATCAGTTTCACTCCCATCTCGCCGAGTTTCGCCAGTGCCGCTTCATTATATTTCCGGTCATACTCCGCGCGCGCCCGCATCGCTTCTCCGCGCTTCTTTTGTTCGTCGCGCTTTTTCTGCTCTTCCGGAGTCTTCGCCGGTTCTTCCTTGGCCGTTTCTTGCGGCGGTTCAGGTTTGTGCTCGAAATCTGCCTTCAAGTAACCCACTCGCAATTTCTTCCAATCCAGATTCGCGTCCCAGTTGAACGCCGCGTTGTGCACGGTGCGGTCGTGCCCATCGGGACCGTAAATCGCGTCCAGCACCAGCGCGCAATCCTCCACGCTTCGGCAAATCGGCCCCAGCTTGTCCATGCTCCAGGAAAGCGCCATCGCTCCCGTTCGCGGCACGAACCCGAACGTAGGCCGCAATCCCGTGCACCCGCAGCGCGTCGACGGCGATGAAATTGACCCCAGCGTCTCCGATCCGATGCTGAACGCCACGCACCCCGCCGCCGTCGCCGAAGCCGGCCCTGCCGACGATCCGCTCGATCCCTGATTCGTATTCCATGGATTCCGTGTTATGCCTCCGAACCACACGTCTCCCAGCGCCAGCGCCCCCAGTGTGAGCTTCGCCACCAGCACCGCTCCCGCTTCATCCAGCCGCTTCACCACGGTCGCGTCTTCGTCAATCATCTGGTTTTCGAAGCCACCCGCTCCCCATGTCGTCCGGTAGCCTTTCGTCGCCAGCAGATCTTTCGCGCCCCACGGCAATCCGTGCAGCGGGCCACGATATCTTCCCGCCGCGATCTCCTCATCTGCTTTTTTGGCTTGCGCCAGCGCGCGCTCTTCCGTCAGCGTTACCGTGAATTTCAGCGTTGGATCGTATTTCTTCAGCCGCCCGAGATACATTTGCGTCAGCGCCAGCGAAGAGACTTTCTTCGTTCTCACCAGTTCTGCCAATTCCCTCGCGCTCGCAAACGCCAAATCGCCCAGATTCTTTGGCGCGCCCGCAGCCGCGCTGCTTGGCGCTTTTGAAATCCGCATCGGCTTCCGCGCGGTCTCGAATTTCATTCCCGGCAGGACCGGATCGAACACCAGCGCCGGGTCCACCGAATTGGGAATGTGCAGCTTATAGATTTCGTCGTAGCCTTTCGCCTGGTTGTTCAAATCCTCCAGCATCATCTCTTTGTATTCGTCAGCAATCGGCACGTCCGCAATTGCCGCCGCATTGTCGATCATCTCTTTCGTGACCTTTTTCGCGCCTTGCGCTTCTGCCTGCGCCCACAGCACTCCCGGGAACAACGTCCCTGCCAACCCCATCCCCGAACAAGTCTTCATGAAATTCCGCCGGTCCAGCATCCTCATCCTCCCGAAAGTCGGTGCCCTGCAAGGTCGCTTTGGCGGGCGGCGTCTCGCGCATCCCGCCAGCCTGCGCCTCTGAGCGCGCGTACGATACCACACCCCCCTGACCGGTCTTCCTTCCTTTTTGTTCCCAACAAGGTAGTCGGCGCTGAGAACGCGCCAGTAAGCAGCATATTTACCCACACGGCCTTGCTATGCGCCTTCTATATAGATATTATCTAGACATGCTTCAGTTCGCTTGGGACGAAGGGAAAAACAGAGCCAATCGGAAGAAGCATGGGGGTTTGGTTCGAGGAAGCCCAAAGCGTCTTTCATGATTCCTACGCCCGCTTATTTTACGATCCAGAGCATTCCGACGAAGAGGATCGCTTCATCCTTCTCGGAACGAGCTTCGCCGCGAGAACACTGGTGGTCGTTCATTGCTACCGAGAATCCGAATCCTTGATTCGGATTATTTCTGCTCGGAAGGCTACAAAGAAAGAGGTTCGATTCTATGAAGAAGGAATATGATTTTTCCAAATTGAAAGAACTCAAGAATCCCTACCCAGGCAAGAAAAAGGCCGTGGGAATCAACTTGAGTCCGGAAGTCTTGGACTATTTCAAAGGACTAGCGGAAGATACAGGGCTGCCTTACCAAAAGCTAATCGATCTCTACCTTCTCGACTGCGCCAAGAAACGTAAGAAACTCACCATGAAGTGGGTGGCGTGACCGCAGCCCGACGGGTGCCGCAGCCGTCGGTGTTAAGGCTGCGAGTTTTGATTTTTCTGCTGTCCAGCAGCAGATGACGACGCCAGCGGCAGCATTTTTTGCGTGAGCACTCCCAGAAACTCGCTCGCCTCTTCGACAAACGGAAAGTGGCCTGATTTCTCAAACCACACGAACTCTTTTTCCGGCGCGTTCATTTTGTCGAAGTATTCTTTCGCCACCGTCGACGGCGTGTAGGGATCACGTCTTCCTTCGAGAAAGAAAACCGGTACGCGGTAGTCGTACCCCTGTTCATTGAAGTCCGCCTTCGACAATTCGGGCAGCAGCAACTCCACCGAAAAAAACTGCCCGCGCAGCCAATCCACATCGTTTATCAACGAATATTCCGGAGCCAGAAAGATTGCTTTCAAGCTCATTGAAGAATCGTCGCCTCCTGTAGGTCCAATCAACGTCCCGGACCACTTCCGCACCAACCGAATCTGCTCGAAAGTGACATTGCCGGAAGGATAAGGCGCAATGCCGCTCAATTGCTGAATGGCCTCTTGGTTCCCGGTTCGCCGCGCTTGCTCCAACGTATCTCGGTATCTCGATACAACACGTCTTCGTTTTTCCAGGCACTCGTAGCCTGGCCGACTCCGACATAGGCATAGAGCAAGTCTGGGTGGTAATGCGCGAGCTGAAGTCCCAGAACACTGCCCCAGGAATGCCCCAACACGAAGATCTTGTCTCTCTGAAAGCGCCTGCGAAGATAGTTGACCACTTCCAGCGTATCTTCCTGCATCCGTTCCATGTTCATCGTCGCTCGCTGAACTTCCTTGCTGTTCTGGCTGTATGTTTTCCCGGCTCCCCGCTGATCCCATTGCACTACCGTGAAATACTTCTCCCACGGCCCCTGGAAACCTCGCGCAATCGGGATAGAAGCGCTACCGGGTCCGCCATGAATGAACAACAGGATCGGATTCTTGACCGATTCGCCGCGAATCTCAATCCACTGCTGAATTCCTCCGATCGTCACCGGCTCGAGGACTTCAATTCCATCCGGCGCATGGATGGCGCGACTTTCAGCAATCTTCTTTCGCGCAAGATACCGGTACAGCGCCAGTGAAGACGCTCCCACCACCAAAATCACCAGCACGGAGATTCCAAGATATTTTGCAATCTTTTTGACTATCTTTTTGAAGGACACCACCCCACCTCCGGGCCAATCCTAAAACCTAAGTCATGTGGAAACAATCGTTCGGACCCAGTGACTTGAATCACGTTTCAACTAACCACTTTAGATGATTGACGTCCCTCGTCTCACGGTCTTTGCTCTCTGCCAGATAAATCCGGTAGGATGCTTGTCAACCGAAAGGAGTTTCCAATGAATCGTTCTGCAAAGGTCTTTTCCCTGTTCTCAATCCTGCTGTTAGCTCTTGTTTTTCGCCTTTCCCCCGCCCTGCAAGCTGGCAATCCGCCCGCTCCGGACACCGTGCTCAAGGCCTCGGACATCTCGGCAAAGATTTTCCCGGACCACGTCTTCTTCCGCGGGCAAGCCGCTACCGTGCAGCTTCGCAACACGGGCGGCGTGCACTTCGCCGACGATTTTTACGTTTTGGCGGGCCTGGTCGACAGCTCCGGCTACTCGTCGGGCATCAAGGAGAAATATCAGGGGTACCTGATTAACGAAGTGACGCTGGAAATTGGCGGGCAAACTCTGAAGCCCGGCGCATACGGGTTTGGTTTTCTTACTGGCGGCAAATTTATTGCGATGGACCTCGGCGCCAACGACGTTTTACAAGGGAGTTCGCAGCACGACGCGGATATGAAGCGCCCCGTGCCGCTGCAAGTGGTGGCGTCATCGACGGAAGGAACTTATCGCCTGTATGCGGGACGCGACTACGTCGAATTTCGCCGCGGGCACTAACCCAAAATCCTCACAACAAGAAAGCCCGGGCCGGTTCTTTACCGGCCCGGACTCGCATTCTGAAAAACCCTCAAAAACAATAGCGCGCCATCGCGCTTCCGTTCGTTATTCCTTGTCGTACTTCAAGCAAATCTCAAGCTGCTCGATTGCCCTGTCGGTGGCAGCAATAGCCTCAACGCGGTGCCCGCCGAAGTCGTGCGCGGCATGTTCCATGTGCTCTTTCGCGCGGCGGAGTGCGCCAAGCGCTTCCCTAATCTGCGGATGCTGTTCGGCGGCCGGTGACGCTGTCGCGGCTGGCAGCGCGTTCGCTGTGGGAGCTGCGGGCGCGTTGGCCTTGTTTGGCGCCGCATGGGTCGACGCAAGGAAAGCAAACGCGAGAATTAACGATGCCACCGCCAGAAGACTCACGATTCTTACTTTCATAAACCACTCCTCCTCGTCCGAATTGCGGCTCGGACCGCCGAGATTGGCTCCATTCCCCATCTGCATGCCCGCAACCTTTTTAGGACGTGACCTGCATACACCGAATGGAAATCACGCATTCCGGGATCTGGGAATCGCCGGCGCTCTTCCCCTTTTAGGCCAACTTCCCTCTAGTCAGTTGAAAATTTTTGGTTACAGGTTCGCAAGAGTGACTAACGGGATTTGCTCTTCCGTATCGCGCGGAATCGCTCAACTCGCTTCTTCCCTGCCTCGGCGCTCGAATTTCTTTTCCTTTGCTCCAAACCGCCTCGCGTCATAGGATACCGGCCAACCGTCTTCCTCAATTACAAGGATCAGGAGATCGTTCATGCAATTTCATCATTTGAACTTGCTCGCCATTCTGGCTTCGGCTGTGGCCACCATGATTCTCGGCTTCGTGTGGTACTCGCCGTTGCTATTCGCCAAGCCCTGGATGAAGGAAATGGGCTACGACCTGAACGACAAAGCGAAAATGGACGAGATGCGCAAGAGCGCCGGGCCCGCCTACGCGGGTTCGTTTGTGGCCAGCCTGATTTCCGCGTTCACGCTGGCGTTGTTCTTTCACTGGCTCCGCATCGAGACACTGCACTTTGGTTTCATGACCAGTTTTCACATCTGGCTCGGCTTCGTGGCCACCGTGCAGTTCACCGGCGCGCTGTTTGCGAGGCAAAGCATGAAGCTCTTTGCGATCAATACCGGCTATCAGCTCGTTTGCTATCTGGCGATGGGCGCAATCCTTGCGGCCTGGCGCTAGGGCTTTAGCCCGCGTACGAAGTTCCGTTGTAGGGAGGGAGCATTGCTGCACCCTTCTTGCTCTTCGTGGAGTGGGTGTGTAGCGCCGCCCTTTAGGGCGGCATCTTCTCCTGTCAATGCACCGAACGGCGGTTCAACACCTCCAAAAAAGACTGCCCGGACGCGTTCAATTTTTCTTCCAAGCGCGCGGTGCAGTCGCATTCGCCGCAGGCCCAAGGCTCCGAACCGTTGTGGTCGTGGCATTTGCGGCGATCGTGTGCATCCTGGACCTTCACCAGCTCGAAATACTGTTCCCAATAGGGCCGCTCTTCAAGCAGCGGCGTGGGGCAGTAGCAAACTTCCACCCAGCGGACCGTTTCGTCGGGAAAGAGGCGAGCGTCGTACATGTTGCGAAGATGTTCGCCCTCGGCGACGGAGCCTTCGCCGAGCGTGCCATCGGCAATGGCTTGGCGCAGGCCGTGGTGGCAGCCGGGCTTTACGCGTGCTCGAACGAGGTAGCGCATGGCTCACCTACTTTACCGCACAAGAAGGACTTGAACATAGATCTGGTCTCCCCCTGGGCTGGGCACTTCAGATTATCGTTTTCGGTTGCAGTACAATCGGCGGCTAGGAAAGTTCAGCGATGATACAAGTACAGTCCGGCGAGCGGGGCGCCAAAGTGCGCTTTCCGCCTCCCTTCGTTTACCTGGCCTTCATCCTCTTAGGAATTATCCTTCGCTATGTGGTGGCTCCGCTTGCTTTTCCGGTGAATCCCTACGTCGGCCTCGCAATAGGAGTAGCCTTGTTTTTGGCGGGATTGTGGTTGAATTTCGGAGCGTGGACCTTTTTCAAACGCACCGGCCAGGACCCGAAACCGTGGACGCCTTCGCCGGAACTTGTGCTGAGCGGACCTTACCGGTTCACGCGGAATCCCATGTATGTGGGAATGACATGCATGCAATTGGGTCTGGGATTGGCGCTAAACAATCTCTGGATTTGTTTGCTGGCGCCGTTTTCGCTTTTAGTGGTGCATTTCCTCGCCGTGTTGCCGGAAGAAAAGTATCTGAGTGAGAAATTTGGCGACAGCTACCGGGCGTACTTAATCAAAGTTCGACGCTACATTTAAGGGCGTCGCCGACGCGGCCCACGACCAGGATGGCGGAGAAGATGGACAAAGAATACGCAAGTCCGCTACGGAGCGCTGTGGCCGGAGCAATGGAGAACGCCGAGGTAGGCGCTCCACGGACCCACGGCGTCGCGGTATTGGTGGGCCATCAGCCGGGAGAGCTGGTGAAGATGCGTCAGGTCGTGGACGACCCAAGCCGCCAGAAGCTGCGACAAAGTGACGACGCCGAGGGCAGGATGGCGTCCGCGGCGCGCGAGGTCCTCGCCCCGCAAATTCAGAGCGCGCAGTCCGGCAAGATTCTCCGAGCGCAATCCAGCAAATTCATCCAATAGCTGCGCGAGCGATTTGCCTTGGCTTTCGCGAAACTGCGCCAAGCGATCGAAAGGCTCGAAGGGACGAGTGTCGCCAAATTGCAGGATCATTTTGGCGCGCGTCATCCAGTCGGTGCGTTCGCCATGAATCAGGTGGCCGACGACGTCGAAGGCGCTCCAGGTGCCTTCGCCCTCGTTGTGATGGGTCCAGGATTCGGGGAGGTCGCGGAGAAGAGCGTTAAGAGCAGCGGGAGTGCGGGAGAGAAGAGCGATGGTGTGAGAGAGGTTTTGTTCCATGGGAGCCTCGAGCGCAGAAGCGGATTGTGCAGAGGCAATGATTGTAACTTTTCGGCACGGATGGCGTGAGCGGGAAGAACCGAAAAGCGCAGCCAAAATGGAGCCTGCCCGGTTGCGCCGAACGCAGCGAAAGGGGCATACTCGGCGCATTCCTTTCGGTACCCAAAGCTCCATTCCGCTGTTCCATGAGGCAACATGAACTTTCGAAACATTCTCCTTATGATTTTCATCCTCGCGTTCGTCTTGGTTCCGTCGCAACGGGGGACAGTCGCAGCGCCCCGTGCCGCTTTGCAGGCGGGGCAGCAGCCGGCGCCGGCCGCTGCTCCAGCTTCCAGTTCCCCCACCAGCACGGCGCCGGAAGCACAGCCAGCGACCCCGCAAAAAATCACAAAGTACATGCTGCCACCCGAGCGCTACCAAAAAGCCCACAATCTCGCCAAGATCCATTTTCGATTCGCGCTGATCAGCTTCGTCTATGGACTTATCGTCTTGTGGCTGGTGCTGCGGTGGAAGCTCGCCGCCAAGTACCGGACAGTGGCCGAAAGCAAATTCTCGAAGCGCTTTCTGCAGGCTGTCATCTTTTCACCACTGGTAATGCTGACCATCGACATTCTCGAGTTGCCCACGGGGATCTACCAGAACTGGGTCTCGCGCCAATACGGCCTGTCCGTGCAAGGGTGGGGTTCTTGGTTCTGGGATTGGACGAAAGGCGAGATCGTCGAGGTGATCATCGCCACGATACTCATTTGGCTCCTCTATGCCGTCATCCGCAAGTCTCCACGGCGCTGGTGGTTTTACTTCTGGCTGGTCTCGCTGCCCATCTTGTTGGTGGTTTTCTTCCTGCAACCGCTGGTGATCGATCCGTTGTTTCACAAATTCGAGCCACTGGCGCAAAAGGACCCGGCGCTTACCGAGAGTTTGGAAAAACTGGTGCAGCGAGCGGGCCAGAACATTCCGCCGGAACGGATGTTCTGGATGAACGCGAGTGAGAAGACGACCGCGGTGGACGCCTACGTCACCGGCTTCGGGGCCTCCAAGCGGATCGTGGTACTCGACACCACCATCGCCAAAGCCACGACGCCACAAATCGTCTACGTGGCGGGCCACGAAATGGGCCATTATGTTCTTGGTCATATTCCCAAGCTTCTGGGATTTTTTGCCCTGCTGCTTCTCGTGTTTCTCTATCTGATTTTCCGGTCGATCGGCTGGGTGCTGGCGCGATGGGGCGCGAAGTGGGAGGTTCGAGGAGTCGATGATTGGGCATCGCTGCCTGTGTTTCTCCTGCTTCTATCTGTTTATTCCTTCGTGGCCAGCCCGATCGGCAGCGCGTTCAGCCGCTACACCGAGCACCAAGCTGACCAATACGGACTGGAAGTTACGCACGGCCTTACGCCAGACTCCAGCCAAGTGGCAGCGCAGACGTTCCAGCTTCTCGGTGACGTGGATCTGGGGGATCCCGATCCCAATCCCGTAGATGTATTCTTGTTCTACAGCCACCCGCCGATTCCGGATCGAGTACAGTTCGCGCTGACGTACGATCCGTGGTCCCACGGACAGACGGGCGAGTTTGTGAAGTGAGAGCGCGATGGAGCGTCGAGTGCGGCATCCCTTTCTGCCTTATCGGCACAAAGGAAGAGGCGCTGTGAACAAAAGCCCATCGTGTCAAGAACAAGTGGGCAAGAAAAGGCAAAGGCCGGAAGGAATCTCCCGGCCCTGCGACTTGAATCGTTGGGTTGTTCCGATTCATCCTTTGGTGATCTGGGCTGGAATCAGGTTCCAGAACCAGATCGCAAGGATTCCGTAGTAGACAGCAACGACGCCGATGCCAACCGCAAACGTGCTGGCGGTCTTGCCAAGGCCGGCGTATTCCCTCTTCCAGTGGCGCGCGCAGAACACGATCATGAGGATGGAAAGAACCGCGGAAATGGCCGCAACGAAGCTAATGACGTTGTTCGGCCCTTCGCCGCGGGTGAGACGCAGAAGCTGGCGAGTAGCGCCGCCGAGCAGGCCGGTGGAAAAAACCATTCCCAGCCAAACAGCGGGGGCCAGCATGCCGATCATGTAGGCCCACCGGTCTTCCATGAAGAAGAGCATGATGAGCACAGCGATATAGATGATGGTCTGGTAGAAATGAAGGAGGAAGAACTGCGGCTCAAGGTGCGAGAGCCACAGGAAACAAAGAACTTGCAAGCCTGAGATAGTGGCGATATCGCGATAAGGTCTCATAAGCATCCCCTCTGATGATGTGAGCCGGGGAGCATGCTTCACGGTTAAAGGTGCTGCGAAAGGTTTAGGACGGAAATCCTTGCACCCCCGACCTCCAGAGAAATAGGGGCATGCGGTGGGCCACTCGGACGAAATGGTAAGTAATTGAATCGAAAGGCAATGGAAAAAGGCAGCTCGGGGAGAGGTGGCTTCTGACTGTGGGAAAAACCCACACGGAAGGGCCTTAATCCGCAGGGGAGCGCCCGAAGCGATTGAGGCAAGAAGGGCTTTGACGTAGACTCGGGCGTATGAACGTCGATTGGCTGCGCGAATTGTGTTTGTCGTTCCCCGGCGCCACGGAACAGATTCAGTGGGGCTATGACCTGGTATTTAAGGTTGGCGGAAAAATGTTTGCTGTAACACCGCTGGAGCCGGCGCCCGTGTGCCTGTCCTTTAAGGCGTCCCCGGAGAATTTTGCGGAGTTGACGGAACGGCCGAACATCATTCCGGCACCGTATCTGGCGCGCGCGCAATGGGTGGCGCTGCAAACGCAAGAGGCGGTGCGGCAGGACGAGCTGGCTGGGCTGCTGCGAGAGTCGTATGAATTGATCGCTGCCAAGCTGTCGAAGAAAGAGCGGGAAAAGCTGGCGAAGCCCGCAGACGCGGGGACAAGAGACACAGGGCGTTCCAAGAAAAAATCGGCGAGCAAGAAAAAGAAGCGCTCGTTACGCTGAAGCGGGACTCGAGGCCACGGTGTCTTCGACAATGGCGCCGTCGAAGAGATGGATGGTGCGGTCGGCGACGCCGGCGTAGTGCGGGTCGTGCGTGACCATGCAGATGGTGGCGCCGTTTTGGTGAAGCTCGCGCAGAAGATCCATGACGGCATCGCCATTTTTGGAGTCGAGGTTACCGGTGGGCTCGTCGGCAAGAAGAATCAGCGGATCACCAACGAGCGCGCGGGCAACGGCGACGCGCTGCTGTTGACCGCCGGAAAGCTGCGCGGGGTAATGCTTCGAACGCTGGGTCATGCCGACGCGTTCGAGAGCGGCCTGGACCTTTTGCTTGCGCTCGGCGGAGCCCATGCCGCGGTAAGTGAGCGGAAGCTCGACGTTTTCGTAGACAGTCAGGTCCCCGATGAGATTGAACGATTGGAAGATGAAACCGATTTCCCGGTTGCGGATGCGCGTGCGGTCGCTGATGCCGAGAGTCGAGACCGGTTTGCCGTTCAGTTTGTATTCGCCCGCGGTGGGAGAATCGAGAAGGCCGAGGATGGCGAGGAGCGTGGATTTTCCGCAGCCAGAAGGGCCGGCGATGGCCACGAATTCGCCTTTGTCGATGCGCAAATGGATGCCGGACAAAGCGTGCGTTTCCAGTTCATCGGTGAAAAAGACTTTCTTCACGCCTTCCATCGCGATTACGCTTCCGTTTGCAGTTGCCATTTCGATTGCCTCCCCTTTCAAACTCGCAAAAGCAGATTCCTCAGGCCTTAGCTACAGCTCGGAATAACAGATTTGACCAAGTAGCGATGATTCTTGATACGCATGAGGAGTCTCCATTGTTCCTCAACTGTTCCTCAACGCAAGCGAACGCGGTCATAGGCATCCCACTGGGTCATGTCCGAGAGAATCACTTTGTCTCCGACGTTTAAGCCTTGAAGAATCTCGATGGTGTTGACGGAACTTTTGCCGAGTTTGACGTTGACGCGCACGGCTTCGGAACCGTCGCCCACAAGCTTGAACAGGCCGATGGTGTTTCCCGATTGCCCATTGACAGGGCGCCCGACGTAGAGGACGTTCCGTAGATTTTCGATTTCGATGGTGCCATCGACGCTGAGATCGGGACGCGCGCCGCCCGGGAGCGCGCCGACCAGGGCCACATCGACAGTGACCGTGCCGTTTTGCACAGAAGGGTCGACACGAGAAACGCGGCCTGCGACGATGCCGTTACGCGTATCGATCGAGGCTTTTTGACCGACCACCACGTCCTTGGCTTGCGTTTCCGCAATTTTAATTTCCGCTTTCAACTTTCGGGGATCAGCAACACGGGCTAAGTTCGTTCCGGGCGCGACTTGTTGGCCCTCCTCGACAGGGACAAGCTGCAGCACACCGTTGATTCCCGCACGAACATGCAGGGCTTCGTATTGGCTGCGCTTCAGATTATAGAGCGCGTGCTGCTGTTCGACTTTCGCTTCCTGTGCTGCAAGCTGGGCCGCAGCGGAATCGGTGGCCACGCGTGTCCGTTCCCCCTCGAGCTGCACGCGGATCGCGAGCTGCTCTTCCCGCACCTTCGAGAGCTTCGCGGTAACCTCCGAACCAATCCCTTCTTTGGCCAGTCTGTCGTCCACTTCATGCTGGATTTTCGCCTGCTCGTAGTCGCTGCGCACTGAGGCTTCGGTAGACTTCTGGTTCATCAATGCGCTGTTGACTTGAACCTTCAGGTTGGCGTAGTCCGCCTCCGCACCTTTGAGCTGGTACTGCGCGTCCAGCATATCGCGCTGCGCTTGCGGGTCGCTTAACTCGAGAATGACGGAGTTGGGCTTGACCACTGCGTCGACCCCCGGCCGCAGCACAATTTTCTCCACTCTCGCGTTCGTTTGCGCGGGAATCCAGCGAATATCTTCGGGAACGAGAGTTCCGAGGCCGTGGACCTCGAGGAGCATCGAGCCGCGCTTGACTTCGTCGGACCAGACGCTGGCGCGGTCGACGATCGGGGCAGCGGGGCGCAGGAAAGAGAAAGCGATGGTAACGCCGCCGGTGAGAAGGGCAGCGATGACGGCGTAAATGATCCGCCGAATTTTCTTGGCGCGCGAATTGTCAGGGCGTTGGATGTCCATTTAGTAGCTCATTTCACTCGTAACGCAACGCAGTCATGGGATCAACACGAGTCGCGCGGCGAGCTGGAAAATACGAAGCGGCCAGCGCAACCAAAAGCAAAACCGCAAGGGCACTCGAAATGCCGAGCAGCTCGAAAGCCTTTGCGCCGTAAAGCAGCGAGTCAATCAAGCGGCCCAGCGCGTACGCCAGGGGCAAACCCAACAGTACCCCAATTCCCATCAGAACCGCGACATCTTTCAGAATCAGCCCACCGACCAGTTGAGCGTTCGCGCCAAGGGCCATGCGCACGCCAATCTCCCGCGTGCGCTGCGTGACCGTGTAGGCCAGCAAACCGTAGATGCCGATCGCCGCAAGCGACGCCGCCAAAACGCCGAAAATCCCGGCGAGGGAGGCGACGAGCCGATCGGAAGCGACCTGGCGGTCGATTTGTTGGTCAAAGGAGCGAAGGTCGGTCACCGGCAAGCTGGAATCCAGTTCGGAGACGAGCCTACGAACGGTGCCGGCAAGGATGACCGGATCCTGGGAAGTCCGCACATAGAAGGTGAGGGCGCCGACATTTTTTTCCTGAAGATAGGGGATGTATACAAAGGGCTGGATTTCTTCCCGGATGGCAGCGTGATGGCTGTCTTTTACGACCGCGACGATTTCCATGTTCAAGGGGGGAGTGCCAGCGCCAAATTTCATGTGGCGGCCCAGAGGATCTGCGCCAGGGAAAAAAGTCTTGGCGAAAGTTTCATTGACAATGGCGACCTTCGGGCTGTCCGATCCGTCGGCGCGCGTGAATTCGCGGCCTTTCAAAAGTGGAATGCCAAGATTCGAGAAATGGCCTGGCCCAATGGCGTTGCGCAACACGTGGCGAGAACCAGCGAGAGCGGGCGGCTCGCCTTCCACGGTGACGTTGGAGCCGCGGTCATCGTCGGAGATTAAGGGGATTTGAGCACCGCTCTGTGACACAACGCCCGGCAAAGCGGCGATGCGGTCTTCGAGGTTATGGAAGAAAGCGAAGCTGCGCGCTTGGTCGTAGCCATTGAGCTGAGGCGCGACGCGGAATTGCAGAATGTGCGAAGGGCGGAGGCCCAGGTCGATGTGCCTGACATTGTAGAGGCTGCGCGCGAAGCCGCCTGCGCCGGTGACAAGAAGTAAGGCGAGAGCAACCTGACAAATTACCAAGACCTTTCTCAGACGGGTGTGCCCCAGCCCGGAGGATAGCGAGCCGCCCTGTTCCTTCAGCGTGGAGACCAACTCGACGCGGGTTGCGCGAAGAGCCGGGGCCAATCCGAACAAAACGCAGCAAAGAAGGGCAAGCGCGCAAGTAAAAGCCAGGACCGGCGCGCTAAGAGTGCTGGAAAGACCGTCGGCAATTCCATTTTCCGCAGCAAAGCGCACCAGCGCAGAACTGGTCCAACTGGCGATGGCGAGGCCAACAACCGCACCGGCTAGCGAAAGAAGGAAAGACTCGACGACCAACTGCCGGATTAAACGTGTTCGGCTTGCACCCAGAGAGAGGCGAATGCCAATCTCGCGCTGGCGCACCGCGCCGCGCGCGGTCAAAAGACCTGCGACGTTCGCGCAAGCGATGAACAGGACCGCACCGACCAGACACATCAGTGCGATAAGCTGGCGTCCGGTGGAGGCCGCGAGCATGGGGCGGCCGCGGGCGCCATCGCGAAGAATGATCTTGCGGGCGAGGAACTGCGACTTCTGAGATTCGCTCCAGCCAGTATTCAAAGGCAATTCGTCGCTCAACAATGCGCTGTAGAGCGGAGCGAGGCCTGCGGCCGCGCGCTCTTTGGAGATTCCGGGCTTAAGCCGGCCAATGAGTTTAATCCGATAGTCTTTGTGATCCTCGAGGCCGGTGGGCTCGGGCGTCAACGGCATGGTGATCGGCACGTAGAGTTGCGGAACAAAGCCGCGCTGGATGCCGTCGAAGCCCGGTTGAACCACACCAACGACAGTCATGGGACGATCATTCACAAGGATGGTTTGATTTAGAACGTTGGGCTCGCCGCCAAAGTGCGTCTTCCAGTAGCCGTACGAGAGCATCACGACGGGGCTGCCGCCGGGAGCGGCGGAATCGCCAGGCTCAAAGGTTCTGCCCATGGCCGAAGTTACGCCAAGGGTTTGGAAATAGTTCCCACTAACCTGGTCGGCCTCCGCCCTTTCGGTGTTTCCATGAAAAGTCAAGTTCACCGAGTCGCTCTCTTTGGCCGCAAGACCAGCGAAGACCTCATTGCGGTCGCGCAGGTTCAAATACATCGGGTAAGAGAAGGACTCGGCGCCATCCGTGCCATACTCGTCCGAGCTGACGTGTCCCGACTTGGGGCCGGGACTATAAAGGAGAACAAGCTCTTCGGGACGTGGAACAGGGAGGCTTTGCAGGAGCACTTCGCGAAGAATGGTAAAGATGCCCGTATTCGCGCCGATGCCCAGTGCGAGGGTCAGAACGGCAACAACGGTGAAGCCGGGCGACTTCCTGAGAACGCGAAGTGCGTAGCGAATGTCCTGGAGCAGCGATTCAAGAAGAGGGAGGCTCCGCGCTTCGCGATGTTGCTCTTTGGATTGCTGCGGGCCGCCAAAATGAATCAGCGCTTTGCGGCGCGCTTCGGATGGGGACATACCGCGCTGAAGATTTTCCTCGGTTGCGAATTGCACATGCGCCAGCATTTCCGCTTCCAACTCGCGATCCAACTGCGCGCTACGGAAAAAAGTCTGGAACCGCTGGAGGAATTGTCTCACCCAGTCCATCATTTGGATTACTTCCCTTTCCAAGCTACCTCTTTGTTTGTCCCCATAATCCAATTCACTCGTAGCGCAACGCGACAATAGGATCGACGCGCATCGCGCGCCAAGCCGGCAAAAAACAGGCGACCAGCGAGACGATGGTCAGCACCAAAAACGCAGACCCGAAGACGAGCGGGTCGCGCGGGCTCACCTGGTAAAACAGGTAGCCAAGCAACCGCGCCGACGCCAAGGCCAGTAGCACTCCTAGCACGATGCCAGCAGCCGTCAACGCAAGTCCACGCGACATGACCAGCCGAAATAGTTCCGATGGGCGCGCTCCAAGGGCCATGCGCAAACCCAGCTCGCGAGTGCTTTGCGATACAGAATACGCCATCACACCGTACAAGCCGATGGCGGCGAGGAACAAGGCCAAGCCGCCCAAAATCCCGGTCAGAGTGACGGCGACACGCTGTGGCGATGTCGAACGCTCCAACTGTTCCTGAAGCGTGATCACTTCGTAAGGCGCCAGCCCTGCGTCGATCGAGTGCACCTCTCGGGCTAGTGCCGCGGCCATTTTCTCCGGACCAAGGCGCGAGCGCAGATTCAGGGCGGCATTAATTGCGGGATTTTGCCGGAGCGGCACGTAAAAGAATGGCTGCGGCAACTCGCGAACGCTCTCGTACTTCGAAGTTTTGGCAATGCCAACGATCTGCAACCATTGGTCTTTCACTTGAACGCGTTGGCCAATGGGATTCCGGCCGCGCCAATACTTCTCGGCCATCGTTTCGTTTACGACCGCCACAAGAGCAGAGGTCTCGTTGTCGGCCAACGTGAATTCGCGGCCCGCGATCAGGGGAATTCCCAAAGTTGAGAAGTAGCCGGGTCCAACCTGGTTGTACTCAACGGCAGGCTTCTCGTCGGGGGGCGGCACATAGCCGTCTACCGCAACGGGAGCGGAAGAAAAAGTGCCGTAGCCCAGAGGCGTGGTGCGAGCAAATGCCACCGACTCCACGCCGGGAAGTGCCTGAACGCGATTGATGAGCTCACCTTGAAAAATTCTGGCGCGCTTCACGTCGTAGCCGGGACCCACGAGGTCGATTCCCGTAACGAGCACGTTTTGCGTCGAAAATCCAGGACTCGCGGAACGAATTCGCTGAAGGCTCAGCATGAGCAAGCCTGCGCCGACCAACAAAACGAAACTCAGCGACACCTGAACCAAAACCAGGCTCGCGCGCAGCCAGGATTTACCGCCCCCGCCAAGAACCGCGGCCGTTTCCGATTTGAGGACCGCGGCAGTATCGATTTTACTGGCGTGAATCGCAGGAACGAGCGCGAACAGAAGAATCGATCCAAGGCAAACCGCCACGCTCAGCGAGAGAACGCGCCAATCGAGTTCGCCCGGAAGGTGCATAGTGATTCCGCCGCGAGCGGGCAGCAACAGCACGAGCAGACGGCGGCACCAGTGCGCAACCGCCAGCCCGCCCACGGCAGCGAACGTCGCGAGGATCAGCCCTTCGGTGAGGAGTTGGCTCAACAGCCTGCCGCGTGCGGCGCCGATGGCAACGCGAACGCTCATCTCATGCCGGCGGCCGAAAGAGCGCACCAGCAGGAGATTTCCGACGTTCGCGCAAGCAATCAAAAGCACAAACGTTACAACGGCAAGCATGAGGCCGAGAGTCGGGAGCAGGGTTCCTGCGTTGTTGAAGGGTGTCTGCCACAAAGGCCACAGCTTGATGCCGCGGCCGCGGTTCGTTGCGGGATAATCCGACTCTAAACGTTTCGCGATTGCGGACACTTCCTGCTGTGCTTGATCGCGAGTGACACCGGGCCTGAGGCGCACGTAAGCTTCAATCCAGCGCGCGCCGCGGTCTTCCAGTTTGTACCCGCCCGCCTCAAACGTGTCTTCCATCGAGGCAGAAACCCAAAACTGCATAGCCCAGCCAACAAATGTGCCGTAGAAGCCCTCCGGAGCAACGCCGATGATGCTATGAATCACGCCATTGAGTCGCTGGGTTTTGCCAACGATGAAGGGGTCGCCGTTGAACCGGCCTTTCCACAACTGATAGCTGATAACGGTTACCGGATGGGCTCCGCGTCCGACATCTTCGCCAGGCTCGAAGGTACGACCGAGAATTGGATGGACTCCAAGGGCATCGAAATAATTTGCGGAGACAATGCTTCCGATGGCGCGCTCGGCCCGGTCGCCGATACTCAGCGTGGTGCCCATGATTTTCGAGACGAAAAACGAGTCAAACAACGTGCCGTTCTTTTGCAGATCAAGAAAATCAGGCCAGGAGACTCCAGTCGCGCCAGACTCACCGCGAGAAGTTCCAGTGACGGCGAGCAATCTCTCCTGGTGGGCAACGGCGGGATAGGGGCGGAAGAGCAGACCCTCCATCCAACTATAAACGGCGGCGCTGGCGCCGATACCTAACGTGAGACAGAAAATGGCGAGAAGCGAGAAACCGGGGCTGCGCCAAAGCATGCGGAGGCCGAAGCGAACATCTTGGAGGAAGGAATCGAGGAACGGAAGGCTGCGCGCTTCGCGGTGTTGCTCTTTGGAATGTTGTGTGCCGCCAAATTGAATGAGCGCCTGGCGGCGCGCTTCGGATGGGGACATACCGCGCTGAAGATTTTCCTCGGTTGCGAATTGCAGATGCGCCAGCATTTCCGCTTCGAGCTCGCGATCCATCTGCGCGCCGCGCAAAAAAGTGTGCAAGCGCTGGAAGAATTGTCTCAGCCAGTCCATTAGTCCTCTAGTCCTCGCCAGCCCCTTCTTGAAGAGCAAGCACGCGGCCCATGACGCCGGACAGACGCTGCCAGTAAGCCGCGTCTTCGGAAAGCTGCTTTCGCCCGCGCTTGGTGATCGAATAAAACTTGGCCCTGCGATTGTTCGACGAAGTGCCCCATTCGGCGGTGATCCAGCCACGCTGTTGCAGCCGGACGAGCGAGGCGTAAATTGTACCCTGGTTCAGAAGAACGGCGTCGCCGCTGACCTGCTCGATGCGCCGCGCGATGCCGTAGCCGTGCATTGAGCCCATAGCCGCGAGGGTTTGGAGAACCATGAGGTCCAGAGTTCCCTGGAGCAGGTCAAGCTTGGAGTGGGACATGCGGCCTCCTGTGTGATGACCACATCAAGATAGCATGAGCTGTGTGGCGATGCCACAGGAGTATAGACGCACCAAAGCCTGGTTTGTTCCATGCCTTGCCGCCGCATTTATGCCTTATTAAAGGTGGTCCTATTACTCGTAGCGCAGCGCAACCATCGGATCGACTCGCGCGGCGCGCCATGCAGGAACGCTGCAAGCCACTAGCGAAACGCCCAGAAGCAAGGCCGTTACGTCCACATAGGTAATCGGGTCAAGCCGCGATATGCCAAACAGCAGCGTAATAATCGCTTTGCTGGCGATCACCGCTCCCGCAACTCCGATGACCACGCCCATTACCGTCAGAACCGATGCTTGGCGCAGGATCATTCCAAGAATATTCCCCGGCGACGCGCCGAGCGCCGCCCGCACCCCAATTTCATGCGTGCGCTCGCTGACGCTGCTGGAAAGCACACCGTAGATTCCAGTGGCGGCGAGCGCCAAAGCGAGGATGCCGAAGATCTCGAAGAGAACGAGTGCAAAGCGCCGCTCGGCGGCAGTCGCTGCGATCAAGTCCTCCATCGAAGCGACTCGGACGATGGGCTGGTCTTTGTCCACCGACCAGATGGCTCGTTTGATGGAAGGAA
>DASPTW010000082.1:0-161244 GCA_035623215.1 Candidatus Acidiferrum sp.
ATTTGCAAGGGCTTTGAAAGAAGATGGGATGTTGGGGTTGGCACGTCTGCAGAGGAAGTTCAGGTTGCTGGATTCTCCGTACCGTACACCACAGACTTTGGTCGGAGGGCCACGGCTCGACGGCGCATTGATGGCTTCGTCGGGGCGAACCGCGGCGACCAAGGCGATGGGCAAGGGGTCGACGCAGTTTCAGCATCTCCTTCAGACCGAGGTGCCCGTCAGGTTGCTGGAGCAGTGGCTTGAAATGTGGAGAAAGCACTGGGAGCAGCCCACGCGGCTTCGAGTCGAGTTGCGACCGCACACCGCGGGTTCGGAACTGTTGGAACTGCGGGTGATTGACGAGTCCAGCGGCGAAAAGCTGGCCAACATTATCTTCTCGAACCTGCAAGATCGTTACGGGCGGAACTTCCTCTCGGTTCGCGACCAGAACACAGTTGCGCCCCTACGCAAGAAGCGAATGATGTCGCTTGTGCAATTGTTCCTGATACACCGCTATAAAGCGGACACCGTGCACTACGTTGCCCCCAGCGAGGATAACGAATCTCATGTGCTGCGGATGAAAGGCCTGGGGATTTTCTCGCAAGTGGATACCGAAGTCGGACAAATCATCGTTGCACACGTCAACAAACAGCGTGTCGCCGAGTTGCTGAAGTCGGACGGAAGTGCTCTTACGCAGATGATCCGGAAGGTGTCGCAACAGGCTGCAGCTAAGTCCTGATTCAGGGAACAAGGTTTTCGGATTCAGGAATTCTCTGGTTTACGCGGGCGGAGTATCTCCCAACCGTGTTTCGTTTTTTTTTGTTTGGGAAGAGAGAAATGATTCCCCCTCTGTCTCTTCCGCTTGCCAGAAATGATCCAGGCGGAAATACGCCCGCACCTGGGGACTACCGGCAGAGCATGCTGACGTACCCTTATAGTAATCAGCAAACGAGAGGGCGGCCGTTCGAAGTGGTGTTTGGGCGCATTGACGCCCTGCGGCCAATAGTCGATATTGCTTGAATTTGCCTTGCGCGCTGGGCGGAGCTGAGGAGGATTACGGTCATGATCTGCGAAGATATTTTGCAGAAATTTCCCGAACTGTTTGGCACGAAGAGAGTGAACGGCCGAGAGGTCAATGTCGAAGAAACGATTGCCGCGCTCACCCGGGAGTTGGGACCTGAGATAGCCGCCGCCCTCATTGCACGTCGTGCGCTTCTCGAGTCCTCCGCGCCGGCCACAAGGAAATACGCCTGGCCCAATTGGGATGAGAAGTTCGAAGACCCGGTCAGCGGGCAGCCTTGGACCTTTCGCCAAATCGTTCAGGGCATGGTTGACAACTTTCTTGGCCGGGAAAGCAATTGGCGCTGGCGGCTCAATGACGAAGTGCCCATCCCCCAGGACGCGCATCCGCTAACGAATCCCGGTTTGGAGCTCACCGGGCCGTGGCATCCGCTGGACATGGCCTTCAACGCGTTGAATAGTCCGGCACCGATGAATATGCCCGACTGGGAAGACGCTTCACCGCCGCATTTCCGACCGGATGGCACGCCCAAAGATCAGCCGATTGCGATTTTTGCTGCCCTGCAGAACGCCAAAGAGATTCTGGAAGGACGCTGGACGAACCGTGCGTATGAAGTTGTCAAGAAAGGACAGCAGCGTACGTACAAGATCAACAAGCCGTCGTCCGAGTGGCCGACCCGATTCTGCCGACCTCCGGGCAACCACGTTCGCTTTGACTACATTACCGTGGATGGCGAACCTGCGCCGGGTCTGATTGCCATCGCGGTTCTGTGGACCTTCAACGGCTACGACCTGCTCAAGCGCGCCGGCACTGGCGTGTACTACTACATTCCCAAGATTCAGACTCCGCAGGAAGCCCTTATCGTGGAGAAGCTCCTGTCGCGACTGGAGGACATGATCGGCGTGCCAGTGGGCAACATTAAGATCAAAGTCCTTTATGAAGAGGGCAATGCGGGCCGTTCATTGGCCGCAATCGCCTGGGTCTTGCGGCGCCGGCTGCTGGGGACAAACGTCGGTCGCTGGGACTACACGGGAAGCATTATTGAGATGTGGAAGGACGAGCCCAAGGGCGTCTTTCCGGACCCGCAGACGGTCGGAATGGCCGTACCTACCATGATCGCTTATCAGCGCTACAACGCGCTGATGATGCTCATGGCTGGCATGAAGAATGGCGAATTCAGCCAGGGTGCTCCCATCGGTGGAATGGCGGCGGTCATGATCTACCAACCGAGCGATCCCTACGGCCGCTCCCGGTACAACTTACTGGCTCTGCGGGCGATGGTGATCGACAAGTTGCGGGAGCGCCTGCTGGGCCTGATGTTTGTTCCGGAAGGATTTTGGTCCGCCGGGCAACAGCCTGCGCTCGACGACATCCTTGCCGGTCGGGTGAAAGGACGGCTCTACGATGCCTATCGGCAAAGCTGGGTCGCCAGCCCGGAAAGCGCCTATGTCGCCGCCGGTAATGCACCCTTGCGAGCGCAGGTGAGCGCGCTGCAAGCGATCCTCGATGCGCCGCTGGAGACTACCGACGTGAAAGGTAAGCCTGTACCGACGGTCCCTAGCGGTCTCAGCGACGCGGAGCGGTCTCTGCTGCAATCCCGCGGTTTGTTGAGCCCGCAGGGCAAGATCACGCCCCGAGTCATCACGAAGGAAATGCTAGACGCGCCGGAGAAGGTCTTCACTCAAGAACTCTGGGACTCCGTCTACAGTGTGCCCAAAGGTGACATCAGCATTGAGCACATCCAGCACTCCTTCTACATGGCGGCGAACTACGGATTCCAGATCCTTAATGGGAACTTCGCCGCCGCCATCGACGACTACGAACTTAAGCTGCGCTTCATGAACGACCTGGCCACTTACCGCATCAACGTGTCGTGGCTGTGGACCCTAGCCCATCACCAGGCCACCATCACCAAAGACGGCTACTTCAAACGATCGGCGCTTACTGAGGATGGAGTCGAACTGGCCGCAAACGCCGAACCAGTCAAAGCCGGGGCCCGCTTCACCCGCGAGCTATTCAACAAAGTGTGGGACTACCACAACGAATGGACCTCGGAGTTCTTTGCCGAGATGGATCGCCGCCACGATCCCGGCCGCTTTGATCGCTCCAAGGCGCCAGTCATCATGGAGCTCCTCAAACGGCAGTTGCTGTGTCCGCGTTACATCCAGCACAGCGCCCGCGTGCTGTTCGTCGTGGGGCAGGCCAACCAGTGGGATCGCGCGCAGATCATGGATGCGATATTCGAACTTTCTCGCGAAGAAATCGTCGAGCGCGTCCAAGCTGGCTCCTTGAAGAAGCTGGCATTGGAAGCCCACGATTACATCTATGACATCTTCGAGGGAGGACAACTCGCGGCAGTGAGATCACCGGGGAGGCAGTCCACCTAACTGGATTGGCGTAATGGCTTCTGCGGATTTGAACCATTGTCGCAGAGACACCAGTATTCCAGTCCCTCGATTGTCGGCAAACAAGAAGTAATTCGGTTCCTTCCGGGTTGCCCATCATCTGTCCACATTTGCAGCTCGTCTAGAGTTTCCCTGCGGTGGGCGTAGAATCACAGTCATGATGAGACGCAGTGCTTGGCTGCATTGGCTACTAGCAGCGTACCTCTGGCTTATCTCATGGGTTCCACTCGGCAACTGGAATCGTCAGCATGAGGGGACCTTGCTTCAAGCTCTCCTGAGCCGACGAGGAATCCAGGTGGGAGACCTAGGTATGTTGGTGTTCGTTTCGCTCCCCGCCGTTTTGTTTTGGATGGCGTACAAGCGCAATAGTTTCTGGTTTGCTCTGCCAGCCCTAACTCTCGACCTTGTTTGGTTGGTGATGCAAATTCAATCCTGGTGGCTTCCCTACATCTTCGGAACGGACAGGAGTTGGCAGCTCGCCTACGCAAAGGGTCCCACAACAAAGGTTCTGCCTTCTTTCGGCAACCACGTGGCTCCGGACGGCATGCATTTCTTGATTCATGTGCTGCTTGTTGCTGCACTAACCACAGGCGTCGCTGGTCTCTGCCAGATCAAGCCCATACGGGCGTGAGCAGACTGAGGTTCGGGGAGTATCGTCGGCTATTCGGAAACAACCCAGAAATATCAAATCGAGTGGCCAGGTCCTGGTAAACGGGGTAACCTCCCAAGTACGTATCAGTACCCCGGCCTTCGGAGCGAGCTGAGGAACTTTTCCTGTTTGTGGGGCATATCAGATGTGTGGCCGTCCATCCGCGCCTCCTGCAAAAGGGTGACGCAGGCTAGCGTTACCGCAACCAACGCTAGCGCACCCCCTGCCAAGCGATCCGATGAAACAGCTCGTCCATAGCCTGCGGGGATTCTCTCGTACCGCGATCCAGCCACCACTTCAGGAGCGATAGCAGGTTTCCCGCCAGCGCATGGGAGCGAGCGTCCAGTTCACGTTGCGCCACATTCGCCCGGCCCATCCCTTTCAGACGCCGGGCGATCCCCCGGGCGAAGTAACCCTCCGCAAGATCGAAATACGCATGGATCAGCCCGGAATCCACGAGGGCACGATACAGTTTTTTCGCACTGCCTACATGCCCGAAGAATTCCGCGACAGGTGCGACACGTTGGGATTTCTCCTGCGCTTTTGTAAGTGCCGTGGTCCACAGTTCCAGGTGCTCCTCCAGCACACTAAGGAACAAGTCATTTTTGTCGCGAAAATGCAGATAGAAAGTGGAGCGGCCGACCCCGGCACGGGCGAGAACTTCCTGCACCGTGAGCTTGTCGATCGGTTTCTCCAGAAGCAAAGCCACTAGCGCATTGCCCAGCCGGCTGTGCGTTCGCCGGATACGCGCATCGAGTTTTCGCTTCTGCCCCAAGCGTTTCATATGTCCATATTTTGCCGCAGTCTGCAGGGTCCATTTCCGGACATCCACCGCCCCTTTGTCCAAGAAACTCCGGATTCATCTTGACCGCGAATCGTTTGCCCCCCAAATTGCGAATCATACGACAAGCCGCCGCGCACGGCGGAACAAGGAGACGCACCATGAACCGCTACCGTTCCTTTACACTCGGCACCGCTCTACTCTTCGGTCTGGCCGCCTACGCGCAACAACCTACCACCACCGGGTCTGACACCGGCAAAAGCGTATCGAGCAGCCAAGGCGCCGGCTTGCCCCCGGTCGAAACACAATTGCAGGTGCTGACCGAGAAGCTCAGCCTCACCGCCGACCAACAGGACAAGATCAGGCCTATCCTGAAGGAACTGCACGACGCAACGGAAAAGCTAGCGCTGGACAAAAGCCTGTCGCCCGAAGAGCGCCTTGCCAAAGTGCGGCCCCAGCGCTACAAGGCCGACGAAAAAATCCGCGCCATCCTGAATGATGACCAGAAGAAAAAGCTCGACCAATACGAGCAGGGGCCACACCCGGAGATGCATGGCAAGCTAAACGGCACGGCATCGCCGCAACAGTAGCCGCCATTTCGGAACTAATCGAGTAGCTCCTGATTAACGGTAAAGTCGGTTCCAGTACTGGCCAGCACATCCAAAAAAGGAGAGGCAAAGTCCGACCTGCCGATAGATTGACGGCACGTCAGTTTTCCTTTTTGTTCGCAGGCGGGTGGCAAACCTGAATCGCCGAAAGGTCCGGTCCGCGGACCCACGACCACGACCGAAAGAAAGGCACGGGTCTGAAGACCCGCCACTACACGAGACGGACGCTCGCTACTTTTCTCCCCTCCCGGTTACAATCTCTACTGCCCAAAGGAGCGCCATTGCCGCCACTCATCCAAGTCAAGAACCTGGAAAAATTCTTTGACGCCGCAGGCCAAAAGTTCTTCGTGCTGCGCCGCATCAACCTGGAGATTCGGCCCGGCGACTTTGTCACCATCATGGGCCCCTCGGGGTCGGGCAAATCCACGCTTCTCGGCATCCTGGGCATGTTGGACGGAACCTGGTCCGGCGAGTACTACTTCCACGAGCAGCCAGTGCACCGCATGAGCGTGAAGCAGCGAAACGAGCTTCACAAGTACAACATCGGGTTCGTTTTTCAGAGCTACCACCTGATCGACTCGCTGACCGTCTACGAAAACCTGGAAATTCCGCTTTCCTACAAGAACATTCCGAGCAAAGAACGCGCCAGCATCGTGTGCGACGCCCTGGACCGCTTCAATATCGTCGGAAAGAAGGATCTTTTTCCCAATCAGCTCTCGGGCGGGCAGCAACAGCTCGTCGGCGTGGCTCGCGCTGTGATTCAGAATCCCAAACTGATTCTTGCCGACGAGCCCACCGGCAATCTTCACTCCGCGCAAGGAGAAGAGATCATGGAGCTCTTCAAGAGGCTGAACGAAGCCGGAACGACGATTATTCAGGTCACGCACTCGGACAAAAACGCGGCGTATGGCCATCGCATTATCCAGCTTCGTGATGGCTGGATCGTGAATGCGGATGGGTCTACGGCCACCGCGGCACCCGCGTCGTAGACAGCCAAGACGGGCGCAGCAGTGCTGCGCCCCTACAAAGAAAAAGAATTGGGTTCGATTACTACATGGGGAGGACAACCGATGAAATTGCAAATGAAACAAAGCGCGCGGTGGCTTGTGGGTATGGGAATCGTTGCGGCCGCAGTTCTCTCCGCCGCGACGATCGGGGCGCGGGCGAAACAGAGCGCGATGGCGACAGGCTCGAGCGATCAGCCCTACGCGATCGAGTACTACTACAAAGCCAAATGGGGCCACGGCGACGAGTTTCTAGCGCTCTTCAAGAAGAATCACTATCCCGTTTTAAAAAAGGAGATGGAACTCGGCCGCATGCTGAAAGTGACCATGGTGACGCCGCGGTATCACATGACGGAGGACAGCCGCTGGGATTATCGCGTGACCATCGTGTTCAAGAGCGCAGCCGTCGCCAACGATAATTTCGACAGCTCCGGGATCATCAAGCAGCTTTATCCGGACCAGGACACGTACAAAAAAGAAGAGCAGCGGCGCTTCGAGATTCTGGACGCACACTGGGACTTGCCCATCAAGGACGTGGAACTGGATGCACGGTGAAGCATTCCGCCGGCGTCAAATCGAACGTGGCTCGGAGAGACTAAATGCAGACGGGTTCCGTCAAGTGGATTGGCGAACAAAAATTTGTGGCCACCAGCCCGTCCGGGCACATGATTCCGCTCGACTGCGACGGCGAGTCCAACAAGGGCGCGACTCCAATGGAGTTGCTGTTGCTTGCGCTCGCCGGGTGCACCGCTTCGGATGTGGTGAGCATTCTGGAAAAGAAAAGACAGAAACTGGAATCGCTCGAAGTCCTGTGTTCCGGCGAACGCGCCAAGGAACCGCCCAAAGTTTGGACCAAGCTGGAGGTTTTGTACCGCCTCTGCGGACGCCTCGATGACGCTGCCGTGAGGCACGCCATTCAACTGAGCGAGGAAAAATATTGCTCCGTCTCGGCCATGCTAAGAAAAACCGCGGAGCTCACCTGGCGGTACGAGATCCTTCCTCCGAGTGCATAAGCGGATCCGCCGAGCCGGATCACGAAGTTTCGGGGCGATTTTTCCTCCCTGCGACGGGGAGTGTTGTCCACGGCACCAGTACTACTTATTCTTTGCCTCCGCCTCCGCCCGTGGTTATATAAGAGCATCCTAATAATGGGCCCTCTCACCCGAATCCCCGTGCTCGGGTTCGTCTACCTGCTGCTTGCGGGGGCGCAGCTCTCCGCGCAGAATCCTCCCCCTCCGCCCGAAGGCGCGAAGATTCCGCTCTCGAAAATTCCGCGTGTGCATCGCGCGCCCAAACTCGAAGACTTCCTCGAAAACAAGCCGCGCGAAGCGGAACTGACGGTCAGCGATTTCCGCCAGTACATTCCCGGCGACGGCACGCCCGCGACCGAGCCAACCACGGCGTATCTTTCCTACGACGACAAAAATCTTTACGTCGCGATGGTCTGTCACGATGAGCCAGGACAAGTGCGCGCGCACATGGCCAAGCGCGAAGAATCGGACCAGGACGACGGCGTGGGCGTGCTGCTCGACACCTTTCGCGATTTTCACCGCGCTTACTATTTCTATTCGAATCCGCTGGGTGTGCAGACCGACGCGATTTACACCGAGGGGCAGGGTTACGACTACAGTTTCGATACGCTGTGGGACAGCAGCGGGCGAGTCACGCCTGGCGGCTACATCGTGTTTTTCTCGATTCCGTTCAAGAGCATGCGTTTTTCGCACGACGATCAGCAGACCTGGGGCGTCGCGCTCTACCGCGTGATTCTGCGCAAAAGCGAATACGACTACTGGCCGTATCTCACGCAGCGCGTCGAGGGGCTGACGCAGCAGTTCGCGCCGATGGGCGGACTCGAGGGCGTGTCTCCCGGCCGGAACATTCAACTGATTCCCTACGGTTTGCTGGCGAACGACCATTATCTGAATCAGCCGAATCCGCCTAGCGCAGCCACGCCGCCCGCCTATCTCGATCAATTCGAACATCGCGCGGGCCTGGACGCAAAATTTGTGGCGAAGGACGCACTGACGTTCGACGTGACGTTGAATCCGGACTTCAGTCAGGTGGAAACTGACGACCCACAAGTGACGGTCAACCAGCGCTTCGCGGTTTTCTTTCCAGAGAAACGCCCGTTTTTTATCGAGAACGCGGGATTTTTCATGACGCCCGTGGATTTATTCTTTTCGCGGCAGATCGCCGATCCTCAATTCGGCGCGCGCATGACCGGAAAAGTCGGCAACTGGACATTAGGCATGCTAGTGATTGACGACCGGCAGCCCGGGCTGGGGTTCACCAGCGGGCCGTACAACACTCGAGCGGTGAACGGCGTGGTGCGCGTGATGCGCGAATTCTGGAAGCAGTCGCACGTCGGCGTGTTCGCCTCGAGCCGCGACTTTGCTGACACCAGCAATCGCGTCGCGTCGCTCGATGCGCGACTGAAGTTTTCGAAGAACTGGGTAGTGGACGCGCAGGCGATCCACACGTGGACGCGGCAGGATACCGCAAACTTTGAGTTTCCGTGCTTGTGGGTTCCACAGAGTGCGTCTGGAATTGGCTCGCAGCAGGGCAATGCGCTTTGGCTCAATGCTTCGTACACGGGACGGCACTTTGCGTTCAACTCGAATTACAACGATTTCTCGCCGAATTTCTGCACTGAACTGGGATTCGTCAACCGCATTGACATCCGCCAGCACACCGCTTCCGGCGCTTATTTTTGGAGGCCAGAAAAACGCAAGGTCATCGCTTTTGGCCCGAGCGCGCTCGAGACCGTAGACTGGAATCATGCCGGCATTATGCAAGACTGGGCGGCCGTGCTAGGGTTTGAAGTTGACCTGACCAAGCAGACCACTTTCACCGTCAGCCGCGGGGAAGCGTACGAGCTTTTTGACAACATCGATTTTCGCAAGCACAGCAGTGCCATCACTGCGTCCACGCAGCCGTACAAATGGATTTCCTTTTCCGCACGCTACGCTCAGGGCATCGGTGAGAATTATTTCCCTGCGCCGGGGCTTTTGCCGTTTCTGGGAAATTCCCAGCGAGTAATGCTGGGATTTACGGTGCTGCCGTCGTCGCGATTCCGGCTGGACGAGTCGTGGATTTATTACCGGCTGGGAACGCGCCCGGGTTGGAATACGCCGCCGTTTTCCGCGGGACAAAGCATTTTCAACAACTACCTGAACCGCACGAAGCTGAATTACCAGTTCACGAAAGAATTGTCTTTGCGTTTGATCGTGGATTACAACGCGACGCTCGCCAATCCGAACCTGCTTGACCTGCAAACGAATCTGGGCAGTTACGACGGCGGGCCGATCGCGCCGGCGAAACAGTTCACTACCGACATTTTGTTGACCTATTTGCTCCATCCCGGCACGGCCATCTATCTCGGCTACAACAACGGATTCAACGATCTGCTGCTGCATCAGGTTCTCCCGCCCGGCACGCCGTTCGTGACGGCCCAAGGAGGGGCGAGCAACATGACCAGCCGGTTGATCTTCGTGAAAGTAAGTTACCTGTTGCGATTTTAGAGAGCGCATTTCCTTGTAACCGCGCGCGGCAATCGCATAAAATTCAGGTTCTTTGTTTCCAGGGGGAAAAGCGCAAGGAGAGCTATGGCCCACCGCATCGCCGCAAAAATCACTGGTGTGAGCGGGTATGTTCCGCCGCGGGTGATGAGCAACGCGGATTTGGAGAGAATCGTCAACACCAATGACGAATGGATCCGCACGCGCACCGGAATCCGCGAGCGGCACGTGGCGGAAAAAGGTATGGCCAGTTCGCACCTGGCCACCGAAGCCGCAAAGGAACTCCTGACGCACACGAAAACGGATCCCGCGGACATTGACTTAATTATCGTCGCGAGCGTGACGCCAGATATGTTCTTTCCGGCGACGGCGTGCCTGGTGCAATGCCGCATTGGCGCGAAAAAAGCGTGGGGCTTCGATTTGTCGGCGGCGTGTTCGGGATTTGCCTACGCGCTGACGGTCGGCGCGCAATTCGTCGGCGCGGGAACACACAAAAAAGTAATGGTGATCGGCAGCGACAAAATGACGTCGATTCTGGATTACCAGGACCGCGCGACATGCGTGCTGTTCGGCGATGGCGCCGGAGCGGTGCTGCTCGAACCTGCAGGGCCGAACGAGGGCATCATCGATTTCGAACACGACGTGGACGGGTCGGGCGGAGAATTTTTGTATATGCCCGGGGGCGGGTCGCTGAACCCTTCGTCGAAGGAAACCGTCGAGAAGCGCATGCATTATGTGCATCAGGAAGGCTCGCAGGTGTTCAAGTACGCAGTGCGGCGGATGGCGGATCTTTCTGAGGAGTTATTAGTCCGCAACGGATTCAAGAAAGAAGATTTGGCGCTGCTGGTGCCGCACCAGGCGAATTTGCGGATTATTCGCGCGACGCAGGAGCGGCTGGGAGTAGACGACTCGAAAGTGATGGTGAACATCGACAAGTACGGGAACACCACGGCAGGGACGATCCCGCTGGGACTGCGCGACGCCCTGCAGCAGGGCCGTTTGCGCAAAGGCGATCTGGTGATGATCGTAGCGGTCGGAGCAGGGTACACCACCGGCGGGGTGCTGCTAAGGTGGGCATATTGAGGAGAAGCAGGGAAGTAGCGAAGTAAAGTCGAGGGACTAAGGTAGCTGTAAGTCTAGGGCGTAGATTTCCTGGGAACTGAGGTCGCGGACGAAGAGAGGGACTTCGCCGGGAGCGAGGCCGGTCCAAGAACCGGGGCCAAACTGTGCGGTATACGTGCGGATTTGTTTCAAGTCGACGATACGCTCGAGTTTGGCGTCGCTTACACGAAGTTTGTAGAAACCGGGATCAGAGAGTCCCAAAGTATCGAAATAGATGGAAGAACTATCCGAGGACCAGGACAAATAGCCGACTTGTCCCTTGGTGGTGGTCAACTGACGCCACTGCTGCGATTGCATGTCGAAGAGCAACAGTTTGGAACCGTCGAAGGAAATAGCAGCAATGAAACGGCCGTTGGGGGACCAGCGAGGCCCTTGGAGGCTATTCGATCCGGGCAGATCTGAAAACTCGTGGGTCTTGAGGTCCAGCAACTGAATACGGGCTTTGTCCTGCACGTTGCTGTCGACTCCGAAAACCAAGCGTGTGCCGTCCGAGGACCAGCTGGGGTCGACTTCCCATTGATCCACGGAGGTGATGGGCTGGGGCGTGCCTCCGTCGCGAGAGACGAGGAACACCTTCCACAGCTTGCCAGGAGAGGTGGCCGCGAAGGCAATCTGCTGGCCGTCGGGAGACCAGTGGGTCAGGGCAGCCGACATGGGAAGAGAAGTGAGTTGCAGGCGTTCGCTGCCATCGAGTTTGCTGCGCCAAAGAGTTCCCTCGGGATAAGTCACGTAAGCGACCCACTTGCCGTCGCGAGAAAAATCAACATCGCCGGCAGAGATGCCGCCAAGAAAGGGCACAAAATTGGACGACTTCGTGTCGTAACGAACCAATTCGCCGCGCGGATCGACGCCGATCACGAAAATTTTCTTGCCATCCCTGCTGGGAATCACGTCGGTAAACTGCAAGGGGCCGGTAGTGAGTTGAACTGGATCGTGCGAGGCCTTGTGCCAGAATCCAGATTTTTCGGGAAGGATCCAAACGTTGCTGGCAAGGTTCTGGGTGCTCAGGAAGACGTAGTAGCTGCCATCGGGAGTCCAACTGCCACAGCACTCCCGTGGAGGATTGCTCCAGCCGGGGAGCAAAGGGTGAAGGCCGGTTCCGTCAGCCTGCATTTCCATGAGCGTAGAGAGAAAGCTACTCGTCGGGTCGGAGGCGGTGAAACGGAGGCGTGTGCCGTCTAGCGAAAACCGGAAACCGTGCGGAGGGGAAGGGGCGGAAGCAATCTTCTTCGGCGAAGAGCCGTCGTGGGCGGCAACGTAGATATCGTTTCCAAGGGCAAAGACCAAGTGACCATCCGGGGCCCATCTTGGTTTACGGCCAACCAAATCGCCAAGGCGGCGAGGGGTGCCTGCGGGGAGAGGTATAGCCACGATAGGGCCGGGCGTGGGACCTCCCTGGTCACCGAGCAATTCTGATCCATCCGAAGAAATGTCGAAGATACCGGCGGAGAATTTCAGGGGGAGAGCTTCTCCGCCAGCGACGGATACTTGGGCGTTATGGGCGCTGTTTCCCGAGCTCTCTAGGAAGTAAATGCGAGTGCCGTCGGTCAGGAGTCCGAGTTTCTGAAGGCCGTCGTGAGTGAGCTGTTTGGAGCCCAAGACACGGGGCGGAGGAAGCGGAGTGCGCAGCCAGTAGAAAAGAGCGGTGGGGAGAGCTACAGCAACGAGGATCGCTACGGGCAACACCCAATTCCGCTTCGGCGTCACAGTCGCAACGGACGCGCCTGACACTTGGCTCACCTTGGCCGTGGCCGCCGGCAGCGCAATCCAAAGAATCAGGTAGGCGATAAATCCCACGCCGCCAAACAGGCCCGTCAGCAAAAACAGCACGCGAACCAATGTGGGATCCACCTCAAAATGAGCGGCAAGACCTCCGCAGACGCCGCCAATCTTTCTGTCGGTGCTGGAACGCGTCAGCTTTTTTGGCAAGGCCGGAGCTCGGGAAAGCCCAGACACCGAAGATTGTTCGAGAAGCGTCTTGCCCGAATCGGTGTCGCGCTTGAGGCGTTTGAGGTCGGCGCGCAATTCCGCGGCGCTTTGATAGCGGACATCGCGATCCTTTTCAAGAGCTTTGCGGATGATGCTATCGAGTTCGTCGGGAAGAGCGGGATTCAGGCGAGCGGCGGGCGGTGGCTGCTTGTGCAGGATGGAGTCAAAAACGGCAGCGGACGTATCGCCAGTGAAGGGCAAAAGGCCTGTAGACATTTCGTAGAGAACGGCGCCGAAAGAGAAGAGGTCGGTGCGCGCGTCGAGTTCCTTGCCGAGGGCTTGCTCGGGAGACATGTACGCAACAGTGCCAAGCGTGGAGCCAGGAGTCGTGAGAAGGTCTTGCGTGAGGGTGGCGGCAGCGGCGGACGGTGAGGAACCTCTTTGCAGTGCCGCGCCCGTATTCTTAGCGAGGCCGAAATCCAGGAGTTTGGCGTGTCCACGAGTAGTGATGAAGATGTTGGCCGGCTTGATGTCGCGATGGACGATGCCCTTGGAATGGGCCGCGTCAAGAGCGTCGGCGATTTGAATGGCGGCGTCGAGGAGGAAGTCGAGCTCGAAAGGCCGGCCGGCAATGCGCTCGCGAAGGGTCTGGCCTTCGAGGAATTGCATGGCGATGAAGGTGCGGTGATCGTGCTCGCCGATTTCATAGATGGTGCAGATGTTCGGATGGTCGAGAGAGGAGGCGGAGCGGGCTTCGCGCTGGAACCGTTCGAGAGCCTGGCGGTCATTGGCGAAAGCTTCGGGAAGGAATTTGAGCGCGACGTGGCGGCCGAGGCTGAGGTCTTCGGCTTCGTAGACTTCGCCCATGCCGCCGGCGCCGAGCTTGCGGAGAACGCGATAGTGCGAGATGGTTTCGCCGAGCATGAAGGACCTGGGCTGCGCGTATCTTATGTTGTCGATAGAAACGGGTCAACGAAGCTGCGCAATGCGAGCCCGCATGGAAGACCACTTGTCAGCAAGCCTGTACGGAGGGACGGTGACGGCTAGGGGGCAGGTACTGGCGTGCGATGAAAAACGGCTTGCGAAGATTGAAGTATGCGCAAGCGATTCTTTTTCGCAAGCCAAAGCCTTTTGGCCTTGTTCTCTTGTATGGCAGTTTCGCTCGGACTAGCAACGAAGATGCCCGCGCAACAGGCGGACGCGAATGGGCGGCAGGCGCAAGCGTCCGGGCAACAGACCACACCACAGCAAACCACGAGTCAGCAAAAGCAAGCGACGCGGGCGCCGGCGATACCACCAGGAATGCGCCTGCTGAGCCTGAAAGAAGGGCGCGCGATTGCCCAGAGAATCGCGTGGGGGAACGACGAAGAAGGGCTCGCTCCGGATTGTTCCCACCTGGTGCACGATTTATACGAGCAAGCGGGATACCCGTATTCCTACGCCAGTTCGATGGCGCTTTATCGCGGAACGCGGCATTTCCTCCGCGTGCGATTTCCGCATCCCGGCGACTTGATCGTGTGGCGCGGGCATGTGGGCATCGTGATCGATCCCCGAGAGCATACATTTTTTAGCTCGGTGAGCACGGGAGCGCAGGTGCAGGATTACACGTCCGCGTACTGGCGAGCGCGAGGGCACGCAAGGTTTTTCCGCTATTTGACGAAGACGAAAGCGAAAAGCACTGAGAGCATGTTGGCAGCGTCGGGATCGTGAACTCTTTGATTGAGTAGAGAGCAGGTTTTTCAATCCACCGCAGTCATCTCCCCCAAAAACATGTGAAAGCGAGCGCCTGTGGTCGGAAGAACCGGGCACGATATATCGTGCCCCTACACGAGGATGAGGAAGGGGCGGCAGCAAGCCCGGACAATCGAGTGCGGGCGGCAAAAAGAGGGAACCTGGGGTAGACTCAGTGGCCCAATACGAGAAAAAGGGGCGGACCTGTCGCGATGTGGTTGAAGTGAGCAGCTGAGGGGACGAAGAGAGATGGCGCTACTGGATTTGTTGCTGGGCAGGCCGCTTGCGTCGGATGAAGCGCGCGCGGAGTGCGTGGGCGCGGCGGCGGGGATTCCGATTTTCGGACTGGACGCGCTGAGCTCTGCGGCGTACGGGCCGGAAGCGGCGCTGACGCTGCTGATTCCGCTGGGCGCAGCGGGCGTGGCGTACATGGTGCCGATCAGCGCGAGCATTATCGTGCTGCTGACCATCGTTTATTTTTCCTACCGGCAAACGATTGCGGCGTATCCCGGAGGCGGAGGGTCATACACCGTCGCGCGGCACAACCTGGGAGTGTTCGCGGGGCTGCTGGCGGCAGCGGCGCTAATGATTGATTACGTTTTGGTGGTGGCGGTGGGAATTTCCGCGGGAGTGGGCGCGCTGGTTTCGGCGGTGCCGGGTCTCGAGCCGCATACCTTGGCGCTGTGCTTGGGAATTTTGGTGATCATCACACTCGTGAACCTGCGCGGGTCGCGGGACACCGGGCTGATTTTCATGGTGCCCACGTACCTGTTTGTGGGGAGCCTGGTGGCGGCGATTTTGATCGGCGCGGCGAAGACGATTGCCGCTGGAGGACATCCTGTGCCGCTCGAGCCGCTGCGAAGGGGCGTGACGGCTGCGGCCGCGCTAAGCCCGTGGCTAATCCTGCAAGCGTTCGCGAGCGGGTGTACGGCGATGACAGGCGTCGAAGCGGTGAGCAACGGCGTGAAGGCGTTTCGCGAGCCGGTGGTGAAGACGGCGCGGCGGACGCTGACGATCATCATCGCGCTCTTGATTTTGCTGCTGGCGGGAATTGCGTGGCTGGTCCGCGTGTACGGGATTCAAGCGACGGACCCGGGTTTGCCAGGATATGAGAGCGTGCTTTCGATGCTGCTGGCGGCAGTGACTGGGAGGGGCATGTTTTATTACGTTTCGATTGGATCGATCCTGCTGGTGCTGGCACTGTCGGCGAACACGGCGTTCGCGGATTTTCCGCGGTTATGCCGCGCCATCGCGCAGAACAACTACTTGCCGCATTCGTTTGCGACGCGCGGAAGAAGACTGGTGTATTCGCAGGGGATTTGGGTTTTGGCCGTGATGGCCGGAGTGCTGCTGATTATTTTTGGCGGAGTGACGGACCGGCTGATTCCGCTGTTTGCGATTGGAGCGTTTCTGGCGTTTACGTTGTCGCAGGCCGGAATGGTGGGGCACTGGAGAAGAGTGGGCGGACCCGGCGCGACGCACAGCATCATCGTGAACGGCCTAGGAGCGGTGGCGACGGGAATCACGACGGCGGTGGTGCTGGTGGCCAAGTTTGTGCAAGGAGCTTGGATTACCGTGTTGGTGATTCCGCTGATGCTTGTGGCGATGATTTTTGTGCGGCGGCACTACCACGCGGTGGCGCTGGAGACGTTCAGCGCGACGCCGCTGGAGTTGAACGACATTTCGCCGCCGCTGATTATCCTGCCGGTGCAAAACTGGAATCACATCGTGAAGAAGGCGCTGCGGTTTGCGCTGAAGATTTCGCCGCACATCCATGCGGTGCACGTAGATTGCGGACAAGGTTCGCTGATTTTCCGGGACGAGTGGTGCCGTTACGTGGAACGGCCCACGGAAGAGGTGGGATTGGCCACGCCACGATTGATGGTGCTGGAGTCGCCGTACCGGCTGATTTTGGCGCCGATTGTGGATTACGTGCTGGAGGCGGAGCGGAAGTATCCGAACCAGCAAATCGCGGTGCTGATTCCGGAGTTGGTACAACGAAGGTGGTACCACCACTTACTTCACAACAAACGGGCTTCGGTGCTGAAGGCTTTGCTGCTGTTGAAGGGCAACCAGAGAATTATCGTGATCAACGTGCCGTGGTACCTGGAAGCGTGAGGCGGGTTAGCTTAGGACTTACCGTAGAATGGCCAGGCAGACGGCGCTGGATGAATTGACTTCGCCGTAGGCAGATTTTACGATACGCGGTAACGGGGAGGGAGGCGAGGTACTTCCCCATGCCTGCCGAAAGAACAGCCCGCGAAACACTGGCCGGCCAGACGCTGGGGCATTACCGGATCCTCGAGAAGATCGGCGCTGGCGGGATGGGGGAAGTCTATCGGGCCCACGATGAACATCTCGAACGCGAAGTGGCGATCAAGGTCCTGGCTCCAGGCACCCTGACGGATGAGACCTCCCGTAAACGATTCCGCAAAGAAGCACTCGCACTTTCCAAACTGAACCATCCCAACATCGCGACAATTCATGACTTTGATACGCAGCAAGGCGTGGACTTCCTGGTTATGGAGTACATCCGAGGCAGCAGCCTGCGCGAAAAGATGGCCAGTAAACCGCTCACCGAAAAGGAAGTCATCCATCTGGCGACACAACTTGCCGAAGGCTTGTTGGCAGCTCACGAACAGGGCGTGGTCCACCGCGACTTGAAGCCGGGCAATTTGCGGGTGACCGAAGACAGCCGGCTGAAGATTTTGGACTTCGGGCTGGCGAAATTGTTCGATCCAGCTGGGGGAGAGCTCCGAGCGGAAACGTTGACGCAAAGCGTGGACGATGCCCACCTGATGGGCACACTGCCGTATATGGCGCCCGAACAAGTGAGCGGGGAACATATCGACGCGCGTACAGACATCTATGGAATGGGCGTGGTCCTCTATGAGATGGCCACGCAGCAACTCCCCTTCTGCGAGGAAACTGCGCCGCGCCTATTCGCTTCGATTTTGCGTGAGCCGGTGGCAGCACCTCGCGCGGTCAAGCCACAGCTCTCGCCGGAGCTGGAACGAATCATACTGAAGTCCCTGGAGAAGGATCCTGGCCGCCGTTTCCAATCCGCACGGGAATTGGCAGTGGACCTGGATCGCTGTGCCCATCCATCGGAGGGATATCCGGCCAAGGCCGCTAAGCCGCCGCTGTGGCAACGGATTGTAACTTCGGTGCGCAGTCGTCCCCTTGCGGCAATCTCTTCGGGTCTCGGGGTGGCTGCGGTCGCCATTGTGCTGTGGTGGCTGTTCGGCGCGCGTCCGGTACTCTCTTTCTCGCCGCGCGATTTTTTGATCATTTCCGATTTCGACAATCAAACGGGGGATCCACTGTTCGACCGTTCGTTGCTGACGGCGCTCAGCGTGAGCGTCGAACAATCAGCGCACGTAAACATCGTTCCGCCTTCGCGGCTCGCGGATAGCTTGAGACGCATGGGCAAAAAACCAGGCGACAAAATTGATGAAGCTACAGGCCGCCAGATTTGCATCCGAGAAGCAATACACGCCTTGCTGGTTCCTGCGATTTCGCGCGCCGGCCAGCAGTACGCCTTGTCGGCCCGGCTGATCAATCCGCAGACCGGGCTTTCGGCGTGGTCGCATATCGAAATGGCCAATGGTCAGAACGAAATATTGCCGGCGCTGGGCAGGCTGGCCATCCAAGTCCGCCACGGATTGGGTGAATCGCGGTTTGCGACACAGAAAAAAGATCGTCCCCTTCCGCAGGTCACAACGCCATCGCTCTCAGCGCTCAAAATGTATGTGGATGGCCAGGGCTTGTGGCACGAAGGCGATTACCAGCAAGCGATGCAGAGGTGGAAGTCCGCACTGCAAGCGGACCCGGACTTTGCGATGGCACACGTTGCCGTCGGCAACGCGCTGTACAGCTACATCTTCAATGACCCGGTGGAAGGAAAGAAGCACTACGAGCGGGCGCTGCAACTCGTCGACCGAACTACGGATCGGGAGCGCCTGTTTGTGAGCGCGATGTTCGCAAATAGTCAGAACCACTTTGCGGAAGCTTTGCAGTTGCTACAAGAATATTTGCAGGAATATCCCGGCGACGGCAGCGTACGATTTTCGCTGGCGCATCTTCTCCGCGACAACGACCGGTGCCCCGAAGCTATCGACCAGTACAAAGAAGTGTTGCGCGTGGACCCTAAATCGGCAGGTTCCATGGTCGACATCGCCACTTGCCAAGCCGCGCAGGGGAATGTCACCGAGGCGCTCCGCTATTATGAGCAGGCTTTTCAAGTGGAACCTTCCTGGGGAAAGGGTGGGAATATTGCCAGCGAATACGCTATGGTCCTGGTGCGAGCGGGTCAAGAGGCCAAGGCGCGGGAACTTTTGACAGCAGCTAAAGCGCACCCAGATGCAGGCCGCCTGGCGGTGCGGTCCCTGGCCTACCTCGACCTGTATCACGGACATTACAGGAGCGCGAAAGCGGGTTTCGAGCAGGCACTGCTCTTAGCCGAGTCGAACCATTCCACTCTCAGCATCATGCGGGGACATTGCCTTCTAGGCGTTGTTTACGAAGGGCTTGGTGACAACCGATCGCAAATTCGCCAACTTGACGCAGCGATGCAGATTTACCCGACGATTGCAGACAAAGTCGCCGGCGGTTTATGGCTGGCCCCCAGCTATGCGCACGCCGGGCAAGTGGAAAAAGCCGTGACAGTGCTGGAGGCGATGAAAAGGCAAGGTGATATGAGCAGCGCTTCTCAAGCCAGCGCGATCAATTACACTGAAGCGGAAATAGAAAGCCAACGGGGCAACTACGCGCATGCGATTCAATTGCTGCTACTGGCGTACCAGCAGAAGCGCGGCCCGCATATCCTCGACGGGCTTGCCCGAGCGTATGAGGCGTCCGGCGACAAGGAGCAGGCAGCACAGTGGCTGAAAACACTGAATGACCAGCCACCGCTCGGGTACGAAGCGCAGCAGGGTTGGATCACATCGTTCGTGCGGTTAGCGCGGGTCGATGTTGCACTTGGCAGAAAGGAGGAAGCGAAGGCGCTTCTGTCACAATTCCTCGATCTGTGGAAGGAAGCAGACCCCGAAATCCCTCTCTTGAAAGAAGCAAAGGCCGAGTACGAGAAACTGCACTAGTTATCTCAGAAAGCCGAATCTACAAAGAGCAATTGAGTCGATACATGGTGATCCCGCTGAGGAGTTTGGGATAGAAGTCGGTGGACTTTTGCGGCATGACTTCGCCCGCGGTGGCGATTTTCATGACCTGCTCTACGGCGCAAGGATTCAAGAGAAAAGAGATTTGAGCGCGGCCGGAGTCGACGGTGTCGAGGGCGGCGGCGGCTTCGCGCTCGTAGGTGAGATGGGCTTCGGCGGTGACGGCTTGCGGTGTAATGCCGAGAGCGGGCTCGAGAATTCCTTCGTGCAAGAGGACGACGTCGAGTTCGCGCTGGAGCGGTGAGACACTGGGAAGAAGCTGAGCGAGATTGGCGCCTTCGCGGAGAGTCAGAACATAGAAAGCGCGCTTTTGCCGAGTGTCGTTCGGCGAGGAGGCGGGGTAGACGCCGATGGCGCGGAACTCCCGAGAGCTAGTGAGGCGGGCGAGGAAGTTTTTGCGGGCTTCGGCTTTTTGCGCGTCGTTTGAAAAAGGAAAAGATTCGGCAGCAAACCAGGGCTCAAGATAGCGGCGCACCGCACTCCAGGAAAAATCGTGGATGTGAGCCGCCACACGATGGGTGGGCAAAATCGTGAGGCCTTCGCTGTGCGTGTTGACGAAAGTCATCATGACGCGTTCGAACGGCGCCGCGGGATCGTTCTTTCCCGTGCGGGCACGGCACTCATTGCGATAGGTGAGGGCAGTTTCGTAGCGGTGATGGCCGTCGGCGATGACGAGCCTTTGATCGGCCATAGCTTGCTGGATGGCGGAAACACGCTGCGGATCGGAGATGATCCCAAGGCGGTGGATGACGCCATATTCGTCGCGCAGTTCGGTGGCGGGAGCGGCGGCAGATTCCGCTTCGCACAGAATCTTGTCGATGCGGCGCTGCGGGTCGGAGTACAGCATGAAGAGCTGGCCGGTATGAGTTTTTATGTGGCGGAGAAGCTCGAGGCGGTCGGCTTTGGGACCAGATAATGTGTGTTCGTGGCGAAAGACAATGCCGGCGGTGTATTCCTCGAGCTGGCCTGCGCCGATGAAACCACGGCGCGTGCGGCGGTCTCCCGTGCCGGGAACGGTGAATTCCTGCGTATACGCATAGAAGGAAAGCGCGGAGTCTTGCTCGACAATGTGATTGTGAATCCATCCTTGGAGCGCGGCGGCGGCTCGCGTGTAAACGTTATTTTGGGGGGTGTCACCGGGAAAGCTGCGGCCTTTTTCGACGCTAATCAGGTTATGCGAGTCGGCGGCGTAATATTTATCTTGCATGGCGGGGGAAATCTTGTCGTAGGGCTGAGTGAGGACGCGTTCGAATGGGGCGCGGGCCGGATTGTAGCGAAAAGCACGAAAGGGAAAAACCTGGGCCATCGGGTCTCCAACAACGATTTTTAACGCCAGCGAAGCATTTCAGTTTACGCGAAGAGGCGGGAAAACCGAAAAACGGGAATCATTAAAATTTGATTGGAAGAAGATGGAAGTTTGGTGACTGCCGGAGGGAAGCGGCGTATTAGAATTAATTGTTTATGGCGACTGTAAAATTCCCATCTACCCGCGCGCTGATTTTCGATCTGGACGGCACGCTAATCGATTCGAAACGCGACTTAATCCGGTCCGTCAATGCGATGCTGGTGGAAATGGGGCGGGAGGAGCTGCACGAGGACACAATTTCGGGGTACATCGGGCATGGCGCGCCGCAACTGGTGGCGCGGGCGCTGGGCAACGGTGCGATGGAAGAAGACCGTGAGCGCGCGTTAAGGTTTTTTCTCGCCTATTACGAAGACCACAAGATGGACTCGACAACAGCTTATCCGGGAGTTGCGGAAGCGCTCCAAGAATTGCGCGGACTTTCCATGGCCGTGCTGACAAATAAGCCTGTTCGGGTGAGCGTGCGGATTTTGGAAGCGCTGGGGCTGGCGAAATATTTTCGAGTGGTATACGGCGGAAATAGTTTTGAGACGAAGAAGCCGGATCCGCAGGGCGCGCGGAAGATACTTGCGGAATTCGGGGCAGAGCCGGCTGAAGCGATGCTGGTTGGAGATTCCGAAGTCGACGTCCAGACGGCGCGAAATGCGGGAACGCTGGCAGTGGCGGTGAACTATGGCTTTGGGACGCACGACCGCGATGCGTATCCCGCGGATATTTATTTGGAACGGCTCCCCGAGCTCGTGCCTCTTGTGAAAGGCCAAGGAAATAGGCAGCACTGAGTCTCTGCTCGCAAAGGCCTATACAAATCCACGGCCGGACGAACCTCAAACAGCAAGCACTTGTGGACGCTGATAATTCGGAGGTAGCATCGAGGCTCCAATTGCCCCGGGCGTCTCGTGCAATTGGCAGCTACGCGTTAACTCTCCCCCAGAATCCTTCACCGCGTCGATGCAGCGGTGGCCGAGTTGCCCGTCACATCGAAGACGTAAGTGCACTGATCGTTCGTGAGAACGAGGAGACGCGCGGCGTCATCGGAAAGGGTAAAAGCAGAGAGACGATTGGCGAAGGACAACTCGCCGATCTGCTTCAAGGATCGCAGATCGTACAAAACAAGATGACCTCTGCCATTCGCAAGACAGAGGCGATCACCATTGCGCGAAATTTTAGGGTTGTAGCCAAACCATTTCGCTTTTTGCTCACCAGTGGAAATGGAATAGAGCAGGACCCGGTTGTGGTCGTCGGTCACGATGAGCCAATCTGCCGCGGCGTCTTGGTGTTCGGGTCGGAAGGAGTACTTACCCGTGTGCACGACGGCTCCTCCGGCGACAGTCCCATCGTGCGAGTCCAAGACTTCGAGCAAGTAGTCCGTATCAGCGGGACGCTCCTGGTTCCAAAGGGTCTGGAGCTTAGGCTCGCGGGAAAGCTCCTCGCGCAAGCCGATGGCATGCGCCTGCCAGACAAAAATAATTCTCCCGCTGGAAGCGGAACCGGAAACCCAAGGACCCTCCTTGGGAAAAGTGCGGGACCACAGGGTCTTGAGCGTGACCATGTCGAGAGCTTCCAGCTCAAAATTGCGGCGGGCATGTTGGTTCTTGTCGTGATGCTTGGTGCGCAGGACCATGCTTCCGAAAAAACTAAGGTCGTCATCTTTTTCGACCGGCCGGGACTTGGATTGCTTGCTCACCGGGCTGAGCACCACCATCTCGCGGCCGGCTTTCTCAAACTCGGGAAAGTCCAGGTAGAACAAATTGTTGGGAGCGTAGTAGGCATTTTGAAAACTACGAACGAGAAAAGTCCTCTGCCCGGAATCCAGGCCCCAAACGCCTCCGCGCGTACGACTGGATAAGGCCATCCATTTCAAATCAGGCGAGGCAAGGAAAGTTCTTAAGGTGCCGAGTTTCCCCAGCGGCAGCTGGAGGACCGAAGAGGACTGCGTTCCTCCGACTTTATAAAGGCCGATCTCGCCATTGAGACGCTCGCTGGCAGAGAGGTCACCCCAGACATCCGTCGCCGACATGCGATTGGTGAAGGCGAATTTCTTGGCATCCAAGTCGAAACCGGCGACGGCAAAGCCCTCGACAGGCCTCATAAGGATGTACTTTGGATTCGCGGCAGCAACAAGAGTGCTGCCGCCCAACGAAACACGATCCAGCACTTTTCCTGAAGGAAACTCGACAAGCGGAGATTTTTGAGGATTGCCAGTGTCCACACCGATCAGCCGATTGGGCCCGACAAACGTAAAGGCATACTCCATAGCGGTGTGAACCGGTCCTCCCACGTTGATCGGCTTTTCTGTGGTCAGGTCAATAACTACTTCTTCTTTCGTGCGGGAAGAGGCGGCAAAGTAGCGGGCATCCGGGGAAAAACGCAGTGTCGCTACCTCCTGGTGAGTCAAGAGGTAGATGAATTTGAAAAGGCCGCCGTAACCACTGAAGCCAGGATCAAAATCGTAGAACTTCTCTTTCTTATAGACAATTTCACCAGTGGGGACATTAAAGAGCGTGAGGCTAAGGTCACCGCCAAAACAGGCGAGATATTTGGCATCCGGCGAGAGTTCGGTCTGCCGACAGCCTCGTAATACAGGGACATCCATGACGCTCGTTTGTTCCTGGCGATCGATGTCCCATGTTTCAACCTGAAGGCCCGAGCTGAAGAAGAGCACCTGTCGAGAATCAAGCGAAAACTGGGCAGCTTGCGCATCCACAGAGTCAATGCGAAAGACATACTTAAAGGGATCCCGGGTGAGGATGTAAATGCCGCCCTCGTCCTGGGCGAGAAGATATTTGCCGTCGGGACTGAAACGAAACGTCTCAATGTCACCGCGCAACGGATCCTGTAGTTGGCTTCTGGTGACGACCCCGGCTAGGTGTTCGGCATGCCCAATGCCGTGGTAATGCAGGACAGCCGTTTGCCACTGATGGAAGTCGTCGTCGCTCTGCGGAGGACTCTTCTCAATGCAATTGGAAGGAAGATTCGCGACATCCCGCAGAGCTTCGCGAAGCCTTTTGGAATTGGGGTTGGTGGCCCCAAATAGGTCGCTGAGCCAACTCCCCGTTTTCCCTTTGGTCTCCATCAGGCGGTCGAGAAAGTCCGGAAAGGACTGAGGCGCATATCCTGCGCGCGCTACGGCTTGAACACCCAGTTGATCGGCAACCTGCTGCCCCTTGTCCGACTCTCCGGATGTGGGCGCATGGATTTTCTTCAGCCGCACGCTCTCCATGAACTGATTGTAGAGGCCATAGAGGTCTTCGTCGGGAGCCAAAGTCTTCAGACCCAAAACCTCGCGAAACATGCGCGACATGTTCTGGGCTTGCTGGCGGGCCGCCAGGTGGCCGAGTTCGTGACCGAGCACTCCGGCCAACTCGTTTTCGTTGCGCAGATACGCAACCATCTTTCGTGAAACGTAAACGCGTCCACCCGGCATGCCGAACGCTTGAATTTCTGGCCGGTCGTACAAAAGAAATTCGTAGTGCAAGCCTGTCTCGGGGAGATTCCGGGCCACGCGTTCGCCGACGCGCTTCAGGTAGCGGGTCACCTGATCTTCGTCAATGACGAGAAATTCGCTTTCGAGTTGCTGACGAATGACTTCTCCCAGCTCTTGTTCTTGCTGGGGGCTAAAAAGGAGTTTTGCTGGGTCGACAGGGGGAGCCTGGAGGGGAGGGCAGGCAGACTGAGAATTGGCGATGGGGGACAGCAGCAAAACAACGATTGCAAACAAGAAGGGGCGCATACGATGTGGCCTGGTATCTTGACGCCGAGATTAACACCTACCCTTCAGCCCTGCAACTCGAACTGAAGCTGCCGAGTTTCAATCGAAACCATAAGAAGCTCCGGGCTTGCCATTGGGCGCTGCAGTTGGCAGACTCAGCGCGTGCTCATTGGCCTCTTCCCTGAGCTGGACGCCCCCGGCGGAATACAGCGCGCGGGGCGACATTTGGCTGCCGTGATGACGGAATTCGCGTCCAGCCACGGCATGGACTGCCGGCTGCTCAGCTTGAATGATTCCCCGGAACTACATCGGATGGCGCTAGGCGGGCGAGAGTTTGTATTTACGGGATGCCAGCGGTCGAAGGGCCGGTTCACGGCGACAGCACTGCGCGCGGCCCGGCGCAAAGCAAAATTGGTGCTGGCAGGGCACCCAAACCTGGCGCCCGTGGTTCAGGCAATGCGCGTGTTGGCGCCGCGCATGAAAAGCATCGTCAGCGCCCACGGCGTGGAAGTCTGGGAGCCGCTGGGGAGCTTGCGAAGGCAAGCGTTGCGGCGCGCGAGCCTCGTGCTAGTGCCGAGCAAGGATACAGCCGATCATGTTGCGACAGTACAAGGGGTGGCGCGAGAACGGATTCGAGTATTACCCTGGGCGCTCGATCCGCAGTTCGAAGCGCTTGTGGCCGCAGGGTCGCAGCTATCGCCCCCCTCAGAATTCCCGCGTGGCCGAGTCATATTGACCGTAGGACGTTGGCTGGCCACCGAACGCTACAAAGGGATGGACACGCTGATCACGGCCCTACCGAGGCTGTTGATGAAATGGCCGGACCTCCAGCTGGTCCTGGCTGGATCGGGAGACGACCGCGCCTGGCTGGAAGACTCGGCAGAAAAAAACGGCGTTGCGATGCACGTGCATTTCCTGACCGGCCTCAGCTATGGGGAGCTCGCGGCATGCTACACGGCTTGCGAAATTTTCGCGCTGCCGAGCCGCGGAGAAGGCTTCGGGTTCGCTTATCTGGAAGCGATGGCGTGTGGGAAGCCAGTAATCGGAGGAGCGCACGGCGGAGCGCCGGAGGTTATTCAAGATGGCGCAACCGGGTACTTAGTGCCTCATGGCGACCCAATCCAACTTGCGACGGCGATTCAAACACTGCTCGCCGACCCAGCGCATGCGAAAGAGATGGGCGCGCGAGGTAAGCAAGCCGTCGAACAGCAATACCGGTTCCAGGCCTTCGCAAAGTCCGTGAAAAAAATCTTGCGCGATCAATGCGAATCCTGAACGTCACGGAAACCTACGCGCCTTTCCTGGAGTTCGGCGGGCCGCCGGTGAAAGTGCGCGCGCTCGCGGAAGGCTTGGCGCGACGCGGACATCAAGTGACAGTGCTAACGGCGGACTGGGGTTTCGAGAAGCGCATTGAGCGTTTGGGCGGACAAACTGCCGGTGAGCGGTCACCGTTTGGCTGGCGGCGGCGAGAAAAAGGCGTGGAGGCGATTTATTTGCCGACCTGGCTGCATTATCGCCGGGTGAGTTGGAATCCTGCGGTGAATCGTTACTGCCGGGTGTGGCTCGCAAAGTTCGATGTCGTCCACATTTTTGGTTTGTACGATCTATTGGGGCCAGCGGTGGCAACGGCGTGCCGGAAGCGGGGAATTCCGTACGTCGTTGAGCCTATTGGGATGTTTGTTCCCATCGTGAGGAATCTGTGGCTCAAACGAATGTATCACCGGGTTACGGGCAGCCGCTTGTTGCGGGGGGCAAGCCGGCTCGTCGCTACTTCAGAGCAAGAAATCGAAGAGCTTGCAGCCGGGGGGATTGACCGAGCGAAAATCGTGCTGCGGCGGAATGGAGTCGAAGCGCCGGAGTCGTGGCCGGAACGCGGTGCATTTCGGAAAAAGTTTGGGATTTCGGCCGAGACGAAACTCGTGCTGTTCCTGGGACGTCTGAGCGTGAAGAAAAGCCCCGGTTTGCTCCTCCAGGCGTTTGCGGAAGCCGGGAAGCAACTTGGCGGTACGCAGGTGGCGCTGGCATTTGTGGGACCTGATGAAAGCGGACTGCGGTCACGACTAGAGCAACAAGCATTACAGCTCGGAATCCAAGGAAACGTTCACTTTGCCGGGCCAGTGTTTGGACAGGAGAAATGGGCTGCCTACCGGGACTCGGCTGTTTTTGTGCTGCCATCGCAAAACGAAAACTTTGGCAACACCGCCGCAGAATCGGTGGCTGCGGGGACGCCCGTGATCGTAAGTGAAGGCTGCGGCATTGCACCGTTGCTGGCAAATCAGGCCGGACTGATAGTGCCCCACGATGCTGCCGCGCTTGCCGAGGCCCTTGGACGAGTTTTAGGAGACTCCGAACTTCGTAGACATCTTCAGGCGGGATGCGCTAAAGTCACGGGGAGTCTGGGTTGGAACGGCCCCATCAGGGACATGGAGCAGTTGTACGTTCAGTGTGTATCCCGAAGCGAGTGAAAGGGAGAAACTGACCGGTTGGGAGAGGTAGGCATTGCCAAAATCGGGGCATCGGGCGTTTCGCGCAGTCTGGCGAATTTGTAACGCGCTGCTGGCAGTTGCCATTCTGGCCACTTTTTGTGCGGGGGTGCGGGAATTCTCCGTGCGCCGGTACCTCGACGGCTATTCGGACGCCATCGTGCCGAACTTCCTCCCAGCGGAAGAAAAAGTGCAAGCCATCCTAAGCTGGATGCGCGCGGAACCTTCCCGAGGCGTGGCGGAAGACCCGGAAAAGTTGGCACGGCGCGACCCGCAAATGACGCTGAATTACGTGCAGTTGTTGCGTGTTTGTGGAACTGCCACGAACGCCTTCCTAAACCTGGCGCGAGCCTCCGATTTGCAAGTGCGCCGGCTTCTATTGTTGTCGCCAGATCGCCAGGCGAAACATGTGGTGGCCGAGGTATTGATCGACCGGCGCTGGGTTATTGTCGACCCGACTTATCGCGTCATGATGAAGGACGCGCAAGGTCGATTCCTGACGCGCAAGGATCTGCAAAATCCGGAGATCTTCGAGCAAGCAGCTAGCGCCATCCCGAATTACCCGCGGGAGTACAGCTATGAGCGGTTTGCCCACGTGCGCCTGGCGCGTTTGCCGCTCGAAGGGCTGCATTTGCGAAAGCTTTTTGATTCGATTTATCCGGGCTGGGATGAAGCCGTGGATTGGAGCCTGCTGCTGGAGCGGGAATCATTTTTTTACCTGGTTCTTGCTGCCGCAGCAACGCTTCTCTTTCTTCTGTTGCGCGAAGTGCTGGCCTGGTACGCGGACAGCCGCTTGAGAATCCCACGCTTCCACTTGCGTGAACACATGATCCGGGCAGGTGTGGCCTTCTTCTCTACACCGGAGATCAAACAGTAGCGTGTGCGGCATTTGCGGAGTCGCCTTCGCCTCGCGCAGCGCTGAGGCCGAGTCGCGAGTTAGAGCGATGGCTGCTGCGATGCGTCATCGCGGCCCCGACGATGACGGCTTTCTCATAGGCGAACCGCGCGCGCCTGGACTGGCGCTAGGGATGCGGCGGCTGAGCATCATCGATCTTGCCGGCGGTCACCAACCCATCTGGAACGAAACGAAAGACGTAGCTGTCATCCTCAACGGTGAACTCTACAACTATCGCGACTTGCGCGAACGCCTGGCGTTCTGCGGCCACCGATTTACAACGCAATCCGACACTGAGATTCTGGTCCACGCCTGGGAAGAGTGGGGCGAGGATTCCCTCAACGAGCTGCGCGGGATGTTTGCTTTCGCGCTGTTGGATCTGCGTGAGCGATATGCAACTGCGCCGATTTTATTCCTGGCTCGCGATCCGCTGGGAATTAAACCGCTCTACTACACGCAAACGCCAGAAGGACTCGCTTTCGCTTCGGAAGTTCGCGCGTTGCTTTCAGCCGGTGTAGCAGGGAGGAAGCTTTCGCAAGACGCACTGACGAGCTATCTGTTGTTCGGGAGCGTGTCCGAACCAGTGACGATGGTCGACGGCGTTTTTTCGCTGCCGCCGGGGCATCGCATATTGCTCCATGTGCCGGAGCGAAGGCGCGTGCCGCGAGCACGTCCGTGGTGGGACCCGATGCTTTCTCCTGCGGCCAAGGACCAGCGAAAACCGCGGGATCTTTCTTCTGCGGCACGCGAGTTGCGGCCCATGCTTGAAGACGCGGTTCGAGCACACTTGATTGCTGATGTGCCGGTAGGGCTCTTCCTTTCGAGCGGCCTGGATTCTGGAGCGATTGCCGCGCTGGCGGCAAAGGCGCAGGCAGGAATTCAGAGCTTCACGCTGACATTTCCCGGGACTGCGTTCGACGAAGCCCAACTGGCAAAGGCAATTGCGAAGCAATGCCAGACCAAGCACGCTGAGGTTCCGATGGACGGAGCGTCCGTCGTATCGCGTGTGGATGAAGCGATTGCAGCTCAAGACCAACCGACCATGGACGCGGTGAACACCTATTTTGTTTCTTGGGCGGCCCGGCAGGTGGGTCTAAAGGTGGCATTGTCCGGGCTTGGCGGAGACGAATTGTTTGCCGGGTACCAAACCTTTGCGGATACGCCGCGGCTTTCACGATTAATTCGCACCTCGTGGTTTGTACCTGCAACACTGAGACGTTTGGCGGCCCCTTTAATCACTGGGCTGGCCGGAAAGCGATCATCTCCGGACGCTGGGGGCAAAGCAGCCGCAGCGTGGGTTCATCCTGACAGTCTGCCGCACGCCTATTTTTTCGCCAGGACGCTTTTCCCGCCGGGAAAATTGGAGAAGCTAATCGAGCCGCGTTTCCGGCCCAGCACGGTTGGCGCGGATGGCGTCACGCTGGATCCGACCTGGGTAGGATGGCTGGAAAGAATCTCCGATGAAGCGCGCAAGCACGAAACAGTGAGCAGCATCTCCTGGCTGGAAATGCGCAGTTACATGGTGAGCACGCTGCTGCGCGACACGGATTCCGTGAGCATGGCGCGATCGCTGGAAGTGCGAGTGCCCCTGCTCGATACACCATTGGTGGAATTCGTGGAAACTCTGCCTGATGACGCCCGCTGGAGCCCTGGCGCGCAGAAGCGGTTGCTTGTGGAAGCAATGGGAGATTTGCTCCCAGAACAAATTCTCACGCAACGCAAGCGGACCTTTACTTTGCCGTGGGAAGAATGGCTGCGCGGTCCTTTGCGCGTGCGAATGGAAGCCTCCTTCGCCGAACCAGCGCAGGCACTTGCGCCGTTTTTGAAATCCGGCGGGGTCAAGAACGTTTGGAACGAGTTTCTCGCAGGGAAAACGACGTGGTCTCGCCCGTGGTCGCTGTATGTATTGAACGAATGGTGCCGCCAACACCTCGCCGCATAAATTGGCCGCCTGCGGTACACTGACAAATTACGCGATGAATATTCTGGGGATTAATGCCTACCACGGAAACGCTTCCGCGGCGATTGTGTGCGACGGTCGGCTGATCGCGGCGGTGGAAGAGGAACGCTTTAACCGCGTGAAATACGCAGCGGGCTTTCCTGCCGCGGCGATTCGCTATTGTTTGAAGGAAGCGGGGCTGACGCTTTCCGACATCGACCACGTCGCCGTACCGCGGAATCCTTACGCGCGGCTGGGCACAAAACTGTTTTACGCGCTACGTATGCCCTCGTTCGCGCGAGAGCGGGCAAAAGTGTTAGTGAAATTCAAGGGCATCCCCGAGGCCTTGGCGCAGGCGTTCGATGTGGATCCCAAGAAAATTGCCGCGAAATTCCATCGCATCGAGCACCACCAGGCTCATTTGGCGAGTGCTTTTTATTGTTCGCCGTTCGAACGGGCGGCGCTGCTTTCCGCAGACGGTCTTGGCGATTTCGCAAGCACGATGTGGGGCATGGGCAGCGGCAGCCGGATGAAAATCGATGGCGTGGTTACCTTTCCCCATTCGTTGGGACTCTATTACAGCGCGGTCACGCAGTATCTGGGTTTCCTGAAATTCGGCGATGAATACAAAGTGATGGGGCTGGCCGCGTACGGGGAGCCCGAGCAACTCGGACAGTTCCGTGATATTGCCCGGTTTGACGCAGCTTCAGACAGAAATGGGTTCACGCTCGGTCTCAATTATTTTGTGCACCATCGTACGGGACCGGAAATGTCCTGGGCGGAAGCCGACAAGACGCCGGTTCTTGGCAAAATGTTTTCGGAGGAAATGGAACGGAGGCTGGGGCCGGTGCGCTCTCCTGAGCAGCCGCTCGACCAGCGCCACCGCAATCTCGCTGCTTCGTTGCAGGCGCGGCTCGAAGAGGTTTACTTGGGCTTGCTGAAAAAGTTGGCCGAGCGCACGGGACTGAAAGAGGTGTGCCTTGCCGGCGGCGTGGCGTTCAATTGCGTAGCGAACGGCAAGATATTCGACGCGACACCCTTCGAGCAGGTTTACGTGCATCCCGCCGCGGGTGACGCGGGACTGGCAGTAGGCGCGGCTTTCTATGTGTGGCATCAGATTCTTGCCAAGCCTCGATCGTTTGTGATGGATCACGCGTATTGGGGCCCCGGATACTCAAACGAGGAAATCCGGCGAGCGATCGATTCGAATGGAACCGCCCAAAAAGGATACGCCATCGCCGAGCTCAATGAGCAAGAGCTGATGAAGCAAGCGGCTGCAATCGTCGCTGACGGAAAAATTCTAGGTTGGTTTCAAGGCCGTGCAGAGTGGGGCCCACGCGCGCTGGGTAACCGCAGCATCGTGGCCGACCCCCGCAGGCCGGAAATGAGGGAGATTCTGAATCAACGCATCAAGCACCGAGAGATTTTCCGGCCTTTTGCACCTTCCATCCTTGCCGAAGCTACCGCGGAATATTTTGAGAAATCGCATCCGTCGCCCTTCATGACGCTCGCGTACGCGGTGCGTCCTGAGAAGCGTGCGAAAATTCCCGCGCCAACTCATGTGGATGGCACCGGCCGCCTGCAAACAGTCGCCCGCGAAGCGAATCCAGGTTACCATGCGTTGATTTCCGCGTTTCGCGATCTTACTGGGGTTCCTGTGGTACTCAACACTTCATTCAACGACAACGAGCCCATCGTTTGCCGCCCGGAAGAAGCCATCGACTGCTTCGAACGAACGAAGATGGACGCGCTCGTTCTCGGCGATATCCTAATCACACGGCCATCCACATCCTGATGCGGCTCTCGTTCTCATGAAGATTTTGCTGCTCAACTTGTACTACCCGCCGGACAACTCCGCGACCGCGAAGATGGCACATACGGTGGTCGAAATGGTTTCCATCTACCACTCCGTGACAGTGCTCTGTGGCCGGCCATCCTACGACACAAGCGATCTGCGGAAGTGGCGGCTCTACCAATCGGAAACCGTCGGTCTCGCGCAAATCATCCGGGTGGGCTCCACGGCCTTTTCGCGGTTCGACATGAAGAAGCGTGTGTTGAATTATCTGAGCTATGCCGCCCTAGCGGTGCCCCGCGCTTTATTTTCACGCTGCGACGTGATCCTGGCCATGACCGACCCTCCGTTTCAGGGAATCCTTGGCGCCTTTGTGGCCATGCTGAAGCGCAAACCGTATGTATACAACATCCGGGATTTGTATCCGGACATGGCCATCGCTGGAGCAATTATGCCGCCCGGAAGGTCCACCCGTCTTTGGGAAAAACTGCATCGTTGGGCATTGCGGCACACTACAAAAGTGATCGTTCTCGGCGAGGATATGCGTAGACGCATTATTGGCAAAGGTGTCGAGCCTTCGCGCGTCGTAGTAATCCGCGACGGAGCTGAAATCTTGCCGCGAATTGCACCCTTGCCACCGCCTGACCGGGACGTAGTTCACGCGATCCGCAGCGACTTTTCGTTTGTCCTGCTTCATGCGGGCAATCTCGGTTTTTACGGGGCCTGGAACACACTGATCACCGCCGCACGTAAATTGGCCTCCGAAGGCGTAGGCCTAGTGTTCGTCGGGGAGGGAGCGCAACGCGCAGAGGTTCAGGCCGCCGCTACAGGGGCCGACAATATTCGCTTTCTTGACTATTTCCCACATGATAAAATTCCCTCGGTTCTTGCGGCTGCCGATGCCCACATCATCACCGTGAAACGCGGCCTGGAAGGCGTGGTTGTCCCCAGCAAAATGTACGGCATTCTCGCGGCAGGGAAACCCATCGTGGCGGTTGCACCGGCAGAGACAGACGTTGTCTCGCTCGGCCTTCAACGAGGCTTCGCGGTGGCCGCCGACCCGGACAAACCTGCTGAGCTTGCCAACGTTATCCGGGAACTGGCAACAGATAGAAACAAATTGAAGACTGTGGGGGAAGCGGCGAGAGCTGCCGCTCCCAACTATGATAGAGTCCAAGAGTTGCAAAAATTTGTAAATATTTTTGATGAACTCTCCATGAACGAGAGGGATAGGAAGGCAGAGCACGCGTGAGCACCACAGATTCGTATTGGGCAGGAAAAACTGTATTCGTAACGGGGGGGGCGTCGTTTATTGGATCGACTTTGACGGACCGGCTGATCGAAAGAGGCGTCAAGAAAGTTCGCATCGTAGATGACCTGACAAGCGGACACCTGGATAACATTCGGCACCACCTGGGCACGGGAAAAGTGGATTTTCTGCAAGCGGACCTGCGCGAGCCAGGCATAACGCGCGCTGCCACGCAAGGCGTGGACGTCGTCTTTCATCTCGCGGCGGACCATGGCGGCCGGGGTTATGTGGATTTGCATCAGGCCGGCCCAGCTTCCAATTTCTTCCTGGACGGTCTTGTGTTTGCCGAAGCGCTCAAAGCAAAAGTGAAAAAGGTGGTCTTCGCTTCATCCGGCTGCGTGTATCCAAACTTTCTGCAGTCGGATATCAACAAAGAACTCTATCTGACCGAAGACCTCACCAAAGGCCCGAATGATGCCGACAATACTTACGGCTGGGCCAAGCTGATGGCCGAGTTCACTCTTCAGGCCTACGCCAAAGAACACGGCCTGGGAGCTGCGTCTTGCCGATACTTCACGGTCTATGGGCCGCGGGGAGTCGAGAATCATGCAGTCATCGCGATGATCGCGCGCGCCTTCTTGGGACAGAACCCCTTCGAAGTATGGGGGGATGGCATGCAAATCCGGAATTGGACCTACATCGACGACATCGTGGAGGGAACGATCCTGGCGGGAGAAAAAATTACTGACGGCACCCCGGTCAACTTGGGAACGATGGAGCGCATTCGCGTGATTGACTGCGCGAAGATGGTCTGCGAGTTCACCGGACACAAAGCGGAAATCAAGCTGCGCAAGGATATGCCAACCGGCCCGCTGAACCGCGTTGCCGACAATTCCTTGGCAAAGAAACTGCTCGGGTGGGAACCGAAAGTACTTTTCCGCGATGGACTCAAGCGCACCATTGACTGGTATTACTCCACAAAAGACAAAGAGGCAGTAAAACGTATCTTTCAGCGAATGCTGACCGAAAGATAGGAAATAGGGTCAGCGAACAAGGGATAGACGAGGAGGAAAAACGTCATGCCCCGTCTGATTATCCCGATTGCCGCGCAACAAAAATCGCAGTATTGTCTTAAGGCTGCGTGGGGCAGCCCTCAGTTTCTTGACTTGGGAGCCGGACACCCAATCCGGCAAGAATCAAGCGGGTCTCCGTAACGGTCCTGCAGCGCGGGCGCCACTCGCTTGATGAACGAGGTGGCATGGCCGCAGGCCTGCTTGCTTTTTTCATTGCACTCTTTGCTTCACTTATGCTCGTTGTACCGGTGCGTGCTTTTGCGTTGCGCGTCGGCATGGTAGACCTTCCCGGACCACGCAAAGTTCACCTGACCCCTATTCCTCTCCTCGGCGGCCTTGCAATTTACGCGGCTGTCGTAATCGCCGTTCTTTTGGCATTCCACGGGCCTGCACGAACGCAGATCGCCGGCATTCTGATTGGGGCCACGTTGGTCGCGGCCGTTGGCATTCTCGATGACCGGGGCCTGCTTCACCACCAGGTCAAACTTTTCGTAGGCATGCCACTGGCCGCGGGAATCCTTCTGTTAAGCGGGATTCGAGCCCAAGTTTTCAGCAGCTTTCTTGGTGGAAACACCGGCCTAGTCTTGGATTCCATTCTCACCGTGACTTGGGTAGTGGGGATTACAGCATCGTTCAGCATTCTCGATCATATGGATGGATTGTGTGCCGGCGTGGCCGCGACGGCTTCCGTCTTTTTTGCGTTGCTTGCCTACTTGAACGGCCAGACTTTGATCACGACTCTTGCGGCTGCCGTTTTGGGAGCATCCACGGGATTCTTACGCTGGAATTTTAAGCCAGCAAAGATTTTCATGGGCGATGGCGGAGCGATGTTTCTGGGCTTCCTAATGGCCACGCTGGGATTGAAACTTCGCCTGGAAAATGCCACGCCGCTTTCGTCATGGATGGCGCCGCTGTTGATTTTGGGAGCGGCGATTTTTGACACGACGTTGGTAACGATTTCTCGTTCGCGGCGGGGATTATTGCCTTTCACAACTCCTGGCAAGGACCACGCGGCACATCGTTTGTCCAACCTGGGGCTGGGTCATCGTGGCGCCGTTGTGACGCTCTATTTTCTTGGCGCTCTCGGCGGTGGTGCGGCGGTGGTGGTGGCGTACCTTTCTACGCGCGGTGCACTTTTTGCGGGTGTTCTCGCGTTGGCTGTTATTCTCGCTGGGGTCTTCTATCTTGAGGATGCGCCCTACGAACGGCAAACCGGCAAATCGACTTCCGCAACCTAATCAAAGTTCATTGTAGCTGGAAGTTCTCCGCCAGCGGAGCGGGCAAAGCATCCGTCGTACTTTGTCCCCATTCGAGGTTTCGCTATACTTACAGGGCCCCATCCTCCTATTTCTCAATGTGGCCCCACACAGGCAGGACGGGAAGCTGATCCATTTTTTTGCGGGGAATCTCTGGCGGATTGAATCGACGGAGCGCGCGCTCTTTTGGAACGTACAGGATTCTGAAAAGCGAACAAACGCAGCCATTGAAAAACTCTGACAATCGCGAAGTGGTCATCGTTGGTGGTTCCGCCGCGGGATTGTTTACCGCTGCAAACGTAGCCCGTGGAGGCCGGCCCGTCCGTGTGCTGGAATCCAAGCCTCAGTTGGAACCTGCGGCGCGCACCTTGATCGTCACCGACCAGTTCCGCAACCAAATGGGCTGCCTGGCGCAGGAAAGCATTGTTAACGAAATTCGCCGGTTTGAGCTTTTTACCGATGGCCGCTCCGCGCAAATAGCCCTTCAAAAACCGGACCTGATCATCGAACGCTCGCGCCTGATTGCGGCGCTGGCGCGTGACGCTCAGCAGGCCGGTGCTTCCTTCTCGTTTGACACTCGTTTCTTGAAAATTGAACCGAATGCGCGCGTGCTGCGAATGGAAGTGGAAAGCGGTGGCAAGCAACTGGAACTCCACGCGGCTAGCGTTGTTGGCGCGGATGGCGCTGCCAGCCGTGTGGCCCGTGCCTCGGGCTGGCCTCCGGTCGAAACCGTGCCTCTCGTTCAAGCGATTGTCCGCTTGCCGAAAGATTGCTCACCCGACACGACTCGCGTCTGGTTTGTTCCGGATGATACTCCTTATTTTTACTGGCTGATCCCTGAATCCCCGGAGCGCGGCGCGGTGGGCGTTATTGGCGAACAGGGCCAGGACACAAAGCGTTGTTTCGAGCGCTTTCTCGAGAAAAAGCACTTGGAGCCACTCGAATGGCAGGGCGCCCGCATTCCCGTGTACAGCCGTTGGGTACCGGTTCGTCGACAGCTCGGAAATGGCGAAGTCTTTCTGGTGGGCGATGCTGCGGCGCAGGTAAAAGTCTCTACCGTGGGTGGCGTCGTTACCGGTTTTCGCGGAGCCTTGGGAGTTGCGCAGGCACTCCTGAAAAAAAGCAAGAGCAGCGAACTCGTGGGACTACGACGTGAACTCGGCACTCACTGGATGATCCGCCGCTCGCTCCATCGCTTTCAGCAGAAGGACTATTCGCAACTTGTCGACCTGCTCGATAGCTCGACTCGCGAATCGCTAGGCGAGATCAATCGCGATGAATCCACTCGTTTGCTCTGGAAGGTCCTGCGCCGTCAGCCTCGCCTGGTCTTGCTGGGCTTGCGAGGCCTGTTAATGGGAAGAAGCATGAAGAGTGCGCAGAAAACGCAGGCTAGGTCGGACTAGGAGATTTGACCTCGCTCTATTTTCAGCAATCTTATGACATGAACCGCTTTGTTCCCTTTTCCGCTTCGGTCACAATAGTCGATTGGAAATCCACAATGGCCATGGTTCACGCCATCCGAACTTATCGCTAGGGAGAATCGGTCTTGCGACTTTGCGTAATTGGGTGTGGATACGTGGGGTTGGTCACTGGCGCTTGCCTGGCAGAAGCAGGGCACCAGGTCGTTTGCACGGACATCGACGCCGAACGCATCGCTAAGCTCAATGCCGGCGGCATACCCATATACGAGGAACACCTCGACCGGATCTTGGACTCAGCGCGCAAAGCGGGGCGCATTTCCTACACGGCAGACTCGGGAGAAGCGATTCGAACCGGCGAAGCCATCTTCATCTGCGTCGGTACCCCGCCGAAAGAATCCGGCGAAGCCGATCTGTCCGCGATCGATCATGTAGCCCGGCAAATCGCCACCGAAGCGCGGACGCCGAAACTGGTCATCGAGAAAAGCACCGTTCCCGCCCGCACTGGCCTCGAGCTCAGCCGCGCGCTCTCCGCGTACTCCCGAAACAGCAATGTGAAATTTCGCGTGGCCTCGAACCCCGAATTTCTCCGCGAAGGAACCGCTGTCGGTGATTTTTTTCATCCGGACCGGATCGTCGTGGGTGTTGAGGACCCTTCTTCTGCCGCCGAACTTCGCGAAATTTATCGGCCCATCCTTGAAAAGAACTTTCATTGCCCTGTGCACGAAGGGACTTGCCCGCCGGGGCCAAAAGCCGAATTCCTCGTTACGACCATCAACAGCGCCGAGCTGATCAAACACGCTTCCAATTCATTTTTGGCGCTAAAGATCAGCTATGCGAATGTAATCGCCGATCTCTGCGAAAAAATCGGCGCAAACGTCGAGGAAGTCACTCATGCGATGGGCCTGGATCAGCGCATTGGCGGGCAGTTCCTCAAAGCGGGCCTCGGTTACGGCGGTTTCTGCTTCCCGAAGGATGTTCAGGCCTTCATTCATCTGGCAGCGAAAGTGGGCGTCGACTTCGACATTCTGAAAGCCACCGAACGCGTCAACAAACAACGGATCGACCGCTTCTTCGACAAAATCCATCAGGCCTTGTGGGTTGTAAAAGGGAAGCGCGTCGCGGTCCTTGGCCTCGCGTTCAAAGCCAATACGGATGACATTCGCTTTGCTCCAGCCCTGGAGGTGGTGAAGCGATTGATCGAAGAGGGAGCCGAGATTCACGCAACCGATCCGGAAGCGATGTCTCGCACCAAGGCGCTCTTTCCGCACTTGCACTACCATGAGGACCTTTATGAGGCGTTGCGCGAAGCCGATGCTGCACTGATCTGCACGGAGTGGGAATCGTTCCGCAGGATCGACTGGGAACGTGGTGGAAGCCTCATGGCCCGCAAGTTGGTGATTGACGGCCGCAATCTTTACGCGTCGCAGCGCATGCGCGAGATGGGCTTCGAGTACTATTCGTTTGGCAGGGAGTAGCCTTTCGTTTTACTCGACCTGCCGATTCGACGATTAGGCCTTACACTGCGAACCTGATTATTTCTTTTTGTAGACTTCCTTGAAATAGTTCAGTGTCAGTTGCAAACCTTCTTCCAACCCCACTTTGGGTTCCCACTGCAAAATGCTTTTCGCCTTGTTGATGTCGGGGCACCGGCGTTTTGGATCATCTTGCGGAAGCGGCTCAAAAACAATCTGCGGCGGATTTGCAAAGTTCTTCCGGATGCGCTCCGCGAACTCAAGAATCGTCATCTCCAGCGGATTCCCGATGTTCGTCGGCAAATGCTCTTTGGACATCATCAGCGCGTAGATGCCGTCAATCAAATCCGAGACATAGCAGAAGCTCCGCGTCTGCTGGCCATCGCCGTAAATCGTTAATGGTTTTCCGCTCAGCGCTTGATACACGAAGTTTGGTAACGCGCGCCCGTCATTTAATCGCATTCGTGGGCCATACGTATTGAAGATGCGCACGATATGTGTATCCACCTTGTGGTAGCGGTGGTACGCCATAGTCATGGCCTCGGAAAAACGCTTGGCTTCGTCGTACACCGCGCGAGGACCAATTGGATTGACGTGGCCCCAGTATCCCTCATGCTGCGGAGAGGCCTCTGGATCACCGTAACATTCGCTCGTCGAAGCCAGCAGGAACTTTGCCCTTTTCGCGAGCGCCAAATCCAACGCGTTCTTCGTTCCTACCGAACCGACCATCATCGTCTCGATGGGATGTTTCAAATAGTCTGGTGGGCTGGCGGGCGAAGCGAAATGGAGGACGTAACCCACTTTCCCCAGCACTTTCAGCGGCTTGCTGACGTCTGCTCTTTGGAACTTGAACTTCCGGTTGTTCTTGAGATGGCTCAGGTTCGCCTTGTCGCCGGTAATGAGATTGTCCAGCGCCAGCACTTTCCATCCTTCGGCAAGGAGCTTGTCGCAAAGGTGCGATCCAAGAAAACCCGCTCCGCCCGTGACCACTGCTCGCATTCATCCTCCTTGGAATTGCAAACCGTCAGTGTATCTGCACTGCACCGGATTGACCACATTCGCAGCGCGGGATAGCATTCGCGCGTTCTCAAATGGCTAACTCGAAAGACCCGCCGGTCGTTGGATCAAGCCGCTTCCGCCCTTGGAGAATTTTTGGCGCGGCACTCTTCTTCTTGCTCGTCCTCGCCGCAGCAGCTTTCTTCACCGTGGGCCGCTGGCTGGTCGTCGAGGACCCCCTCGAAAAAGCCACAGCTATCGCGATTCTCAGCGGAAAAATGCCGATTCGCGCTATCGAGGGCGCAAAGCTGTTTCGTGAAGGCTATGCGCCAGAGGTCTGGCTCACGCACTCTACGGAACCTGGAAATACTCTGGCCGCCATGGGAGTCTCTTTCTACGGCGAAGAGTACTACAACAAGCTGATCTTGCTGCACGAAGGAGTCCCGGAGAACGCGATTCGCATTCTTGAGCCTCCGATTGTGAACACCGCCGACGAAATGAAAGTCATCAGTACCATGCTCGACCGCACCGGAAACCGGTCTGTGATCATCGTTACGACCAAGGCCCACACTCGGCGCGTTCACCTGCTCTGGCGGCGCTTGGCAGGTGCGAAAGGTCGTGCCATTGTGCGTGCCGCCTCAGGAGACCCCTTCGATCCCGCGCGCTGGTGGCGCAACACCGGGGATGCGCTGGATGTGGTTCGCGAGGTTCTGGGCTTGCTCCATGCCTGGGCGGGCTTGCCGTTAAGCCGGGCTCATTGACCTTTTTTCCACCACGGTGCGTTGATTCTCAGAAAAAGAAAAATCGCTTCCGGCGCGGTGGGGGCTCTTCCTCTTCGATTTCCGGCACGTGTGGCAGTTCCCGCCCTTCGAACGCCGCCAGTGGATTGTCGTGGAACAATGCGCGCGCTTTCTCTTCCCCAAACTGGTCCAGCACCGCATCATACGCGGGCAGCAATTGCAGCGGCCTCGTGCGCGTGTTGTGCGCGTCGCTGGCTACAAAGTGAATGAGTCCTTCGCGGATCCATTCCGCAGAAATTTTCTGTGCGACTGGCCCAAATACTCCCGTCAGGGCTCCTCCGGTCACCTGGGCGTAACATCCACGCTTCACCCACTGTTTCAGGCGCTCCGGCCGGTTGCGAAGGATGGCGTTCCGCTCCGGGTGGGTGACGATCAGCCGCAAACCGGAAAGTTGAATCTCGTGCAGCGTTTGGTCCATCGCCGGTGGAATGGAAATTTCGTTAAATTCAACCAACAAATAGTTGTGCTGGTTGATGCAAAACGGTGAAGCATCGCGCCGCAGCGCCCTCAGGTTTTCCGGGTTCAGATGAAAATCGCAGCCAGTCGCAATCTTCAATCGGCCGCCGATTTGCGTCTGCAATTCACTTCGAAACTGGCGCACCCTCGCGAAATCAAACACATATCTTTCGCTCGCATGCGGCGTGGCCACTACATGCGAGATGCCCTCGGCAATCGCCGCTTCGGCCATGTTCAGTGATTCTTCCATGGTGCTCGGCCCATCATCGAGCCCCGGCAGAATGTGACAGTGCAAATCGACCATCTGGATTCCCACCCTTCAGCGCCACCAGGCGCTCACCGCCTGCCAAAGACCAAGCGCAAACAAAATCCCCGCAAATACTTGGCGCATTCTCCGCGGTTGCAGTTTCTTCGCCAGTATTCCCCCGCCGATTCCCCCCACAAATACTCCCGGAATCAGCAGCAACCCGGTTCTCCACGAGACAAATCCCTGACGCGAATACGCCAGCAGCGCCAGTAATCCCGTAGGCGGAATCAGCGCAATCAAGCTCGTTCCCTGGGCGCGGTGTTGGCTGAAGGCAAATAGCAGCCCGAGAAGCGGCACCAACAGCACGCCCCCGCCAATCCCAAACATTCCCGAGGCCACTCCGCAGACCGTCGCAACGGCCAGAATTCCGGCATCTCGTCCAAGCCCTTCAGGCATCGGATTTTCTCCCGCCGCCTTCCACGGTCTTTCCCTCGAGCCATGCTTTTCTCCACAGCAGCGCTGCTGCCAGCATAAGGAAACAGCCGAACGCACCTTCGAGATTCCGCGAATGCATGGGGAGCGCGAGCATGCTACCCCCGTATGCGCCCAGGAGAATTCCCAGCGCGCAGTGAATTCCCGCTCGCAAGTCCACTTGCCCCTGCTTCCAATATTCGCGCAGCGCGCCTAGCCCGATGGGTGGAAGCAAGATAAAGAGAGAAGTTCCCTGCGCAAGGTGCTGATCCATCTTCAGCAAATAGACCATGGCGGGCACGAGCACGACGCCGCCCCCAATGCCGAGCAGCCCTACCAACACGCCAACACCCAGGCCCAGTAATAGAACGATCAGCGTCATGGATATCGGCACGCGGCGCAAAGTGACGCGACAGCCAGTAAGCGCCCCGTCCATCTTCCCTTTTCTTGCGGCGAACAGCAACCAGCCTTGAACAAGCTGTAACATTCACCGCGCCGCCTGTTTTTTTGTTTGCAGGGAACCTGCTATATTTATTTGTCTCTGCCGCGTTAGCCGAGTGTCCGGTTGCTCCTGCGAGTTAGGACAGCAGTGGCCACCGGTTCCCCAAAAACGCGATTTCGTTGGCTCTGGCCATTATCAGGGTCACAAAGAACGAGGAGTGCGACGCAACACATGCCAATCGACCGGAAACCCGAGTTTTTCAAGGGTGCGCAGCTCAAGGTGGGAATCATCGGCTGCGGCTACGTGGGCTTGCCCTTGGCGCTTCGCTTTGCCGAGGCCGGCCACAAAGTCACTGGATTTGATACCGACCCCAACAAGGTGTCGATGCTCAATGCCGGAAAGTCTTATATCGAGCATATTCCGCAAAACAAAATCCAGCAGTTCGTCAACAGCCGCCATTTCAGTGCCACAACCGACTTCGCAAAATTGAAAGACGCCGACGCCGTTCTGATCTGTGTGCCCACTCCTCTGGACGAGCGCCGCGAGCCGGACTTGAGCTACGTCGAGCAAACTGCTATTTCCATTTACCCCCACCTGCAAAGAGGCCAGCTCATCGTTCTTGAATCGACCACCTATCCCGGAACCACGGAAGAGCTTGTTCTTCCCATCCTCGAAAAGAGCGGCTTGCGTTGCCCCATCGCCTCGGGCCCGGAAAATGAAAATGTGGCCTGCGATTTCTGGCTGGCGTTTTCCCCCGAGCGCGAAGACCCCGGCAACAAGCAATTCGGTCTCGCGCAGATTCCCAAGGTCGTTGGCGGTTTAAACCCACCCAGCGGCCGCGCCGCCCAGTCCCTCTATGCCCAAGTCGTTGCTCGCGTCGTTCCCGTCAGCTCCACTCGCGCCGCGGAAATGGCGAAGCTCCTTGAAAACATTTTCCGCTGCGTCAACATCGCCCTCGTCAACGAGCTCAAGCAGCTCAGCCTCCGCATGAACATCGACATCTGGGAAGTCATTGATGCCGCTGCGACCAAGCCTTTCGGCTACATGCCGTTTTATCCGGGGCCTGGACTCGGCGGCCACTGTATCCCTGTCGACCCTTACTACCTTTCCTGGAAAGCGCGTGAGTTCGATTTCGCGACTCGCTTCATCGAACTCGCCGGCGAAGTCAACACCGAAATGCCCTATCACGTCGTCAACGCCGTCGCCAATGCCCTCAACGACCACAAGAAGAGCATGAAAGGCTCGAAGGTTCTGGTCCTTGGCGTCGCCTATAAGAAAGACGTCGACGATTTGCGCGAATCCCCCACTCTCAAGATCATGCAGCTCCTTCAGCAGCGCGGCGCGGTCATCGACTACAACGATCCCTACTTCCCGCAGCTTCACAAAATGCGCCACTTCAATTACGAAAGAATGAAATCGGTGCCGCTCAACCCGCAAACCCTAGGCAGTTACGATGCCGTGGTTATCGCCACGGACCATTCCGGCTATGACTACACGGCGATTGTCGACGCCGCAAAGCTTGTCGTCGATACGCGCAACGCCACGCGCCGCGTCATGCGCCACCGCGACAAAATCGTCCTCTGCTAGGTTGCCAATGGCTTCTTCCGCCGAGGAGATTCGCCGCCAGCTCGAGGAAAGCGCGCGTCTCAAGCGCAGCTTCTCGAGTGAGCTGGTGCTGCGCATCGCCGAGTTCGCGGAGCACTCTGCCGCGGCCCTTCGCGCTAACGGCAAGCTCGTGTTCTTCGGCAACGGCGGCAGCGCCGCCGATGCGCAGCATCTCGCCGCCGAACTTGTCGTTCGCCTGCGCAAGGACCGCGTCGGCCTCGCCGCCCTCTCGCTGACCACTAATCCGTCTATCTTGACCGCCGCCGGCAACGACTACGGCTTCCAAAACATTTTCTCGCGCCAGATTGAATCGCTTCTCACCCCACAGGACATTCTCATCGCCCTTTCCACCAGCGGTGATAGCCCGAACATTGTCCGTGGCGTGGAAGCCGGCCGCGCCCGCGGCGCCTACCTCGTCGCCTTCACCGGCGAAACCGGTGGCGCGCTCGCAGCGAAAGTCGATCTTCTCCTCAACGTACCCTCCCGCGATCCCCAGCGCATCCAGGAAGCGCACATCACCATCGGCCACATCGCCTGCAGCCTCATCGAGCAACTTGCCTTCTCCTGAATTTTCCCATCTCGCTCTGCTTGTGCCCCTCTGTCATTTCGAGCGCAGCGAGCTGCTCTTCTCCATCGCACGATTTGTGTGCCATGAAATCTCTCTTTTCTTGAACGTTCTAACCTTCCAACCTTCACACCTTCAAACGCTTTTGCTTTGCGACTTACCGTGTAGCCTGAGTCTTGCTCCGAAACTAGCGGGTGACTTCTCGCAGCACAAGAGCGTAAGATTCCACCATTCACTTCCCACGAAAGGAAACTCCGATGAAGAATCTCGTCGCATCTCTCGTGCTGCTGTGCGCAGCCACCGCTTCACCAACCGTCCGCGCCCAGGGCGGCCCACCACCCCAGCAGCAACCGCCCACCGTCGCGTCCGTCCTCGACCTCTATTACGGCATTGTCGAGCGGCAAGTGGTTTCCGCCGCCGAGGCCATGCCCGAAGACAAGTATTCGTTCGCGCCCACCAACGGTGAGTTCAAGGGCGTACGCACTTTTGCCGAAGAAGTGAAACACATCGCCTTCGCCAACCATCTCTTTTTCGGTCCGCTCATGGGTGAGAACATCGACGCAAAATCCCTCGAGCAAAACACCAACGGCCCCGCCGAGTTGAAGGCCAAAGCCGAAATTGTCCAGTACCTCAAGGACTCCTTTGCGCTCGGCCATCGCGCCATTGCCACCATCACCGTCGAAAACGAAGTTACGCCGCTGCCCAAGCCGGTGCTGCCGTTCCTCTCCACGCGCCTCGGGATCGCCACCATCGGCTCTTTCCATCCGATGGATCACTACGGCCAGATGGTCGAATACTTGCGCATGAACGGCATCATCCCGCCCGCCAGCCGCCCCCGCCCACAGCAACCACCGGCTGCGCAACCCAAATCGCAGCAATAGAATCCGTCTTTCGAGTGGGGCCCGACTTAATCCCTGAGCAGGGTAAGGCCCCTCCTCGACAACACCGCCGAAATCCGCTTAACTACTGCGGCCCAACCCCCAACCCACGGAGGCGCTTCCCATGCGAACAATCACTCCCCACCTCTGGTTCGACAAACAGGCTAAGGAAGCGGCCGCCCTCTACACTTCCTTGGTCCCAAACTCCAAGATCACCCACGTCCGAACGCTTCGCAACACGCCTTCCGGCGACTGCGATATCGTCTCGTTTGAACTTTCCGGCCAGCCGTTCGTGGCCATCAGTGCCGGACCGCTCTTCAAATTCAATCCCTCCGTTTCCTTCCACCTGAAGTGCGCAACGAAAGACGAAGTCGATGCCGCCTGGGAGCAGCTCTCGCAAGGCGGCAAAGAGCTTATGCCTCTGGGGAGCTACACTTTCAGCGAGCGCTTTGGCTGGCTGGAAGACAAGTACGGCCTCTCCTGGCAGGTCATTCTCGTGCCCGCCAACGCCCTCCGGCGGCGCATCATGCCCGCGCTTATGTTTGTCGGCAACGTCTGCGGCAAGACCGAGGAAGCGATCCACTTTTACGGCGACGTCTTCAAAAATGCACCCGGCGCCTCCACCGAAAAGCCCACATCCGCGACCGTCCTCGCGCGCTACGGCAAAGGCGAGGAACCCGACCGCGAAGGCACTGTGCGCTTCGCCACCTTTACGCTGCTCGGCCAGGAGTTTGCCGCCATGGATTCCGCGCGCAGTCACAACTTCGCTTTCAATGAAGCCATTTCTTTCATGGTGCCCTGCGAGACCCAGCAAGAAATCGATTACTTCTGGGAAAAACTTTCCGCCGATCCCCAGGCAGGCCAGTGCGGCTGGCTCAAAGACAAATACGGTCTCTCCTGGCAGGTTACGCCCACCGTCTTGAACGAACTGCTCAACTCCGGCGACCCGGAAAGGACTGCACGCGTCACTCAGGCCTTCCTTAAAATGAAAAAATTCGATATCGCTGCCCTCCGCCGCGCCTCTGACGGAAAATAGGCGCTGCCATCTTGTCTTCTTGTGCTCTTCTCCGTGTAGGGGCACGACATGTCGTGCCCGCTCCTTCATGCCTTTGATGTGTTGCGTCATGGCGGTTAGCTCCTCAGTCACGGGTGGCGCCGGTTTTTCTCTAGCCTTTTCTGGCGCGCGGAGAAAGTCAAAATGGCCCTCCTTCTCGAGCCAACCTGTAGCTACGCTTTTCGCGCGAGCATCGAACGAAAGAGCTTCAGGGAGGAAAAGCATGTACCGCGTCCGTCAGGAAGAGTTGCCGTTTGTGGGGAGCTCCCACGAATTTGTCGGGACCGACCAGGGAGACGTCGGCGTCTCCGTCTTTTTGTTCAGCGGGCTGCCGGGCAAAGGCCCCGGGCCGCATCGCCATCCCTATGATGAGATCCAGTTTATCCGCGAAGGCCGCGGCGTATGGACCGTGAACGGACAGACGTTTGAAGGGGGCGCCGGGGACATTTTCGTCATCAAGGCCGGCGAGATTCACAGCTTCAAAGCCATCGGCGATAGCCCCCTGGTCCAGGTGGACGTTCATCTCAGCCCGCGCTTCATTCAGGAGAATTTAGGCTGGTAGCGTTTCCCAGACGAACGGCATCATTCCACCCGCCGGCCGCCTCCGCCCCGGCAACGGCCGAAGCGTTTCGCGCTGCAAGATTCCCACCTATGCAGGTGGTGACAAGACTGCTCCCATTTGCTGAAATCCCAACCCAATGACCTGTCCAGCCGTGCTTTTGTTGACAAAGCATGGCCAGGCGCAGGAAGCTGCTGGGCTGAACTCAAGGAAATGGAGGGCTCCCCCAAAAGAGCGCCCCGGTGAATTAGGACCTCAAGAGCAGCTGTGGAGTAGGAGGCTCGCCATGAAATCAGGAATATCCCTTGCCGGGACATTGCTCTCAATTCTTCTTGCGGGATGCGGTGGCGGTGGCGGAACCAAAACCCCATCTCTATTTATCCTTACGACGTCTTTGCCCGATGACACCATCGGCTCGCCTTACAGTGTGACGGTACTGGCGACAGGAGGCACCGCGCCGTTCGCCTGGAGCGTTTCTGCCGGCGCCTTGCCTGATAACCTCACCCTGGCGAGCAGCTCCAGCAGTTCGGTAACAATTTCCGGAACGCCCGACCGAGTGCAAGCAGCAGTCTCATTTACAATTCGAGTTTCTGACGCGACGAGCCAAACCGCAACGCAACCCTACAGTGTGAATATCACCAGTTCTCCAACCGTGGTCGTGACGAAGTCTGGCGCAATCCAGGGCACTGTACAGAGCAACATTCTCGCATTTCGCGGAATCCCCTATGCTGCGCCGCCGAAGGGCAATCTGCGCTGGAGCCCCCCGCAACCGCCGGCCAGTTGGTCGGGTGTCCGAGACGCCTCCACCTTTGGCAATCTCTGCATTCAGATCCCTACCGGCGGCCAGCTCGTCGTTGGCGACGAGGATTGCCTCGTCCTCAACATTTTTGTCGGTCAGCCCGCTTCGCCACAGCCGCTCCCAGTTATGGTTTTCTTCCACGGAGGCGGCAACGCTGCCGGCGGCACGCAACAAAACCCATTCGACTTGCCTCCTTTGGCAAACCAGGGCGTGCTCGTCGTAACCGTGGAATACAGACTGGGCGCTTTGGGATTCCTGGCGCTTTCGCAGCTCACGGCCGAAGATGGCGTCTCCTCGGGCTACTACGGACTGACGGATCAAATTGCCGCTCTCACATGGGTGCAACAGAACATCGCCGCTTTTGGCGGTGATCCGACACACGTGATGATGTTTGGACAGTCGGCCGGTGCCGGTGACACAGAGGCCTTACTGACTTCGCCACTCGCGAAAGGACTGTTCTCCGCAGCCGGGATGGAAAGCGGCGCCGCTCATTCCGCGGAGCTTATGACGCTGGCGCAGGCCGAGGCCAGCGACGCATCGGCCGTTTCCTTGTATGGATGCGGCGCCGCGACGGATGTGCTCGCATGCCTTCGTGCCGTACCAGCCGCAACGATTGTCACAAACCAAGGCGCGCTCCCTCATGTCCCCGGGATTATCGAGCCTCGCGTTGTTCCCGTCGATCCACTCGTCGCACTTGGGCAGAACGGTTCGCCTGTTCCCCTCCTCATCGGATCCAACCGGGAAGAAAATGCCGGCATCAACGATGATCCGACTGTGACTCCGCCCCTCACCGAGGCCGGCTACGAGGCCCAAGTCCACGTCGAGTACGATCCCTTCGGCGCCGGAGTCGCAAATCAGGTTTTGAGCCTGTATCCCGCAAGCTCCTATGACGCTCCCATCTACGCGCTCATCGCGGTGGACAGCGATTCCTTACTCACATGCCCAAGCCGCGAAACCGCTCGCGCTGCTGCGGGCGCCAGCCGCCCCGCGGTTTGGAGGTACCTCTATGTCCACCGCTACGAAAATGACGCGACATTGAATCAGTACCGCGCTTTTCATACCGCGGAGCTCTTCTTCGTGTTCGGCAACGTACAACCCCCGGACCCTAACGGGTACACACCGACTGCAGCCGAGGTCACGTTAGCCGGTCAAATCATGGGCTATTGGACACGGTTCGCCGCCACTGGCAATCCCAACGGCGCTGGCGCGGTCCAGTGGCCAGCTTACAATCCGGCCACTGACGCGATGCTTCAACTCGATGACACTTTTGTCGAAATCAATGGCTACCACAACCCGCAGTGCGACTATCTCAAAACGCTTCCATACTCACCCCCGTCAGCCGGCCCAAGCATTGCGCGCAGGGCGCGCTGAGTTCAAGCAGACAGCGAGTCAGCTCCTGGACCATACCACGGCAGCAGTGAGGCCGGGTGCCGCACAGATGCTCCTTCATCGAATAGCCCGCCTTCTCTTGATTTCTGCCTCGTGGACTCACACAAAGTCTCGCACGCCTCTGCAATGATCGAATTGCAACATTTTCAAGATTCCTACCTATACAGGTGGCGACAAGGCTTTCTATGTTTTGCTGAAATCCCAACCTAATGGCCCGACCTCTCATCCGGCAAGGGCCAGGCGCAAAACGCTGCTTCGTCCAGGGGGCTGAACTCAAGGGAATCGAAGGCTCGCCCCAAACGGCTACGTGGGTGAATCAGAACGTCAGAAGCAGCTATGCATTAGGAGGTTCGCTATGAAATCAAGAATATCCTTTGCCGTTACGCTGCTCTCGATCCTTCCCGCGATTGGCATTTCTGGCTGCAATCATGGCACGGCGAGCACCCTGGTAACCCCGCCTCCTCCCCCTCCCCCGGCCATAAGCGTCACGATCGGGCTCGGCGCCGGCATCTCGGTTCAGATTAACGGATCAACGCAGCTCACTGCCATTGTGAACAATGATGCTAGCAACAAAGGCGTCACTTGGACTCTCACACAAAATGGAACCGCATGCTCGCCGGCCTGCGGCACAGTTTCGCCAACCAGCACGCTGAGTGGTGCCCCAACAAACTACACAGCACCCTCGACAGTGCCGGCTAACCCCACCGTCACCTTCACCGCGACCTCAGTTGCCGATCCCACGAAGTCGGCCAGCTCCAACATGACCATCATCGCCGCTCCAGTCTCCATCGGCATCGGAACCAGCACCGGCGGTACGGCAATCTATCTTCCCGCTGGTGGCACCGTGCAGTTGCAAGCTACTGTCAGCAATGATCCAACCAACAAAGGGGTCACCTGGAGCCTCTCTTGCTCTGCTTGCGGCAGTCTGTCGCCCACGGCAACCCTGAGCGGCGCATGGACCACCTATACCGCCCCATCGACCCCGCCGGCAAATACTTTGACGGTTGATGTCTATGTAACCTCTGTCGCCGATCCGTCCGCGTCACTGGAGGCTGCCGTCGTCTATGTCCAACCGATCAGCGTCTCCGTATCACCGCTGGGGGCTATCCTACCGGCGGGAATTGCCCAGCAATTTACGGCTACGTTGGCCAACGACCTGTCCGCCAAGGGGGTCACATGGGCGCTCTCACAGGGCGGGACTGCGTGCGCTCCAGCCTGTGGAAGCATTGCTCCCGTTAATACTGCAAGCGGGAACCCGATTACTTATACTCCTCCAGCGAAGCTCCCTCCCACTTCGGCCGTGACGCTCACTGCAACATCCGTTAACGACACGACTAAGTCATCTAGCACTGCCATCACCCTCTCAACAGGCTCGGTCCAAGTCGTTTCATCCGTTCTGAATTTTGGTAGGGAGTTGGCCCACAAGTCCAGCGCACCTCAAGTGGCGACCCTCACCAACACTGGAAACTCGGCCCTGAACATTACTGGCATTGCCTTCACGGGAAACAACACTGCCGACTTTTCTCAGTCGGACACGTGCAACTCAGGCCTGGGAGCAGGAACATCCTGCACGGTTAGCGTTACTTTCAATCCTGGCGGTACAGGCTCTCGTAGCGCGGCGATGTCAATCACCGACAGCAGCACGGATAGCCCTCAGCAAGTGAGTTTGTCCGGAACAGGATACACCCGTGCCGAGGTGATACCCGGAGTGCGCTCCGCTGTAGCTGGCATGGCCACGGCAGCCGTACCCAGCCCCACGGGTCCCTATAGTGTCGGTACGCGCACGATAGCTTTGACCGATTCCACGCGCAACGACCCTTATGTTGCCAATGGCACCAAGAGAGAATTGGCCGTCCGGCTATGGTATCCGGCCTCTCCAACTCAGAATTGCCAAGCCGCGGATTACGCCTCCCCGAAAGTTTGGAACTACTTCTCCCAACTGTTGGGAATGGGGCTGCCCAACGTCACCACTAACAGTTGCCTGGACACTCCGGTTATGGACGGCGCTCATCCCGTGGTCGTCTTCACTCCCGGTTATACGGGGACTTTCTCCGATTACACTTTCCTCTTCGAAGACCTCGCCAGCCGCGGTTACGTAGTTGCCTCTGTGGCGCACACTTACGAGACCACGGTCGTCGAGCTTCCTGACCTCGGGCTGGTCAAGGGTCTCTTTGGCAGTCATCTGGACGATTCCTGGCGCGGTGATGAACAAACCTTTTCCTTCGCCACAACCGTGCGGCTTCAGGACTTGACCTTCGTCTTGAATCAACTGGAACAACTCAACACCAAAGCCGGCAGCTCCTTCCAGGGCAAGTTAGACACAGCCCGTATCGCTGTTGCAGGTCACTCCATGGGCGGTTCCACTGCCATCCTTGCTGTCGAGCAAGAACCACGGTTCAAAGCGGCCATCGTTATCGACGGCGTCCTCTCTCATAGTTTAGCCAGCTCCACCGAAACGCCCGTCCTGCTCCTCGCTGCTGGACGCGATGGCTGGAGTGACACGGAACGCCACGTATGGGCACAGCTGGAAGGCTCCCGCCTCGCGGTCAACTTCAAAGGCGCCGAACACGTCACTCCCACCGATGAAGTCTGGTTGGCAAAGGACGCCGTCAAGACCGGCGCCATGGGCCCGGAAAAGACCATCGCGGGCTTGCGGGATTACGTAGCGGCGTTTCTCGATGCGCATCTTCTCAACAAACCGTTGGATTCCCTCCTCACCGGGCCGTCTTCCGACTATCCCGATGCCGAGGTGACCACGCAGAACCAAGCACTCCATGCCAAACCATGACCTCCAAACTCGTTCGCTAACAATTTCTACAGCGAGCGGATATTATTTGTTGCTTTCCGGCTGAAGCACTCAGGGTTCCGGGAGGAAGTTATGCATCATTCCAAACGCCCTATCTTCTGCCTTGTTACCGTTGGATTGATTCCGATCCTCAATGGTTGTGGCGGGGGCTCATCTGCACCACCTCCTCCGCCCCCGTCCGCGATTGTGGTCTCCGTTTCTCCTGGCACGGCTGCTGTGCAAGCTGGCGCAACAGCACATCTCTCTGCCACAGTGGCCAATGACCCGAGCAACAACGGGGTCACTTGGAACGTGTCCTGTTCAGTAGCCAACTGCGGGACTGTATCTCCCAACGCGACTCCGAGTGGCGCGGTGGCCACTTACACCGCTCCTTCTCCTTTGCCTTCGGTCGGCATAACCATAAGCGTTACAGCCACCTCTGTCACCGACGCCTCGAAATCCAGTTCCGTCACCCTTATCCCCGTCGGGCACATCCAAGGTTACGATGTCGGCGTGGACTACCATGCCTTCGGCTCTGATTTTGACAGTACCGCTTTTATTACCATTTACAACCAGCCTGCGGTGCGTCAGACGGTGCAAACGCAACTCCAGGGCATGGCCGACCGCGGCGCTACCATCATTCAAACCGCGATTTGGTTCGTCACCGAGCCGGGAACAACCAATTTTAATCAGACTTGGCGCGCCACCTTCCCCATGGCTGACCAGGAAGCAGCCAATCTTCAAATGTACGCGCAAGATGTTGCCGCGGTGCAAGGTTCCGATGGAAACCGCCTCCGCCTGATCCTCGCCCTCAATTGGTTAGGAGCAGCGGATTTTACGATAGGAACTCCAACAACCGGACTGGGTTACAGTAATTTGAGCGCTGCCGAATACATTTTCCGCATCCAAACCACCACAGACAAGGTGCTCGGCGCCGTAAGCGGAGTGACCCGGCCCGACGGCGTTCCGGTTGTGTCCCGGATCTTCCTCGATTGTGGAGTCACAATTCCTGCCCCCGGTGAGTCTGACGGCAATCCCAATGAGGGATGGTTCCTGACGTCCAATTACCCTCGTTTTGTCAGCGTCGTTTCCCAGAGTGGCATCGAGCCGTCCGTTTACTTCAACGTGGACTTCAGCCAGGCTGCGGTATTGGACGACACTTACGTCGATTCCGTGTACCCCGCCCTCAACGGCCACAGGTCCATGTTCTGGCCCTACCGCGGTATGAAATTCATGGTCGACAACGGACTGCCCATCCCCGCGGAAATTGAGTTCGCGTGGTACATGACCTCGACCAGCGCCACTTACAACCAACTCGCGCAGCGAATCTTGGCCGACGCGGATGCGACTCTCCCGTCGCTTGGTGCGCCACAGATTTACGGAGCCGCCGAAACCTATTACTACTCCGACGCCGCTCTGTGCCTTCAATATGGCCAGGCCTTCGCCACACTAGCAGCGCAGAACCCGCAGCTGCGGCGCGTGAGTTTCTGGACCACGCCCGACGGCGGCGGCAAGGGCGTGAATATCGCGTACCCGTTCGCCACCGAAGATTTCCTGCCTCCTCCCAACTGATCTATCGGACCGCAAGAAGTCGATTCGGCCGGCGGGTGGATCATCCTTAACGCCGACCATCGATCCGCAAAGACTTCTGGTGTAGCCTACCTTTTCGCATTTGGTTTTTGAAAAGGTGGGAACCTCCAGAATGCAAAACACTTATTTGTGGCGGCTGCCGCGGTTTTCAGGGCGCGGGTGTCGCCATCTCCCGACGACCCGTTATCTAATAGTAAACAGGCCACTTATAAGTATTACTTTACAAATACCAAGAATGTGCTATGCTAACATGGTTACATAGGCACAGTCCTTTTGTGCCCCCCAAGACGCCATGCCCTCGCGCCGCGCGGTCCTTTTAAACCCCGCGCCCTCCTCCCATCCCTCCAACAGGTCATACCACCCGACCAAAACTCGCGTTCTGGCACTACTTTCAGTGCGTCACAGTGCCTTAGATCGTCAGTCGCCTTCTCTTTCTTTTCAATCACTTCCGCACTCTTTTGCAAAAACACCCGGGTGGTAGGGGGGTGCATTCCCAGCCCCGGTCAACCCGTCATACCATTCCGCCCTTACCGCTCGCTACTCGTCACTCACCACTATCTCGTCTTTACCAACTCCACCCGAGCGGTGGCGAAAGGCAGGACCGCTTCCAGCAGCACCGGAGTGCGCGCGGCGTCATTGGACAAATACAGCGTAAACGACGCGTCTTTCATCTCCACGCCATCCTCCAAAACGCGGATTCCAATCTTCGACGCGGCGTACTTTCCCGACGCCACTTCCACCGCCTCCGAGCCCGCCAGTTTCGCGCGCACGTCGTACAGTTTGTGCCCGTCGTACACCGGACTGCGCACTTCCGGAGTCTTGCTCCAATCCACGTTGCGCAGGTACTCCAGCATTCCCAGCGGATCGCGCGTCCCGGGCAGCACCCGCGCCGCGGAGGCGTCCGCCGGCGCCGGCTCTTTGTCCGAAGCGGTCATGCGCTGCAGCGATTCCACTTTTTGCCCGCGCTCGCTCAGCCGCATCTCGTACTGCATGCTGGCGAGTGTTCCCGCGTCGCTATACGAATCAAACTGGTCGTCCAGCTCGAAGACCATCCGCAGCGGATTCTGCGTGTGCGCGCTTGCCTGCAAGTGCCACGCGCTTTTCCCCGCAAAATTCCCCCGCCCAACCACTTTCACGCTGAGTGTGGCTACGTTGCTCAGCTTCGCCACGTTGGCGGTGAATTCGAGCACCTCTCCGGCTTTCAACGGCAACCCGGTGTCCACCGGCGGGACAATTGTGGGCGTGCTCGGCGCAGCTTTCTTTTCCTCGGCCTTGGCCTCCGGCGCCGATTCCTTTTTCGTTGCGCTCGTTTCCAGTTTCTCCGGCGGAGGCGCGGCGTGAAATTCCTTCGGCTCCGCGGAAACCACCGCCGGCGCAGGCTGACTGCCCCGCGCGTGCAGGTAGTAAATCACCCCCACTCCGAACCCAACCAATGCCACCGCGACAATGGCAACGCTTTTCTTGGCACTCATGCTTTTTCCGCGACGCTCCCCGCAAACATTCCTTTACCAACCCCGCTTCCGTCGTACAATGTCTTTTCGGACGCGGAAGCCATCCGGCTCCCTTCGCCGGCTTGCCGCGAACTAAAAGCGTATCAAAACGCGGGCCAGCCGTCTTTGCCGGCCTTGCGTCGATAACCACGGCGGACGTCTCCCGCTCGCCGCTCACATCACCGGCCCCTGGGAGGGCTCAAGAGCTAGGAGGGTTTCCTGAATGCGCTACCTCGTTACGGGCGGCGCCGGTTTCATCGGCTCAAATTCGGTTGACGAACTCGTTCGCCGCGGACACAGCGTCGTGGTCCTCGACGATCTTTCTTCCGGCAAAGAAGAAAATCTCGCCGAATGCCGCAACAAGATCACGTTTATCAAGGGCAGCATCACGGACATCGAAGTGGTGCGCAAAGCCATGCACGAAGCGGAATACGTTTTGCACCTCGCCGCGCGCACTTCCGTGCCGCGGTCGGTTAAGGATCCCATCGAAACCAATCGCATCAATATCGACGGGACGCTCAACGTGCTGGTGGCGGCAAAAGAAATGAAGGTCAAGCGCGTGGTCTTCGCGGCTTCGTCTTCGGCTTATGGCGAGACGCCCACGCTTCCCAAACTCGAAACCATGCAGCCGCAGCCGATTTCCCCGTACGGCGTGACCAAGTATGTTGGCGAGCTTTACGGCCAGACGTTCGGCCGCTGCTACGGCCTGGAAAACGTTTCGCTGCGCTATTTCAACATTTTTGGTCCGCGCCAGGATCCCAGCTCGCCGTACTCCGGCGTGCTCGCGAAGTTTTGCACCGCGTTTCTCGACGAAACGCAGCCGGTGGTTTTTGGCGACGGCGAGCAGACTCGCGATTTCACTTTCGTGGATAACGCCGTGCAAGCCAATCTCCTCGCCTGCGAAGCGCCTAACGTTTCCGGCAAAGTCTTCAACGTCGGCTGCGGCGGACGCGTTTCGTTGAATGAAGTGCTGTGCGCCCTCGCCAAGGTTACGGGCAGGACGCTCGAGGCCAAGTACGAACCGCCCCGCGACGGAGACATCCGCGACTCGCAAGCGGACATTTCGCAGGCGAGAGAGTTTCTCAACTACGATCCGCCAGTTGGTTTCGAGGAGGGTTTAACGCGCACGTTCGAGTGGTACCGCAGCACGCAAATGAAAGCTGCCGCCAAGCCCTAGGACCAGGGTGGGCGCAGCGGTGCTGCGCCCCTACAGGCGAGTGCGGTTGCATCGATGCCTACGGCTGAACGGTTTTTCCGTAGCTGAGGGGCTCGCCGGCCTTCGGCGCGTCGTAATTGTTCCAGAAAAACAGCGGCTCGAGTTTTTTCTGTTCCGGCCACACCTGATTCAGCGTGTCGCCCTCGAAGAGCTCGCCGTTTTTCATCACCCAGTGAATGGTGTTGGTGTTGTGAATGTCGTCGAGCGGGTTCTTGTCAAAAATGATTAAGTCGGCCAGCTTGCCCGCCTCGATGCTGCCGATTTCGGCGGGGCGGCCGACAATGTGCGAGCCATTGACCGTCGCGCATCTCAGTACTTCCATCGGTGTCATTCCCCCGGACGCGAGCATCCACATCTCCCAGTGGTAGCCCAGCCCTTGCAGCTGTCCGTGGCTTCCGACGCCAACGAGGCCGCCGGCGCGCTCGAGCTTGGCCATTTGCGCGGCCAGCTTCGGAAACGCGTATTCGTCCTGGCGGAACCATTCGGGACGACGATTGGTTTTCTCGTCGATGAGCCGGTGCGGCATGAAGTGGTTGAGCTTGGCGTTGTCGTGAACGTTGGTGTATTCGTACCAGTAATTTTCGCCGAAGGGTCCACCATAATTCACGATGAGTGTCGGAGTTTCGGCGATGCCGGACTTGGCGAACATTTGCAGAACGTCGTTGAACAGCGGAGTGATGGGCAAAGTGTGTTCGTTGCCGTGGAAGCCGTCGATGACGTGGGTTAAGTTGAGTTTCAGGTCGAGAGCGCCTTCGGTGGTGGGCATCATTCCGAGTTCTTTGGAGGCTTCGACCATGAACTGGCGCTGTTTGCGGTTGCCCACCAGGTAGCTCTTGATGTTATGCGTGCCGTAGTAGTCGCGATATTTGGTGAGCACGCCTTTGACTTCCTGCTCGCTCTCAAAATTGTTGTCGGAGAAAACGCCCGGCCCCGTGGAATACGCGCGCAAGCCGATAATGTCGCCGGTATCCACGAGGTCCTGATAGGCAAACATGTCGTTCGTCGACGTCTGAACGTCCAGCCCAGCGGTCACGCCGTACGCCAAATTCGCGAGAAACGCAAAGTTCTGCTTGTCGAGAATGCCGCGGCGAATTTCGAACCAGTGGGCATGCGTGTCGATGAAGCCGGGACTGATGGTTTTGCCGCTGACGTCAAACACCTTGGCACCGGCAGGCACGCTGCCTTTTGCGCCGACGCTCTTGATCCGGTTGTTCTCGACGACGATGTCAGCATTCTTTAGCACTTCATCGCCCTTCATCGTGACGACTGTCGCACCGCGAAGGATGATCGTGCCCTTAGGAGTTTTTCTGGGCATCTCCAGACTGACCCTGATTTCGGTTACCTCTTTTTCTTGTTCTTTGAACTTCTCTGGTTTCTCTTCTTCTTTCTTCGTGTCCGCAGACTGCGCCGCGTCTTTCTTATCCGCGTCCTTAGCGTCGCCATCCTTTTTATCTTTATCGCCGCCGTCTTTCTTCTCGCCCTCTTTCTTTTCTTCCTTCGGCGCTTCGAACTTGATCGACGCCAGCGGCTGCCGGAAATAGCTCGGCCCGACGGCCCAAGTAATCGTCGCGCCGCCGTCGGCCCATCCGTAATAATCGGCGCCGATGTCGGTCAAGCGCTTCACCGGCACCGCTGGCCCCGTGATGTTAACGGTTGGCGCTTCGCCCGCCGCAGCCGGTGGCAACGGCATCACATAGAGCTGATTCATGAGGTGCACGAGCGCCCACTGGCCATCTGGGCTGGGCGTTATGTCATCCGCCGAAATGGGCTCTTCGGCATAATAGCTTCCTTTGCCTTTCACAATCAGGTGGGTGCGGCGATCGGTGCCGTCGTAGCGAAGCGAAATCAATCCCTGCGGCGTGTAGACGTAAATGCGGTCTTTTTCACTCGCGAAGTGCGGCCCTCCCGCTCCCCGTGCGGGCAAGATGAGATTCGCGTCGCCTCCCTCCGCAGGAATCCAAATCAGGTCGGCATTGCCGGTTTGTCCAAAGTCAAAAAGGCTGTTCTCGCGGTCGTATGCATTGCCGCGCAACAGCACGATGCGCGAGCCGTCCGGCGACCACACCGGGTTGCTGTACACCGCCAGCGATTTGGAAAGCTGCTGCGGCTGGCCGCCCGCAGCGGGAAGCTTCCAAAGCTGGCCGCCGGAGCTGCTCCAACTTACGTACGCAATCCACTTTCCGTCGGGCGACCACGCCGGCTGAAATTCCGTCGAGTTTCCACTCGTTAGCCGCTGCGGCTTTCCGCCGGGAAGATCCAGCGTGTATAGATGCGTCATGGCAGAGAACGCCAGCGTTTTCCCGTCCGGCGATTCGACTGGGTCCATGATTAATCGCACCTTCACCGGCCCGGTCTCTTCCTTTTGCGGAAAATCAAGTTTCGGTCCGATGTCTTGCGAAACTGCCGCAGTAAAAGGGATCACTCGTTCGGTGCCGGTTTCCAGGTTCAGCCGGCGAATTTTGCCGTTTTGGTTGTAGACAATTTCTTTGGCGCCGGGAAGAAAAGCATACGCAGGAAACAGGTCGCGGGTAAACAAAGCTTCCTGATCGTCACGCGTCACGGGATAGCGTATCCAGTGGTCTTCGCCCGTCTCCAGGTTGCGCATCCGCAGCCCGGTTTCGGTTTCATAGCGGCTCACGTAGACGAGAAATTTTCCGTCGGGGGAAAGCAGCGGGCGAAAAGCGCTTTCCGGCTGCTGGATGATTACGTCTTCATCGCCTGTCTTGCGATCCTTCCGTTTGATACTCCACTGCGGAAACATTTGGTTGTAGCCAAAATCGCCGTGCCGCTCCGCAAAGTAGAGATACTTTCCATCTGCCGAAGCAACGACTCCCATATCGTTGGGGCGGTCCTGGCGGCGAATCGTGGGCGTCGGCTTGGACTTGGTGATCTGAATCCCCGTGCCGCCATCCACGTGGTACATCCAGATTTCGCGCGGCCCGATACCGAAATTCGTCTTGGACACAAAGATGTATTTCCCGTCGGGGGACCAGCTCGGCGATGCGAATTCGCCGTTCGGATCCTTGGATACCTGCTTCGGCTCGCTGCCATCGGGATGCATGATCCAAACGTTTTCCATGCCTTCGCGGTCGGAAAGAAAAGCGATCCACTTGCCGTCGGGAGAAAATTTCGGCTGGCTGTCGAAGGCCATACCGCCATCGATCAGCTTGGCCTGCCCGCCCTCGATTGGCAGCGTGTAGATGTCGCCGATCAATTCGAACACGATCGTCTTGCCATCCGGCGACACGTCGAGCGAAAGCCAGGTGCCTTCATCGGTGGTGAACTCGATTTTGTGGTCAGGCTTGAGAGACAGCCCTTTTTTTTCGTCTTTCTTCTCGTCCTTCTTTTCTTCTTTCTTGTCTTTTTCCTGATCCGTGAGATCCTGTTGGCTCGCGTGAGCTTTCGCCGCTGCGCCAATTGCAATCCCCAGAAACATTCCGAAAGTGATGAACCACGCGGCCAAGCTACGCCCTCTGCGCTGCTTCCTCATTCGCTTCTCCTCCACAAATAGTGGTAAACCCCTGAGATTTTTTCGATAGCGATTGGCAAGGCGCACTCGCTGCACCCTGCCAAAGACACTCTTCCGCCACGCTTAGACGCCGCTTCCCGAAAACCGTCTCGGCGCCGCGGATCCTACCTCTCCTGCTCCTCTTCACCGCCTTGCCCGCCACGCGAGGGCGGGGGCGCCGGAACGATGTGCGGAATGCCCGCTTCGTTCATTTTCTTGTTCAGAGCGGGCAGTTCCGTTTCCGCGATATTCTTCACTGCCGCAGAGGCGTCGCTGACCAGCGGCGTGAGTTCTTCGAGCTTTTCTTTTTGCTGGCCATCGGGAGCGGCGGAAAAGCCGTCCAGGTCATTCAGCAGTCCCTGGACCTGGATGGGCAGCGGATCGGGCTTCCATTCGAACGGAGGCCCGGCGTTGCCGAGAGATTGCTGTTCGCGAATGAATTTTTCGGCGACGGCATCAACTTTTTTCTGCAATTCGTCGGCGGCTTTGACGATGTCTTCGGGAATTTTCGTGGCGTTGGGTTTTCCGGCGTCTTTTTTCCATTGTTCCCGAGCATCCTTCAGGGCTTTCTGAATTCCTTCGATGGTTCTGCGGTCCTTGTCGGAGGTTTTAGCCATGGCGTAAAGCTTGTCGATGGCTTCCCGGCGTGCGGCGCGATCAGCCGCGGAGAAAGTGACGCGGTTGTCGTCTTCGACGGTGACTTTCTGGGTGGCTTCCTGGTCGCCTGCTTTGATTTTGATTGTGTATTCGCCAGGATCGACGAAGGGCCCGCGCGGCCCGAAGCCGAAACCCGCCGCCTCGGCTTCCAATTGCTGCGGCGTAGGTTCGGCGGGTGGATTCGAACGCAAGTCCCAGTTGGAGCGGTTCACGCCGGCGGATCCAGGTCCGTCGAACTCCCGGACGGCTTTGCCGTCCTTGTCCGTCACGGTGATTTTTACTTTGCCTTCTTTCTTTTCTCCGGCGTCGCTCTTCGCCTCTGGTTTGGCCTGTTCTTCCGCTCCTTCTTTCTTGTCTTTGTCTTTCTTTGGCGCTTCAGCCGGGACGGCATCCTTCAGGTAGTAGCTCAGCAGTGCTCCATACGGCGGATTCTTCGCCGTGAACATTTTTTGCCCGGCGCTCCAGCGGCGCTGGCGGATGCTCCAGGTCGTGGCTGCATGCGGCGGGAAAAAAGTCAGCGGTGAGGATTCCACTCTTGCGTCCATTTTTTCGATCGGAGTCACGTCATCGAAAATCCAAATCGAGCGCCCGTGCGTCGCCAGCACTAGGTCATTTTCGCGGGCCTGGATTTGGATGTCGTCGACTGGCACAGTCGGGAAGTTATTTTTCAACGCGGTCCAATTCGCACCGCGATCCCAGGAAACCCAGAGGCCAAATTCGGTGCCAGCAAAAAGCAAGTTGGTGTTGCGCGGATGCTCGCGGATGACGTGTACGGTTCCGGCGGAATCCGGGATGCCGTTGCGAATGGCTTTCCAGTTTTCGCCGTAATCTGTGGTCGCAAAAATATAAATGCTGTAATCGTCGCTGCGGTGCCCGTCAAACGTTACAAACGCAGCCCCTTCTACGGTCTTCGAAGCAACCACTCGGCTCACGTAGGTTCCGCTCGGGACGCCGGGGGCTTTCTTCGCCACGTTTTTCCAAGTCTTGCCGCCGTCCCGCGTCACCTGCACGTTGCCGTCGTCCGTCCCTACCCACAACACATTGGGAGTGAGCGGCGATTCGCTCAACGTCGTGATGGTCGGATATTCCTGGACGCCGTCGTGACGCGAGAGCGTGTTCTTGTCCGGAGTTTTGCCGAAAATCTGGAGCTTGTTGCGATCGGCACCGGTGGTGAGGTCACCGCCGAGGCGCTCCCAGGTGTCACCGCGGTTTGTGGACTTGAAGAGGTAGTTTCCGCCGTAATAGACCGTGTTGTGGTCGTGCGCGGAAATCGCGACCGGGGAATTCCACTGGAAGCGGTAATGCGGGTCGGTCATTTTCGCTTCCGGCATGACCGACCGTTGTTGGCCGGTACGCAGGTCGCGCCTGGCGATGTGCCCATCCTGCGATTCTGTGTATGCAATCCACGGCTCGACGTTGTCGATAGCGGCATAAAAGCCGTCGCCGCCGTGAATCACCTGCCAGTCTTCATTGGCAATGCCATCGCGGACCATCGTCTGGCTCGGCCCGCACCAGCTTCCGTTGTCCTGCAAGCCGCCGCAGATTTGGTACGGCTTCTGGTTGTCGAGCGAGATTTCGTAAAATTGCCCGATAGCGATGGTGTTGAGGAAGTCCCAGTTCTTCCCGGCGTCGTAGCTCCAGTGAATCCCGCCGTCCGAACCGGTAATCATGTGATTCGAATCGGCCGGGTCGATCCACATCGCGTGGTAGTCGCCGTGAATGCCCCGCACGCGCTGCGTCGTAAACGTCTTGCCGCCGTCCTCCGAGTAATACATCGGCGCGCCGAGTTCCCAAATCCGAAGATCATTGTTGGGATCGATTCGAATCTGGCTGTAGTACGAAGGCCGCGGGTCCGTGTCGCCCATTTTCTTCCACGTCTCGCCCTTGTCCTCGCTGCGGAACGTTCCGCCTTTTTCGTGCTGCACGATCGCGTAGATGATGTTGGGATCTTTGCGGTAAACGTCCAGGCCGATACGGCCCGTCTCGCCGCCATTTTCGTAGGGCAAACCTTTGGTGAGTTTTTTCCAAGTAGCGCCGCCGTCGATGGTTTTGTAAATGGCACTGTCGGGGCCGCCGCCGTTGAAACCGAACGGAGTGCGGCGGCGCTGATAGGCAGCAGCGTAGAGAATGTCGGGGCTGTCGGGGTCCATGGCGACGTCGCTGACTCCCGTGTCGTCGTTGACTTTAAGCACTTGGGACCAGGTTTTACCACCGTCACTCGTTTTGTATACGCCGCGCTCCGGATTCGGCCCCCAAAGATGTCCGAGCGCTGCCACGTACACGACATCCGGATTCTTCGGATGAATTACGATTCGCCCGATGTGGTGCGTCTTTTCCAACCCCATGTTCTTCCAAGTCTTGCCGCCGTCCATGGATTTGTAGGCGCCGTCGCCCCAGGAAGAACTCTGGCGATTGTTCGGCTCACCGCTCCCTACCCACACCACTGAAGGATCGGATGGCGCAATTGCAATGTCGCCGATGGTCGAGACGCCTTCCTTGTCGAACACCGGCTCCCACGTCGTGCCGTTATTCGTGGTCTTCCACACGCCGCCCGACGCCGTCCCCACAAAAATGATCTTTGGATTGCTCTCGACCACCGCGAAATCGTCGATGCGCCCGCCCATCACTGCCGGGCCAATCTCGCGAAACTCCAGATTCTTGAATTTATCAGCAGGCTTCGGTTGATCCGCGGGTCCCGCCCCCGTGCACACGGCCAACACGCCTGAAACCATCACACAAGCCAAAATCGTGCGCAGACCACTCGACATACGCTTCATTGCCATCCCCCTGTATGCAAAGCCCGGCATGATACTCCTGCCGGAATGCCTTGTGAATCAAATGTTTCTGGAAGGGCCAACCAACCCTGTGCTCCGTCAGACGTGCGGCTTTGCCGTCCCGTTTCACGAACCAGCGGTTTTCCGCCGCTCGCCCCGCGGCGGCATGCAACTCGCAGCTTGCGCTCGCCTTCAAATCCCTGCGACCCCATGCTAGGCTATGGAACTGCTTTCACTGACTGCATGCTCCGCGTAATCCTTCATCCCAGCGCACGTGCTCATTCCGTGCTTCGCTCTTCCGTCTCCTTTGCAATTATCCTGGCTTTTCTAGGAAGTCCTTTCGCTGCTGTTCGCGCCCAGCAGGTTCCCCGCAAGTCGGCAAAAGCCGAAGTTGCGGAGCTCTACGCAAACACGCAAAAGACGAAGGGCGACATTACGACCGCGGACGGAAACGTAGACATCCACTACGGGGATACGCGGCTTCGCGCCGACCACGTCGAATACAACAACAAGACCAACGAAGCCGTCGCCACCGGCCACGTTCTTCTCGACTACGGCAGCGAGCACCTCGAAGCCACCGAAGCTCATTACAATGTCAGCACCGGCCACGGCCTTTTCTACAACGTTCACGGCACTTTCAAAATCGAGCGCCAGCCCAATCCCGAGGTGCTGCTAACCGACAATCCTCTTTATTTCAACGCCCGCCGCGTCGAACGCTTTGCCGGTGATCTTTATCTCGTCCACCAGGCATGGATCACCATTTGCGAACCGTCTCACCCGACCTGGCAGTTCTTCGCTCTGAACGCGCGCATCCACGTCGACAAAACGGTCGCGCTCGTAAACGCGAATTTCCGGCTTTTCCGCGTTCCTCTGCTCTGGCTCCCCTACGCTACCGCTCCCGCCGGCAGCAAAATTCGCCAATCCGGTTTCCTGATTCCCGACGCAGGGCAGAGTTCCCGTAAAGGTTTCATAATCGGTGATGCCTTCTATTTCGCTCCTCGCCCATGGTTGGATGCCACTTTGGAAGCTCAATACCTGAGCCGACGCGGCGCCCTCGAACGCGGCTCCTTTCGCGCAAAGCCATTTGAAAACACTTCGATCGAATACCATTACTTCGGGGTGGATGATCGCGGCCTGTTGAACCCAGATGGAACACGCTCACCGCAGGGAGGCGAGCAGCAGCAACTGCAGATTCAATCGCTGCTGCCGCGTGGCTGGCGGTTTGTCACGGACTACAACCAGCTTTCGTCGCTGACGTTCCGGCTGGCGTTTGCGGATACGTTTGGAGAGGCGATCAATTCCGAAGTGCGCAGCGCCATTTTTCTCACCAACAATTTCCGCGGTTTCAGCTTGAATTTCGCCGGCCAGGACGACAAGAGCTTCCTGACTCTTCCCGTGGCCGCAACGACCACGACTCCGGCGATTCCGGCGACGAGCGTTGGGCTGCGCAACGTGCCCGAGGTTCGCTTCGGCTCCGTCGAGCAGTCTCCTTGGCAAAATCTTCCCATCTATTTCGGTATCGACGCGTTTGCGGGCGCCGTCGACCGCACCGACCAGAATATCAACACGCCCGACTTCGTCGGGCGGTACGAGGTCGCGCCGCGGGTGACCGTTCCGCTGCACTTTGGCGCGTGGCTAGGCGCCACGACTTCGGTTGCGTTTCGCGCGACTCACTACGGCGATTCGCTCAATGCTGCAGGAGAGGTCAGCAACGTAGGCATTGACCGGTATACGGGAGAGTTCTCCTTCGAATTGCGCCCGCCGACGCTGGAGAGATTTTTCGACCGGTCCGTCGGCGAAAAAATCCGGCCGCGCCGCAGGTACAAGCACACCATCGAACCGGAAATCACCTATCGCTACGTGACGGGCGTAAATCATTTCGCCGATTTCATTCGCTTTGATAGCGACGCCACCATCACCGACACGAACGAGATCGAATACGGCTTCACGCAACGCTTGTATCGCAAAGAGGGGGAAGACCAGCCTGTCGAACTGATTTCCTGGCGCATCGTGCAGAAACATTATTTTGATCCGATGTTTGGCGGGGCGATTATCAACGGGCAGCGGAACGTTTTTCAGGCGCTGGATTCGATTTCGCCGTTTGCATTCGCGTTTGGGCCACGCAACTGGTCTCCCATCATTAGCGATTTCAAAGTCACTCCCGGCGGCCCTTACGATGTCGAACAAATTCTCCAATACGACCCGCAAATCCAGCGCCTCGTCACCATCGGCACGCTTCTGAAACTCAAGCCTTATACCGATTACTCGCTCACGGTTGCTTACTTCCGCCTCAACAACAACCCCGTGCTGAGCGAGCTACCGCCGCAGCCGCCACCGGTGCTTCCGCTGTTTCAACAGCCGCTTTCGAATCAAATCCGTATGCTAGCGGGTTACGGCAACGAGACACGGAAGGGGTTCAACCTCATTACGGGCGTGGGATACGACTTCACCAATAAAATTCTGCAGAGCCAGGTGGTGCAGGCGAGCTACAACGGAGGCTGCTGCGGCCTCGCGCTCGAATATCGCCGCATCAACCTCGGCCAGGTGCGCACGGAGAATCAGTTTCGCGTGGCGTTCATCGTCGCCAATATCGGCACGGTGGGGAACCTGCGACACAAAGAAAAAATCTTCTAGTGGCGAGGCTTTGCCCTGTGAATGAAACTGACCTCGCGTTTGCATCGATTGAGCAAATCGGAAAACTTTTCCGGACGCGCAAACTCTCCCCCGTCGAGCTCACCAAGCTCATGCTCACCCGCATCTACCAGCTCAATCCCAAGCTCAACGCTTTCATCACCGTCACCGCCGACTTCGCACTTGCCCAAGCCCAAAAAGCCGAATCCGAACTCTTCGCTCCTCGTGGCCGCAAAGGCCTTCGCGACCGCGGCCCGCTCCACGGCATTCCCATCTCGCTCAAGGACAACATCTACACCAAAGACATTCGCACCACCGCCGGCTCGAAAATCTTGAAAGACTTCATCCCCCAGCGCGATGCCACTGTTGTGGCGCAACTTAAAGAAGCTGGTGCCATCCTCCTCGGCAAAACCAACATGCACGAGTTTGCCTACGGCGTCACCACCAACAATCCCCACTACGGCCCCGCTCACAATCCCTGGGATCTCTCGCGCATTCCCGGCGGCTCGAGTGGAGGCTCCGCGGCCGCCGTTGCCGCGGGCCTTTGCTATGGGAGCATCGGCACGGACACCGGTGGCTCCATCCGCATCCCCGCCGCCGTCTGCGGCATCGTCGGATTCAAACCTATGCGGGGCCAGGTCAGCGACGATGGCGTGATTCCTCTATCGCCCACATTAGATTGCACCGGTCCAATTGCCCGCTCCATTCGGGATGTCACCGTTCTCCTCCATGCTGTAGCACAGCCTATGGTATTGCCCCACGGTCCATGGTCTGCCCGTCGGATATTTAGTTCTACGCGCGAGTTTCGTGTCGGTATTCCAGAGGAGTTTTTCTTTGACGCGCTTTCTTCAGAGATGCGGGCTTTCTTCGATGCTGCGCTTCGCATCTTCCGAAAGCTTGGCATGCAGGCAAAGAAAGTCTCCATCCCGCTGTTGAAAGAGACAGAAGATGCCGGCAACCAAATCGCGTGGCCCGAAGCAACGCACTATCATCAGTATTCCGGTTTCTTCCCGGCACGCTCCGCGGAATACGGAGAAGACGTCCGGTCGCGGCTTGAGATGGGGGCAAAGGTGCTGGCTACCGACTATCTGAAGGCACTGGACCAGAGGGTTCAATTCATTCATCAGTTCGTGGCAATCATGTCGGACGAGAAACTAGATGCGCTGTTGGTTCCCACCACGGCAATTCCTGCACCGGTGATTGGCGAAGAGAAAATGAGTCTGGAAGGCAAGGAATATGCTGCGCGGGCGCTGCTCCTTCGCAACAATCGCCCCGCAAACCTCGCAAACGTGCCGGCCATTTCTCTTCCTTGCGGATTGACAGATTCAGGTCTGCCAGTGGCAATCCAACTAATTGGCGCTCACGTGACGCAACTCAAGCTTCTCAACATCGCGCACGCCTTCGAGCGGTCCTGCCCTCCTCTGCCCCGCCCTCCCCTGTAGTGGCCGCGTTCTAAGGCGGGCGTCCTCCCCCCTCTGAGGCGCCCCCTCGTTCCGCCATAACTGGATGTATGATCTTTGCCTATCATTGGAAAGGACCTCCATGCCAAGAATCACTCCATTCTTGTGGTTCGATAACCAAGCCGAAGAGGCGATGAATTTCTACGCCTCCATCTTCAAAAACTTTAAGATGGGCAACGTCCGTCGTTATCCCGAAGGAGTTCCAGGCCCCGCCGGATCGGTCATGACCGCGTCCTTTCAACTCGAAGGCCAGGAATTTATGGTCCTCAACGCCGGCCCGCTCTTCAAATTCACGGAAGCTATTTCCTTTTTTGTGAGTTGCAAGGCGCAGGAAGAAGTCGATTATTACTGGGAAAAGCTCTCTGCCGGCGGGCAAAAGAGCCGTTGCGGCTAGCTCAAGGACAAATTCGGCCTCTCGTGGCAAATCATCCCCACCGCCCTCGGCGAACTTTTGAGCGACAAAGATGCCGCAAGAGCCAAGCGCGCCATGCAGGCCATGCTTCAAATGGACAAAATCGACATCGCCAAACTCCAGTGCGCCGCCGGCGGCCGCTAGACCTAAATCTCGCCGATTGCAGAAACGCAGAAATTCGCAAGGAACTAAACCGCACCTGCAGATTCCCCGCAGAACTAGTTTTGACTTCAGGTGTACGCATAGCAAAACTCAGGAAAAGCAGTTTGCAATCTAATCTTGCCTTTTGCGTAATCCACTGCTTCTATCGCCCTCGCCCCAAAACGACCATGACGTAGGATGCTTCTATGTCCTCTCTTGCCTTTCTCCACGCGCCTTCGCGAGAGATCCCCACAGAATTTGACCAGCATTGGTTCCACACCGTGCAAAGTTGGCTCTCCATTGCCAACCGGACCTGGACCAACTTACGGGAGGAATTGCCGGAGGAAGAGCGCAAGCTTGTTCCCAGGATGCTGCCGGGCTTAGGTCTCTCTTCCAACATGGCCTCTGCCAGCCTGCGAAAAGATCCGCAGCTCATCGATTCTGCCAAACCGTGGGTGGAGCGCGCCTGGAAAGAGTGGAACGACTCGGGGCGGAAAGACCCGCTTCCCGTTTTGGATTCTGCAACCGCGCACGAGGCTCTCGGCCTCGATTCCCGCATTACGCTTTCTCTGCTTACCGGTTACAGCGGAGGCTTTAAGGAGATCCCCGCAGCGAAGCTAAAGCGCGGCGGTAAGCACAGCTTTCTCAAAAGCGAGGGCGACATGAACGCGTTCGCGTTTGGCGAAGCGGACAGTTATCCGCGCGAACTCTTCCTCGAAGTCGCCCGCGGCCATGGCGGCGACCACATCGCGGTCTGGACATTTGGCCACGCTTTGCATGCCCTCGTTGCCCGTTCACCCAAACCGGGCGCGCGCGTTACCGTATACGGGCCTTTTTCCCTTCGCGCGCGCGTGCCGGAAGGCAGCAAGCGCCCGGGCGGTTTTGTCGACGGACTGAAAACAGCGGTCTCTGGTTCGGCTTTCCATCCCCACTTTGACGCGCTGGAACGCGAACTGGCCAAGCCTGAACTCTCGGTCGCCAGGTGTTTTGAGGCATTCGGAATTCCTGGCGCACGCGACTTTTCTTCACCTGACGTAACCGCCCGCTGGCAGGATGTGGATTCCGTCGGCCACGCGCTTCTCACTGCGCAGCCTGTGGACAAGACGCAACTCAAAAACGTAAACGAACTCCTCGAACCCCTGGGCGACACGAAACTTCCCGTGAAGGGTCAGCTCGGAAAAGGGGAAACCGCGCGGCTGATGGCTAACGCCATGCTTGAATTGCGCGACTCGCTTGGCGTGCCCGAATCGGGCACATGGGCCGAGAGGTTCAAGGCCGCCGGCTGGTATTGGGACATCTGCGACGGCGATGCGCTCGATCGTCTCACCGCTGGCATCGACCGTGCCGGCGTCGGCGCGGGCGCCGCAGTCACTCGCCTGCTCGCGCACTTTCCCGAACCGCTTCTCCGCGATCCGCTGTTCCTCGCGCTCCTCGCTCTCGAATGCGAAGCCGCCAACGGCCACGCTTACGTCGAAGGGCTCTGCAAGCTCGCGGAGAATACCGCTGCGGCCGGACTCGTCCTCGTCGTGGCGCCCGCCGCACAGCGCGCGGCCATGCGCGAAGTCTTCGGCATCGACCTGGTGGCTGGCGCGACCGGCAATTCCAGCACCTCGTTCTGCGGCGAAGCGCTCATCTCCGGCACCACCGTTGCCAAAGGCGACATGGCCCAGGTAGCGCATGCCTGGATGGGCAAGGCAAAAGTCACGGGTGCGGTTGCCGGATTGTCTCCCGACGGCAATGCAAAGCTTTCCTACTACAAGGATGGTGTGCCAGCGAAAGACGCCAAAGACGCGGGCCTAGGTGTGGTGAACAAAGCTGCGCTCAAAGACGCCGCTGAGAAATTTCTTCCACGCAAAGCGTTTATTGCCCTTGGTGCGAGCGACCTGCTCGAACCCGGCGCATGGCGCGAAGGCTCCTATGCGGGAGAAAGCGTTCCGGGCGTGGAAGACCATCGCACCGCGAAGCGCCGTCATGCCAACGCCTTGCTCGACACCGCTCCCGCGCCGCAACCAATCAAGCACGCTGGGGAACTCCGTGCTGTGCTTGGTCCACGGCTGCGCTACGGCGGGCCGCTCAAGGAAACCGAAGGCGGCATCGTGTCGCTGGGCATTGTTTCGCCTTCGCTCGACGCGATCTGGCTCCGCGACCTGCGAAACGACCTGAAGGGGCAGAATTTCATCGACCGCTACGGCGAGGCGTGGTTGCAAGGTTCAGAGGTTCGCGGCTATTCCTGCTCTAGTCTCGACGTCCCCCTGCTGGTCCAATTGTTGGGCGATGCACCGTCCGGTACTGCGATCACCGCCGCCAGCGGCACCGAACTCCTCGGCTCCTGGCGAATCTCCTGACAAAGGCGCGGACCCCGCACGCTGGCAGCGAGCCCTGATTCCTTTCTCAGGGTTCTATCCTGTCGACTATCTACAGCATATCGTGCGACATAGCGGAATCTGTCGCCCTATGTCATAACTTTTCGCTTGTCATCTCCAATCGGGAGGAGTAGTTAAGATGGATTCGCGAAATGCGGCGCCTTCGCGACCCGAAGCGCGGCGCGTGAGACTGGACTCTGGGGGGAGCCATCATCGCTTCGATGACAGATTTCATTCACAGAAAAGGTCTATCGCGTTCCGTGTTTCCGCGGCACTGACACGCTCAACTGGGGGAAAGCTAAAATGGCAACGACACAATTGGTGACCATCGATCAATCGCCGGAAATCCACCATTACACCGCCTACAAGCCCCGGCCTTTCCGGAAGGAAGAGCGCGACAAGGTCACCATTCTCTTCGGCGGCCTGACCTGGAAGCATGAGCGGCTCGTTCAGGGCGCTCTCCATAACATGAAGTACAAGGCCGAACCGCTACCCAACATCACCCGCGAAGACCTGGATGCCGGTAAGGAACTTATCGACGTCGGCGCCTGCTGCCCCACGATTTTCACGACAGGCAGCCTGGTGAATCTGCTCAAAAGCAAGGTGTCAGAGCAGGGCAAAGAAACCGTGAAGGAAAACTATGTCTATCTTACTGCGGGAGGGTGCGGGCCCTGCCGTTTCGGGCAGTATCACGAGTCCTATGCAATGGCACTGGATGGTTTGGGCTTGCGGGATTTCCGGATTTTTCTTTTAGCTCAGGACGAACTGGACCAGGGGTCTTCGGACGGTGGAGGCCTGGAAATCAACCTGCCTTTGAGCCTGGGCTTGGTCTGGGGACTTCTCTGCGCGGATCAGCTGACGGACCTGGAATACATGACCCGCCCGTACGAAGTGAATCCAGGACAAACCGACAAGGTACTCCAAGAAAGCGTCGAGTATATGTACGACGTTTTCCGCAATCGTCCCGATCACGGCAAAAAAATGGGAACGTTGGCATGGCACCTGCTGAGTTCGTATTTCACGCGAGCGCTCCGCGAGGTTCGCAAGAAATGGGACGCCATCGAAGTGGACCATCTCCGGGTAAAAGCAAAGATCAAGATCACTGGCGAGTTTTGGCTGCAAACCCACGAAGGAGAAGGCAACTACAACATCAAGCGCTGGCTTGAGCAGGAAGATAGCGAAGTGATCGCCCCTCCGGTGGCCGTTTGGCTACACTATTTGTTGCACCCCACCATCCGCAAACTCGAGCATCGGCATTCCACTTCGAAGCATCCCAAGCGCGATGAACTGATTTTGCACGCACTGGAACGCATCTATCGCGGCACCTATAACCGCTTCCGCCGGGCCCTTGGAGGCCTGCCGTATGAACTTCCCGACCAGGAGGAACTAAAGCGACTGGCAGACCCCTTCTATCATTTTGAATTGCGCGGCGGCGAAGGACACATGCTCATCGGCAAAGCCCTGTACGCCTATCACCACAAGAAAGCTCATATGACGTGCGAGCTTTCTCCGTACTCCTGCATGCCGAACACGATGTCGATCGGGTCGATGGCGAACGTGCTCGGAAAATATCCGGATTTGCTTTACGCCGCAATTGAAGTAAAAGGTGACTCGGAAGTGCACGCGCTTTCCCGCTGCCAGATGATCCTGACCGAAGCGAAGCGGCGCGCCAAATCCGAATTCGAAAGCGTTCTCGAAAAGACCGGCCTCACTGTGGAAGCCATTCGCAAATACGAGGCGCACCATCCCGAATTGCGGCGTGCCACCTATCGCGTGCCTCACCGCGGCTACGCGGGAGTTGCCACCAACTACGTAATGCATCTCGCAAACGACCGAGGCTTGGCGCCCGCGTAGCCACCCCCATGCTGCGGAGAAAACGATAAGGTGCTAATTCTCTATGGCCACTGACCACTTGGTCCAAATTCAGCCGCTGGCCGGTACCGTTTCAGCCAGGCACCTCCCCGCGCGCGAAGCCCCCGCTCCGTCTGCGTCTGGAAAAATCTGCGGCATCGACGTTGGCAGTACTACCTGCAAATACGTTCTCGTCTCGCTTGATGGGCAAATGCTCTCGCAGGCCTACGAGCGCCACAACACAAAACAAGCCGAAAAAGTTCTCGATTTTCTGACGCGCCTTGAATCTGAGCACCACCTCACGGCCCAGCAAGACCGCATTTTCTTCACCGGTTCGGGCGCTGGACTCATCGCTCCTCTGGTGGGCGGAAAAATCATCCAGGAAGTCGTGGCCGTCGCCGCCGCGGTCGAAAAACTCCATCCCTCCGTGCGCTTCGTCAGCGAAATCGGCGGCGAAGACATGAAGACCATTTTTTTCAGCGGCGATGGCGCGTCGAAAAGCAAGCAAGTCCTGATGCAGGCCGCGTGCTCCGGCGGCACCGGCACGTTCATCGAAAAAACAGCCCGCAAACTTGAAATTGCTCCCGAGAAGCTCTCGCAGATGCGTTACACGGGATACACGCTGCACAAAGTGAGCAGCAAGTGCGGCATTTTCGCCGAAGCCGACGCCAACACGCTTCTTAAAGCAGGAGTGAGCGTCGAAGAAATCATCGCCTCTCTCTTCGAAGCTGTCGTTTATCAGAATCTCGCGACTCTGACTCGTGGCAATACTCCCGTTCCCGAAATTCTCCTTCTCGGCGGCCCCAATCTTTTCTTCAAGGGCCTTCAGGAAGCCTGGCGCCATCACCTCACAAATGTTTGGAAAGAACGAAACGTCGACCTCCCGGCGGGCCAGGATCCTGCATCCCTAATCCGCGTCCCCGACGATGCGCTCTATTACGCCGCGCAAGGCTGCGTCGAAGTCGGCCGCGGCGAACCGCAATCTTCCGGTCTCTATCAAGGCATCGAAAAACTGCGCTGGTGGATTACCGAAGGCCAGCACGAAGAAAAGAAAAAGCTTGGCCGCGGCGGCCTCTGGAAAGATCCCCAGGAACTGGCCTCCTTCAAAGCCCGCTACTCACCCACAAAGGGAAACGGGCACGGCAACGGAAACGGCCATGGTAACGGAAACGGGAATGGAAATGGCAACGGCCACCATCTCGCAAGAGTCTCAAGCATCGCGCCCCAGCTGGGCAATCTTGGCCGCGTCATGGTCGGCTGCGATTTCGGCTCAACCACCGCCAAAGCCGTTTGCCTCTCGCCCCACAAAGACCTGCTTTATTCCTGTTACGCGCTCAGCCGCGGCAATCCCATCGAAGACGCCAAAGCGCTCTTCCGCCAAATTCGTGCAGCCATCGGCACTGGCGAAATCGCTGCTCTTGCCATCACCGGCTACGGCAAAGACTTGCTGAAAGGCATTCTCGGTGCCGATTGTCCCGTCGTCGAAACCATCGCCCACGCCTCCGCCGGTCTCCATTTTTTCCCCGACGCCGACTGCATCTGCGACGTCGGAGGCGTCGACGTCAAAATCATGATTCTCAACAACGGCGCCGTCACCGATTTCCGTCTCAACTCCCAGTGCTCCTCCGGTAACGGCGCTTTTCTCCAGGGCGTCGCCGAGCGCTTCGACATTCCCATGAGCGAAATGGCCGACCGCGCCTTTCTTGCCGAAGCCATGCCGCAACTCTCCATGGGCTGCGGCGTCTTCCTGCAAAGCGACATCGTCAACCAGCAGCGCAAAGGATGGCAAGCCGATGAAATTCTCGCAGGCCTTTGCGCCATCCTTCCTCTCAACGTCTGGATCTATGCGGGCGGCCTCAACAATCTCAAGCAAGTCGGCAGAAAGTACATCCTCCAGGGTGGCACGCACAAAAATCTCGCCGTCGTCAAAACCCAGGTCGATTTCATTCTTTCCAAGATTCCCGAAGCCGAGGTGGTCGTCCATCCTTATTCCGGCGAAGCCGGCGCTATCGGCTCGGCGCTCGTCGCTTTGGACTGGTGGGAGCGCGGCGGCCAAACCAGTTTCCGCGGTTTCGATTCCATCGAAAATCTTGGTTACAAAACCGTTACTTCCGTCGACACCGTCTGCCACTGGTGTCCCGTGAACTGCCAGCGCAGCTTCATCGACGTCGAGCTACTCGGCGGAAAAGGCCGGGAGTGGAGCAAAGTCCCTCTCGGAACCGGCTGGGAGCGCGTGATTGTCAACAATTCCTGCCCCAAGGGACTCGTCGAAGATTTGAATGAAATGAAGGTCATCAAGACTGATATCGAGAGGACGAAAGATGCGTTTCCCAACGTTGCCGACTTGGTTCGCAAAGAAGCGTTCCGCCGCGCCTCGGTCTAAAGACCGCTCGCAGCTCCGCGTCGGCATTCCCAAAGTCCTGAACATCTGGACCACCAGCCAGTTCTGGGTCGGCTTCCTGAAAGAGCTGGGCATTCAATCGGAAAATATCGTTTTCAGCTCGGACACTTCCGAAGAGCAGGGCCGCGAATTCGGTAAGGGCCGCGGCACCGTCGATTGCTGCTATCCCGTCAAATGCATCAGCGGCCACTACGGCGAACTGATCTTCGGTCAGAAAAAGAAAATCAATATTTTGCTCAGCCCCATGATCCATTCCATCCCTTCCATCCTCTACGGTCACGTCGTCGACACCGTCACCTGCACTCGAGTCATGGCCGGCCCCGAAAACATCAAGGCTGGCTTCATGAAAGAGCGCGACGTTTTCGCCGAAAACAACGTTGTCTACGCTTCGCCTTTTGTCAGCCTCGGCGACCGCCACATGGTGACCGAACAGCTTCATCTCGGTTTGAAAGATATTTTCGATTTGGATCTCGAAGAAACTGGACGCGCTGTCCAGGCCGGTTTTCGCGCCCTCGATTCCTTCACCGATAAAGCACGCCAGCAGAGCCGCGACATTCTCACCTGGTGTGCACAGGAACAAAAACCTTGCATCCTCGTTCTTGCTCGCCCCTATCACATGGATACCGGCATCGGCCACGAAATCGAAGCGGAGCTTCAGGCCCACGGCTATCCCATTCTCTGGCTCCAGTATCTTCCCGGCGACGACGACCTGATGAACTGGCTCTTCGAAGCCGATCTCCGCGCCAAGCGCATTCGCAGCCCCTTCGACATTTCCGACGTCTGGACTTCCTCCTACAGCAGCAACACTAACGAAATCATGTGGGGCTCCAAATTCGCCACGCGCTGCCCCTGGATCACCTGCGTCGTTCGTCTCTCCAGCTACGAGTGCGGCATGGATCAGCCCACCTACACTCCCGCGCAGAAAATTGTCGAAGCCAGCGGCACTCTCTTCTTCAAGTTCGGCGATCTGGATTCCACCAAGCCCGCCGGCAGCATCAAGATTCGTGTCGAAACCATCGTTCATTACCTCGCTAAATATTCGCAGCAAATTATCCAGCGCAAGCTAGGCTGGCTGTCGCCCGACTGCCCCCTTGCCAACCTTTCCTTGCGCTCTCCGTCCGTCTCCGCGCCTCATCCTGCACCGCCATCTCAAACTCTTCCCGAATCTGAATCCGAATCTGAATCCGTCTCTCAACCCGTCCCTGTTCCCCTCGCCCGCAACGCCTCCTCCAGCTCCTGATCAGCAAGGGCCGGCTCTTTGCATGTGCATCTGCCTCGGCCGTTGACAACCCGCAACGCCGCATCTACCATCCCTCCAACCCTGGCGTTGTTCTCCGCTTGAAAAACCCATGGAGGTGTTTTGTGACCGCTCGTTTAACTTATCTTCGTTACGCCCTCATTTTGGTCGGCTTAATTTTTATTTTCGGCGTTTATCCTCTAATGATGTCTCTGTGGCCCTCGGGATGGCGCTGGAGTCCCAACCAGCCGCAATACGAGCAGATGATCCTGGGAGTCTATGCCACTCTTGGCGTCTTCCTATTGATCGCTTCCCGCAATCCTCTCCGTCACCTCAGCCTGATTTGGTTTACTGTCTTTTCGAGCCTCGTCCACGCGGGCATTATGACCGTTCAGGCACTCAACATGCCCACCGAGCACGGCCACCTGTACGGAGACATTCCCGCCCTGCTCTTCGTAGCTATCTTGCTGGGACTCTTGACTCCCCGCGGCGCAAACGCAGAAGCCGCCTCATCTCCCGCTTAGATATTCTGCCAACCGTAGATAGAATCCAGTGGAGAGCCATCTTTGACGACCGCATTGCGATTCTGTCCATCGGAAAAGGATGAGTCTTGAAAATGACGAGGAAACTGATTCTGAAGCTTTTCACTTTGCTTGCATTGACCGCGCAGACAGCTTTTGCGCAAAATGCGCCCGCTGCCAGCGCACTCAAGGCGGACCGCCACGAATTCCTAATTGCAAATTTCAAGACCGAAAGCGGCGTTACGTTGCCGCAAGCGCGCATCGTCTACGGCACCTACGGCAAGTTAAACGATGCAAAGGACAACGCTGTGCTCCTGCCGTCGCACTACATGGCGGATTTTCACGGCTATGAGTGGTTGATTGGAGCGGACAAGGCGCTCGACCCTTCAAAACTCTTCCTGGTCGCCACGGAATTGTTTGGCAACGGCAATTCTTCTTCACCCAGCAATACACCGGAGCCCTATCACGGCCCGCGCTTTCCCGTCACGACCATTCGCGACAATGTGGACGCCGTCCACAAGCTCTTGACCGAAGAGCTGAAGATTACTCACGTGCGCGCGATCATCGGATTTTCCATGGGCGCCCAGCAGGCCTTTCAGTGGGCCGTGAGCTATCCCCAATTTGCCGACCGCATCGTAGCGACCGCGGGCACCGCGAAGTGCTATCCCCACGGAGTTGTGCGCCTCGAGGGTCAAATTGCCGCGCTGACCACAGACTCCGCCTTTGCAAACGGAGATTACAAGGAGCAGCCCAAGAAAGGGCTGGAAGCGTTCGCCGTTGTGTGGACCGCCTGGCTGTTTTCGCAGGAGTGGTGGCGTCGCGAGCTCTGGCGCGAAGGAGCCAAGCCCGGAACGACCTTCGAACAAGTATTGAATGACTTTCGCACGAATTTCATTCCGGGCGCCGATGCCAACAATCTAATTCTGCAAATGCGCACTTGGGAAAAACACGACGTCGGCACAACCGCGGGATTTGGTGGAGACGTGGAGCGCGCCCTGAAGACCATCAAAGTTCCGTTCTTGTACATGCCGTCGGAAACGGATTTGTATTTCCCAATTGGCGATGCGCGCTATGAGGCAGCGTTTATTCCCGGTGTGTCGCTGGTGCCGATCCCGTCGTTGTGGGGACACACCGCTGGCGCGGCCAGCAATCCCGCCGACGCAAAATTCTTAAACGAAACAATCGGTAAGTTTCTGTCCGCGCCCAAATAGCCGCCGTCGTTACGCGCCTGCGGCCACACTCTGCTTCCTGATCAGCCACCTACCGATCACATACCCCAGTGTCCCCGTCACCATCCCCCCCAGCACGTCCGCGACGTAGTGATTCCGCACGTACACCGTCGAAACGCACATGCACGCCACGAACGGCAGGAAAATCCAGAACAGCCACCGTCGGTGCCGCCACGCTCCCCACAGCGCCGCCATCGCTCCTGCGACGTGCTGCGAGGGAAAGGCAGCTCCATGAACGCGGCCACACTTCTCGATCAAATTAATCAGTACGGTAAACGGTCCGCCCGCGAGTTCTGCATGCCACTGCCCGGCCAGCGTGAACCACGGACTCTGCACGGGAAAAATCATCGCCATGACGTAGCCAAACCCATAGCCGAGTGCGGAGTACGTCATCACCTCCCAATAGCTTTTGAAATCGCGCTGGCAATAAAGAACCGCGCCGAGAATCAGCAGAAAAAGAAAATAGGTGAAGTAAGCGAACTGCATGAATTCGTTTAGCGCCGGCTGCGCGAATCGTTCGAGCCAAAGCGAAGGATTTACGCCGGTTAGCCAATGATCGAACGCGATCAGTTTTGCGTCCTCCCATCCTGGATTCACCAAGTGCACCAGCGCTCGCAGCTCTTCAAAACAAAATAGAAAGAAAAGGTGAGGATACCAGTGGCGCCAGAAGTGCCAGAATTTCTGCGATGCAGTGGCGTTGCCACCGTTGGATGTTCCGTCGGGAAAAAGATTATTACAATCCGTGCCAGAGGAGGTGGTCGCTTCCATGCGGCACAAAGTGAGAATGACGAATCCAATGAATGCCTGCAAGCCAATTAGTTTCAGGGGGTGCGCAAGATTCTCCGCGTAGAGCGTGATTAGCACGCTCGAAATTCCCAGGTAACCCAGCGCAACCCACTCGAACACTCCACACGCCGTCCACGCGGCTGCGAATTCGCGAGCGAGCAGCGCACGAATCCCAAGCCGCTCCGCTTGCCGCGGCCACGCGATCACGCTTTCGTTACTTTGAAAATTTCTTCGGGGAATTTCATTCATGTGCAAGACCCCACGCTTCTGAATTGTTTTCCAAGTGTTCGTGAGTGTTCGGGCAGCAGAGATTCGCCGGCCAATTTTCCAGTTTCCGATCGTTTGCTCTGCGATCTCTGTGAACTCGTTCTCTCTGTTAATTTTTCTTGGTTCCAACCCAGCACTTGCCAGTCTCGCTTTTTCGCGATGCGCAGCAGTTCTCGCGAAGGATTCACAGCGAAAGGATTTCCAACCGACTCGAGCAGCCATTGGTCGTGCACGCCGTCCCCGTACGCGAACGATTGCGACAAATCGATTCGCAACTCTTCCGCTAGTCGACGCGCGGCGCATGCTTTTGCTGTGCCGAACATCGCATCGCCCAAGACTCGCCCCGTCCAGTACCCTCGCACTGTTTCCAGTCGCGTGGCGCGCACACGAACCTCCACATCAACTCCGCGTGACGCAAGTTCTCCTTCCAGTGCTTGCGCAAACGCGATCGCAAGCGGCTCGAGTGTTCCGCTAACAATCGCGATCACGTGTCCTTGTTTCGCGTGCCACGCCACGCGCTCCAGTGCTTCTTCGTGCGCGGAGAACTCATCGAAATTCTCTGCGCCACTTTCTTCAAAAACTCTCACGCCTCTCAAGTACATTTTGTTGGCGTTCAACATTGTGGCGATGCCGCGCGGCAGAAGCCGGAGCGCTTCGGCCAGCCACAAGAAGTAATTCTTCTGCGGAATTTCTCCCCGACGCCGCAACATCCGAAAAAATCTGCGTTCCAGCGATGGCAGCGGCAGCAGTGTTCCATCTAAATCGAAAAACGCAGCAATTCCGACGAGCTTCTCCTTCACGTCATTAACTTCCCTTACTTCCTGAACCTCCTTTCGTCCGCTCATGCCGCCTCCTGCGCAGCGCGCTTCGCTCCACGTGCATTCGCGACACTTCCCGCGAAAAATCTCCAACCTTCCAGCAGCACCGGCAAACCCCGCACGATGCAAAACGCGGCCGTCAGCGAAGTAAGTGTTTGCGCACCGTTGCGAATCATCGCGTGAACATCTCCAGTGAGCCCGCTGACCAGTGCGACGGGCCCTCGCGTCAACGCCAGCTCCAGTCCCAGGTAGCAAAAGCAGAGGCACTTCATCGCGGCGTAGAGTCCGCGGCTCCAGCGCGAAGCCACCAGCGCCCGGCCCCACCACGTTTGCAGCATGGCGTTCGCGCCCCACCCGGAGTGGCCAGCTTTCATCGCCAGACCTCGCAGAAAGTCTGTGGCCGCGCCGCGCGCGAAAAACAAAACCGGGAGCCAGAGCGAAACCATGCCGACAACGGCGAAGTAGGTGAAGTACACGTTCTCGATCATGCGGTCGCCAAGAATGTCGAGTTGCGCGCCGAGCGGTGTGGCCATTCTTTTCTTTCGCGCAATGTGTCCATCCAGCGCGTCGAGGGCGATGGCGGCGACGGTCAGCGCGACGGCCGAGAGATTTGCCCAAGCGCCGTGGCCAAAGAGGCTGACGGCGGCAAATCCCACCACCACCCGCAACAGCGTGACCTTGTTTGGCGTCCATTCGAATCGCGACCAATCAAATTGCATCGAGGCGCCGCTCCCAGGCGCTCGAACAAACCATGGCAAAGGCCGTGCCACTCCACATTCTTGTAACTTCTTTACAATCAGCGAACTACAGGAGCCGCGGACGAGGACTTCGAAATGGACGCGCCAGACAAACGCTTCATCTGTCGCCCGTTCGCTTGAACCTCGCCGCGTGTTTCCTTTTCCTGGTTCCCGCGTCTAATGGCTGGACTGTCCCTGAATCTCCGTTCGAATCGGGTGCTGCTGTCCCAGCTCTGGCTAGCCTGCGGTCGTCCTTGTGGGAATGTTCAGAGGCCTACGGGTTTCTTTCGATTGAAGGTATGATGCAAATATGACCGATGTCTCTCTCGCAGGAGCGTTTCTCGCCGGGCTGGTCTCGTTTCTCTCGCCGTGCGTATTGCCGCTGGTGCCCGGATACATTTCCATGCTTTCGGGGATTGGCATGGAGCAGCTTCGGCAAGGCGAAGTGCCTCGCGGGGGACTCTTTTCTTCGGCGCTCGCGTTTGTCACCGGCTTCTCTGTTGTTTTCATCTCGTTCGGCGCTACGGCCAGCGCGGTCGGCAGCTTCCTGAAAGAAAACCGTCATCTGCTGGTGCCAATTGCCGGCGCGCTCATCCTGCTTTTTGGACTGCATTTGCTCGGTTTGTTAATCAAGCTGAGCGTGCGAGCCGGAATTCTGCTCGGCGCATTAATGGTTGTTCTTGGAGTGATTTCACTTCTCCGGCGCGGCCCGCTCCTTGGCGATCTCGGCGCGCTGCATTTCTTCTCCCTTTCTATCATCGGCTTTTTTGGTCCGGCGTTGGCACGCTGGCTGAATCGCGACGTGCACTTGCGCAGTTCCGTGGCGCAGCCGGGCGCGTGGAGCGGATTCCTGCTGGGATTCGCTTTCGCCTTTGGCTGGACCCCATGCATCGGACCGATTCTCACGACAGTGCTGGCCATCGCCGCCGCGAGCGACAAAATCTGGCGTGGCGTGCTGCTGCTAGCCGTTTATTCTGCTGGGCTAGCGATTCCATTCCTGCTGACCGCGCTGGGAATCAGCCGCTTTATGGTCTTCTACAAGAATTTCCGGAAATACCTGCATGCGGTTGAGCTGTTCAGCGGAGCGCTGCTGCTCTTTATTGGCAGCCTGGTATTCGTAAACAGGTTGACCTGGCTCGCCGGGAAGCTCGGATTCCTGGACACGGCGGTCCGCTGGCTCGAGCGAGTGACGACGACCGGAGCTGGCGGAAAGATCTTCGGGATTTTGGTTGCCGTGTTACTGGCGGCGATTGTGGTGATCGCCGTGGTGAAAAACTGGGCGGCGATAATGTCGGCACCGGGAAAGAAAACAGCGCTAATGGTCGGCACGGTGCTCGTGCTGATCCTCGGCACCTACTATGTGGACAAAATCACGCGAGTGAAGCTTGGAGGATCTGCAATAGGCACAGTGCGCGCTGATGCTCCTCCGGCGCCGGAAGTCACGTTCAAGAAACTGGACGACAAAGCAGTCGAGCTGAGCGAGTACCGCGGAAAAGTAGTGCTGGTGAATTTCTGGGCCACTTGGTGCGAACCTTGCCAAGTGGAGATTCCCTGGCTGATCGAAATGCAGCAGAAATACTCCGGGAAGGGCTTCACCATTCTAGGCGTGGACGTGGATGACGAAGATAATGCAACGGTCGAGAAGTTCCTGGAGAAAGAGCGGTTCGACGTAAACGGCCAGAAACTGCCGATCAATTATCCGGTGATGCGAGGCAACGATGCAGTGGCGGATAAATTTGGCGGCTTGCTGGGTTATCCAACCAGCTTTCTCATTTCGCGCGATGGCAAGATCGTGAAAAAGGTGCAGGGACTGATCAGCTACGAGGAAATCGCTCAAGCCATCGAATCGCAGTTGTAACACGTAGAGAGTGAGTTAGGAATGAGCTCTCTGCGCAAAAAGTCGTGAACATAAAATCGCCTTTCCCTTAGAAACTACAGACGATCATTTTCTTACTGGCGTTTGGGTAGTTCAGCATTTCGTTGGGGTTATCATCATCATCAGGACAGCGGTCAAACTCCGGTCGAAGTGAAAGTCCATGCAACGTTCGGAGTTATCTCATGGTGTGCGCAGAGGTGGCCCAACGCCGCGTTGCGCATGCCATAAGGCGAGCACTATGACCTCACCGGGAAGCGGCATGTAATAAAGGTGATACCGAGTTGCTCGGAGCAGCAACCGCCGCACATGGCGCACAGGTGACTGGCGGTACCGCCTCCCTATCTGCGGCGCGTTCGTGACTAGATCAAAAGATTCACTCAGCTCATCTAGAAACAAAGCTGGTGCGGCAGGCCGATTCTTCCGCCACCAACCATCAATTTCGCGGATTTGCACCTCAGCTTCAGGAGTGATGCGAACCGGAAGGCTCACCGCCGTTGGCGCAACTCGTCCAGGATTGCAGATGCAGGACGAAGTCGACCAGCTTCGACCGACTTCCCGGACGCCAGCAATGCTTCATGCAAGGCGCGACGTTCCTCGTCGGTTAGATCGTCACCCTCATCGTCTGCGACGAGGTCAATAACCGTCCCTTCGCGCAAAGTCGTAGGCTCGTCAAGCACAATGCGGCCGTTCTGAACGCGAGCACGGAGTGGGCTCATACTGCAACTATACGTGCATCCACCATGCCCCGCAACAATGGCGGTGTCTGAAGCCGCTGGTGGCCCGTAACTTCTCGGGCAACTTAAGAGATTTCGTAAGTGTTTTGCTGGCTGAGGAAAGGGTGGAGGCGTCTATGCTGAATTATTCATGACGGGGGTATAGACGGATGGGACACTCGCAAATTCTCCGGCGGAACTGGAAATATTTCCTCAAGTGCGCGGCGATGGCCGCTGCATTCCTACTGTTTGGTCCGGCGGGCCAGGCACAAAGCACACAGGGCCCCCAGCAAGCGCAACAGGAGTTGTCCAAGTATCTGAACGAGCATCCAGGATTGCTGGCGGAGTTTGGCAGGCTGGTGGAGAGGTTTCAGCACGAAGTTCAATTTCCGGCGCCGCGAGCGGAGAGCCGCCTGCTGCCGCTACTGCCGCAAGCCACGCTGGCTTATGCCGCGTTTCCAAATTATGGCGAGGTGGTGAATCAAACGCTGAAGCTATTCCGGCAGGAACGGGAACAAAGTGCCGCGCTGCGCGATTGGTGGTCACAGGGCGAGATGGCCAAGAACGGGCCGAAGCTGGAAGACGGCCTGGAGAAGCTCTATCAGTTGGACCAATACCTGGGCGACGAAATTGCGGCGTCGGTGGAAATGGTCGGCAAGGAACCGCAGTTGCTCATCGTTGCAGAAGTTAAGAAACCAGGCTTGAAAAAATTTCTTCAAGAAATGTTGGAGCAACTCGCCGACAAATCCAAACCGGGCGTGCGCGTGCTGGACGTGCAAGAACTCGCGATGGCGAAGGAACGGAATCCAGGGCAAGAACTGGTCGTGCTGGTGCGGCCTGATTATGTCGCGGGCGCATTCAACGTAGCCACGCTGCGGCGTTTCCATGCGCGAATGGAGCGGGGCAGCCGCGAGTTTGCGTCCACTCCTTTTGGACAAAGGATCACGCAGGAGTACAAGGGTGGCGTGACGGTTCTGGCGGCTGGGGACGTGCACAAGATGCTGGACCAACTCCCGCCAGCGGACAGGCAAAACGCAACTTTCCAACAGAGCGGATTTGCGGACATGCAGTATGCGGTGTGGGCGCACAAGGATGTGGGCGGCCAGGGAGTCAGCCAATCGGAATTAAGCTTCAGTGGCCCGCGGCGAGGAAGCGCGGCGTGGCTGGCGAAGCCGCAGCCACTGGGCAGCCTGGATTTCGTCTCGCCCAAAGCGCTAATGGCAGCCAGTTTCGTACTGAAGAACCCGGCGGAGATCTTTGAGGATACTAAGGCGCTGGCCAGCAATTCGAATTCGAACCCGTTCGCGGCGGTTGAGGTGTTCGAGCAGGCCTTGAAGCTCAGTCTCAAGGACGATTTGCTTGGACTCTTGGGAGGTGAGCTGACCCTGGAACTGGATAGCGTTGCGCCTCCGCAGCCTACGTGGAGGGCAATGCTCGCGGTGAAAGACGCCAATCATATTCAACAAACCCTGAACACGCTTCTGGCGGCCGCAAAATTTGAGTCGCAGAGTGCTGAAGATGGAGGCGTGAGTTATCAAACGGTCCTCATTCCCAACGGGAAGACCACCGTGAAAATCGGATATGCGTTTGTGGATGGGTATTGGATCGTAGGCTCGAGCCAGGAAGTAGTTGCGGACGCGGTTCGGCTGCACCAGTCAGGCGCGGCGCTGGGAAAATCCAAGAAGTTCCTTGCTGCCATGCTGCCGGGCCACGCGCCTGAGGCCTCCGCACTGCTCTATGAGGATCCGATGAGCATGGCGGCGTTGCAGCTTCGGCAAGTCTCGCCGGAGATGGCGGAATCGCTCGCGAAAAACCCGATCGAGATCAGTCCGGCAGTCGTGTGTTTGTACGGTGAGGACAACTCGATTAAAGAAGCGAGTGTGAGCCCAGCTTTCGATGCGGGCGCAGTTCTGGTGGTGGCGGCCATCGCGATTCCCAACTTGCTGCGGTCCAGAATGGCCGCGAATGAGGCGAGCGCTGTCGGAAGCGTGAGGACGGTGAACACTGCCGAGGTTACCTACGAAGCGTCATATCCGCAAAGAGGGTTTGCTCCCAATCTGGCCACGCTTGGGCCGGATCCACGGAAACTTAACGCCTATTCGGAGGAGCACGCAGCTCTTATCGACGCCAGTCTGGGGAATGTTAGCTGCACGGCAGAGGCGTGGTGCACGAAGTCGGGATACCGGTTCAAACTCAAAGCGATTTGCGCGCAAGGCAAGTGTGGGGAATACGTGGTGGTTGCTACGCCCGTCGACAGCAACACCGGAACAAGAAGCTTCTGCTCGACGTCGAACGGGGTGATTCGCTTTAGACTCGGGCCTCCTCTAGCTGCGCCACTCAGCGTTTCGCAATGCAAGGCGTGGCCGCCGATTCAGTAGAGAAACAGCAAAGAGATTTCATCAGCCTGCGACGCGGCCTAATGCAGGTCCATGCAACTTCAGTTAGAGCGCTGGGTTGGACCTTATAGCAATGCAAGTCAGACACCAAAGGAGTGGTGAGCGGATTCGATTCAAGGCAATTTGCTCACCGGCTGGGCCGACGAAAAGCTTGATTTGCAATGAGCTTGGTCACGACGCGGAACTTTTCCGCAGGCTGAAACACCGGCGAATAAGGGAAGTGCTATGCTTTTATGGTTATGAAGCCGCCGTCTCCGCCGGTTCCTCGCATTCCACCGCTCGTTGCAACCGCGCTGTTGCCGGAATCGTCCAACGAGGGACAGCCCTGGCCCCGCTTTTCTAGGTGCACGCCACAAAGGAGAGAGTTGAATATGCGTAGAACTGTGGCCTCTATTTTCGTGTTGTCGCTCACCGGGATTTTGCTGATAGCAGCGACGGCCCCGCCGTCGGCCGCCCGGCCGTACCCGCAGGATGAGCAGCAGAATCCTCCCCCGCCGCCGCAATATCAGGCTCCGCCGCCGGACCAGAACTCTTCGTATCAGCCGTTTTCGGCGGACCAGCTGGACAATCTGCTGTCGCCCATCGCTTTGTATCCCGATCCTCTTCTAGCGCAGACGCTGGTTGCGGCGACGTTCCCCGATCAGGTAGAAGAAGCAGCACGCTACGTGCGCGCGAACGGACAAGCAGGAATTGACGAACAAAGCTGGGACATCAGCGTGAAGGCCATTGCGCACTACCCCAGCGTGGTGCAAATGATGGCCGACAAAATCGACTGGACCACTTCCGTCGGGCAGGCTTACGTCAATCAATCTGCTGATGTATCCGCCGCGGTTCAGCGGCTCCGCCACATGGCGCGCCATGTCGGCAACCTGGAAACCTCGCCGCAGCAGGAAGTGATTGAAAATGGCGATTACATCGCCATTGATCCCGTTCAGCCGCAATTCATCTATGTTCCGGTATATGACCCGGCGATTTGCTTTTACCGCCGCCCGTACTGGGGACCCGCGATTACTTTTGGAGTGGGATTTCCCATCGGTGCGTGGCTCAACCTGGATTTCCATTGGGGCTTTGGCGGAGGCTGGGGTGGCGTGTTTTACACCGGGTGGCATCCGTGGGGCGGGTGGAACGGCGGGTGGATGGCGCGCTGCCGTCCTTACGTGCATGTGACGAACGCTTACATCAATAACCGCTACACGACCATCAACGTGAACCGCACGGTGATCAATCGCAGCGTGAACGTGACCAACATCAACCGGTACAACTCGATTCACAAGAACGTGACGTACAACAACGTAGTTCGCCAGAACAATTTCCAGACGGCCAACCGGAATTTGAATAATCGCATGCAGAACAACAATGCTCCGCCGGTGAACAACAAAGTGCTGAACCGCAACATCAACACCGCTAATTCGAACGTCAACAATTTCCGAGGCCGCGAAGGGCTGCAAGGCAGGCCGGACCTCCAAACGCAAAACCGGCCACCTGCGCAAGCGCAAAACCGGCCACAAACGGAAGCAACAAACCGAGGGCAGCAGCAAAATCGTCCGCAGACGAACGCAGGACCGCACACCTTTGGCCGCTCGGAAGGAAATTTCAACGCGCAGGCGTCGAGCCAGCGCGGCCAGAGCAGCCGCCAGCAAATGTCGCGGCCAGCACCAGCACCGCGAGGGGGTGGCGGAGGAGGCAGGGCAGGAGGTGGCGGGGGCCGTCCAGCGGGCGGAGGAGGGAAGCGGCCATGAGAAACCGGCTAGAAGGGAAGAGCACTCTCTCGAATGCGCGAGGGCGGAAGATAAACTACGAAAGGCAATTTGCATTTCTCGGCAAGTTTGCAGGCTGTTTTGTGCTCATCGCATTGATGTTTGCGGCGAGCGCGTCGTTTGGCGCGGCTCGCACTCCTCAGGATTCGCAGCAAGCTACCTATTCTTCGCCGGATGACGCTTTGCAAGCGCTAGTTTCCGCTGCAAAAGACAGAGACCGCTCAGCCTTGCCGAAACTTTTTGGCCCGGACTACACGCAATTGCTCTCCGGCGACCAAGTGGAAGACGACAAAGACCTGAGTGATTTTGCCACTGCAGTCGAGGAATCGGCGAAGCTGAAAAAAGACAGTGATACGAAGTACACCGTAATCGTCGGCAATGACAATTGGCCTGCTCCCATTCCGATTGTGCAGAAGGATGGAAAGTGGATGTTCGATACCAAAGCCGGGCTCGAGGAAGTCCTAAACCGCCGCATTGGAGAGAATGAACTCTCCGCCATCCAGACCTGCCGCGCTTACGCCATCGCCCAGTGGGAATACTACACGGAAGGCGATTGGGATCATGATGGAGTCGCCGTGTATGCGCTGCGCTTCATCAGCACGTCCGGCAAACACGACGGGCTGTTTTGGGAAACCGGCGAAGACGAGAAGCCGAGCCCGCTGGGCAAACTCGTCGCGCAGGCTCGCGCTGAAGGTTACGAGCCTGAGGGCAACGCCACGGCAGGCACGGCCAAAACAGCCGCGTCCGAGGAAGCTGCAACGCTCCAGCATGAGCCGTATCACGGCTACCACTTCAAGATCCTGGTCAGCCAGGGACCTCACGCGCCGGGCGGCAAGTACGGCTACATCATCAATGAAAACATGATCGCTGGTTACGCGCTGGTCGCTTATCCGGACAGCTGGGGCAAGTCTGGCGTGATGACGTTCATCATCAACCAGCAAGGACGCGTGTACGAGAAGAACCTTGGCGCGAACAGCGCGAAAATTGCAGCAACCATGACCTCGTACGATCCAGATCCCTCTTGGAAATTTGTTCCAAACGAACCATAATTCGCGCGTGAACGCGAAGCGCGACGCGCTTAACCGGAAGGCAGGCCGACGGCGCGGAAACAAAGCTCTTTCAGGTTGTGAACCAGCCGGCTTCGATTCACGCGCGACTCCTCCACGAATGCATGATCAACCGCGGCATGCAGGCCGCTGAACAGAAAGACGGCCGTGAAACGGGGATCGCCGATGCGCCACGCTTTCGCCTTTACGCCAGCCTGAAGCATTTCTGCAAGGTAATCGATCACGATATTGTCGACCATGCCCTTCCGCGTGTGTGGACGCGACCCGTAGAAGAGAATGTCGTGTAGCTGAATGGAATCCAGGTAACCGTGCACTGCTGCGGTGGCCCAAGCGGCCAGCTTTCCGCTCCAATCCTCTTTTGATTTTTCCTCTACTGCTGCTTTTATCCCGGCAAGGAGTTCTTGCGCGAAGCGGTCGGCGAGCGCGGCCAGTATGTCTTCTTTGGAGGAAAAATAAAGATAGAAAGTGCCTTTGGCGACCGCCGCGCCGGAGGTGATTTGTTCGATAGTGGTCGGACCAACGCCGTGCTTTAGAAACAAGCGCTGGGCAGCATTCATTAGGTCAGTGCGGCGCTGCTCGGCGGGTTTGGTTCGTGGACGAGATTTGGAAGCAGTTTGCATGATGACCGGGTTTTTCGAAACGACTGAACGACGGTCACTGACCGTAGCATAGCGAAAGTGAATTGCACAGCGAAGCTCGCCGCAGCAAAGTTGTTAGTCTGCGGCAACGGGCTCTGCGCCTGCATCGACGAGCTGGTCGGCGCCGCGCAACTCAGGAAATAACAGAGCCCATAAGGCCACGATAACCAGAGTCCCTACGCCGCCCAAGAGCGCAGCGGGCACGGTGCCAAACAAAGCGGCGGTGGCGCCTGATTCGAACTCTCCCAATTCGCTGGACGCACCGATAAACAGCCAATTCACGGCGCTGACCCTGCCGCGCATGCGGTCCGGCGTCGATAGCTGCACGAGCGTTTGCCGGATTACCATGCTTACCATATCGAAGCCGCCAGCTACTATCAGAGCAGCGAGCGACAGCCAAAAGCTTGCGGAGAGGGCAAAGACAACAGTCGCCACACCGAAGCCGGCGACGCAGGCGAGCATGCGCTTCCCAGCGCTGCGGTTGATGGTGCGGTGCGCCAAGAGCAGGCCGACAAGCGCCGCGCCCGCGCCAGGCGCGCAACGCAGGCAACCAAGCCCGACGGGGCCGACATTGAGAATTTCCTTGGCGTAAATCGGGAGCAGCGCCATAACGCCGCCGAGAAGAACCGCGAAAAGATCAAGCGAAATGAGAGACAAGAGCAAGCGGTTCGACTTGACGTAACGGACGCCCGCAAGGACGCTCTTGTCAGATAACTCGCTTTGCGGATCCCCTGAGGGGAGGCTTCCGACAGGCAGACGCTGCGATTGGGCGGCGGCGAGGAGGTACAGCGCGGTAGCTACGGCAAACATGCCTGGGCCGCTCACTGCATAAATGAGGCCGCCGATGGCCGGTCCAACGATAGTACAAATCTGAAAGGCCGACGAGCTAGCCGCGACGGCCCGAGGAAACTCCTGGCCGCTTACAACGCTGGGAAGAATTGCGGACATTGCGGGAGAGCAGATAGCCCGTGCTGAACTCAAGACAAACAAGAGCAAGTAGACCGGACCGGGGGAAGGCCTCGCCGCAGCAAGCCAGACCCCGAATGCGGCTAGGCAAAAGGTTTGGAGGAACAGAGAGAGACGAATCAGCTTGCGCCTCTCGAAGCGGTCCGCTGCGTGACCCGCAAACAGGAGAACTACGATGCTGGGAAGGAATTGCGCAAGCCCGACGTAGGCGAGGCTCATTGGATTGCGGGTCGCGGAGTAGACATACCAGCCAATGGCGACGTTCAGCATTTGCGAGCTCAGCTCATCGGCGGAGCGAATGACGATGAAACTGCGGAGCGCTGGGTGGCCGCGAAGCAGGTTGGGAAGGGGAAGAGTGCGTGGCGTGTCGGCAGTCATAAAAGGCCCTCCGATGCTTGCTGGGCGAGGGACGAGTTGCGCAAAGACAGAATACACTACTGACTGGTGGTCAGTCAATATGATTCCAACCTGTAATCACGCGTGTTCGCAAAGGGAGGTCAGGCGGAGACGATGGAGATCATACGGAGGGCAGGGAGCCCGAGAGAGGCGTCACCCGTGATTCGGTCGTCGCTTGATTGTGAGGTTGCGCAAATAGCCCCCCGGAATGTCTGTCTGATGCGAGCAAGGTGCTTTGGGGGGTGTTCGCCGTGTTTCTCAGCAAGATCGCAACCTTTTTGGAGGTGTAGGGTTTAGTATCGTAGACGTCCGCTCTAACTGGATGGGCTGGAATGACTTAAGGGGCTTTGGAAGAGCGAGGCGGAGAGAAGGGATCAAGAGATGCGATACCTAAGATTTGCAGCTTTACTCGGGATTTGCTTGTTTTTCGCTTCGTTTGCGAATGCGCAAAGAGTGGTCGTTGGAGTAGGCGTGGGTCCTGCCTATGTTGGCCCGGCACCGGTGTGCCTGTACGGCTACTACGGGTATTATCCGTATGCCTGCGCCCCCTATGGCTACTACGGACCTGATTGGTTCGTCGGCGGGGTGTTCATCGGGGCTGGCCCCTGGTATCACGGGTATTGGCATGGTGGCTGGTATGGCCGCGGTTGGTATGGCCGGCCGGGCTTCTATGGACGCCCCGGCTTCTACGGCAGGCCAGGATTTGTCGGTCGCGGACCAACAGTCGTGGGTCGTGGGGGCATCACGCACGGGCCAGTCGGTGGAGGCTTTGCTCACGGTGGTGGCGGGTTCCACGGCGGCGGTGGATTTCATGGAGGCGGGCACCGGTAGGAACGAGTTGTAAGTAAGGAAAGAGACTTAAATCAGGAAACGGCTGGCGGAGAAACCGCCGGCCGTTTTTGTTTTCGAACTTGGCCGAGGGGAGGAGCCCGATTAGAAATTCGTGACGCGTTGCGGCAGGCGAGGGCTAGACGCAAACGTTTTCGCCGGCGGGTTCTGGAAAGTGCTTGTTGAACCAGAAGGAATAGGGAGTCGCGCCATGCTTCTGGTAATGCTCCATGCGCTCGCGGCCTTCCGCGACTGTGGGGATGTTTCCTGCGGCGACCCACCAGAGGCAGTAGATGGGTTTGTCCATTTTCTCGAACCACTTGGCGCGGTCGCGCAGGACGCGAGCGTGATCGGACCGATAGATGTAGTTGCGCAGGGACTCGAGCGATTCCCAGACCGACATGTTGAGAAGGATGGAGGTGTCGCGCGGATCGTAGATGATGTCGGTGGCATTTCCGGAGGAGGATTGTAGGCGCCATACAAAGCCAGGCGCTTTGTCCGCAAGAGCATTGATGGGATCGAGCTGAGCAACGAACTCCGCGATTTGGGGATCATCAATGGGCGCGATGAGGCGCCCGATGTTGATTTGAGCCAGCTGATAGTTCAATGAAGTGCCCTCCGCTTCGATAAAAGACGCGTCAAAAGTTAAACCGGTAGCCGAGAATCGTTTTGAAGATTAAGTGATCGGTCGAACGCGTCATTCCCACGCCCAGCCCAAAATTAACCTCCCAATTTGGGGAGAGATTGAGGTCGATAGCGGGAAAGAGCTGATGCTGTTGCTGGCCTATGGGGAGGAAATCGGTGGCTGGACCCAGCGCTCCGTAATACTCGAATCCGCCGGTGATTTTTTTCGTGAAGTCGTAGCTGAATTTGAAATCGGGAGAAAACGTGACGCCCTGATGGACGGTGTCGCCGTGAAAGGAGCGGTCAAACGCAGGATTGAAAGAAAGATACCAGGGGCCAATCTGCTTGTCGATGATAGGGCGAATTTCCCAGGTCCAAGTGTCGGTGGAGAACTGCCGGCGCTGGTAGCCGATTTCATTGGAAAGGCTGAGGCCGACGGGCCAGTTCCATTTTTTAGGAATGCGCACGCGCGGGCGGATGTGATCGCCCACCCACTGGATGCCTTGGCCACTTTTCGCCGAAGTGAAAATATAAAAGCCGGTCTCGAACCAGTCGGTGAACCCTCGTGTGATTTCGATGGTTTCGTGCAACTGATGATTTGTGGGGAGAACTCCGTCCTGGGGAGTTTTCGATCCTTCGAAAGTGAAATTGCTGTGGAGCTCGACCATGGTGTGATGCGGCTCGACAGTCTCGTATTCGTAGACTTGAATTTCGTAATTGTCCTGGGCTTGGGCAGGATTGCCGAGCCCGAGGCAAAGAAGCGCAAAGAATCCGCAAACCGCGGCAACACGCAGCGCCATACCCACCCTTTGAGGCTTTCTAGGGTATCCCAAGCTTGGTGAACGGCAAAAAGCAATAGATGCGGCAATCACGCGTGGGGGTGCGTTTTGTCGTAAATCTCCATCAACTGGCGAATGGAAGCGTGAGTGTACTTTTGCGTGGTGGAGAGAGATTGGTGGCCGAGCAATTCCTGGATAGCACGCAGATCCGCACCGTCGGCGAGCAAGTGAGTGGCGAAGGCATGGCGGAGCGAGTGAGGGTGCAGGTCCCAGTTGACGTTGACCAGACGCACGTATTTTTTGACGATGCGCCCAACGGAGCGCTGCGTTAGGCGCCGGCCCGCATAGTTGAGGAAAACCGGCTGGCTATAGGGGTCGGACTTGGGGCCCGAGTCTTGAGATTGCTGCAAGAGTTGCTCGCGAAGCGGCCAATATTTTTCGAGCGCTTCCTGGGCCTTCGAGCCGTATGGAACGATGCGTTCCTTGTTGCCTTTGCCGCGGACGCGAAGGATGCGCTCTTTCTCGTCGATGTCGACGAGATTCAGGCCCGTGAGTTCGCTGACGCGGAGGCCGGCGGCGTAGAGCAATTCGAGCAACGCGCGGTCGCGCCTGAGGAAGAGACTGTCTTCGAGAGCGGGCGATGTTGCTGAAGCGGCCGATTTCGTGGAGGCGCGCTTCCGCGGAGATCGTTCCGTTGCCACAGAAACCGAAGCCGCTCCCGAAAGCTGGTTCAAGAAGGCGTTCATTTCTTCCGCCGAAAGAACGGACGGAAGACGCTTCGGCAGCTTGGGCGTAGGAATCAAGCGAGCAGGGTTTTCCATTAAGAGGCCTTCCCGGACGCAATATTTGAAAAAAGAGCGAAGCGCGGCAATTTTTCGGGCGATGGAGGTTTTTTCCAAGCCGTGATCGTGGAGGTGAGCAACGAATTCGCGAATCATGCCGTGGTTCACTTCGTTGAGGGCAGGAGGCGCTGCGCCGGGCGGCGAGAGGTAAGCGAGGAATTGTTCGAGGTCCTTGCCATAGTTCACAACCGTGTGAGGAGAGGAATTCTTTACCATCCGGAGATATTGCAGGAATTTCGCGATTGTCTCTTTCATGCTCGGGTACGGCTCCAGGAGAAGGCCCAGAAACAGTATAGGCGCGCGCCACCCCGTGGGAAGCGGAAACGTCGCTCAATTTTTCGATGCGTGCAAATCAGAACTTGGCTGCCACGGGCACGGACTACCCTGCTGGTCGAATCCGAAGCTAAATGGGGAGAGGCTGGCTCAATCGAAATGGGCGAGCATGCCCTGGTGCTTCTTTGCTGCTTGCAAATAGTAGGCTTTGAGTTTAGTGAAATAGTCACAGAGATACTCCAAATCTCCGTCGTCCCTCACTGCATAAATCTTTGCAGCCTCCATTTCTTTTGGGTTGAATCGCCGTCGAAATTCTCTTTCTGTGAAACTCGATAGGGCCCTAGAAACAGTAGCCACCTGTTTTGGCGTCAGCGCACGCGCCGGACCGTACGCAAGGAGTTTCTCGGGGTCAGGAATCTCTTTGGCCCCGAGCACTGCCCAAGAAAGGGGTGGGCTGCCACCTTTTGCGACTCCGGTAAGCAGGTAGTGAATCCCATGCCAAGACTTCTCCAGGCAAAGACCGGTTTTTGCGTCTAGCGAGCGCTTTGGCATAGATGCGACACCTTGTAGAACTGCTTTTCTAGAGATGTTCGTAAGCTCGAGATGTGCCTTGTCAAAAAGCAGTCTGTCCTGAGTGTTCAAGTTCTCAAGCTTTCCGGCCTGGATGACCTTTAGGAGAGTCAGTGCGTTCCTGGCTTTCCAGGCCTGAATTTCCTGACTAGTGTTTCTGACGTTGGACAGGGCCGTCCCTAGAATGAAGCTATAGGCGGTCGAAGGATCTTTTTCGAACTGCTTGATTTGGTCCGCAGAAACCTGTCTTAGATGGGCGATGATGCTCATCGGGTCCGTTAGGACTTGGCTGCCACGGGGACGGGAGTTTCTTCAGGCTGGGCCTTAGGGGGAGCTTCGGGGACGAGCATCTCCCAGTCGCAGCCTTCCTTCAGGCAGGAGCGAACCGTACCGGCTTTAGTGCGCTTTTCAACAATGAAAGGAGCGCCACACTTGGGACAAGGCTCGGCGATGGGCATGTGCGGCGTGGTGAAATCGCAATCGGGATAGCGCGAGCAGCCGTAGAAAACGCGGGCGCGGCCGCCTCTTCCCGCGCTGCCGCGGCGGACGAATTCACCTTCGTGGCACTTGGGGCATTTGATGCCCAAGGTGATGGGTCGCGTGTATTTGCACTTGGGATAGCCGGAGCAACCGATAAATTCGCCAAAGCGGCCGTGCTTTTTGACCAGGCCGTTACCGCAAGTGGGGCACTTTTCATCGAGCGGTTCATCGGGCTGATGCGCGATGCGCGTGCCTTGGACGAGACGGCGGGTGGTTTTGCAATCGGGATAGCCGGTGCAGGCCAAGAAAGTTCCGAAGCGCCCGCGCTTGATGGCCATTTCCTTGCCGCAGTTGTCGCAATAGTGGACCTTGTTTTCGTCGCCGTTGTCCTGCCCTTCGGGCGCAAGGTCCTCGATGAAATCGCAATCGGGATAGCGCGAGCAGCCGAGGAAGAAGCCGTGGCGGCTGATGCGCTCGAGCAATTCGCCCTGGCCACACTTTTCGCATTTCCTGCCGGTGGGGATGCCGGCCTTGTAGGAAAGCATTTCGTCATCGGCTTTGTCGAGGTCGATGACGAATTTCTCCCAGAATTCCTTGACCGATTCGCGCCAGGGAAGCTTGCCTTCTTCGATTTCGTCGAGCTCTTCTTCCATGCGGGCAGTGAATCTCAAATCAAAAATATCCTCAAAGCTTTTCACCAGCAGCTTGCACACACGCTCGCCGAGCATGGTGGGCGAGAAACGGCCCTGATTCTTGGTGACGTATTCGCGCTCGACCAGCGTCGAGATGATCGAGGCGTAAGTGGAGGGGCGGCCGATGCCGTCTTCTTCGAGTTCTTTGACGAGAGTCGCGTCGTTGTAGCGCGGAGGCGGCTCCGTGAAGTGCTGCTCGGGGCGAATCTTGTCGAGGCGCAGTGTCTGACCTTCGGTAACCTGCGGGAGCGCGCGGCCTTCGCCCTCCTCGTCCTTTTCGTCTTCTTCGCGATCGGCGACCGAAGCAGGCAACTGATAAACGCGAAGATAGCCATCGAACTTCTGGACCGAGCCGCTAGCGCGGAAAGTGTACTCGCCGGCGCGAATGTCGATCGTGGTCTGATCGAAAATGGCAGGAAGCATCTGTGAAGCCACGAAGCGTTGCCAAATCAATTGGTAGAGTTTGAAGAGATCGTCGTCCAAATACTTGCGCACGTCTTCGGGAGCGCGCGTGACGTCGGTGGGCCGGACCGCTTCGTGCGCCTCCTGCGCATCTTTTTTGGACTTATAGAAATTGGGCTTCTCGGGAAGATAGTCCGCGCCAAAACGCTGGGGAATTAGCTCGCGCACTTGCGCCAGCGCATCATTCGAGACATGGACCGAGTCGGTACGCATGTAGGTGATGAGCGCGACCAAGCCTTCGTCGCCGAGTTCGACGCCTTCATAAAGTTTTTGCGCCAAGGACATGGTGCGCTTGGCCGTGAACCGCAGACGGTTATAAGCAGCTTGCTGCAGCTTGGAGGTCGTGAAGGGCGGTGGGGGGTTGCGCTTCTTTTCTTTTTGCGTGACCAAAGCAACCTGCCATTTGGCTTTGCTGACCGCCGCGACAATCTTGTCAGCCGCTTCCTGATTTCTTACCTCAACGTCTTCATCTTTGTGCTTGATGAGCTTGGCTTCGAACAGCGGAGGCTGCCCCGCATCCAGCATTGCGTGGATGGTCCAGTATTCCTGCGACACGAAGGCGCGGATTGCTTCCTCGCGCTCGACGATCAGGCGAAGCGCCACGGTCTGCACGCGGCCGGCTGAAAGGCCGCGGCGGACTTTGTCCCACAGAATGGGAGAGATTTTATAGCCCACGAGACGGTCGAGGACCCGGCGGGCCTGCTGCGCGTCGACAAGATTGGTGTCAACGCCGCGGGGATGGTCGAAAGCGGCGCGAATAGCCTTTGGAGTGATCTCGTTAAAGGTGACGCGAAAGATCTTCTTCGGATCGGCCGGGGGAATGTCGGTAGCCAGTTTTTCGTCGTTGGCGGCGCGCTTGGCAGCCTTGGAATTCGCGGTTTCCTTCTCTTCCGAGCCCTTGCCATTCTGCTTGCCGGGGGGTTCGGCTTCCACGAAGCGGCTGGGTTTGGAAAGCACCATGGCCAGATGGGCGGAAATAGCCTCGCCTTCCCGGTCTGGGTCGGGAGCCAAGTAGACCGCGTCCGCGTTATGCGCAGCTTTCCTCAGGTCATGGATGACTTTGCCCTTGCCCGAAATGATTTGCAGGGTAGGCTCGAAGATCTTGTCGTCCTTTATGGAAATGAGCTTTTTGTTGTTTTTCTCGCGAGCCTTGGAACCCTTCTTCGCACCCTTCTTCTTTGCCTTCTTTTTTCCGGAGGGATCCTCGCCGGGCAGGCGAATGCCAATCGTCTTGGTCGGCAGGTCCATGACGTGGCCAATGGACGCCTTGACGGTGTAATTCCGCCCCAAATACTTGTTGATGGTTTTCGCCTTTGCGGGCGATTCGACAATGACAAGCGAACGAGCCATGTTGCCTTTGTAACTCCGTAATCTGTGCTGGGAAGGGCGGAACGGGCGGCGTGTGTCCTTCTCGCTACCTTTACGCTTTACCCCGAGGCAGCCGGGTTAAACATCTGATGCGTCCGGAGGCCGCAGGGGTGCTTTTTCCTCATTGACGAGCCGCTAGCCGCAGTTGATTGAGCCCCTATTTCCCTCTACAGCAAGACTTTACAAAACTGCTTGCCCGGAAGTTGCCGGACGATGCCTTTCATCTCCAGGTTAAAGAGCGTAGCCAGAACTTCAAAAGAGTTCAAGCCGGAGCGCTCGACGATGTCGTCAATGTGTACCGGCTGCTCGGCGCTGAGCAGCTCGTAGAGCTTTTTCTCCGAACCGTTCAGCGCAGCGCCGCCAGAAGATTCCGTTGCTCGGCTTCGGGCTTCTCCGCCTGGACCAAGGCCGCCCGAACCGGGGTGGGGAGTTCTTCTATCACATCTTCGGCGCACGTGACGAGCTTTGCGCCTTGCTTGATAAGCTGGTTGGGAGCGAAACTGACCGGCTGCGTCGCATTTCCCGGCACGCCGAAGACTTCGCGGCCAAATTCCATGGCCAGACGCGCGGTGATGAGCGACCCGCTATATTGCGCGCCCTCGACCACCACTACCCCCAGCGGCAGGCCCGCGACGATGCGGTTGCGGACAGGAAAATTTTCGGGAGCGGGATGCGTGCGCAGCGGGAACTCGCTAATGATAGCGCCGCGTTCAAGAACCTTTTCGTATAGCTTCTTGTTCTCCTTCGGGTAGCAGACATCAATGCCGGTCCCGAGGACGCCGATGGCGCGCCCATGCACTTCCATCGCACCTTGATGGCCGATGGCGTCGATGCCACGCGCTAAGCCGCTCACGACGGCCAAACCTCGTGCTGCCAGCTCGCGCCCCAAACGCTGCGCCATTTGCGTGCCATAGAGCGTCGGCTTGCGCGTGCCCACGATGCTGAGGCTGGGCACATTCAATACTTGCGGATCCCCACGCACATAGAGCAGCACCGGCGGGTCGTAGATTTGCAGCAAGTTCTGCGGGAATTCCGGCTCGGTCCAATTCAAGAGCGAACAGCCGGGAATTTTTCGAACCCCCGCTAGTTCCTTCTCCGCCCGCGGGAACGCTTTCTTCTGAACGAGTGCTTGCGCAGGCTCCGCCGGCAGTTGGCAAGCTTCGAGCTGAGCCAGGGAAGCCCGGAAAACGCCATCCGGCGAGCCGAACTCACGCAACAGTCGTGCGCACAAGCGGGAAGCCAGGCCCGGCGTAAGCGTAAGGGCGAGCCAAGAGAGGGCGCCGTCGAGCTGCATGGCGCGCTCAGCCTACGCGCATAGTAACCTACTTGTCAAGTTGACAGTCTTAAACTAAACAGCTGGGACTAAACGTGGCGGACGAGTCCTGGCGAAAAGTTGTGATGTTACTTTCTGCCGGCGAAGCGGACGCGCAAGGTGAAGGCGCGTCCCTGGCCCCCGGAGAAGGCGCCATAGCATCCCTGCGTAAGCTGGCTCGTGCAGGCTGGTGCGTCCACGTTGTTCACGACGGTATCGGGATTCTGCCGGCCAAGAATATTCACAGACTCGACTCGCACACCCCACAAATAGCCGCGAAGCGCAAATTTTCTCTCGAGGCCAAGATTTAAGCTTGCGTACGCGGGAAAGCGCAGGGAATTCGGGAGGCCGACAAGTTGCTGCTGCAGGTTGACGGCACTGAAGGGATAGCCCGTTCGGTACTCGAAGAAATAGCTCAACTGCGTGCTCCAGATGTGCGTCGGAAACCATCCCCATGTCAGCAAGCGGTTGGGCGCGTCCCAGGCCAGCGGGCCGGATTGCTGCGGCGCGTAGAAGATGGAACCGAGAGAGGGATTCAAAACCTCATTCGAGTGCGCGCGCGATCGGGTGTATGCGCCGAACAGTTCCATGCTGTCCGAGAAGACATGGCGCACTGAAAGTGTTGCCGAGCGGTAGCGATCCTTTCGGTGATCCTGTAGAAGGAAAATGCCTCCGGGTTGCGCCGGCTGCTGGTCAACAAAAGCGAACCCGTGGTAGCCGTTGCGCGCAAGGAGATCAAGGCCCAAGAGCGTATTGTGAGCGAATTTCTGCTGCCAGCCGGCGCTGGAAATCGTAAAGCGCGGCTGGCGCAATCCGCTCGCGGGCAAGGCGAACTGGCTGGTGATGGCTCCCGGAGGAAGTATATTGCCTGTCGGGCCATAGAAGGTATCGACCTGGCGCTGATCGAATACCTGGGCAATCAATGAAAGATTCAGCGGCGCGTTGTAAATGCCCCAGCCTAACGACAGTTTGGAACGATCGTCTGCGAAAGGCAAAAAGTTGGCGGAAAGGCGCGGCCCGGTCATGTAGCTTTGTGTAAAGCGGTCCCAATCCGCTCGCAGACCGGGCTGTAGGATGAAGCGCTTGGAAAGCGTCCAGGTGTCTTGGACATATCCGCCTGCCTGCGTGTTGGAAAGGATCGGGTTTGCCCCGCCCGCAAAAGTAGATTCCCTGACCAAGCAGCCCGGCATAGTGGGCGAAGTGCAGGGAGACGGATTCACTACATTGGGAGGAACATAGTTAAGCGCGTCAACCACGCCCCGCTCTGCCGATTGCGTGAAGCGCAATCCGGCTACGTTAAACCCAACGGCAAACTGATGCTTTCCAAGAAAGCGATGCGACACGGCAGTCACGCCGCCGACCGCCTGCAGGCGGCGGCCACGGTCATGCAAATGCTGGAAATAGTTTCCACTTGTGCCGTTAATCAGCAGGACGTATGGCTGCGTTCCTTGGGGAATGTATTCGAGCGTCCCATCGTCCGCCGCGACGCCAAGTTCAAAAAGGATGTTATTGAGCGAGATTTGGTCCTTGAGGGAAACGAATCCACGGCGCTGCTCCGCGGTGACCGTTGTCGATTGAGGGTCCAGGGCATCCAAGCCAAGATAGTCGTCATGTGCGCGGTTATAAAGAACGCTTGCATGCAGGATATGTCTGGGCGTGATGTTGCATTGCAAGCGCAACAAATTGTCTCCTGCCCACTCCTCAGAAGTGTTGGCTCCGGAGGGAAGCCCTTTGACGACCGCAAAGGTGTGCTGGACGCCGATCGCGTCGGAAAACCACAGGCGCCCCTTCTCGATTGGTCCGGAAAATGTGAACTGTGGGTACCAATTTCCGAGGTGCACGCCTTCCTGAACGTTGATGCCGGGAAACGGGTTGGTGGTCCCGAACCGCCAGCGGTCGTCTCCATCGGGAGTTTCCAAGCTCAGGATGCTTGCGCCTGAGTGCGCGTAACCTGCGCCAACTCGCCCCGTCTGGATTTCCGCGCTGCGTGTGGCATAGACGGCAAAGCGGGCGGTCAGCGCACCACTGGCTGGGTCGCCAATTTCAAATCCGTCGAGAAGATACTGCGTATCGGCGGAACGCGCACCCGCCACGTGCAAATTGTCCCGATTGTCCTGGACGATTTCAGGCAGGGCTACCAGGCTCTCCTGAAGGATGTGAACGTTTGGCACGGGGACGTCTCGAATGTCGCGCGCGCTAAGTGACGACCGCTGGGCGGTGTCCTGCGTCTCAATCTGATTGGATGGCGCTGTGACCTGAACCTGCTCTCGAATTTCCTGCTCGTGATTCAAAATCAACGAGACTTCATTTATGCCTGTGTGCAGCGTTAACACTTGGCCCGCCAGGACGAAAAACCCTTCCTTGCGCACTTCCGCTTTATATTCTCCGGGTGCGAGTTCGTGAAATGTGAAGTGCCCGGTGCCGTCGGTCTCCGCTCGATACGCTCGTCCGGCGGAGTCTTCGAGTTTGACCTGAGCGGCTGCAATGGGGACACCGGTTTCGTCCAGCACTACGCCCTTGCAATCCGCGGTATCCGTGACCTGTCCGCGTGCCGAGGCAAAGGCAGCCGAGCAAAGGAACACCACCGCGCACAGGCAAGCAAACCTCATCCGATACCTTCCCGGCTGGACCTCGGGGATTAAATTACATTTTGTTGGCGCAAGTTACCACTGCCAGATCGGGCCACTTCCTACATGGATGAATAACACCGGTGGTGGGGATGCTCGGCGATGCGTCTCTTGATTTGTATTCCGCGACGTTGTGGTCTAGATGTTGTGGTCTAATGGCCTACAGAACAGGGCAGGATTTCGGACTGATTCGCTAGTCGGCCGAGGGACGTGCAATGAGCATTCAGCGCCAAATTCGGGGAAAAGCACCATTCACCCTTCTAGCGTTACTCTGCCTGTTGGCCGCGGCTTGCAGCAGCGGGTCGAGCTCGGGTGGCGGAACCGGGACTCTGAACTTGTCCTTATCCTCTTCGATGGCGTTGGCCCCGCAGGACGGAACGCCGGCCCAAATTACCGCGACGGCGTCAGGAAACTCCGGGTCCGTGACGGTAACGCTCAGTGGTGTTCCGAGCGGCACGAATGCGGTCGTTCAGTCGGCCGGAAACACATCTGCAACGATCACCTTCACGAGTAGCACAGCCACTGCCGCGGGCAGCTATCAGGTGAGCGTCAACGCCGCAGACAGCAGCTCTACGACTAACCAAAACCTCTCGCTCGTTGTGGCGATCGCAGGAGTCGTGAGCAGCGCGGTGGACCAAACGCAAGGAGTGAAAGGAAAACTGCAGCAGTTTATGTCGACGTCCTTTCAACCAGCGGAGTGGGACGATCAGTTTTTTGGTGGTAATCCGAGCTCTACTAGGGTCGCGCCGTTGACGACCCTCGGGCCGCAGCACATCCGGCTTCAAGGAGTTTCGCAGGCAGTGCCGATGATATCCAACACCGGCAACGCAGGCGATTGGGATTTCACAATTTTAGATGACGTGGTACAGCCTGTCCTCAACGCCGCCGACCACAGCCCGGAATTGCAAATCGCCGTCGCTCCGCCTTGGATGCTGAACGCCTCGGGACAGTTCGATATCACCAACCGCTTGAACGATTTCGTCCAATACAGCCAGAATCTGGTGCGCTATTACAACAAAGGCGGTTTTGACTGGGGCACGCCAGCCACGCACTTTCAATCCTCGAGCAGCCACCCGATCACCTGGTGGGGCATCTTCAACGAGTACAACATCAACGGGCTGACTGCTGCGGAATACGTGCAGCTCTACAACGCCGTCGTGCCGGCTATGCTTGCCGTAGACTCGTCAATTAAATTCTCTGCCCTGGAATTTGCCGACTTTGGACTCGGCACCAACGATTCGGGAGATCCCAAGCTATTTCTCCCGACCTTTGTCGCGCCCCAGAATGCAGGCGGCGTGACCGCGCCGGTGAACATCGCCTCCACGCACTTTTATTCTTCGTGCGACCAGACGGATACAGACGCGACGATTTTCGCAACCATTCCCGGCTTCGTCGATAACGTCAATTACTTTTACCAGGAACTTCAAACTCGCCCGGACTTGGCCAGCGTCCCGGTCTGGGTCACGGAGAACAATGTCAACGCCGATTTTGCCAACTCTCAAGGAAACAGCACCTGCAATCCCTCCCAGAAATTTGTGACCGACCAGCGCGGCACCAGCGCTTTTTTCGCCGCCTGGCGCCCGTATGTTTTCTCGCAGCTCGGGAAAGCCGGCAACCAGGCGCTCTATCACTGGGACTACGACGCCGACCAGCAGTACGGTGAGGTGGACTACAACACCGGCAACAAATACCTGAGCTACTGGGTGGATTACTGGCTGGGCCAGTTGTATCCGCAAAGTCCGTCTGCGCCAGACATCCTGAGCCTAACCGTCACGGAGACCTCCACGGTGGAAATTCTGGCCACTAAAAACAGCGATGGCTCAGTGTTGGTGATGGTGGCCGATCGCGCTGTACTTTCCTCAACGGACAATAATGGAACCGGGGATGCTCGCAGCGTTGTTGTTGATGTTTCTGCGCTTGGCAATTTTTCTTCCGCTTCCCAGCTGAACATCGGCGCTACGAGCGACGTCACCAATGGCCCTCAACCGAGCTCCATCACTCCGGCGCCGAAATTGACCGTGACTCTTCCTGGCTACGGCGTGAGCTTTCTTCTCCTGAAACCCTAGCTACGTCTGGAACAGAAACTGGTTGGATGGACTCTGACCCTGTCATTCCGAGCGCAGCGAGGAATCTGCTTTTGTAGTTTTCAGAGAAAAGGTGGAAGCAAGTTCAGCATCGCGGTAGCGCGGCGTCTTCACTCAGAATCTCGTCGAGCGTCTGCACAAAAAGGTCGGCATCTGCTTCTGTGAATACGAGCGGCGGACGAAGTTTGATTACGTTGTGATGAGGGCCGTCCGTGCCGGTGAGAATGCCGCACTCGCGCAGGCGATTGACCACGTAAGATGCTTGCCGCGGCGCGGCCTCCCGCGTTTCTCGATTCCGCACGAGATCGATACCCAAAAACAATCCTGACCCACGCACATCGCCGATCAGCGCGTGGCGCTCTTGTAGTATTTTCAGCCCGTTCATGAGGTGGTTGCCGACGCGGAGCGCGTTTTCCTGCAGCTTCTCGTCTTCAAGTACGTCGAAGACGGCCAATCCCGCCGCGCACGCCACCGGGTTGCCTCCAAACGTGCTGAAAAACTCCATCCCGTTTGCGAAAGAGTCCGCGATTTCTTTCGTCGTGACAACCACGGCGAGCGGAAAGCCATTTCCAATCGGCTTGCCCAGCACCACAATGTCCGGCACGACGCCCTGCGTTTCGAATCCCCAGAAATGTGTTCCCAGGCGTCCGAATCCGACCTGCACTTCATCGGCAATGCACACCGCCCCCGCTGCGCGTACGTGCCGGTAAACTTCCTTCAAATATCCTGGCGGAAAGACGATTTGTCCCCCAACGCTTGGCAAGGTCTCCGCAATGTATGCTGCAACTCCGCGTCCTTCGAGCTGGGTTTCGTGCAAGATTTCCGCAATGAGCCGCGCGTATTTCGCGCCAGCCTGCGGATCCTCGCGGCGGTACGGGCCGCGATAGTCGTCAGCCAGCGTCGCCACGTGCACCCACGGTTTCTTCCCGCGTCCGCCCGGCCCGTCAAATTTATACGGGCTGATGTCGATCAGCGTATTCGTATGGCCGTGATACGCGTGGTCGAGCACGATGACGTCTTCGCGTCCCGTGTGCGCCCGAGCGAGCCGCAGAGCCAATTCATTCGCCTCGCTCCCGCTATTCACAAAAAAACAAACGCGCAGTGGCTCAGGCAATTTCTGCGTGAGCCGTTCCGCGTACCGAATCACATTGTCATGCAGGTAGCGCGTGTTGGTGTTAAGCAGCGCTAGCTGTTCTTGCGCCGCGCGCACCACGCGCGGATGGCTGTGCCCCACTAGCGGCACATTGTTGTACACATCCAGGTAAGCGCGGCCTGTGTCGTCATACAGGTACTGCATCCAGCCCCGTACGATCTTCAGTGGATGCTCGTAGGAAATGCTCAGATTTTTTCCAAGCAATTTCCGCCGTTTCTCCAGCGTCTCCCACAAACTCGTTTCTTTCACAGGAAAACGACCGGCAGGAATGCCCAGCAACAAGTTCGGATCGGGCGAAAGGCTCGTCCACACTTCGCGCTGCGAAGCGTACGCAACGCCTGGAAAATCGGCGCCAAGTTCCAACAGGTCCAAAATAATCTGAAAATGCAGGTGCGGCGTCCACCCGCCGTTCTCCGATACGCTCCCCACTCTCGCAAATTCTTCACCGCGCGTTACGCGCTGCCCCACTTTCAATCTGCCAAGCGTTTCCCTCGTCAAATGGCCGTACAGCGTGAACAATTCATCGCCGTCTCCGGTTTCGTGCCGCAAAATCACCACCGGCCCGTAGTCCAGCGGGGCAAGATTGTCCGCAGTTGCGTGCACGACTCCATCCAGCGGCGCGCGCAATGCTGTTCCCGCCTCCACAAACAAATCGATTCCCAAATGGATGGCGCGGCGTTCGTCCGTAGGATTGCCGCTCCCGCCAAACTGTGGCGCCGTGTAAACGAGCCGCGCTTCGTCATACCTCCCAACGCCGAATACCGCCCCGGCTCGCTTTATCTCGCCAAAAATTTTCCGGGTCGCCTCCTCCGCTCCCGCCGCGCGCGGATCTGCTCCGAGAAACGTACTTCCCACGCTCAAATCGAATACGCGGCACGGCGCGGTTCGCACATCTATTTCGAGTATCGAACTGGCTGACTCCGCGGTCTCCTTCAGCCAGCACGCCATCTTTCCCGCTTTCGGAAGCGCCTGCAAACCGCACGCCGCCCGCAGCCTATAGTGCGCAAATCGGGGATGAATTTTCTCGATCCGCTCCAGCGTCTCCCACGCCGGTGCTTCGCTCACGGTCACGTACGCATCTTCCGGCTTCATCTTTTTGCGGTGCGCCGAATTCGTCACGCTCACCGCCAGCCGCGCCGCCATCAGCGGAAAAAGCACGGCCAACTCATCTTCCTTTAACGCAAACGCACTGTGATACCCCGCAACTACTTCCGCGGCTCCCTTCAGTGGCTCTCTTTTCCCCAGCATCGCGTACGCCGCCGCAATCGCAGCTTCCGAAACCGTCCGCCCGTAATGCATGTCGCCGAAATCAATCACGCCCGCAATTTTGCGCGGCTGTGGCCACGGCTCGCTCACCAACACGTTGTAATCGTTCGCGTCGCCGTAAATCACGCTGCGCCGCAATCGCGGGAGCCGCGGCACAACTTCCATTTCGTAAAGCGCGATAAACTTTTCTATCAGCGCGCGACGCTCTGCGCCTTCGATCTCCGGGATGTATTCCTTGATCCATCCCGCCCGCGCGGAATCCCACCTCAATTCCCGGTGCGCCCCCGGATGCTCGAACGATTCCAGCGCCGCGTCCATCTCGCCTAAGAACCGTCCCAAGTCGCGCAGCAACTCCGGCGCGTGCGGCCTCACCTGCGCCAGCACGCTTCCGTGCAAATAGCTCAGCAGCCACACCAGCCGCTTCGAACCGTCCCCGCTCGTAATTTCTGTGAAAAGTCGGCCGTCGCGGCCAGGAATAACGCGAGGCAAAGGCAACTGCGGCGCATGCTTCGCAAGATGCAACAGCGCCTTGCACTGCAAATCAATGAATGACCTTTCCCGCGCCGGATGCATCACCTTCAGCACAAACGCGCGGCCGTCCGCAGCACTCAATTGAAAATTGTCGTCGTATTCGCCCGGGAGCGTTCGCGTGGAAACTTCTAGCCCATAAACTTCCCGGGCCAGGCGAACAGCTTCGGCTTCTGTTGTAGGTTGTGCGACGCGCGCTTCCAGCAGCATGCGCCAAATCTTATCTGCAATAGACTGACGGCGTCTATCTCACTGCCGAGTGCTGGCCTCGCAATAGCCGGCGACTACATTTCTTCGCGCGAATCCCGTACGGAAACCGGACCATTCACGGTCGATAACCGAAGCACCGCAGGCGATGAGCCAAACTCAATCCTGCGATGCTCGTCGTCCCAGGTCTTCCGCGCATTCTCGCAAATGCTCGCTTTGCAGCTCATCGGGGTATGGTTGCTCGTTTCCACCAGGAATCCCGATTGAAAACCGCTCGGAACGGTAAGCGTCACTGGTCCGTTTTGTGCGTCCGCCGACAGCCCCGCGCCGCTCCAACTCGTTCCCTTCACGTCCACGTTGATGGGTCCATTTTCCGTTCGCAGGCTGATGTTTCCGCTGCTGCCCTCCACGCTGATGGGCCCATTCACGGCGTTGACGTTGGCCTCTCCGGAAAAATTCTTCAGGCTGATCGGCCCGTTCTGTGCATGGGCAGTTAGTTGCCCGTCCAGGTCGTATACTGAAATGGGCCCGTTCTTCGTCTCCAGCTCGATGGCCGCGGATCTCGGCGCCCGAATCAGCAGATAAACCGTCCAGCCGTCTTCCCCACCAGGCCCCTTCGTGGAGACCGTGCCATTCTCGATCGACATCGTGATTCGCGAGAGCATGCTCTCGGCGTCGCTCCCGGGGGCGACTGCCTTGCACGCTGTCACTGAATAATTGCCTCCGTCCCAGCCAACGACTTGCGTACCCCCGTTGGTGTGCGGATGAACCTTCAGGACGGCTGCTTCCGCCTTGCTGACCGTTCGCTCTTCAGAGCGCACCACGGCATCTTGTTCATCAAATTGAATGTGGAGACCGGAACAGTCGGCGATGGGCCGCCGGTGGCCTCCGGAGATGTTCACGGAATGGTGGTCCGACGCCGCTCGGGCGCCCGAAAAACAAATGGCAAACAACGCTGCGGCGAAAGCTAGGCAAAGAAGGCTTCGAGTACTCATGGCCCCTCCTCGCAACTATAGACGACCGATAAAGCCCGTCGTCACGGGGCTCGGCGGAAAAATCGCAATTATTTACTGATCCCAGTCGTCGTCCATCCCAATCGGCGGCCCGTCCGGCGGCTCCGCCGGCGCCGTCAGGTCCATTTTCTTCGGATCTTTCTCAAACTGCTCGATTTGCTTCGAGGCGAACGCTATGTGCGCCCGATTTGGGATGGCCTGCTGGCCAGCCAAACGGGCCGCCAGCCAAACGTCCAATTCGTGAAGCTCCGAAGTCGCGATCGCCCGCGCTTCGTCGCTTGCCCGCCCATTCGCAGCCAGCCCTATCAAATCGTAAAGGACCCCATCGTCCACAACGTTCGCGATCTGTTCATTGTAACCATCCCCGTGCGGCGCCTTCCAAGTCGCCGCAACGACCGCCTCCAGCACTTCCTGCAGCCCGGGATTCTGCGAATCCCGCGCATGAAACTCTACTAGCCGCGCCGCCCGCTCCGGATTGAACAAAAATTGCAGCGTATGCTGCGCCGCCGCTTCCGCGGGCGCCAGCGCGTCAAACGCCGGGTACGTCCGAATCTTGAAATGTTCCCGCCCTCGCTCGTAATCCGGCGGACGCGGCGGAATCATCTTCAATAACCACTCCGGCAGCGCCAGCGCTTCCGGCTTCAGCGTCGCCAGCACCGCCGCCAGCGCCCGCCTCTGCTCCGCTGGCGCGACAATCTGCGTCGGCGTCTGCCCGTCGCCCCGCAGCGCAAACGTATAATCCATCCCTCCCACCAGCTTGCTCGCCGCCTCCACTTGATACCGGTGCAGCATATACAACGGCACCAGCACGTCCTCCAGCGTCGCCAGTGGCGCGCCTTCGCGGATGTTGTTCTCGCCAAACCGCTTCAGCGCCGCGGCCCGCACTTGCATCAGCCGGTTCAATTCGTCCACGGCGTTCGATCCCGAATCCCACAGATGCGCCACGCTGCTCGACGACCCCGCCGGCCGCGCATCCTGATCCGTCAAATAACGCAGCCCTCGCGCGAACGCATCATTCAAAACCTTGTTCAGCGCCGCATGTTCGTCCGTTCCCGCCGGAAAATCCTGATACCCGTACGCAATCGACACTTTGTCCCACTCGCCGATCCCCCTTGCGTACGCATCCGACAAATCCGGCGTTCCATCCGCACCCAGCTTGATATACGGCGGCGGGTAATCCATCACCGACGACCGGTTTACCGTGCTCGCCGAATAATTGTGCAAGAGCCCCAGCGTGTGGCCCACTTCATGCGCCGCCAGTTGCCGTAGACGCGCCAGCGCCATCTCCTGCATCTTGGGCGAAACCGGTTTCCCTTTCTCGTATGGCGCCAGCAGAGCTTCCGCAATCAGATAGTCTTGCCGCACGCGCAGCGAGCCTAGCGTCACGTGCCCTTTGATAATCTCCCCCGTGCGCGGGTCCGTCACCGTCGATCCATACGACCATCCTCGCGTCGCCCGGTGCACCCACTGGATCACGTTGTAGCGCAAATCCATCATGTCCGCGCCCTCGGGCATCAGCTCCACCTGAAACGCGTTCTTGTATCCCGCTGCTTCAAACGCCTGGTTCCACCACCGCGCGCCTTCCAGCAGTGCTGAGCGGATTGGCTCCGGCGCGCCCCGGTCCAGGTAATACACAATCGGCTTCACCGGCTCGCTCAGTGCCGCCTTCGGGTCTTTCTTCTCCAGCCGGTGCCGCGCGATGAATCGCTTCGCAATCGGCTCGCTGATGGGCGTCGCGTAATCCATGTAGCGGATGCCGTAGAAGCTCGCCCGCGGGTCGTAAGCCCGCATTTTGTAGCCCGGCCCCGGCAATTGCACGAAGGAGTGGTGCTCCCGCACCGTAATCGCCTCCGCTGTCGGCGTTACGTCGCGCACCCAGTTTCCCGGCTCCCCTCCCACAAACGTCAGCGTGGCTTCCACCTCCGTGTTCAGCGGAAAATTCTTCGTTTGCGGCAGGTAAATCGCGCACCGCGACGCGTCCAGGTGATACGCCCCTTGCTTCGTGCGCTTCAGCGTTTCCGGAATCCCGTGATCGTCACGCAGAAAAAAATCGGTCGCATCCACCAGGGCGTGGTCTACCTGCGCGTGGTCTTTCTCTTCGGCAACAATGGTGAATCCCCACAGCGCCGACTCCGCGAACGAATCGTGTACCGCCCGCCGCTCGTCTGCATCGTTGCTCACCGCCCGGTAATCCCAATTCTCGTGAATCAGCAGCACTTTCGGCCCGCTGCGCTCGAATCGCACAATTCGCGTCGCTCCCAGTTGCCCGCGATCCAGCCCGATGTCGTTCGACCCGACTCCCGCGGACAGCCCGCCGCTCTGGTACAAAAACTCGCTGTTCCACTTGTCAATCTCCAGCCACAGCTTCCCCTGCTTCGCGTCCCAGTACAGGTTGAAGTACCCCGCCCACTTCTCCATCCCCGCCGTCTTCTCCGCAATCGTCGCCACGCCGCTTTTTTCTGCGCCGGTGCCCGCCCCCTGCTCCTTCGCATCCGCAGTCGCCGGCGCCTTCTCTTTCGTCCTTCCTTGTGCCGCACGTGGCACGCTGGCCACAACGGTCACCACCAGCACCGCCAAAGCTCCGGCAATCCTCTTCAACATCCTCTTTGACATTCCCTTGCTCCCTCTCCCCCCGTTGTGCCCCAACGGTTTTACACCAGAACCCGCCGAACCGCTATTCGAGAAGACCTCATTTCGTAGCGCCGGCCTCTGGCCAGCACTTCCGGGGGCGACTCGACGCCATTTTTTGCTTGCCGATTCTAGGTCCGGTCGTTTGACGTTTTTGAATTACGTTGACTGATAAGACATCTGTGCTGATCAGTGGTACAGTAAACCCTAACAAGCGACTTGGGAGATTCCAAACGATGCCAGCCGCCCTGTTCGGCCTTGCTCTCATGCAAGTCAGCCCCACTGCAACGGCGCCTGCTATGCCTACCTCTGACACTTACTGGGGTTTGAAGGCAAGCGAGTGGATTATGATTGCGGCCATTATCCTTGGCCCGATTCTCGCAGTGGTCACTCAGCTTTGGTGGCAGCACTACAAGCAGCGGCGTGACCAAAAATTGTGGGTCTTCGGTACGCTCATGACTAACCGTGCCACCATCACCCCAGACTTTGTGAAGGCTCTGAACTTCATTGACGTGGTGTTCTACAAAAACGAAGTAGTCAGGGGAAAGGGGAAGAAACTTCTGACGCACCTGAGCTCAGATGCGTACAAGGCCCAGCCGATTGCGGAAGCTACTCTCGAGCACACCAGAGACTTACTGGCAGAGCTTTTGGTAGAGATGGGCCAAAGAGCTTGGCTTCGGGTATGACTTCACCCACATCAAAGAAAACGCGTATTACCCTACAGCACTGGGAACGGCAGACGCTGAACAAGTTCAGTTGCGTCAGAAGCTGATTGCCGCATTAGACGGAAAGGGAACGCTGAGCGTGCACCTCGTGGAAGATGGGCCAGCCCCGGCAACGATGCCAGCCGCAGTTACATCGGCAAAGATGACACCTAAAGGCTGAAAGCCTGTCTTACCTCAGAGCAACGCGTGCCGGTGCATGCAGGGTGCCACAACACTCCGGTTTTGCGTGTGGGCTTCTGATCCTTCCTTGCCCAGCCGCTATCCCGCAGAAAATACACGCCTTATATTAATGCTTGACAGAATTAACTGATGTGCTATAATGGCTTGGTTGTTCGGGCACGATTTTACCCTCAGGCTCGAGGGTCTCGTGCCGGACTCTTATGCCTCGCCACTGCGCGGTCCCTCAAAAGTCCCGCAGTCTTTCCCTAGTCTCTCCGCAAAGTCCAACTAACTCCTTTAAAATGATATCATTAGCAATCTACAGGGGGCTAAGTCTCATAGAATCATATCCTTACTCAAAAATACCAGGGGGCCCCGCCGAACTGGTGCATCTCGCCACTCTCCACTCATCACTCGTCACTTCCGCAGTTATCTCCTTTGTTTACCACTCTTACGAAAACTGCCGGGGTGTAGCCCAATTCTTCTCATTTTGGAACCGACTCCGAATCCCGCGTCTCTGCGTTATCTTTTCCCTCTCTCTCCGTCGGAACCAGATCACGGGCCAGGGATCACGCACGAACTGCCGGGGTGGCAGCTCTTCGTTCAACTTTTCAACTTTCGACCTTCAACCTCATTCCTTTCTTTTCTCGCCACTCGTCACTCGCCACTCGCCACTTTCTTCCAACGCCTTCAAAACTTTCGCCGCCGTCGAAGCGTTCTTACCACCGGTCACCAATTACCAGTCACCAGTCACCCTGTTATACTGGCCCTTCCTTGAGGAAACTCGCACTGTGACCAAACTTCGCATCTCCATCGTGCAATACCTGAACACGGCGCCTCTGGTCTGGGGTTTCACCAATGGACCGCTCCAGGGCAAGTACGACCTCTCCTTCACCGTGCCTTCCCAGTGCGCGGAAGACCTGCGCGCCGCCCGCGCCGACGTCGCCATCATCCCTGCCATCGAGTATCAGCGCATCCCCGGCCTCGCCATCCTTCCCGACATGGCCATTGCCTCAAAAAATCAGGTCCGCAGCCTCCTCATCGTCTCCAGAAAGCCCATCGAGCAAGCGAAAACCTTCGCGCTCGATCGCAGCTCCCGCAGTACCCAGGCTCTGACCCGCATTCTCTGCGCAGAGAAGTGGCGCATCGACCCTCAATTCTTTGAGGCGCTTCCCGATCTGCCCGAAATGCTCCAGCAAGCTGATGCCGCTTTGCTCATCGGCGATCCCGCGTTGTGCATCTCCATCGGTATCGAAAAGGACAGTTGGCCTGGCGCTCCCGGACAAACCATCTGTCAATCCGCCACGCTTGGCATGACCAACTCGGAATTTCTTTACATTTACGATGTGGTCGGCGAATGGCGCGCCCTCATGGGACTGCCCGCCGTTCTAGCGGTCTGGGCTTGCCGCCGCGAAATCGCCACTGCGGAAGTGACCGCGGATTTCATCGCCTCGCGTGATTTCGGCCTTTCGCATCTCGCCGAAATCAGCTACGAAGCCGCTCAGGATTTGGAACTGCCCCAGCGCACGCTCGAATCCTATTTACGGAATAACATCGACTTTTCGCTGGACGCCGGAAACCGCAGCGGCCTCGAACTTTATTTCGACCATGCCGCAAAGCTCGGCCTTATCCCCGAAGCGAAACCGATCGCTTGGGCCGCCGCCCGCTCCGAAGCCGTAGTGGCGGGGCTTGCCCCGCCCGTTTCATCTCGAAGCGAAGGATGATCCTTGGCACTGACCAAACAACAAGCCCTCGAAATGCTCGAATCCGATGACCTCATCGGCATCGGCATGGCTGCGCACCAGACGCGCCTGAAGAAAAACGATCCGCGCGTCGTCACCTACCAGATCGACCGCAACATCAACTACACCAACTTTTGCACCGAATATTGTTCGTTCTGTGCGTTCTACCGCCCCATTGGTGCGAAAGATGGCTACATCCTTCCCTTCGAGGAAATCTATCAGAAGATTGACGAGATGCTCGAGCTCGGCGGAACGGGAATTCTCCTACAGGGCGGCCTGCATCCCGATCTGCAAATCGGCTACTACGAGAATCTATTGCGCTCGCTGAAGTCCCGCTACCCGCAAGTTCACCTGCACTGCTTTTCCGCTCCGGAAATTCTGTGCATCGCCGAAGTTTCTGAAATCTCCATTCGCGAAACCATCCAGCGCTTGATGGAAGCGGGTCTGCAGTCCATTCCCGGCGGCGGCGCGGAAATCCTCGACGACGAGATTCGCGCCAAGATTGCCCGCCTGAAGTGCACCAGCGAGGACTGGGAAGAAGTCCATCGCGTCGCTCATTCGCTCGGACTGCGCACCACTGCCACCATGATGTTTGGCTGCGGCGAAGAATTGCGCCACCGCGTGAATCACCTCGAGCGCATTCGCCGCATTCAGGAAGACACCGGTGGCTTCACCGCGTTCATTCCCTGGATGTTCGCCGCGGAAAATACCGCGCTCGGCAAAAAAGTCCAGGAAACCACGGCGGTCGATTACCTGAAAACGCTGGCCGCCAGCCGCTTGTATCTCGACAACATCGATCACATTCAATCGAGCTGGCTTACTCCTGGAATCAAAGTCTGTCAGATTGGGTTGCAGTTTGGCGCCGACGATGTCGGCAGCATTCTCATCGAAGAAAATGTTGTCTTCGCCGCTGGCGTAAAAAATCGCACGAACGAAGGTGAGCTTCGCCGCATCATTTCCGACGCCGGCTTTATCCCCGCACAGCGCGACACCCTCTATCGTTCCTATGCGCTGAAATAACTTCAGTTCTCTTTCTTCGGCAGCGGGAAGATCGAGAGGTGGACGACGGTGCCATCGGGCAAGCCGACGTCTTCGAGGAGATAGAGAACGCCGCCGCGGTAGCGCGCGGCAATTTTCCGCGGACCCGAATTTTGGACGACCGCCGCCTTCGACTCACCGGCAGCGGGCTTCGCCGGCTTGCCTTCGGTTTCGTCGAGCGCTTCGTTGGCGAGCGCATCGGCTTCGCGGTTCTGTTCGCGGTAGACATGCTCGATGTGGAACGACTCGAAGCCTTGCGACATTTTCTGCGCGCGCTCGAAGAGCGGCTGCAGGTCCGCGCTCTTCACTTTATACAAGCCGCGCATCTGCTTGACGAGCAGCTCCGAGTCGCTTTCGATGCGCAGCGCGCGGATGCCATGTGATTGCGCATAGTCCATCGCCGCGATCAGGCCGTAGTATTCCGCGACGTTATTGGTTGACCGCCCGATGTACTTTTTCAGCTTGGCGGCGATTTCGCCGCGCGCGTCGCGGATCACCACGCCATACGCGGCCGGCCCGGGATTGCCGCGCGAGCCGCCATCAATGTTCGCGCGGTACGCCGCTGCGGCAGCCGGCTTCGGCTCGGGAGCCGCTTCACCGAACAGGCTCTTTCCTTTGGAAGGTGATGGGCGGCGCGGCATCAGTTGGTTGGCACCGTCGAAGCCGCGTTCGCAGAACCGTTCGCGGACTTGGCGTACGGAATCGGATCCAGCGTGTACAGAATCAAACCGCAGCTTTCGCAGCGGTACACTTCTTCGCTGGTTTCCGAGCGCAAGTCCTGCACCGTGTGCGGCAGGACGCGCAATCCGCAGCCGCGGCATTGATCGTCGCGGACCAGTGCCATGGCGATGCCGTTGTGGCGCTTGGCAATGCGGGAATAGAGTTCGCGCATTTCTTCCGGAACCGGAGCGATGATTTTTTCGCGCTCCGCGGCGGCGGCATCGAGCAGCTTCTTTTTTTCGGCGCCCTGCGTTTCGATGGTTTTGCGCTCCGCCGCAAGGGCTTGCTCCGCTTCCTTCAGCCGCGACTCGGCGATTTTCACGCGGCGCTCCGCGTCTTCGGCGCTGAGCATGACTTCGAGCTGGCGGTCTTCGGCTTTGGCGATTTCGGCTTCGGCGTTAGCGATTTCATGCTGGAGCGCGCGGTAGGCTTCGTTGGTTTTCACCGCGCCGCTTTGATCGCGATATTTCTTGGCGCGATCTCTCCACTCCTGTGCTTCGAATTCGAACTTTTTGCGCTGCGAAACTGTTTGCGCGAGCGCTTCTTTTCCAGCAGTGATTTCGGCCCGCGCCCCCGCCAGTTTCAAGTCGGCTTCGCGGCTGCGCTTGGGGAGCGCCTCGAGTTCGGCGCGAAGCGCAGCCATCTGGCTATCGACCCGCTGCAGTTCGACCAAGTGAGGGATAGCAGGGTGCATGGGTGAGAAATTCTATCACATTGGCGCCGTAGCCCTTGCAGGGAGCAAGGCAGTAGTTAGAATGCAGGAGGACTTGCCTGCAAGAATTTGGAGTTGCTCCGTTCTAAGGAGGAGTGGAATGCCACACGTGCAGATCACCTGGGTGGAAGGGCGCACAGCGGAACAAAAGCGAAAGATCGCGGAGCGTGTGACGGCTGTGCTGATCGAAGATGGCAAAGCAAAGCGTGAAAATATCCACGTGTCGTTTCACGACGTTCCGGCGACGAACTACGCCGAAGCGGGAGTGCTCGTCGTGGACCAAAAGCGGACACCTTGACCGGGATTGCGCGACGGGAAAGAACAGGGCGAGGTTCCTGAACAGTGGAGAGAACCCCGCCCGAAAACGGCTGACGCTTATTGAGAATCAGGTGCGAGCGTCGCGATGAATCATTCTCCAGTCGACGAAGTAGCCGATGCCCACGGCCAGAGGAATGATGCCGAACGCCGCGGCGGTCCAGATGTCGCGATCGGCCTGGATTTGCGCGATCAATCCAAACGTCAAAATGTATCCGATGGCCCCGCTGACCAGAAGGATGCCCGCGCGGCGGGAACGCGCCGCTTGACTCAATTCCGGCTCCATGGGGATCTCCACTCCGCGGGCAATTGCGGCGAGGCGCTCTTCACTGCGCAGCTTGCGCACCCGGTAATAGGTGTAAAGCGCGCCCAGGGGAATACCCAAAGACATGATGACAGCCACCAAACCGATGATATCTCCGCCCATACCACACTCCTTCAATTCTTGATGCGCCGCTGAAGCGCATTTTTTGTGGGAACCGCTTGCACTAGAAGATACGCGAGAGCATCCCGGAAAGTTCCGAGAGCCCCGGCGGAACTTCATGGAAAATCCTGGGTTCCTCCTGAGAGGAGCTGCGGCTATGAATGAGAGCGCCAACCTGGCCGATGCAAGGGCCAGTGCAGGCCGGAGATTCGAATGTTGGAATGGGTACCGAAACGAGCTAGACCAGAGGTACTGGTGAGGCCTGGCTCAATTTGGTACCGAAAACCTATTCCCCCCAAAAGCCCAAAATTCCAATCTAGTATCACCGAGAGTTCAGGCCCTTACGGCCGCAAGCTGGCGAAGAATAGCAACCCAACCCGAGCATGAGTGGGAAGGGTGCGGAAAACACCAGCGTCAGACGAGCAGCGCGACCCCGGGAATCTAAAGAAAAAAAGAGGTCCCTTTCGACAATGTCTACCCATCATTTTCGCCGCGTGGAACGACGCCGGACAGCGCGAGTGGCGGTATTCGCGGATTTGATGATCCAGGGATTCAACGAAAACAACGAAAAATTCAAGGTGCAAACGCGCTCGCTTTCGGTGAACGGCCATGGCGGTTTGACGGTGCTGGACGTCCCGGTATCCGTGGGGCAAACCTTATTTTTGGTGAACGAAAACAGCAGGCAAAAAGCGGAATGCAAGGTAGTTTCGCTCCGGCCTGGCGATGACGGGAAAACGATCGTGGCATTTGAATTTACTTCACCGCATGCCAACTTTTGGAAGGTGTATTTCCCTGCGGCAGGAGCAAAACCCCTTCGCCGTTCCGTGCCAGACGCAGCCACCGCGTAAGAACAGTCAGCCGCAAGCCATTCGCAAGACCAGCCACCGTAACACAGGGATGCTTGCGGGCCGAAGCCGTCCTGCCGCACGCGGAAATCTTTCGCGCACCCTCGCCGGATGCGCTTCCCTGATACTTCCTTACAGAAACAAAACTAGTTGACTTCGCCGACTTGCATGTTCGCGTCGATTGCGAGGTTGGGGTAGCGGATGGGGGAGCCCGCCGGTGCAGGAAGGTGCCTGGCGGTAGCAGTGAAATCGCTCCCGGAACAGTCGACGGAATAGGTGTACCCGTCGCGCTCGGTGCGCGCCACAACAAGAGTGTTCGAAGAGATTAGCTCGCTCAGAGAAGCGCAGTGGCCGTTGGAAGCGATATAAGTGCGCTCGGCCTGCGCGATTTGCAACAAATCGCTGCGCACACCCGTCAAGCTAATCGCCTGCGTGGGCGCCGTGCCTTGATCGGTCACCGGCATGGCCTTGAAATAATAGTGATAGATACCGAAAGCAACGGCCGCTGCAACCAGAACTCCAATTAAGGGGCGCATGATTATATTTTCCCGCCTCGAGATTTGGCGTGCAAGAAATTCTCGGCCTTTCGTGTATTAGGAAACAACGGGCCACATTCCTGTTTCCGCTGCTGCAGGGAGCTTTTCAGCGGGCTGCGGACAGCAAGACGGCATGGCCGTGGCGCTGCTTCATTTGGGCGAGTGAGATAACGCGGAAGTGTGCTCACCCCGTCATGTAGAGAGTGGGCAATACTCGCAGCTTTGTATTTGACACCACTAATGCCGTCCAGTAACAACGTAGATACAGGCAATTTCCTCAGGAGAGACCATGAAGAACATGAAGTCCCCGTATGTCCTGGCCTTGGCGGTGTTTCTGTCATTCCTTTTGATCAGCCCGCCAGACAATTGGGCCGATCCCCAAGCCGGGGGACAGCGAGCCGGCGAAGTGTCGCGGGTGATTCCCGCAGTGAACATCGCGCGGAGCGGAAAAACCTTAAACGCCGCGGCAAAAACGGTTGTGGACTGGCAGGACATGGTGAATACGCAGGCAAACGCGCGGGCGCGGATCGCACTGGACGACGGCTCAGTTCTGAACGTAGGGTCCGATGCCTCAATGAAGATCGTGAAGCACGATGCGGGAGCGCAGCAAACCGAGCTTGAATTGACCTATGGAAAACTGCGGACGCAGGCGCAGAAGATCGCCAAGCCAGATGGCAAGTTCGAAGTGCACACGCCAGCGGGGGTAGCGGGGGTGGTGGGCACCGATTTCTTTGTAGAATATACGAACAGCACAATGCATGTGATCGTGTTCGAAGGCTTCGTAAAAGTCTGCAACCTCGCGGGGGTTTGCGTGCTCATTAAAGCGGGGCAAATGACCAGCGTGCGCAGCGGGGATAATTCCGGGCCGCTGCCGCCACAACAAGCGACGCTCGATTTGCTGGTTGCCGCGGGGAACGATACCAATGCGGGCGCGCCGTCAGGTGATCCGGTGGTCGGGCCTCACCTCGGCGTTTGGGGTACCGTGGGAATTGTCTCCATCGCCGTGGGAGTTGGAGTGGGAGTTGGGCTGACGCGACCTGGCAGAACGGTAGCAAAAACAGGCTGTGGTCCGAACAACCCCAGTGCTTGTTGAGCTCGCAAGACGCGAAGCAAATTGGCTTTTTCAAGCCCCGGCGAATCGATTCAGCCGGGGCTTCACGTTCTCGGCGGTTTGCAAAGCGGAGGCCCATGCAACGGTTCCGCGCGAAACACCGTCGAATAAGTGTTGACTGAAGGGCGATGAATCGTATACCCCGCGCTTTGTGCCTGCCCGGACGATAGCGTAAACTGGATATTTTGCAGCCCCGTCTAGAAGTAAGTGAGGCTCTCTTTGATCAAATCGAATGTGACTCGACTGATTTCCTGCCTTTCCGGATTAACACTGGCGATATGCCTGACCGTGATTCTCGTCCCACGGGGACAGGCAATGCCGCCCGACGCGCAAGCAAAGCGCTCGCCACTGCTAGACGCGCTGCAAGCGGAGCTGAACCGCTCGATGAAGACGCTCAGCGCGCAGGATCCGCCCGCGTACTACATCGGTTATACGGTGACGGACACCCAAAGAGTGGATGTTTCCGGTTCTAACGGCGCGCTGTTGAACAGCAGCGAAGCTCGCAATCGCTGGCTGGAGGTTTCGGTTCGCACGGGCAGCTACAACCTGGACGACACGCACAAAGTGGGTGAGAGACAGATGCAGAACGGCAGCCCAGGGGAGTCCGTTCCGCTGGACGATGATCCGGAAATCCTACGGCGCGCAGTCTGGCTGGAGACGGACAGCCAGTACCGCGCTGCGGAAGAAGCGCTCATCAAAATTAAGACCGGCAAGGAAGTGAAAGTGGAAACGGCGGAAGGCCGTGCACCGGATTTTTCGCGCGAGGAGCCGCATACTTTCATCGGGCCTCAGGTTTCTATCGCAGTGGACCGGAAACCCTGGGAAGCCAAAGTGCGCGCCTACACCAAGGCATTCCGCGAATCGGCGGCGATCATCAATTCCATTGTGACCTTCAGCGCGCAAGCGCAGAACGTCCTGCAAGCCACCACCGAAGGCACGCAACTACAATTCGGGCAGATTCGCTACCGCCTGGAACTTTTCATTCAGGGAAAAGCCCCCGACGGGATGGACATCGACCGTTACTACAATTTCGATTGGGTGGACGCGAAAGACACGCCGGATGACAAAGCGGTATACGCGGCGGAAGCCACGATGCGCAAAGAGCTGGAAGGGCTGGTAGCTGCGCCCATCAACGATCCGACGGTAGGCCCGGCTCTTCTAACGGGGCGCGCGGCGGCGGTCTTTTTCCATGAGGTCTTCGGGCACCGCGCCGAAGGGCACCGGCAAAAAGACGTGACCGAAGGGCAAACCTTTTCGAAGAAAGTCGGCGAACAGATTTTGCCGGAGTTTTTGAGCATCGTGGACGACACCACAATGAAGAAGCTGGGCAACGAAGACCTGCTCGGTTACTACCAGTTCGACGATGAAGGCGTGGCGGCCCAGCGAGTGACCCTCGTGGACCATGGAGTGCTGAAGAATTTCGAAATGTCGCGGTCGCCGCTGGAGAATTTTCCGCATTCCAACGGGCACGGCCGCCGGCAACTCGGGGCAACGCCGGTTTCGCGGCAAGGGAATTTGATCGTGCAAAGCAGCAAAACGGTGACGAACGCGCAGCTTCGCGCACAATTGATCGAGTTGATCAAGCAACAAGGCAAACCTTACGGCTTGCTGATCGATGACATTGCCGGCGGGTTTACATTTACCGGCCGGGGCCAGCCGCAAGCGTTTCAAGTGCTGCCCCTGGTGGTTTACAAGGTCTTTCCCGATGGGCGGCCGGACGAACTGGTGCGCGGCGTCGACATTGTCGGCACACCGCTGGCGGCACTGACAAAGATCGTGGCCACCGGCGACACTCCCGAAGTATTCAATGGCTATTGCGGGGCAGAATCGGGCTCTGTGCCTGTTTCCGCCGCATCGCCCGCGATTCTCACCTCCGAATTGGAGGTGCAGAAGAAAGAAAGCTCGACGGACCGGCCACCCATCTTGCCACCGCCAGCGCATGACGTTGTAAAAGCGGGAGGCCAGCAATGAAGCGGCCGCGCGGATTTGCCGGATTGGCGTTATTTTTCGCGGCGTTGAATTGCGCGTTGCCGTCGCGGGCGCAAGCGCAGCAGGACAACGATCACACGCTGCAAGCGATGCGCGACGAAATGGCTCGCTCGAAGTCGCGGCTGGAATTGAAAATTCCCAACGTCGATCAACCCGTCCGTCCTTTCTACATTGAATACCGCCTACTGGATCTGGATGTGAAAGAAATCGTCGCGGAATTCGGGACGCTCCTTTCGAGCACGCACACGCGAAACCGCTTCATGAACGTGGAAGCGCGCGTGGGCGACTACAAACTGGATAGCTCGAATTTTGTTAGCGACGATGGCTTCCGTGGGTTCATCGGGCCGACCGGCTCGGTAGGGATCGACCGCGATTACGATTCGCTGCGGCAAGATCTCTGGATTGCTACGGATCAGGCGTTTAAAGAGGCGGTTGAAACCTATTCGCGCAAACAAGCCTACCTGAGCAGCCTGGCGCGCCAGTCCGACATCGATGATTTTGCCAAAGCCGAGCCTGTCCAACTGATCGATCCGCTCGAGACGCCCGACTGGAGCAACCGCAACTGGGAACAGGAAGCACGCGAGAGCTCAGCAACGCTGCGCGGATTCTCGGACATTCACGAAGCGCGCGTTACCTATTATCTCTTCTACGCAACCGAATACCTTTTGACAAGCGAAGGCACGGAAATCCGGCAGAACCGCCACTTCGCCGCTGTCGAAGCTGGCATGAGCGCGCTGGCTGATGATGGCGTACCAGTGAATCACTACTATTCAAGCTATGCGACGCGTCCCGCGGATTTACCGAACGTCGAAACGGTGCGCAAAGGACTCAACGTTACTGGAACCGAATTGATGGCGTTGCGCACGGCGCCACCGGCCCAGGACTACACCGGTCCGGTGCTGTTCGAGGCGCGCGCCGCGGCACCTCTGTTGGCGCAAGTCCTCGGCCCTGCGATTAGCGGGGCACGGCCCCCGATTTCTTTCAGCCCGGTGATGGAACAGATGTTGAGCGGCCTGGGCGGCAAAAGCGATTGGGTGGGACGCCTAGGAGCACGAGTTCTTCCAACGAGTGTGAGTCTGGTCGATGACCCCGCAGCAAAAGACTTTAAAGGCGTGGCACTCATTGGCGGATACCGCGTGGATGATGAAGGGGTGCGCGCGCAAAAGGTTTCGCTCGTGGAAAACGGTACCCTAAAGAGTGAGTTGATGTCCCGGCGTCCAGGCCCGGATTTTGATCAATCCAACGGGCACGGCCGTGCGGCGTTTCTGAATGATGCCAAGCCGACGATGACCAACCTGTTCTTCAGCTCGACGGAAACGCTTTCTCCCGCGGACCTGAAGAAAAAATTTCTGGAATCCTGCCGAGCCGAAAAACTCAGCTACTGCCTGGTCGTCCGCGAGATGGACAACCCTGCTTTGAGCCTGCTGCACCAGGAGGATTTTTCGGAGCTTCTGGCCACCTTCGCCGGCGGCGCGGGAACGGGCGACCGGCTGCCGCTGGTGGTTTATCGGGTCTATCCGGAAAGCGGCCGCGAGGAGCTGATTCGTGGCACGCGCATCATTGGATTGAACACCCGCGCACTGCGGAATCTCGCGGGCATTGGCGACGACAACTTCACCTACAATTACATGCAAAGCCAGGTGAACGGATTTGCGGGCACGGCGCTAGGCGCGTTTGGCTCGGCGCAAAGCGGCCTGCCTGCCTCGATCGTTGCGCCTTCGCTGCTTTTGGAAGAACTGGAAGTGCGGGGCGCGCGAGGCGAAGCGAAGCGGCTGCCTTTGCTGCCGCCCCCGCCGATGACCCCGGCAAAATAACGTTTCGCAGGCGCTTTTCGATGAACGAGATCACTCGCAGAGGACTTATCTTCGGTGGGGCAACCGTTGCTGCCTGCGGCTTGCTCGTCGGCGTCGAGCGCCTGTGCCTTTCGGCGTTCGCAGATAACGAAGAGCCGGAAGACGATGCCGGGCCAGTCAAAATAATGAAGTTTGCCGATGACGGGCGGGCTCTTGGCATTTATACCGTCGCAAAAGTGCACAAAAGCAAAGCCGAGTGGAAGAAGCAACTGACGGAACTTCAATACGACGTGACACGGCGCGCCGCTACGGAGTTCCCTTTTTCCGGCGCACTCTGCGATCAGCAGCATACGGGAATCTACCGCTGCGTCGATTGCGAAAACGCGCTGTTCGATTCCAAGGCAAAATTTGATTCCGGCACCGGCTGGCCCAGCTTCTGGGAGCCGATTGCCAAAGAAAACGTGCGGGAGAAAAAAGATTTGAGCATCGGAGTGATGCGCACGGAAGTGAAATGCGCACTGTGCGACGCGCATCTTGGCCACGTCTTCACTGACGGACCGGAACCCACCGGCTTGCGCTATTGCATGAATTCCGCCGCGCTTCGATTCATCGAGAGAAAAGCCTAATCGCCCGCTTGTGATCCTCGGCAAGCCGCATTCTCCCGCTAGCGACAAAGGAAAAATCAGCAATCTGAGGTAGTCTAGCCGGGCGATGGATTCGCTCAGACATCTCGAGGAAGACCGAGAGAAGAAGCGCGCGGCGCTCCTGAGTGTAGGCTCGGCGCTGCTGCTGCTTTCCCTGAAAACTTTTCTCGTCATTCGAACGGGGAGTTTGGGTGTGCTCTCGGAAGCCCTGCACTCCGGCCTCGATTTGATTGCCGCGATCATTACGTTTCTTTCGGTTCGCGTCGCGGATCAGCCCGCGGACGAGCGGCATCCTTACGGCCACGGCAAATTCGAGAATTTCTCCGCCTTCGTCGAAACCGGCCTGCTGGCGCTGACCGCGCTTTACATCATTTACGAGGCGTTCGCGCGCTTATTTTTCCGTAGCGTGCACATTCAACCGAGCATCACGGCGATATTGGTGCTGTTCCTAGCCCTTAGCATCGATTTGACCCGCGCCCGCGCTCTCCGGCGCGTGGCCAGAAAATATTCGAGTGAAGCGCTCGAGGCGGACGCTTTGCATTTCTCCACGGACGTGTGGAGCACGCTGGTGGTGATTTCTGGAATCGGTTTGGTATGGGTTGGTGAAGCCTGGAATCTCGCGTGGCTGATCTACGCCGATGCTCTGGCGGCGTTGGCTGTGGCGGCCGTGATTCTGTGGGTCGGTTCGCAGCTCGGGCGACGGACCCTGGACGCTCTGCTGGACGCTGCGCCGCTGGGCTTGCAGCAGGAAATCACGCGGGCGGTTTCCCGCATGGACGGAGTGCTCGATGTGGAGCGCGTCCGAGTGCGCCGCGCCGGCAGCCGCCATTTCGTGGACGCTACCGTCAGCGTGGCGCGCACTGCGAGTATTGAGCAGGTGCACGCGCTGACCGACGCCATCGAAAAACGCATTGGCGAAATCGTTCCTTCGGACGTGATGGTGCACGCCGAGCCACGCGCGCCGCAAGGGGAGAGTCTATTTGAAGCGATCCGCGCTGTGGCCCAGCGCATGGGACTGGCGATTCACGACGTGCACGCGCTGCAGCAGGATGGACAACTCTTCGTGGAACTCCATTTGGAAGTTGATGAGAATCTGAGCCTGCGCGACGCGCACCGCCAAGCCAGCGAACTGGAAGACAAAATCCGCGAGCTACGCGGCGGCCCGATCGAGGTGAACATCCACATCGAGCCGCTCGGGAGGCACATCGCTACTCCCGACACGGGCATCGGAGAAATGAAGCAGCTTTCTGCGGCCATCGAGGAATTTGTCAATCACCTGCGGTCCGAGTTCGATGAGCTGGTGAACTGCCATGAGGTTCATGTCCGGCAAGTCGAGCACCGCCTCCTGGTTTCCTGCCACTGCACCATGAAAAGCGTTCTGCCTATTACCCAAGTGCATGACGTGACTGCGGCGCTCGAGGATCGCGTGAAAGAAAGATTCCAGCAAGTCTCTCGCGTGACGATTCATCCCGAGCCGGTTGACGAGCGATAGACTTAACCAGGTGGCGTGACATCGGCGGTCTTATACTTGCGGCCTGATAGCGCCACCGCTCCCAGGGCAATCAGAGCAGGAAAACATTCAAGGACGTAGCGCGGCTCGGGAGTTTCCAGCGTGGTTAGAAAAGCAGTCCGCATGACGATATATAAAAGCAGCAGCGACACCCCAGAACGCGCGGCCACACTCCATCGCCACAGCTTGATCGCACCCCAGATGCCAAGCGCCACGTAGAGGATGTTCAAAAGGAAAAGTCCGGAAGTAAGTTCCTGGTCGACGGGATCGTCCTCGCGCATCTGGGCCAGGGGAAATACATGTCCGGAGATGGGAAGCAGCTCGATGCGAGGAGTGAACCAGAGGATGGCCGCGCGGAGCAAGGGCAGCCAGACATACGTCCGCAGGGGATGACGTGCGGTCCGCTCCCGAGCCAATTGCGCAAAAGCCGCATCTTCCTCCGCCGTCAAAGTCAGTTCGTTGTTGTACTGCTCGAGAATTGCCGCAACTCTCTGCTTCTCTCCCGGTGAATCGAAAGCACGGGCCGGCAGAGTGTCAGCGTCGATGGACTCGCTGTTCAATTTCCAAGGTGCCTGGTAGCAATCCTTCATTCGGAAGAGCCAAGTCTTCTCCCAAGCCATGAATCCATAGGGGACCAGTTCACCAGGAAGATTCGAGTTTTTTGGCGCCAGGAATTGCACCTCGTGAAGCGTCATGAAGTTTCTGACAGCCCAGGGAAGCAGCGGCACAATACAAGCAATCCCGCTGTAAACCACAATGCGAGCCCACGCTCGCGCGTGTCCTCTCCGCACCAACTGCATAGCCGTCGTGATCCATGCTGCCAGTAATAAGAGCGGTGTCTCTGGGCGGAAGAGCGTTCCGAAGCCGACAGCAAACCCGGTTACGGCGGACCACGGGCCCGTACCGATAGGCCATTCCCACGGCCTCAGTTTGACCGGATATACCAGCTCGTGCGCGCTGCTGGAAAGTCCTGTGAGACATACCAGCGCTAATGCTGTGAGCGTTATTGCAAAAGCCTCGGTCAGAGCGACCGCGTCATAATTCGCCGTGAAAGGGCAAAGCATCGCAAGCCACCACGCAGTCAGAAGAACCGGCCCTTGCCGCGCGTGTTCGTCACCAAGGACCAGCAGCAAACCCGCAAGAAACACAACGAAGACGCAACCAATCAGATCCGCCGCGACCTGGCCCAGCATGACAAGCAAGTGCGCGGCGTCTCCGGTCTTGCCGCTTAACCAATACACCAATGCGAGATAGGCCGGGTAGCCGGGCATGCGCAAATCCACCGGCTGAATCGCTCCGTTCACCTCCATCGCGTAGACGCCATGTTTCAGCCAGTTCGTCGCCATTTGCTCATAAAGAACGGTGTCGTCAGAGGTGGCAGGAAACTTCAGGACAAAAAGCAGCCGCAGGCAGAGGCCCGCCACCAATGCGGCAAAGGAGCTCAAGAAAATTCGCTTCATCGATGCAACGCATCTTACAATACGAAGGACGGAATCGCGCAGACAGCCTCAGCCCGGCCTGAAGTTGCTTGGCCTGCCGGACCGCCAGGTTCCAGAATTTCATGAAAGAACGCAGTCCCATTTTTTATGACGCGCAGCGTGTGCGGTGGCGCTTTACTCGCCGCACCTTGGAAGTCACGGGGGCATTGCTCACCGTGCTGCTGGCGTATTTTTTCGTAACCATTGCCGTCAGTGTGGATTTGCCGGCGGGACTATTGCCGGATACCAAGCCCGGCTATCACGCCTTAAAAGCAAAAAAGAAGCTGGTCCCGGTGCGCGAAGGGCGTCACCGCCGCGTAGCGAACCTTGGAACGGTTCCGGCCAGCTACGACCCCCTGCGCGCGGCTTTTTATGTAAGCTGGGACCCCAACAGCCTCGCCTCGCTGAAGAAACACTACAAAGATATCGACCTGCTCATCCCCGAACAGCTTCATGCGGTCTCGTCAGACGGCGCGCTGACGATAGTCGACTACAATCCGCTCGGACAAAGAACCGTCAAAGCATCGCCGGCGGAAGCGAGCACGATTCTCAAGTCCGATAGCCTCCACCAATGGATGAAATCCCTGAATCCTCCCATAGAGCTTCCGATGATGGGGCTGCTCAACAACTACGACGGAGCCGAGTGGCGTATTCCGGAAATGGCCGAAATGCTGGCCAGCGCTGATGCGCGCCGCAAATTGGTGAATGATGTTGTCCAGTTCGCTGTGCAATCCCACGAGTCGGGCATCGTTGTCGATTTCGAGGAAGTTCCGGACACGAGCCAGGCGCACTTCCGGCAGTTCGCTGTCGAGCTCAGCCCTGCTCTGCATTCCGTCGGGCTCAAGCTGATGATCGCCCTTCCCGCCCGCGATGATGCCTACGATTACAAATTCCTCAGCATGCAATGTGACGCCATCATGCTCATGAATTACGACGAGCACTGGCTGACTTCGCCGCCCGGCCCCATCGCCTCTCAAGATTGGTTTGTCGAAAACCTCCGCCAGGTTCTCGAAGATGTCCCCGCGGGAAAAATCGTCGTGACTATCGGCAGTTATGCTTATGATTGGTCGGAAGCCGGGAAAAAAGCCAACGAGCCAGCTCAGTCACTCACGATCCAGGAAGCGCTCCTCCACGCCTATGAATCCGAAACCCAGGTGGAGTTCGATACACGCTCTCTCAATCCGCATTACTCCTACGACGATGAGCACGATCACGTCCATCAAGTCTGGATGCTCGATGCGGTGACGGCTTACAACGAATTGCGCGCCAGCGAGCGTCTGGGCGTGCAAGGCACGGCGCTGTGGCGCCTGGGGTCGGCCGATACCTCGCTGTGGCCGATCTGGGATGCCACGCGTCCAGATGACACGGTCCGTCAAAAGCTGGCGGATATGTCTCCTGGCCCCGATCTCATCCTGGATGGCGATGGCGACGTTTGGCATTTCATCGACACGCCGAAACATGGCAAGCGCGAGTTTACGTACGATACCGCGACAGATCTCATCACCAGTGAGAAGTACGATTCCTACCCCCTCTCGTACCACATCGACCAAATCGGAGCGGCCAAGAAAAAACTGGCGCTTACGTTCGACGATGGACCCGATCCCACCTGGACTCCGAAGATTTTGGACATCCTCAAGCAAAAAGATGTTCCGGCGACTTTTTTCGTGATTGGCTGGGACGCCAGTAGGTGGCCTCAACTCCTCCGGCGCGAATACGACGAGGGGCACGAAATTGGCAATCACACGTATACCCACCCGGACTGGGAAAGCCCCAATCTCACCCCAACCCAAATTCGTTGGGAACTTAACCTGACCGAGCGCCTGATCGAGAGCGTTGTCGGCGTCAAGCCTCTGCTATTCCGCCCTCCGTATGGCATCGACCATCAGCCCGAGTCCGCCGAAGAAGTGGCCCACCTTCCCACGGCGCAAGATATGGGCTACATCGTCGTCGGCCAGAAAGTCGATCCCAACGATTGGAGCCAGCTCACTCCTGGCGTGCCTCTGCCCGCTGCGGACATCGTAAAGAATATTTTGAAGGAAGCGCCCAAGGGCAACATCGTACTTCTTCATGATGGCGGCGGCGATCGTGCGCAAACGGTCGCAGCGCTCCCGCTGCTAATCGATGCCTTGCGCGCGCAAGGTTATGAATTTGTCGCCGTGCCCGATTTGATCGGCAAAACGCGGGCGCAAGTCATGCTGCCGCTTTCTCCACAGGAACAATTCGAAGCGCGCGCCGACGGTTTCATCTTTGGCATCTATCACTGGTTCTGGGTGATTATCACTACGACGTTTATTTTGGGCATCGTTCTCGTCAGCGGCCGCACGCTGATCATTGGCATTCTTGCCTTCATTGAAAAGCTGCGCCCCGACCATCCCGATACTCACGGGCCGCTTCCCGGCGTCACCGTACTCATTCCCGCGCATAACGAAGAATCTGTCATCGTGCAAACCATTACGTCCGTCCTGCTCTCGGACCTTCCCGATCTTCACATTATCGTCGTGAACGACGGCTCGATCGACAAAACTGGCAAACTGCTGGACGCCAACTTCTCTCACGAACCGCGTGTCCGCATCATCCACCAGGTCAATCGCGGAAAAGCAGCCGCGCTCCACCTCGCCACGTCTCTCGCGGAGACCGAAATTGTTGTCACCATCGACGCCGACACGGAGGTCGAAACGGACGCTATCCGCAAGCTGCTCCGCCACTTTTCCGATCCCACCGTCGGCGCCGTTGCAGGCAACGTGAAAGTTGGCAACCGCTCGCGCTGGCTGACGCGCTGGCAGGCGCTCGAATACATCACCAGCCAGAATATGGAGAAGCGCGCATTTGACCTTTTGAATTGCATCACCGTGGTCCCCGGCGCTCTCGGGGCGTGGCGCAAAAAAGCCAGTGATGCCGCAGGCGGCATCACTGCCGATACGGTGGCCGAAGATGCCGACCTCACGATCGCCATTCGCCGCCTTGGCTGGCGTGTCAGCTACGATGAAGAGGCCATCGCCTGGACGGAAGCGCCGGAGACACCCGGCCAGTTGATTCGCCAGCGTTTCCGCTGGACCTTCGGCACCTTGCAATCTTTCTGGAAGCACAGCAGCACGCTCTTCCGCCCGAAGTATGGCACTCTTGGCTGGATCGCTCTGCCCAATATTTTTGTCTTTCAGCTCGCTCTTCCGCTTATCTCTCCTATCATCGATCTCCTTTTCCTCAGCTCTGTCGCGCTTTGGGCGCTGGAGAAGTTGCATCTTTCCTGGCTACCGGCGATCCATTCGAACGATGCCGACGTGTTGCGCTCCGTCTTTTTCTTTATCGGCTTCTTGCTCATTGACGTCTTTACCTGCGTTCTTGCCTTCGCCCTCGAGCGCAAGGAAGATTGGACCTTGCTCGTTCCCGTTCTTCTCCAACGGTTTTATTATCGACAGTTGATGTATGTGGTTCTTTTCCGCTCCGTGAAAGAAGCGGTCCGCGGCCGCCCTGTGGGTTGGCGCGGCGTCGAGCCCGAGCTTCCCGCACCCCCGCGCAAGGCTCCGCCTGAGCCTGCACCCGTGGAAGGCAACTGATTCTGCTCACGCGAACCGCACTGTAACGTCTGAAGGGGATAGCGTTCCTCGAGTTTCCTTCGGTGGAGGCACCCTGTGCTTGCTAGGACTGGCGCCCTGCTTATGGTTGTTTTGCTTTTTGCTTTGCACGGGGCCATCGCACAGCAAAGCCCGCCGCGTGAGCATTTCAAAAATGCCGAAGTTATCTACGATTGGGTGAGCAACTCGCGCGGCGACAAGCTCCGGACTTTCATTACACGCCCCAAAAACGCAACCGGCAAAGTGCCAGTTCTGTTTTTTGTTGGCTGGCTAAGTTGTGACAGCGTCGAGTACCCGAGCGGCGAAACTGACGGCTTCGGCGCTTTCCTCCTTCGTTTAATCGATCAATCCGGTTATGCCACGGTACGCACCGACAAGCCCGGTGTGGGCGAAAGCCAGGGGACACCCTGCAGCAAGGCTGATTTTCAATCTGAACTCGAAGGTTACCAGGCGGCGTTCGATTCCATGAAAAAATACGACTCTCTCGACCTGGATCGCATCGTCGTCATCGGCATGAGCAACGGCGGAGGCTTCGCTCCACTCGTTTCACGCCGCCATCCCGTGCGCGGCTTCATCGCCGCGGACTCCTGGGGACGTACCTGGTACGAACACATGTTGGAAAACGAACGCGTCCGCCTGACAACGGACGGCAAATCCGCTTCCGAAACGAACGACGCAATGAAAATCTTTGCGCCGTTCTACGACCTCTACTTGCTTCAGGGCCAGACACCCGGCGAAATACTCGTTCAACATCCTCAATGGAAGAATCTTTGGTATGACGCACCCGACGGCCAGTACGGCCGCCCCGCCGCCTTTTATCAGCAGCTCCAGGCGCTCAACCTGGGTCAGCTCTGGCAAAACGTAGACGCACCCGTTCTGGTCATTCGCGGCGGCGCCGACACGATCATGAGCCGGGCCGATAGCTCCGCCATCGCGGAAATCGTGGACCACGTCCATCCCGGCAAAGCCCGCTACGTCGAAGTCGAAGGAATGACTCATGGCTTTCAAATCGACAAGAAATTCCACGCGCCCCTGATCCCACTCATCCTCGAATGGATCAAAGCGCAGTTGGAGGCCGCCAAATGAATCCGGCCACGTCAGCTCGCGCGCCGAATCGGGCGCTTTGCAGCCCCCCTTGAGCGATATTCAACGTATTTTCATCCATGCGCCAATTTGTTGTACGATAGTCGCCTGCAAAAGGGAGGTCCCCATGGCCATCAGTTTCACCCTTAACGGCAAATCCCAGTCGGTCGACGTCAGCCCCGATATGCCTTTGCTCTGGGTGCTCCGCGACACGCTGGACATGACCGGCACTAAGTTCGGCTGTGGCATGGCGCTCTGCGGAGCTTGCACCGTCCACATCGACGGCGAGGCCACGCGCTCGTGCATTACTCCCATCTCCAGCGTCGCCGGGAAGAAAGTCACCACGATCGAGGGGCTGGCGACAGACGAAAGCCATCTGCATCCTGTGCAGCAAGCCTGGATGGAAGAAGACGTTCCGCAGTGCGGCTACTGCCAGTCGGGACAAATCATGTCCGCCGTCGCCCTGCTCGCCAAGAAGCCCAACCCATCCGACGCCGATATCGACGATGCCATGAGCGGCAACATCTGCCGCTGCGGCACGTACCAGCGCATTCGCAAGGCCATCCATCGAGCTGCGTCCACGATGGGCGGCAAGGCTCATTCCGCCGCGTAATTTCGTCTAGCTGTTTTCTCGCAATCCGTCCCGAGGTGTCCCATGGCAACTAGTTCCGTTGTAAACCGCCGTGATTTCCTGAAAACGACCACAGCGGGAGGGGCGGCGCTCGTCATCGCGTTTCATTTGTCGCCGCGCGCCTTCGCGGACGACGCCGAGGATCAAGAAGAGAAAACTCCCAATCCGTTCGACGCCTGGGTGCGCATAACGCCTGATAATCGCGTCACGCTCATTTTAGGCAAATCCGAGATGGGGCAAGGTGTCTACACTGCCCTGCCCATGATTCTCGCTGAAGAACTCTGCGTCGATTGGAAGCAAGTCCGCATAGAGCAGGCACCTACGAATCCAAAGATCTACGACCACGGTACCGGCGGCAGCGGTAGCGTTGCCGGCTCCTGGCTGCCCTTGCGTCAAGCTGGCGCCGCAGCTCGTCAAATGCTCATCGACGCCGCCGCCAAAAAATGGGAGGTCTCCCCCGAGACATGCAAAGCCGTCGACGGGGAGGTCGTGCACGGCCATCCCCCGCGCCGTTTCGCGTACGGAGAACTCGTCGCAACCGCGGCAAAACTGCCGATTCCCGACCTTCACAAAGTTCCGCTCAAAAACTCCAACGACTTCAACGTCGTCGGCCACGACACGCATCGTTTCGAAACCGGCGCCAAGTCAACCGGCGCGGCCAAGTTCGGGATCGACTCCCGCCCTGCTGGAATGTTGTTTGCCGTCGTCGCGCGCTGCCCCGTTTTTGGCGGCAAGCTGGTTTCCTTCGACGCGGCCAAAGCCAAAGCGGTCCCTGGTGTGCGCGACGTCGTAGCCTTTGAAACGAAGGGGCGCGGCGCTTCCACAACCGGCGGCGTTGCCGTCCTCGCCGACAATTCCTGGGCCGCAATGCAGGGCCGCGATGCGCTTAAAGTGAAGTGGGACGAAGGGCCCGCTGCGAAGGAATCTTCCGAAGAGCTTCGCAAGCAGTTCCTCGCCAGCGCCGCCAAAGGCGGAAACGCGCTGCGGAACGAGGGCGATGCGAACGCTGCACTAGCTGTGGCCGCCAAGAAAATCGAAGCAACGTACGAGTTTCCCTTTGCCGCGCATGCCTGCATGGAGCCGATGAACTGCACGGTGCAGATTCGACCGGATGGCGCGGAAGCGTGGATTCCCACGCAGGCGCCGCAGTGGGCACAAGCCGTCATCGCCGAAGCCGCCAAGCTCCCGCCCGAAAAAGTAATCGTGAACACGACGTTGATGGGCGGCGGGTTCGGCCGCCGGTACCAAGCCGACTTTGTCATGGAAGCCGCGCAGGTGGCCCTCAAGTCGTCGGGCAAGCCGGTGATGGTTTTGTGGACCCGAGAAGACGACATGCAACATGGCTTCTATCGCCCAGCGTCTTACCACAAGATGCAGGGCGTGCTCGATGCCAACGGAAACCTGGCCGCCTGGAAACATTTCCAGACCTCTACCTCCATCGCCGCAAAATGGAGCGAGAAAGGCATGAACGATCCCGGGCTGGGCGAATTTGGCAGCGGGGCTACAATCCCGTATGCCACTCCGAACATTCGAATCGAATACACGCACGCGGAGTCCAGTGTGCCGCGAGCCTGGTGGCGTTCGGTCGAGCACTCGAGCAGCGGCTTCGTGGTCGAAAGTTTCATTGATGAACTCGCGGCTGCCGCTGGGCAGGATCCCTTGGCGTTTCGCTTGAAACTGATTGGCGGCGACCGCAAGATTCCCCTGTTGCACGAACCTAAGGAGCCGCCGCTCGATACCGCGCGCCTCAAAGGCGTCCTGAAGCTCGCCGCCGAAAAGGCTGGGTGGGGTCAGCCGCTCCCGAAGGGCCAGGGACGCGGTATCGCCGCGTTTTATTCGTTCAACTCCTACACTGCTGCGGTGGCCGAAGCCAGCGTCGAGAACAGCGCTGTCAAGGTTCGCCGGCTTGTGTACGCCGTCGATTGCGGCCGGCCCATTAACCCCGATGGCGTGCGCGCGCAGATTGAAAGCGCCGCCATCTATGGGCTTTCTGCCGCGTTGCATGACGCCATCACCATCAAGGACGGCCGCGTCGAGCAGTCGAACTTCAACGACTATGAAATGCCGCGCATAAGCGAGACACCGGTGACGGAAGTCCACGTGGTGATGAGCAAGGAAGACCCCACGGGCATCGGCGAGCCTGGATTGCCGGTGGTCACCCCGGCGGTGTGCAACGCCATTTTTGCCGCTACCGGCAAACGCATCAGGCGACTGCCGATTCGCTCCGAAGATTTGGCTTAGCCCCCAACACACGCGCGATTTGTTTCTTGGCGCGGAATTGTGCACAATTTCACCTATTCTCGGTTAGGAGGCTTGCATGTCCCCTGTGGCAACGCCCGGAGTAGAGCTTGACCGCCGGGATTTTCTTAAGAAAACGGCTGCCGGAGGCGCGGCCCTCGTCATCGGCTTCTATTTGCCGTCGAAATATGAGGCGCGCTCCGCTGCTCCTCCCTCCGAGCCTTCCAGCCTGAATGCCTGGGTGCGGATTTCGGCCGACAATACCGTGACCATACTCATCGACAAATCGGAAATGGGCCAGGGCGTCGTAACTTCGCTTGCGCAGTTGCTTGCCGAAGAGCTCGAATTCGATTGGAAGAAAGTGAAAATCGAGTTTGCGCCTGCTGCGCCACAATATTTCAACCCCGTGTTCGGCTTGCAGGGCACCGGCGGCAGCACCAGCGTTCGGGCCTCCTGGGAACCTCTGACTAAAGCAGGCGCCGCCGCGCGAGAAATGTTGATCGCCACCGCTGCCAAAAGATGGAATGTTGAGCCTTCCACGTGCCATGCTGAAAACGGCGTCGTCGTTCACAATGCGTCTGGCAAACGATTGACATACGGTGAACTCGTCCAGGAAGCCGCGCAGCGCGCGGTGCCACCAAGTCCCACGCTGAAAGATCCCAAAAACTACAAATACATCGGCAAGCCCATCAAGCGCCTCGACACCCCCGCAAAAATTACAGGCAGAGCAAATTTTGGCATCGACGTTCGTCTTCCCAACATTCGGCACGCGGTTGTCGCGCGCTGCCCGGTTTTCGGCGGCTCGGTAAAAAGCTTTGACGCCACAAGAGCCAAAGCCCTGCCCGGCGTCAAGCAAGTCATGCAGATTTCCTCAGGCGTCGCTGTGGTCGCCGACAATACTTGGTCCGCCATGGAAGGACGCCGCGCTCTGCAAATCGAGTGGGACGAAGGACCCACCGCCGCGGTCTCTTCCGACTCCATTCGCAAACTCTATCTCGAAAGCGCTGAAAAACCCGGCGCCATCGCTCGCAAAGACGGAGACGTCGAGCCCGCTCTCGCTGGTGCCGCAAAGAAACTCGAAGCCGTCTACGAAGTTCCGTTTCTCGCCCATGCCACCATGGAGCCAATGAATTGCGCTGCTGACGTGCGCGCAGATAGTTGCGACATCTACGCACCCACGCAGTTTCAAACCATCAATCAAATGACCGGCGCCCAAATCACCGGCCTCAAGCCCGAACAAATCCGCATTCACACTACTTTTCTTGGAGGTGGTTTCGGCCGCCGCGCGGAGCAGGATTTCATTGCCGAGGCCGTCCAAATCTCAAAAGCCACCGGCACGCCAGTGCAAGTCACCTGGTCGCGCGAAGACGACATCCAGCGTGATTTTTACCGCCCCGCGGTTTATTGCAAGCTCGTTGGCGGGCTCGATGCAAACGGCTGGCCGGTGGCCCTGAAAAGCCGCATCGTTTGTCCGTCCATCATGTCCCGCTTTTTTCCCGGCTCCGTGAAAAACGGCATCGACGAGACTTCCGTCGAAGGCCAAGCCACTAGCAAATACGCCATTCCGAATTTCCTCGTCGAATACGTTTTGACGGAAACCGGAATTCCCGTCGGCTTCTGGCGCTCCGTTGGCAACTCGCAAAACGGCTACATCACCGAGTGTTTTATCGAGGAACTCGCCAAAGCAGCTGGAAAAGATTCCTTCGAATTTCGCCGCAAGTTGCTGGAAAACGCTCCGCGCCATCGCGGCGTGCTCGAGCTGGCTGCGGCAAAAGCCGGATGGGGCACGCCCCTGCCCGCAGGACGCACGCGCGGCATTGCCGTTGTCGAATCCTTCGGCAGTTTTGTTGCGGAAGTTGCGGAAGTCAGCTTCAACAAAAGCTCCGGTGTGAGCGTCCATCGCGTCGTTTGTGCCGTCGATTGCGGCCGCCACGTCAATCCCGACATTGTCGCAGCGCAGATGGAAAGCGGAATTGTTTTCGGCCTTACTGCGGCACTCAAGGGCCAAATCACCATCAACAAAGGCCGCGTCGAGCAAAGCAATTTCCACGATTATGAGATGCTTCGCCTGAACGAGATGCCGAAGGTCGAAGTCCACATCGTGCCCAGCAACGATCCGCCCGGAGGCTGTGGCGAGCCCGGCACTCCGCCCATCGCGCCCGCCGTGTGCAACGCGATTTTCGCCGCCACCGGCAAGCCCATTCGCCGCTTGCCCATCCGCCCCGAGGACCTTGCTTAGTTCTTCTCGGGACTCTCGGGAACCGGCGGTTCTGGCGGGTCGCCCGGAGATGGTGTCGCATCTCGCTCTATGCGGGTTCGTGTTTCCATGACTTGTTCGGCTTCTCGGCGCCGCCACGCCAATTCAAGTCCGACCAAAGCAGAGCCTATCAGAGTTTTCTTCTGGCTTTCCTCCTCAAATTCTTGCTCGGTCATCTTCGAGTAGTGGTCTTTGCTTCCCATCACATGGACGAGCAGAGCGATCAGCCCCACGGCAACGACTAGCGTAATTAGAAGTCCTGCCACTTTTATTCCCGCGAAAATGATTGCACTTGTTTAGGATCGAAATTAATGAACAGTCTGCAAAACCTGCTGGCTGTGCTTTAAGCTCGTATTGTGTACCAAAATTGATTACTAAGAGCTGGTTTTGTTGCAAAATAACGCGTGCCTTTGGCCTCCACGCTCATCGCTACAATTCCTCTGGTGATTTGGATTTATCTCTTTTTCTTTCGTGGAAATTTCTGGAATCTCCGCGAGGACGCCAGCGAAGCAAAGCCGCTCGATCGCTGGCCGCGCGTCATCGCGATTGTTCCCGCGCGCAACGAAGCCGAAACCGTCGCTCGCTCGGTCGATTCCCTCGCCAAGCAAAATTACCCCGGTGAGTTTTCCATAATCGTCGTTGATGATCATAGCGAAGACGCCACTGCCGCGCTCGCGATCAGCGCGGCAGAAGAATCCGGCGCCACTCCGCGAGTCACCGTTCATTCCGCAGGCGGCCTTCCGCAAGGTTGGACCGGAAAAGTCTGGGCCATGAATGAGGGTGTCCATTCTGCCTCCGACAGAGCCCCCGAATTTTTCTGGTTCACTGACGCGGACATCGAACACGCACCGGATACGCTGCGCCGCCTCGCTTCGCGCGCAGAAACCGATTCGCTCGCTCTCGCTTCCCTGATGGTTTTGCTGCAGGCCAAGACATTTCCGGAACGCCTGCTGATTCCGCCTTTTCTTTATTTTTTCCTGATGTTGTATCCGCCGCAGTGGATTGCCGATTCGAAAGCGCGCACCGCCGGAGCCGCCGGCGGCTGCATTTTGTTGCGCCGCTCCGCGCTCGAACGAATCGGCGGGCTTACCGCGATTCGCAATGAGGTAATCGACGACTGCGCTCTCGCTCGCGTCATTAAGAAATCTGGCGGAAAAACTTGGATGGCGCTCACTCGTTCCAGCGTGAGTCTTCGCAGCTACGGCAGCTTCTCGGAAATTCGCGACCTCATTGCGCGCACTGCGTTTACGCAGCTTCGTTATTCCTTCTTTCTTCTGCTCGCCACGCTGGTCGCTCTTTTTGCTACCTACATCTTGCCGTGGATTTCCTTTTTTCAAGGCGACGATCCCGCATGGCTTCTCGCCGCTACCGCCGCTTCTCTCATGTCCGTCTCGTTTGGCGTGACCGTTCGTTTCTACAATCTCTCCTTTCTCTGGGCCTTGACGCTGCCGTTCGCCGCACTTTTTTATGGTTACGCGACTTGTGTTTCCGCGGTCCGCTACTGGCTCGGCCGGGGCGGCCAGTGGAAAGGCCGCTCCCAGGCGCCTCTTGGTACTTGAGTACTGGGTTTGAAGCATCGAAAAAGTTGGTGATTCGCATCGAACTTTGCTATGTTTATAAAATTGCAAGGTACAGGGCTGCATCCCGTTGGCCGCTCAGCGGCCACCTTCCAAAAACGTAGGGAGCGGCACCGGAGGCCAGCATGAGCGTTGTTCCTAACCTTGGCAACGGTAAAATCACCGTGCCCGATCTCCTGCAGCGCAAGTCTTCTGCAGGCCCTCTCTCGAATGCGAAAAAAATCACCTGCCTGACGGCCTACGACTATCCGACCGCGCGCCTGGTTGACGAAGCCGGTGTGGACGTGGTTCTTGTTGGCGATTCGCTCGGCATGGTCGTGCTCGGCCACGAGAGCACGCTGGCGGTGACTCTCGAGGATATGCTGCACCACACGCGCGCGGTGCGGCGCGCCGTGCGCCGCGCCCTCGTCGTTGCGGACATGCCGTTCGGCAGCTATCACACCGACACCGCGGAATCGCTGCGCAATGCCGTGCGCTTTGTGAAAGAAGCAGGCGCCGAAGCGGTGAAAGTGGAAGGCGGCGAGCGCCGCCTGGAATTGATTGCGCGGCTGACGGAAGCGGAAATTCCCGTGATGGGACACATTGGCTTGACGCCGCAGTCGGTGAATGCGCTGGGCGGCTACCGCGTGCAGGGAAAAACTCCAGACGCGGCGGAGCATTTGATTCGTGACGCGCGCGCGGTGGAGGCTTCGGGTGCGTTTGCAGTCGTGCTGGAAGCAGTACCGCGCGAGCTTGCCGCGCATCTCACTCGCGAACTGCGCATCCCGACGATTGGCATTGGCGCGGGGCCGGACTGCGACGGCCAAGTTTTGGTGCTGCACGACCTGGTAGGGTTGACATTTTCTCCGTTGCCGAAATTCGCACGCCGGTATACGAACGTAGGCGAGATGATCGCGAAGGCGGCGAGGGAGTACTGCGACGACGTGCGAGCGGGGATGTTTCCAACCGATGCGGAGTCGTACCATGCGGCGCAGGTGGCCAAGGAAGAGAAAGAAGCGCCGGTCAATATTGACGGCGATTGGTAGAAACTGAGGAACAAGAAGCAGACTCCTCCTTCGCTCGGAATGGCAACTAACATTGATACTCGCAAGTGGAGGGAAAGATGACGCCCGAGGAAATGCGCACACTCTACGATTACAACGCGTGGGCGAACCATCGGCAGATCGAAGCCGCTTCTAAGCTCACAAATGAGCAGTTCGTGAAGCCCATGGGTTCGAGTTTCGGTTCGGTGCGAGACACGCTTGCCCACATTTATGGAGCGGAGTGGCTTTGGCTCGAGCGGTTTCAGGGTCGCTCTCCATCCTCGCTGCCCGACACGACACAATTCAAGGACGTTGCGAGCTTGCAGCAAGCCTGGAATGCACACGAGGCGCGCATGCTCAGCTTCGTTCGCGGATTGACGCAGGCGGATCTGGAACGCGTGATGGAATACAAAACGATGAAATTCGGCGTATACAAAAATCCGCTGTGGCAATCGATGCAGCACGTGGTCAATCACGGAACATATCATCGCGGTCAGATCACAACTTTGCTTCGGCAGCTCGGGGCGCAGCCGATTTTGACCGACCTCATGCATTTTTACCGCGAACGCGCGGTTGCGGCAGGCGTGTAGTTTTTCGCTCCCTTTCCTTGTGGAGATTATCCGAACCATCGCGTGGATGAAAGAAGTCGCACGGCAAGCGCGCGCAGAAGGCCGCATCATCGGACTGGTGCCAACGATGGGCGCGCTGCATGAAGGACACGCTTCGCTGATTGCCCGCGCGAAACGGGAGTGTTCCCCGGTGATTGCTTCCATTTTCGTGAATCCGAAACAGTTTGGCCCGAATGAAGATTTTTCCAAGTATCCGCGGACGTTTGAAAGCGACTGCGAAAAATTGGAACACGCCGGCGTGGATGTGTTGTTCGCGCCGGATGCGGCGGAGATTTACCCAAAAGACTTTTCGACGCACGTCCAAGTGGACGGGCTGAGCGAGCGGCTCGAAGGGCGATCGCGGCCCGGGCATTTTCGCGGTGTCGCCACCGTGGTGATAAAGCTGCTGCAAATCGTGCAGTCGAATTTCGCATACTTTGGGAGGAAGGATGCGCAACAGGCGCGCATCATCACGCAGATGGCGCGCGACTTGAATCTGGATTCGGAAATTGTGGTTTGCCCGATCGTACGCGAGGCAGATGGGCTGGCACTTTCTTCGCGGAACGTTTACTTGAATCCGGAGGAACGGAAGGCCGCGACGGTTTTGTATCACGCGTTGCAAGCTGCAAAACAGGAGTTGGCGGGAGGAGCGCGCGACGCGCTCCACTTGCAAGCGAGTTTGCGGCGCAAACTGGGTGGCGAGAAGCTCGCGGCGGTGGACTACGCCGAAATCGTGGACGCCGAGTCGTTTGAGCCGGTGACGCGGGTCAGCCGAGCCTGCTACGTACTGCTGGCGGTGTTCATCGGCAAGACGCGGCTGATCGATAATTTGTATGTCAAGCCCAAAGGGACCGACTCCGACGATTTCGATTTTCGGCTTTAGAGTCGCGGCGAGTGACTTTCCAAGCGCTTTAACATCCCACCCTTGCCTTATCGCTTAAGGTAGAATCTGCCGTTGAACGATAGGAGGCGGCACCGTGAACACGAAGCGATGGACATGTTTCACGTCACAGGACTCCCTATTTCGAGCCGCGTTTCTTGTAGCAGCATCTGTGATTCTGCCGCTGGCCCACGAGGTTAGAGCGCAAGACAGTTACCAAAAACCGCCAGCGGCAGTGGTTAAGGCTTTGAATGCCCCTGTGACACCTCGTGCCAGCGTGGGGCGGGCGCGAGACATCGTCTTGTTTTATTCGCCCGTGCCGTATCCGCCGATTGCGGATCTTGCGCAACCGTTTGAAAGACTGGCGGGCCTGCGAATCGACGTTGCTACCAACGGGCCGCACAACGCGCCGCGGTTCAACAATCTGGTTCTCAAAAGAGTCGGGGATGGCCTCGAGATAAAGGTCGATTTACCGGCGGAGTTCTACGTTTCGGAGCCCTTCTGGTCGCCGGAGGGTCACACGATTGCGTTCACTCATGCGGCAAGTTCCGGGGTCGAGCTGTGGCTTGTGGACGCAAGAACCGGCAAGGCAACAGCTGTTCCGGGGATAAAGCTGAACGCCGCATTCAGCACTGCGGGACCTTCTGAAGAACACAGGCCTTGCCACTGGATGCCAGCAGGCAAATCGCTGCTATGCCAGACCATTCCCGCTGGGCGAGGCGCACCACCGAAGCCGCCCGCTGTACCCAAGGGTCCTCGTGTGCAAGAGAGTTTCGGCAAGGCCGCTCCCATCGCCACGTTTGAAGACTTGCTGGAAAACGAGTACGACGCGGCGCTATTCGACTATTACGCCACGTCGCAACTAACTCTCATCGAAGCCAGTACCGGACGAACCGTAAATGTCGGAGCACCGGGGATTTTCCTGGAGGCCGATCCGGCCCCGGACGATGAACACGTGTTGGTTACGCGAATTCACCGGCCCTATTCGTACATTGTTCCGGCGGAACGCTTTGCGCGAGACGTCGAAGTATGGGACCTTTCCGGACAAGTCGATTACAAGGTAGCAAGCCTGCCGCTGCAAGAAAACGTTCCTATCGGCGGAGTGCCGACCGGACCACGGGAGATTGCCTGGCACCCGAACAAACCGGGGACGCTGGTCTGGGTGGAGGCGCTAGACGATGGCGACCCCAAGAAAAAAGTGCAGGAACGAGACAAAGTAATGTGGATCCACACGCCCTTTACCGAAGGGCCCGTAGAGCTGGCGCGCACGGAGAAGCGGTATGCGGGAATCGAGTTCGGGGAACGCGGTGATTTTGCCATCTTACGCGATTTTGACCGGGACACTCTGCGTGGCCGGGCATGGTTTTTCAATCCGCAGCCAACGCCGGATCAAGCCTGGACGTTTCATGCCGACAAGCCAAACGAAAAAACTCTGGTCTGGGATTTGAGCACACAAGACCGGTATCACAATCCCGGGAAACCGGTGTTATGGCCAATGGTCAACGGGCATAGTGCCGTGCTGATGCAAAGCAACTTCATCTTCCTCACAGGCGCTGGAGCATCTCCTGAGGGCGAGAGGCCGTTCCTCGATAGACTCGACATCAACACCATGGAATTGAAGCGCATTTTCCAAGGCGATGCTAAGACTTACGAAGAAATCGTGGCCATGTTGTCTACCGGCGGGACGAAGCTGCTTACGCGCCGCGAGTCGCCTCAGGATCCGCCAAACTACCTGGTGCGCGATTCGGTCTCGTTCAATGGGAATTTCGCCAATCCGGGATCTTTGACCAAGACTACGGAATTCACGCATTTTGCCGACCCAGTGCCGGAATTGAGAGCCGTCCAAAAGCAGTTGGTCACTTATAAACGGGCCGACGGCGTGGACCTATCCATGACGGTGTATCTGCCTGCCGACTATAAACAGGGAGAACACCGGCCAGCAGTCGTATGGGCGTATCCACTGGAGTTCACCGACCCCAGCGTCGCCGGGCAGGTCAGTGGCTCGCCGTATCGGTTCACAGCTATCACCGGCCCGTCGCAGCTGTTTTTTCTGCTGGATGGTTACGTGGTGCTCGATAGCGTGTCGATGCCCGTCGTCGGAAACCCCGAAACCGTCAACAACACGTATATCGAGCAGATTACGTCGAGCGCGAAGGCGGCAATCGATAAGGCGGCGGAGATGGGGCTGATCGACCCGAATCGGGTAGGAGTGGGCGGGCACAGCTACGGAGCTTTTATGACGGCAAATCTGCTGGCGCACTCCGATTTGTTCCGGGCAGGCATCGCGCGGAGCGGAGCGTATAACCGGACGCTGACTCCATTTGGATTTCAAAGCGAACGGCGGACCCTGTGGCAAGCGCCGGAAATGTACATAAAGGTCTCGCCGTTCATGTTTGCCGACAAAATCAAGGTGCCGATCCTGCTGATTCACGGCGAGGCGGACAATAATTCAGGCACATTTCCCATCCAATCCGATCGAATGTATCGTGCGATCAAAGGAAATGGAGGATCGGTCCGCTACGTAACCTTGCCGGATGAGGCGCACGGTTACTCTGCCCGCGAATCGATCGAAGACGTGCTCTCCGAAATGTTGAATTGGTTTGATAAGTTCGTGAAGAACGCGGGGCCGCGCGAGGCGACCGCATCAGCGGCCCCGAAGGCAACAGAATAATCGCACTATCTCAGCTTTATTCGTTCTCCAGATCGTCAGCGGCGGCTTTGGATGCCGCTGGAGGAGTTCCGCCCGGTGGCGCATATCCAGCGTTTAGGTGGTCGAAGTTCAAGATGGAATTGAAGATAAGGAAGTAGCTGCCCTGGGTTTCGGCGCGCCACATGGGATTGTTGGCAAACAGAACGACGTGGCCTTTGCCGTGAGGTACATCGACGACGGCGGGCTTTTCCGCAATTTCACTTGCCCCGGTAATCATTCCGCTGAGGAGAAGATCTTTTTCCCCGGCGAAGCGGAGAACTACGCGAGGCTGCTGGTCGGGCGGCGGATTGGCCCAGCGGGCAAATTCGGCAACATCTTCGGGAACGTAGAGTTCCTGTTCATGGGGAGTCCGCTTAACAGGCTTTTCGGGAGCCATGTAGGGGCGCGCCTGAATGATGTCGGGGTCGGTGGCAGTACCGCGGCCGCTGGACCGCCCGCCACCACCGGGGCCTTCGTCCGGCGGCCCAAAGAAGCCGAAATTGCCGCCAATGGTAATGACGGGGCCTTGGCGGAAATAGACGTAAAGTTTGTCGTCGTAGCCGTAAGTGATGGGACTCTTCTTGTCGTCGACAGTGGAGAGGACAACACTGCCGGGCGCTTGCATCGTGCGCGCATCGGAAACGTTGACCATCTCGGTCATGCCGCCCGCAACAGGGAGGGAAGCGCTGGTTTGAACAGCAAGTAGAAGGCCGCCATCGCTGACGAAGCGCTCGAGATTGGCGAGACCTTGATACCCAAGACCGCCACGAATGTCAGCCGTGGAGTCGAGCCCCGGGGCGACAAAGTTCGGGGTGTCGGCGGTGTTTTGCCAGGGTCGCGAATTGCCCCGCATGGGCTGCCCTCGAAGAATGGAGCTAAGTCCCGCGGGACCTCCGCCACCCATAGGAGGAAGAATCAAAACGTCGAATTTCTCGCGAAGATTGGGAGTTTCGCGGAGCCAAGTGTCGGCGACGTAGATGTAGGGAACTTGCAGGGTTTCGAAGGCGATACGGAACCAGCCGTCATTTTGGGTGTTCTGCCAATTGTGCGCGATGGCCACCCGTGGCGCGGCCACAGGATGCGAGGCTACCGTGAGTGTGGCGTTCGTGGCATGAACGCGGATGCCCAGTTCAGCGGCGGCTTTTTCAAGTTGGGAGCGATCGGCGTTGCGGAGAATAAGACTGCCAGCATTGAATTTCAGTCCGTCGGCTTCGAAAGAGTCTTCGGCAGCTTCCATGGAGACGGAGGCAAGGCGGAAACGCAAAGTGGCGAGAGCGTTGTCTGTATTGTGGCGGATGAGAAAGGTTTTGCCTTGACCCTCGATGCCGCCCGGAACCTCGATTTTGGAGACTTTGTGCATTGGCGCGTCGAGGATAGAGATGTCGGTGACGCGCGTGGTTTTCACGTTGCGAAGAGCGCCGAGGGTCCAGCCCGTGTCGTCATAGGAGCGCGGATCGCGGGAGCTGTAAAACTGTGTGTCGAGCACCATGTCCGCGAGTCGGCTGTAGGGCTGGTCCATGCGAACGACGTAGCTGCCGGCAGGAATGACGGTTTCAGCAGGTTTCTTTTCGTCCTTGGATTTGGAGTCGGTGTCAGATTTATCGGCCGATTTTTCTGCCGGTTTTTCCTGTTTTTCCGCAGATTTTTCTTTGCGTGTATCAGAGTCACGCCCTGCATCGGCGGCCGGGATGCGAATTTCTTTTTCCGTTCGGTGAACTTCGATGCCCTGGAGCTGAAAAAGGCTCAGCAAGCTGGCTTGCTCAGCGGGGCGCGGGTCATCGGCAGGAAAAACCCACGCGGCGGGGCCTTCCGTGCGCGCTTTTGCCACGGCCCTTTTGCTCTTCAAATAAAAATTGTTGAGAAATTTCTGGCCGTTCGTGGCGACATTGTTCATGCCGAATAGAATTGCACTCTCTTGCATGTTGGCATTGTCGCGCGCCGACCATTTCACTTTCGGAAGAGGAGGATTCGGGCGGTACCATTCGCGGCTAGTGTCCGGGGGGCGCAAAGTGCGGACGCGTGTGTCGGCGCCGCCATTGCCAAACGTTTCATAAAATCGGCCAATCGAGTTGTGATTGTTTGCTATCGATAAAAGATAATTGGGGGCCCAGCCGTCGTAGAAGCCATGCGTCCAGACGCCAATGACGCCGCGCTTGGTCATCTCTTCGATTTCGTGATAGGCCATCTCCTGCCACTCGCTGATAACGATGGGATCGAGCCAGGCGTTGTAGGGTCCCGTGCCCGTCATGATGTAGAGATACGGAACGGATTCGTGGAGATCGTGCATGACGGTCGGGTGCCAGTCGAGATAGGTCTTGAGCATGTTGCGGGAAAGAGCGAGGGTCACGCCAAGATTGTCGCGATTGTTGTCGTGCGCAACGTAGTGGCCCCACCAGATGAGCGGATAGGGTGGCTCGTCAGGATGTTTTTTGTGCTGTATGTAAATGTCGACCATGCGGTCGTGGCCGTCGACTTCGACGATGGGAGTGATGAGCACGATAGAGTCACGTCGAATTTTCTGGATGAAGGGAGTGTCTTCGACGGCAAGGCGGTAGGCGAGCTCCATGAGCATTTCCGGAGCTCCGGTTTCCGGTGAGTGGATGCTGCCGTCGGCCCAATAAATGGGCTTGCCTTCGGCGATCAACTTTTGTGCTTCAGCGTCGGAAAGCCCGCGAGGATCGCCAAGGCGCGCGGTGATTTCTTTGTAGCGGTCGAGCTTGGCGAGGTTGGCTTCGTCAGAGACGGCGACAACGAGCATTTCGCGGCCTTCCTCAGAGTTACCGATGCTCCAGACTCTTACGCGAGGACTTTTGCTGGCGAGCAGCCGAAAATAGGCGTTGATGTCCTTCGTGTAATCGAGGACGTCGGGCGCGCCAACGATGTGGTGAAGAAACGAATCTGGCGGAGGAACGCAGGAGCTGAGGGGGAGATGGTCGACGAGTTCGGTGCTAAAAAAGGATTCCGTCGTGAACTCCTTGATTTTTTTGGTGTACTCCGCGTGATCGGTGACGGTGCAAGATTTGGATTGGCCAAAGCTGGAAGAAGCGAGCAAGCAGAGCGAGAGCAAGAATCCGGAGAGGATTCGAATCATGTGACACCTCAGGGCAATAAAATTGCGCCGGGGATTATACAGCGTATAAGCGAAGAAACCTCAATCGATTCCGTGGAGATGAAGCATCCGACTGGGAACGAGGGTTATCGACGAAGAGAGAAGATTGGCCTATGATTAGCGCCGCCCTGGGGTAGGGCGAACCTTTGACGGAGTAACCGGAGAGCGCTCATGGAAGAACAACTTAGCCTGGATTTTCTGCGCGTGGTGGAAAATGCAGCCATTGCGGCGGCGCGGACGATGGGATTCGGCGATCGCCACAAAGCAGACGAAGTAGCTGTGGAAGCGATGCGCAAGACAATGGACTCGGTGGAAATGGACGGAACCATCGTGATCGGCGAAGGCGAACGTGACGAAGCCCCGATGCTGTACATCGGCGAAAAAGTCGGCTTGGCCACGCACGCGCCGAAGGCGCTGTTTCCGCAGGTGGATATAGCGGTCGATCCGCTGGAGGGGACGAATCTTTGCGCAACAGGCGCCCCCAATGCCATCGCGGTGCTGGCGGCAAGCGAACGCGGCGGACTGTTGCACGCACCGGACTTGTATATGGAAAAAATCGTGGTCGGGCCGGCATGCAAGGGCGCGATCGATCTCGACGCGCCTGTGGCGGACAACCTGAAATCGATAGCGAAGCGACTGGATCGCGACGTGGAAGACCTGGTGGTGGTGGTGCTCGACCGCGTGCGGCACGAGAAACTGATTGACGAGATTCGCGCTGCTGGCGCGCGCATCCGGCTGATCGGCGACGGCGATTTGTCAGCAGGAATTTCTGCTGCAGTTGTGGGGACTGGCGTGCACGCCGTGATGGGAACGGGCGGAGCGCCGGAAGGCGTGCTGACCGCGGCGGCGCTGCGCTGCCTGAACGGACAGATTCTGGCCCGGCTGGTAGTCAGCAAACCGGAAGACGCGGAACGTCTGGGGAAAATGGGAGTAAAAGATCCGCAGCGGATCTATGACACAGAAGACCTTGCGCCGGGAAAAAAGATGGTGTTCGCGTGCGCGGGTGTGACCGATGGAAATTTGCTGAAGGGCGTGCGCTTCTTTGGAGAAGGCGTGCGCACTAGCTCCATGATCCTGACGTTCGACGACCGGCAAGTGCGGTTCATCGATTCGGTACATCTGGAAAAGCGGCCGGACATCAAAGTGCGGTTCACCTAAGCGGGATTTCCTCTAGTCTAAAGTAGATTAGTCTAATTTAGACTAGTTTCAGAACGCGCCGTGCGCTCAGGACGCTCGGACAGCTGACCTGAATCTGAACGTGCAGGCAGTAGTGCGAAACAGTCAACCCTCGTAGTCTCTTCCAACCAGTCTCGCCGCAGGAAACACCTTACCGCCAGTGACCCGCCACACGGATGTAGGGGTTGTCAGAGAAGTCTGCAGTTTCTCGGGAACGGAGGAGAGGCCGTGAAGCGCTCCGAGTTGCTCGTTGCTATTTTGCTGGTATTGTTCGCCAGCGGTTGTGCCCAGTTTAGCTATCCCAGTGGCGGAGGCGTGGGCGGCGGCGGCGGACCACAGCCGTTCACGATTACGGTGACCCCGGCGAACCCCGCGATTGCGGGGCTGGCCCAGCAGCAGTTCACAGCGAAAACCAGTGACGGCTCGAAGCCCGCATTCACCTGGTCGGTGAACGGCGTAGCAGGCGGAAACGCGACGCTGGGAACGATCAGCGCAACCGGACTGTATACTGCTCCAGAATTCCCACCCAATCCAAATACGATCACCATCAGCGCGGTCGAAACGAATGACAGCACTAAGTCCGGGAAAACGGGAGCGACACTTGGCAACCCGATACCCCTACTGAATGCGGTTTCTCCCATGTCCCTTCCGGTGGGCACTTTCACCCTTACGCTATCAGGAAAGCAATTCGCGCCCGGCGCAACGGTGTATTTGGGCACAACCGCTCTGACGACAACGCTGGATTCCTCGACGCAACTGACCGCGACAGGAGCAGTCACCACGGCCCAGGTGGGAACATTGGGAGTCTACGTAACGAATCCGAATCCCGGGACCGCAAACTCCGGAACGATTAATATTCAGGTTCTCCAGCCGAATTCGGGAATTGCGATTTCCATCACGCCAACATCCGCAGTGGTCGGCGCGGGAAATCAGACGCAATTTGTAGCCACGGTTACAGGAACGACGAATACCGCAGCGAACTGGGCCGTGAACGGAGTCTCTTACGGCAATAACACTGTGGGAAGCATGGACGGCAACGGAAACTACACGGCACCCTCCACTTTGGGCGGGCTGACCGGCGTAACCATCACGGCCACCAGCCAGGCGGACACCACGAAGTCGGCCAATGCCACGGTCACGTTCCAGAATCCCGTGCCCACCTTGACGGCGATAACGCCGGCAACGCTAGGCCTGGGGGCGTTTCAGATCACGCTGTACGGCACAGGATTTGTGAGCACCTCAGTAGTGAATTTTGGCGGGCAAGCGCTGAAAACAACGTACGCCACATCGGGGATGATCACGGCAATCGGAACAGCGGGGGCTGCGGGCCAAGTTTCGGTTTCCGTGACAAGTCCCGCCCCCGGCGGCGGCACCTCCAACAGTCTTAGCGTGACCGTAACAACGGCGGGAACACCTGTCTCGTCGCCGGCTGCGGTCCGGTTCCTGGAGCAGTCTTCGTTCGGGCCGGACCCAGAGACCGTTAACCAATTGCAAGAGCTGGGATTCGATACCTATCTCCAGAACCAGTTCGCGGCGACCGTCACGCCCTACCAGAATCCGCGTTTGAACGACGGTGTCTACGACGTTGGACAGAGGTTCTTCCTGAATGCGGATGCCGGCGGCGATCAACTGCGCGAGCGCACGGTGTTCGCATTGAATGAGATGTGGGTAGTGGCGGGAGACAAAGTCAGCGACCCGCTGGGCTATACAAATTATTTGCGGACGCTGGGGAAGGATGCGCTCGGAAATTATCAGGACCTGATGACCGACATCACGCTGACGCCAGCGATGGGCCACTACCTTGACATGGTGGACAACGACGCACCGGCGCCGGGGCAACACGCCAACGAGAATTACGCGAGAGAAATCATGCAGTTGTTCACCCTGGGTTTGAACCAATTGAACCCGGATGGGACGCCAGTGCTGGACGCCTCCGGAAATCCGGTACCGACATATACGCAGAACGACGTGATGGACCTCGGCAGGGCATTCACCGGATGGACCTATCCGGTACAGCCCGGAATGACACCGCAGACCCACAACCCCGAATACTACGGCGGACCGATGGTTCCCGTGGAATCAAACCACGACACGGGAGCAAAGACGATTCTGGGACAAGCAATTCCCGCTGGGCAAACTGCGGAAGCGGACCTGGCGGCAGCGCTCAATATTATTTTCAACCACCCGAACGTGGGGCCATTCGTTTCAAGGCAATTGATCGAGCACTTAGTGACGAGCAATCCCAGCCCGGCGTACGTGCAGCGCGTGGCGCAGGCATTCAACAGCGGCACGTTCAACAGCTACGGGACAGGTAAGCGCGGTGATTTGCAGGCCACCATTGCGGCCATCCTGCTCGATCCGGAAGCGCGGCGAGGAGACGTGCCGGCAACGTCGGTGGCGACGGACGGGAAGCTGCGCGAGCCTGTGGTCGTGGTTGTAAGCGTTGCGCGCGCGTTCCATGCGCAGACGGACGCAGGGGGCTTCACCTACGAGGCTGAGCAGATGTCGCAGCAAATCTTCTACCCGCCGACGGTGTTTAATTTCTTCCCGCCCGTCAACCCGGTCGCTGGAACAACCCTGAACGGGCCGGAGTTCGCAATATTCAACACCATGACGAGCTTGGCGCGGGCCAATTTCGTCAACGACGCGGTGTATGGCTCGATCGGATCCAACACACAGTTGGATTTCAGCCCAGTGGTGAACGCCGGGACGCCGGACCAGATGGTGGCCTGGCTGGACACCTTGTTTCTCCATGGAACCACACCGAGTCAGATGAAGCAGATCATTCTAACGGCAACCAGCGCTTTGGATCCCAGCGACACAAACGACCAGGCGCTAGCGGCAATTTACCTCTACCTCTCGTCGTCGATGTACCAGATCCAGCACTAAAGCTGAAGGAGCGAGCAATGACGCGACACACGCGAAGAGACATGTTGAGGCTGGCCTGCTGCTCGGCGGCAGGGGCGAGCATGCTGGGAGGGTTGAGCAAATTTGGACTAGTGAGCGCGTTCGCGCAGGGCACGACGGATTACAAGGCGCTCGTTTGCATCTTCCTGTTCGGCGGGAATGATGGAAACAACATGGTGGTGCCGATTGATTCGCGCTACGCGGGCTATCAGAGCGTCCGTGGGGCCCTTGCGATTCCCCAGGCGCAGTTGCTGCCGCTGCAGAGCGGAGGCCAGGCGAACTACGGATTGCACCCAAGCATGCCCGAGATGCAAGGCTACTTCAACAATCAGAAGAATCTGGCAATTCTCGCAAACGTGGGAACTCTCGTACAGCCGACCACACAGGCGATGTACCAAGCCTATCAAAATTTACCGGAGAACCTGTTTTCGCATTCCGACCAACAGGATCAATGGCAGAGCGCGCAGTTGACGGGCGTTCCGCTATCGGGTTGGGCCGGCAAGGTCGCGGATTCCTTGCAAAGCGCCTACAACAGCGGAGCCCAGTTCCCGCCGATCCTTTCGGTGAGCGGAAACGCCATTTTTTGCACGGGAGTTACTTCGCAACCGTTCACGATGGACCCCGGGCAAACTCCTGGCCTTCAGGGATTCGATCCTTCGGCAGCTTCGCAAGCACGGTTCGTGGCGACACAACAATTGTTAACTTTTGACAGCGGCCTTTCGCTGGTGCAGGCGGCGAACGCGGTGACCGGTCAAGCCGTGCAGTACAGCGTAGTGCTGGCCAATGCTCTGCAAAACGTTCCGCCGCTGCAGACGGTGTTCCCGAAGGGCGACCTCGCGGACCAGTTGAAGCAGGTGGCGCAGGTCATCGCCGCGCAGAGCTACCTTGGAGTCAAGCGGCAAATCTTCTTCTGCTCGTATGGCGGGTTCGACACGCACGGGGACCAACTGCCGCAGCACGTACAATTGTTAACCGAGGTAAGCCAAAGCATGTCAGCGTTTTATCAGGCGACGGCGGAACTGGGCGTGGCAAACCAAGTCACGACGTTTACAGTTTCTGAATTTGGCCGAACCATGGAGCCGGGATCGAACGGCGGGACCGACCATGCCTGGGGCAATCATCAGTTGATTCTGGGCGGGGCAGTGAATGGCAACACGCTGTATGGAACTTTCCCGACTCTGGCCCTCGGTGGACCCAACGACGCCGACCAAAACGGGCGATGGATTCCGACAACCGCGCTGGACCAATACGGGGCGACACTAGCGACGTGGTTTGGCGTGAGCGCGGCGAATTTGCCATCGATTTTTCCGAACCTGGCCAACTTTTCGACGAGCAACCTAGGCTTCATGGGATAAGCGCCAACGACGAATTCACAGAGCACAAAGGCAGCGCGCAAAAACGATGGGGCTCTTCACAGGAGAGCCCCATTTAATTTTAGGCCGGAAATTACTTGTTGGAGTTGGTGATCGCCAGGAAAATGCGATCGTCGACTGCGACGGAACGCGTAAAGAGAGTTGCCACGTTTCCACCGGTGATGGCTACATTCTTGGCGTTGCCGCTTATCGCGGGGCCAGCTGGCTTGCCGGTAGCGTCAGCTCCGTCCCCCGGCTGGAAGGAAATGCGCGTGGTCTTGGGCGTGCAACTTGTGGCGCCTAGACAAGTGTCGCGAACGAAGACCTGGCGATAGCCACTGTTGATGCCAGACGAAGAGTTTGCGTCAGCCGATGCCAGTTTCGCAGAGCTTGCGGTGATGGCAAGAAATGCGATGAACCGCCCCGAGGAACTAACCGAGGGGAGAATGCTCTCGCTGCCCACAAGAGCGCCGTTGGAATCGGTGGAAACGAGCTGAGTCGACGGCCTGCAGGATTCGCCTGCGCCCGCGCACGTGTCACGCAGATAGATCTGGCGGCCAGGAGGCGAATTCTCGACAAGATTTGGAGCGGCAGAACTGAAGGCGATGTAGCGGCCGTCGGAACTCATGGAGGGAGAATGGCTGTCGCCAGCAGCAGGGCTGCCATCGCTGGAGACAGAGAGCAAAGCGCTAGAAGATTGGCAAGCGGATGTTGCGCCTTCACACGTGTCCCGCAAGAAGACGTGAGAGTGGCCGTCCTGGACCGCGGTGTAAGCAACATAGCGCCCATCCAGGCTGACAGCCGGCGTTTCTTCTTCCGTTGCAGTCGAAGCAGCCGTCGCGGAGTTGGCCTTGGCCGCCGCAGAACAAGTAGCGGTTTGTACGGTCACCGTCTGTGCCGGCGAACTGGTGCCGCCACCGCTGCCCGCGCTACCGGGGATGTTCGGAACAGGCAGCGAAGGAGGATTGGAGACGGTCACACTGGCTGTCCCAGCCGAAGGAAGGGCCGCTGCCGGAATCGTAAACGTAATTTGGGTGGAAGTCACGGTTGGAGCAGGATTTGCACTTGAATTGAATTGGTATTGGGTGGAGCCCAGAGTCCAATTCAAGCCGGAAGTCTGGATTACATTTGGCTGCGTCGGATCAGTTGGACCATTAAGGAAATTTGTGCCGGTGACCGTTACGGGGAGAGCATTTCCAACCGCAGCGCAAGCAGGGGAGACCGAAGCAACGGTGGGGAGAGGATTGGAGGGATTGCCGATGATGAAATTAATAGGGTTGGAGAGACCGTTCTGGCCTGTGCCCGAGGCTGGATTGACCGTGTTTACGGTGGCAAGGCCGGGTTTGGCAACGAGTGTCGCTGGGACCTGAGCCGTCACGCTGAGAACGTTCTGGTTCGCGTCGAGAAGGACGGTCGTAACGAGATTCTTGTGGTTCCACTGAACTTTTGTCTGCGCAACAAAACCGCTGCCATTCATTGTTAAAGTGAAATAGGGGGGACCGCCGTTGGTTGACGCAGTGAATTGCGGGCAGGAGTTGGTCGGGCTGGGCACGCAGGCGGGGATTTGGGAAGGGGAGATAAAAGTAAGTGCGGCGCCCGTGTTCGCCTGAAAAGTGTTGCCGTAGTCATTGCACCCGGCAACCACGAAAATCGCTGCAAATGTGACAGCAAGAGCTGTCGCAAACCGCTTCATTGAGACTCCTTTGTGCTTACCTACGACCCCTGGCGAAGCGTTCAAACCGCCTGGTGAAGGGCGGGAGCCCGCGGCACCGGCGTGTGTACTGGGGTGAGATGCCAAAATCGCGCCAAGCGTTGGACCCAGGCCGGCCATCGCCTTATGGCCTCAGGCAGGTCCACTCTGCCCCGAATCCAGCCGCTCTTGCAACCTTACATGATTACCATTGGACGCGAGAGTAGGTCAATGCGAAATCCCCGTCGCCGAAATCCAAAAGAGGCCGTGCTGACAAGTCAGAGGATGGATTCAAGGAGTTCCAGCCTTTGGAGGCAAGGATAGAGCGGCGATCGATGACTGCACGAGTTGCTGAATGTGGAACTGACAATCCTGGTCAGAAATCGCGCAGGCGCTAGCGGCACGATAGCAGAGCAGCGCTTGCTCTTTTCGGCCTAGCTTGGCGAAAAGATCCCCGCGGGCAAGTTGAAAGAGCGGATTGGACGGATATCGGTCGGTAAGCGGAGCAAGGATGGTGAGCGCCCGTTCATACTGCTGATCGTAACGATGAAGATTCAAAGCAAGGTAAAAGCGAGCGACGCTGGACGTAAGGACTCCCTCGGAGATGGCACGCTCAAGCAAGCGAATGCCGTCCTGTTTTGAACCACCCGGGATGCCCATAAAGAAGCGCAAAATTTTAGCCAAGGCACTAAGAGTATCTACATAGTAATCATACAGACCCAGGCCAAGATCGGCGTCGGCGAGACTCGGGTCGAGCGCCTTGACCCGCAAAAGGTGCTCACGCGCACGCACGCCGGCGCGGGCAGCGTTGCGGCTCTCGGCACGAAGGCCGTACAGGCGCGCTAGAGCGGCGTCGGCCATGCCGGCATAGAAGTGCATCTCCGCAGAATCGCTTTGCTTCAGATCACCTTCGGCAAGCTGGGAAGCTTTTGTGGCGAGAGCCAGATAGTGCTGATCGGAATCCAGCTTGGGCCGGCGGCGGGCGTCACTCATCCCATATTTAAATTCCGCCGAAGTGCACCAGATGCGCCACCAAAGCGCTTCGGCTTCGAGAAGGTATCCCAGAGGATCCTTCGGCCGTTGTTCTTCCATGCGTTTTGCATCCTCAGTGGCTCCATGAAGGTCAAAGGAATAAATCTTCTCGAGGATAGCGGGCGTTTCCGGCGGGAGAGTGAGGCTAGAAGCGGCGGACGGGGAGGCTGCAAGGACGATTGAAAAGCCGAGAAGCAAGAAGCCGCGGGAGAGGGACCAGAGGTTCATTGAGTTCGTCCAGGATCATGGCCGCAAGGTCATTCCTTGCGTTGGACGAGTTTAAGCTGTTCGAGAAGAGTTGCAAACCGAAATGGCTTTTGTAAAAAAACGGAATGAGGCGGGAGCTGCGTTTCCGGAAAACCTTCGGCGTAACCCGACATGAAAACGATGCGAACCTGTGGATGACGATTTGCGACAAGACGGGCAAGCTCAGGGCCGCGGAGGCCAGGCATCACCACGTCGGTGAGTAACAGGTCAAGTTTTCCAGGAAGTTTATTAGAGATTTCCACCGCATGCTGAGCGGTATCGGCTTCCAAAACCTGATAGCCAGCAGAAGAAAGAATTTGGACAACCGCTTGGCGCAAGGAAGCTTCGTCATCTGCAACAAGGATTGTGGCGCCCCTGCCCTCGACGAACTGTGATTCCGCCGCGCCAGAGGAAGGAGAGGCAGGTGGCATGGGGCTCACAACCTCAGCCAATGGAAAATACAGCTCAAACCGTGTACCGACTCCGAGCGCCGTCTCCACCCGGATATGACCGTGGCTCTGTTTCGCAATGCCATAAACAGTGGCAAGACCAAGACCGGTGCCCTTTCCAGGGGGTTTTGTGGTGAAGAATGGTTCGAAAATCTGAGCGCGTGTTTTTTCGTCCATGCCGGAACCGGTGTCGCTCACTTCGAGTACAACCCAATCCCCGGTGATGGCCTCCGATCCAAATCCGTCGCCCGGAAGGCTCGTTGCGTTGCGAGTGGAAATGGTGAGCCGGCCGCCGTGGGGCATCGCGTCACTTGCATTGATTGCCAGATTTGCAATGACCTGCCCGATCTGAGCAGGATTGGAAATGATTCGTGATCTCTTGGCTTCCTGGTGAAAAGTGAGATGAACATCCGGGCCCAAAAGGCGGGGCAGGAGAAACTCCGAATCGGTGAGCGCCTCGCGAAGATCCATTGGATGGAGCTCGAGAACCTGTTTTCTGCTAAAGGTAAGCAGTTGCCGGGTCACGGCTGCGGCTTTGTCAATCGTTCGCTGAATCTGATGCAGATATAAGCGGGAGGGCGAATCTCCAGGCAAAGAGCGATCAAGCAACTCGGTGCAACCGCCAAGCACCATCAACATATTGTTGAAATCGTGCGCCACGCCGCCAGCAAGCCGGCCCAACACTTCCATTTTTTGCGCCTGCCGCACCTGGTATTCGAGCGACCTCTGATCCTTTTCGAGAGCTTTGCGCTTCTGGCTTTGGCGATAGCTGTCGTAGAGAACGCCGGTGGCCTGCGACATGGCTTGAAGGCTGTGTATGTCCCTCTCAGAATAGCCGCCGGAGCGGTTGGCGACAGCAATAAGCCCAACCACTTCGCGGCCTTTGAAGATAGGCACGCCAAGAACGGCGGTTAGTTCAGGATGCCCTGCGGGCAGGCCGCGGGAGCGCGGATCAGACCCAGGTGAGTTGGATATTACGGTCTCGCCCCTCTTGATCACTTCGGCCACTAAATTCTCGGAGAGCTCGACCGCGAAATAGCCCTCAGCAGCGTGCTGTGAGATTTTTTCTTCATGCATCGCGCGATTGAGATTCACATCCAAAACAACGCCGTCGTAGGTGAGGACGCGCAGGATGCCTTGTTCGAGAACGACGCCAAGGAAACCGTAAACACTCTGTGTTTTGTGAATGGCGAAGGTCAGTAGATGGCGGCTCGCAGTGCCCCAATCGCTGGCCTCCAGATAACTATTCAAAACCTGCGTCACGGTACCGAGAATTTCCGTTTTTTCCTGGAGCTCGTCCGCGATCTGCCTGCGCTCGCTGATATCTTCGATAAAGGCCACGGCGCCAGTGATGGAGCCTTGATCGTCGAGAAGGGGAGCAACAGAAATGCTTGCAGGAAACCCCCTGCCCTTACGGTCTATGCGAACGGTTTCAAAGCCCGTGGTCACTTGGCCGGCTAGAGTTTTGCGCATCAGGGCCGCTTGCTCTTCCCTCTTCTCCGGCGGGGCCAAGGAAGCAATGGTTCCAGCAGATTCCTGCTCGTTCAAGCCAAACAAGGACTCGGCGGCTGGATTCCAAGCGGTTATTCTTCCTTGCAGGTCGACACTCAATACGGCCATTGGTGAAGCGTTGATTACCAGGCGGAATTGCTCGCTCCCACGCCGCGCTGCCGCCTGGCGCGCGGTCCGGACAAAATCGAGAATATCGCTTGTTTTGAGGATCAGAAAAAAAGCAGTCCCGACCGAAGCCGCGGAGGTTATGGCTTTTACTGCGACCAGAACCCAATAAACTGGGCGCCAGACCGTCAGGATCTCCACAAAGTGTGTCGCGCCGCAGCTAACAATGAAAACGCCGAAGACCCAGAAGAAATGCGGATCGGGGAGATCGGGGCTGGCACGATGGACCAACTTGACCAAAGCGGCCAAAATCGCCAGATAAGAAAGGCCGATTAGGGCATCGGCGACTACGTTGCTCCAGAGCAGGCGCTGATTGCCGATGTAGCAATAGGAATGAGGAAGAAAGTCCGCGGAGAACAGGGTTCGCGAGCCAAACCAAAGAGCCCCGGTCACCAGGAGAAGAACGAGGAGTACAAATTTCGCTTTGCTGCGAGAAAAGAGCCTAGGGGACTGAGGGACTGACGAGGTACTGGAGGCCATCCAAAACGTTACCTTTCTTGCGGGTACAAGCCAAGCACAGAGCGCTCGCGTAAGGCTTCAAATTAGTTGAAGGGGGTTCGTCAGAATGTTGCGACCCATGCGACGTCAAAAGCCCGCATAGGTTCCCGAACCGATTTTGAGAGGAGAAACATCGGTTCGACTATAGATTTTACTACTGGTCCGAACGAACCCAGAGAGGAAGTCTGACGATGTGCCGCAAGTCCAACAGGCGCTGGGTTGAATCTGAGTTAGGCGGGACGGAGCGGTTTTGTTATTCTCGGCGAGCCAATGACGACGGACGAAAAGACATCCGCTCCCTCTCTCGAGCGCGGCTTGGGCCTGAAAGAGGCCGTGGCGCTCAACATGATCGAGATTGTCGGGATCGGCCCGTTCGTGGTGAGTTCGCTTGTGATTAAAGCCATGGGTGGACCGCAGGCGCTCATTGCCTGGTTTGCGGGGGCTCTCCTAGCAACGCTGGACGGCTTTGTGTGGTCCGAACTTGGCGCTGCGATGCCGAAAGCCGGCGGAACATATGTTTTTTTGAGGGAGGCTTACGGTCCGGAGCGCTGGGGACGTTTGATGTCGTTTTTGTTCGTGTGGCAAACGCTGGTGCAGGCCCCACTCTCGATTGCATCGGCTTCCATTGGTTTCGCGAAGTACGCGGGATATCTGCTCCCGATCTCGGCGCTTCAAGCAAAAATGCTTTCCGGCGCTTTGGTGATTTTCATTGCATTTCTGCTTTATCGGCGAATCACCACGATTGGGAAAATCTCCGTCCTCTTGTGGATCGGAGTGGTGGCAACGATAGTCTGGCTCATCTGGGGAGGAATGCGTCACTTCAACGCCAAGTTGGCCTTCGATTTTCCACCAGGGGCTTTCGACTTTTCCTGGATATGGTTTGCAGGGTTGGGGTCCGCGATGGTGAGCACCATTTACAGCTACTGGGGCTACTACAACATCTGCCATCTCGGGAGTGAAATCAAAGATCCTGAGCGCAACATTCCGCGAGGAATCTTCCTTTCCATCTTCGGTATTGCAATCCTTTATCTCGCAATGCAAACCAGTATCCTCGGAGTCGTGCCATGGCGGGACGCGCAGAACTCTGATTTTATTGCCAGCCTGTTTGTGGAACGCCTGTATGGACATGCCGCAGCACGCATTGTCACGGCGATGATTCTATGGATTGCGGTGGCGTCCGCGTTTTCGGTTTTGCTCGGTGCTTCGCGTGTGCCCTATTCCGCGGCGCAAGATGGGAATTTTTTCCCCGTATTCGGGCGCGTGCACCCCACAAAGCATTTTCCTCACGTTTCGCTACTCTTTCTGGCGGGACTTGCCTTTGTCTTTAGCGTTTCTCTGAAATTGAAACAGGCTATTACCGGTATCTTGGCCATGCGCCTGATAGTGCAGTTCATAGGTCAAGCCGTGGGGGTCATTTTGTTGCGGCGACGCCGAGGAACGGAGGGCTTGCCTTTCAAGATGTGGCTGTACCCGTTGCCCGCGGTACTGACGATGATCGGGTGGGCGTGGCTTTTCTGGCAGACAGGGGCGACGCGAAAATGGGGACTCGCGGAGATCGCTTTAGGAATACTCGCATTTCTCGTTCGCGCCCGGGAAATGCGACAATGGCCATTTGCGAGTCACAGTCGATAGCTGACCGTTGACAGTGAAGAGCAATTGCTTAGGGAATCGGGGGAACAAGTGAGCTTTTCTCGGAGAATATTTGCGAGCATCGCAGTGATTGCTCTGGCAGTCGGGACGCGTCTGACTTGGAGTGTTAGCGCGCAGATAGCTCCGGCGCCAGGAACGGGTCCCGGGCTAGCGGAAACGATTGAGGCAATAGACAGCGCGCGAGTCACCACGCGAATCCTCTACATTACCGCGCACCCCGATGATGAGTCCGCGACTCTTCTGACTTACCTCGCAAGGGGACTGCATGCTGACGTAGCTTTATTGACGCTGACCCGTGGCGAAGGCGGACAAAATGACTTAGGACCCGAGCAGGCGCCGCAGCTTGGATTGATTCGCACACAAGAATTGCTTGCCGCCACGAAAGGCTACGGAATCAAACTGTTTTTCACTCGCGCTCCAGATTTTGGCTTTTCCAAGACTCCGGAAGAAACGCAAAAGGTATGGGGTGATGCAGTGTTGGGAGATATGGTTCGAGTCATTCGGACGTTTCGGCCGAATATCGTGATCAACGGTTGGGGCGGGGTTCACGGAGGGCACGGACATCATCAGACATCGGGGCTGTGGACTCCTCGCGCCGTAAAACTCGCCGCGGACCCGAACGCATTTTCGGAACAGCTCAAAGAGGGCCTGCGGGTCTGGGGCGACGGAAAAAATCCCGTAGAAATCCTGGACACCGAGCGCGGCGGGGCTAGCGCAAGCTCGACCAACGGTTACGCCCTCCCCGTGGATGAAATCTCACCGCTTTGGGGAAAGCCCTGGCGCGAAATTGGCTTAGACGCATTTGCAAACCATCGCTCGCAAGGCATCACGAACTTTCTCGGGTCGCCCTTTCTGCGGCGGCCGCTGGTTCTGATTCGCGAAGATGGCGGCAAGTGGGATCCGATGGAACTGGCCGAGCCTCTTCATGAAATCGGTGATGGCGCCGCATCGGAAGCATCGCTCCGGCCAGCCATGAGCCAGGCCGAATCGGAAATTAGTGCGGCGCGCGACGCGGCACTTGCTCTCAAGTGGGGAGAAGCGGCCAAAGACTTATCAAGCGCGGCGCACAAAATCGCGGACCAGGTTCATCCGGCAGAAAGCGATCCAGAGTCGCCTCAACTTCAGTTCGAACTAGCATCTGTGCAGCGGCGAATTGAGAACGCGCTTGCGCTAGTGGCAGGTGTTCACGTCCGTGCGGACGCCGATAGAGATACCCTTGTCGCAGGAGAATCATTTGGAGTGGCCGTGGAATCGCGCTGCCGCAAGGAAGCTGCTTGCGAGCTTGGCGGCTTGCAATTGAAACTCCCGGCAGAATTCCGAGAAATCAAACGCGAGGGGGATGAGAAAAAAGGCTATCAATTCACGATTGAGGTGACTCACTCTCCTCATTCCATAACGATCTGGGATGAGTTGCTGCCCGAACCACCTCCCTTGGTCTTTGCCGAGCAGGAAGTCACCGTCAGTGGCTACAAATTCACGGCTGAAGTTCCCGTCACGCGCATTGTGGCGAACTCTACGCGCGTGGATCGCGTTCCTTTGCGCATCGTGCCTGCTTACACGCTGGCAGTGGAGCCGAAGCAATACATCGAAGTACTTTCCAAGCCGGGGATGCCGTTTGACCTACTGTTGCGCGTGCATTCCTACGCTACCAAACCGGAAAAAGTAAACGTTGGCGCAGATGTGCCGGAAGGATGGAAAAGTAGTCCGCCGGTGTCGATTGAATTTGCAAGCACGGGCGACAAATACGTGAAGCTGCGAGTCACACCGCCGGAAAAATTAACGGCGGGCAACTACGCTGTAGCTGCTTATGCAAAGCGCGGGGATGAAAAATTTACAACGTCCCTCGAACCGTTGGTCACTTTGCCTACTCAATTTTGGGAAGAACCTGCAAAGTGCACAGTCCTGGCGTTTGATGTGAAAGTACCCGAAAACCTGCGGGTCGGCTATATCACCGCGGAGGGCGAGCCCATCCCAGATGCCTTGCGAATGCTCGGCATTCACGTGGAAACCCTCGACGCGCAAGCTCTGGCGTTCGGCGATCTTTCAAAATTTGATGCCATCGTGGTAGGTGTGCGCGCCTACGAACTGCGGCCGGAGCTGCCAGGGGCAAACCAGCGGCTGCTCGATTACGTGTCGAATGGCGGCACACTGGTCGTGCAGTACAACCGCGATTTTGCATGGGACAAGACGCAGTATGCGCCCTACCCGGCTCTGATCTCGCCCCCTTTGCCACCAGCCAAAGAGGGTGTTCCCCAAAGGCCGCGACCCTTGCCACGCATCACCGACGAAACTTCTCCGGTCAAATTCCTGAAGCCGGAAGATGCGCTGCTGAATACGCCGAACAAAATTACGCTCGACGATTTTAAAGGGTGGGTGCAGGAGCGCGGCCTCTATTTCTGGACGCAATTCGACCCCAAATATACTGCGTTGCTAGCCATGAACGACCCCGGAGAGCCAGAACTCAATGGCGCGCTGGTCTACGCAAAATATGGCAAAGGTACTTACATTTACACGGGGCTGGCTTTCTTCCGGCAATTGCCCGAAGGGGTTCCCGGAGCCTACCGGCTGTTTGTGAACTTGCTCACCCCTTCAAGAACGAAGTAGACCAACTCGACACATCCGAACGGAGCGCGCGTGGGCGTGCTATCCTTTTTGCCCAGAGAGGCTAAATGCGTATGAAAACATATCTCGCAGCGCTTTTTTTTCGCCGTGCGAGTCGGAAAGCGCTGCTCGTGTCGCTTGCCGCTGTGATCGCTGTCGCCGGCGTGACTCAGGCCGGGGCGCAGAAAGACAAAAAAAAGAAAACCGATCAATCGTCGTCCGACAAGATCACGCTTCCCATGACCGACGAGCAGCAGATCGATTACATGCTTTCGGAAATGCTGGGAGCCTGGCAATTGGGTGACATTGAAAAAATGCACTCCAAGTACGCCGACGATGTCTCCATGGTGAACGGTTCCTGGGCTCCACCAGTGATTGGGTGGACCAATTATCTGGCCATTTATCAGCAACAGCGCGCACGCATGCAGCAAGTCCGCCTGGAGCGGTCCAATACTTACGTAAAGGTGAGCGGAAACATCGGATGGGCATGCTATCAGTGGGATTTCTCAGGCCTCGTGGATGGCCAGCCAGCCCAATCTCAGGGCCACACAACGGTGGTCGTCCAAAAGCGCGGCGACCACTGGGTCATCGTACACAATCACACTTCCCAGGTGCAGGGAGCCCCTGCACCTTCACCGGAAAATGTCCCTCCCCAACAGCCCGCCAAACCGAACGGGCACTGATTGCTTCGCTGGCCCCCGTAGCGGATAGGCGTTAGAAGTTCTGCTTCAGGCCTTCGTAGATCCACAGCCCGCCCGCAAGCAATAGAAGCGCTCCGGACAGGACACCGCTGATAAGCAAAGGACGCGAGAGCATAGTGATCTTTGCAACGAGCTCGCGCTGCTCCTTGGCCATGTGGTCTTCCGCTGCATCGAGGAAGATCTGGTCGTCCTCGTGGCTTGAGAGAACACTACGCCAGATAAACAGGATAACGAATATGGCGGTAGCGATCCCCCAGGCGATCAAAAGGTAGAGAACCGGCCCGTGAAGCGTAGATTCCATGGATTCCATGGTGACCTCCCGTTGGAACCGTTCCGCGGTGCCAACCCGGACCAGGCTGGCAAGGGGTTATGGGGATTTCTAACACAAAGTATAGCACCAAGAATCCAGAATACTAGTGATGAGCATCACTTTCGTGGATGCAAGGGCTGTCTTTGGCAGGCTGTCAATTCCTTATGACATTTGTGGCGCACCTCGCCTTCGTTGACACGATTCAGCTGGCTCGTTAGACTGGAAATCGTACCGTCCGTTCCTGCCTGCGCGGTTCCCCGGTAGCTCAACGGTAGAGCATTCGGCTGTTAAC
>DASPTW010000083.1:0-13182 GCA_035623215.1 Candidatus Acidiferrum sp.
CACGAACAACACGCAGTAATCATTCTCGGGCCAGTCGTTCACGACTTTCTCCACTTTTAGCCCTGCTGCGGTCAGCTCTTCAATCACAATTTTTTGCGGGATTCCGTGGCCGCCGCGGTTGGCGGGCACTCCTTCTACCGGATCGAGCCCCGCGCGCGGCGGAAAGTCAATGATTGCCAACCGCCCTCCTGGCTTCAGCGAGCGCACCAGGTTGGCGTCAAACTCCACCGGCTTCGTCAGGTGATGGTAAACGCGCCGCAGAAAAATCGCGTCGCAGCAAGCTGTCGGTAAGTTCGTATCTGCTTCTTTGCTCTCCACCACAACGACGTTTTGCAGCTTGCGCTTCGTTACTTCGCCCTTCAACTCTTCCAATTTCTTTTTGTCAATTTCCGTCGCATAGATTTTCCCCTCGGCTCCCAGGTGTTCCACCGCCGCAAAGGTAAATTGCCCGTCGCCGGCGCCAATGTCCGCCGCGATCGTTCCCGGCTTCCATTGCATCAGCGCCGCCAAGCGCTTCATCTCGTCGGCAGCGCTGCCCTGAGCGCGCAGGGCAAATATTGCCGCTGCGACGCACGTCAAAAGCGCTACGCACAACCGTTTCTTGTTGGTCTTCATCGCTTGGCCTCTTTCCCCGCTGTTAACCGAAGTCCGAATCGCCGTCGGATCACTACAACTTAAAACTTACTACTGAAAACTCTCTATAATGGAACTCCATTTTACGCAGAGAGGGCTCCCAGAATGCGCTATCGCCGATTTGGACGCACGGGATGGAACGTTAGTGAGATTGGTTACGGCATGTGGGGCATGGGTGGCTGGACCGGCTCCGACGACGCCGAATCGCTCGATTCGCTCCAGCGCTCTATCGACCTCGGCTGCAATTTTTTCGACACCGCATGGGCCTACGGCGACGGCCACAGCGAAGAGCTTCTTGGAAAGACGCTGCGCGCCAACCGCGGCAACGCCTCGTGCGGCGGGCCCGACAAAAAACTCCACATCGCCACGAAAGTCCCGCCGAAAAACCGCCGCTGGCCCTCCCGGCCCGAATATTCTCTCGACGAAAGCTACCCGCCCGACTACATCTCCGAATACGTCGACAAAAGCCTGAAAAATCTCGGGGTCGAAACGATCGATCTCATCCAGCTTCACACTTGGGAAGATGGCTGGCTCAAGGACGAGCGCATTTCACGCGCTTTCGAAAAGCTGCGCTCGAGCGGCAAAGTCCGCGCCGTCGGCCTCAGCCTCAACCGTTGGGAACCAGCGAACGGGATTCGCGCCGTTCGCACCGGCCTCATCGACGCCGTCCAGGTCATCTACAACATTTTCGATCAGAATCCCGAGGACGAGCTTTTCCCCGCGTGCCGCGAAAAGGACGTCGCCATCATCGCGCGGGTGCCGTTCGATGAAGGCACACTCACCGGCACGCTCACTTTGCAGAGCACCTGGCCAAAGAGCGATTGGCGCAGCACATATTTCGTTCCAGAAAATCTCAAAGCCAGTGTGACGCGTGCGGATGCCCTCAAACCACTTCTGCGTGACGGCATGACCATGCCGGAAATGGCGCTGCGCTTTATTCTGAACAATTCCGACGTGCATACCATCATTCCCGGCATGCGCAAACGCAAAAACGTCGATGCGAATATTGCCGCGAGCGACAAAGGACCGTTACCTGCGCAACTTCACGCGCAACTCCAGCCTCACCGCTGGGTCCGCACACCTACGAAATGGAGCCAGTGAACTCCAGTCGTCAGTTTTCAGTTCTCAGTTATCGGTAAGAAGAGAAAGAGCTCCGACCTTCGGCAAATGTTTTCTTGCAGAGGATTGTTCGCACAGGCACGCTACCGATAGCCACAGCGAGTAAACGATAGCATTTTTTGTCTATTCTTACTGAGAACTCAGAACTGACAACTGAAAACGGTTTTCATGCGGTTTGTTTTAAGGCGCGTTCAACCAGCGTCAAGCAGCGCTCCGCCTGCTCGCGCAATAATTCTTCGCGGTCGGTGCGCTCGCGCTGTGCACTATGGAGTTCATCGGCAATCGCCAATGCCGCGAGCACGGCGATTTTTTGCGTGTCCACCGTAGCGGTCGCGTCCGCAATCGCCTGCATTTTTTCGTCGACATATTTCGCTAAATCCTGGACGTAGCGCGCGTCCAGGTCTCCCTGAATCGAGTACGTCTGCCCGAAAATTTGTACTTTCACCGGCGCGCTCATGTCTCCAACCCCTGGGCGGCTGTGACTTGCTTGGGCGTTCCACCTGACGGTGCCGCAACCGAGTTCTTACCAAAGAGAGCCCCGATAGTCGCGCCAGTCACAAACTTAATGATTTCTAGCACTGTCGTTGAAGTGGTCTGTAAGTTGTTGTTCAGCGTGCAGACAAGAAACAAACCTATAAGCAACACTAGAATCGATGAGCTTGCCCAGAACTGCCAAGGAACGTACCGAAGAAGCTTTTCAGAAAATGAGAATATAACCGGCTGTCCGCGCGCAATAAACTCCATGCGCTCCTTATGTTTGAACTCTCGAGTCTTGAAAAAAAGCACTCCTATGAACAACACAAAGATGACAGTAAGCGATGATAGCAGAACGAAGTATCCGGGATGCAGACTCCAAGCACCGAGCACGGCAAGCCTCCCTATCAACCAGTTGATTCTTCGATGGGGCAATATAGAACAGGATGATGCAAAGTATCCAGAAAAACAGATTTTTGCGGTCAACTGGCACGGAGCTGGGCGCCGTGACGGTGCTCGAGAATGGAAATGATTTTTCCGGCGTAATGATTGATCTGGCCTTCCGTGAGCGTGCCTTCACGGCTTTGCAGAGTAACACGAACCAGAAGCGAGTATTTTCCCGCGGGGACGTTTTTTCCGCGAAAGACATCGACGGCTTCAATCGATCCAATTTCGGCGATGCCCAGCGAGCGGATGGAATCGGCAATCTCGGAAAAAGGAGTTCCGTCGGCCAGCAGCAGTGAGAAATCACGCTCCACTGCAGGGAAGCGCGGCAGCGGCTCATAGCGGCGATTTTCCTTCGCCGCTTGCATTGCTAAATACAACGGCTCAAGTTCCAGTTCGGCAAGAAAAACGTCTTGCCGGAGCTTCAGTCTTTCCGCGACGCGGCGAGCGAGCTGCCCAGCGTAGCCAAGCGAAATCTGCCAGTGAAGCGTGACCTTTCCGCGCTTAGCGACGTGCAGCCAGTCGGGGCCACCATCGGACCAAGTCAACCCACGGCTGTCTTTTGACGGACAAGCAAGCTGGCCGATAGCGTCCAGATCGCCTTTCAAATCGTCAAAAGAAAATTCGCGCGACGAATCGTACAAGCCTTTTTCGCGGGCTTCGCCGGTTGCGCCAATCGTCAGCACGCGCGTCTCGGGCTCGTCAGGTTTGCGGCCAGTGAGGTCGTAGCGACTGCCGATTTCGAAGAGGCGGACATTGCGCTGGCCATGATTCAGGTTCCATTCAAGCGCTGCAGCCATGGTCACGATGCCGGTTGAGCGCAGCACGCCTGCTTCTTCAGAAAGCGGATTCGCCAGGCGCGCGGGCGCAACGCCTTCCGGCCGAAACAGCGCGTCACGCTCTTCAGCCACATGCGGAATAGACAGAATTTCGCGATAGCCGAGACCGATGAGCCGTTCGCGCAGACGCGTTTCCGCTTCGTATTGCGGCAAGCGCGCCGCGCCCTGGCGCGCGACAGGCAGTCGCGGCGGAAATTTTTCCAGACCATAGATGCGTGCAATTTCCTCGATCAAATCAATTTCGCGTTCCACTTCGGCGCGCCAGGAAGGGTGCGTGCATTCCCAAGCGGCGAGAAGCGAGCCTTCCGCCCCGCGGTTGTGATCGATGCGAACAGGAGCGAAACCAAGCGCTCCAAGGCTCGCTTCGATCTCCTTGTCGGGAACGTCCGCGCCCATGACGCGCAGAATTTCCGCCCGCGTCACGCGAATTTTCTTCGGCACGCGTTTGCCCGGATAGACGTCAACGACGCTCGCAAGCAACTCGCCTCCGGCAAGCTGCAAAATCAATTCGGCGCAGCGGCGAGACGCCAGCTCGGCCATTTCCGGGTCAGCGCCACGGCCAAAGCGAGTCGATGCTTCGGTATGCAATTTCAAGAAACGCGCCGCGCGGCGAATGGCCACGGGCTCGAACCAGGCGCACTCGATCAAAGCGTTTTTTGTGGAGAAGGAAATTTCAGTTTCCGCTCCGCCCATGATTCCGCCGATGCCGATGACTCGTGAGCCGTCCCCATCACTGATCATGCAGATGCCGGGATCGAATTGGCGCTCGACGCCGTCGAGCGTACGCATTTTTTCGTTTGGCTTGGCGCGCCGCACGACGATTTTGCGCTCGCGCACTTTGTCGTAATCAAAAGTGTGGAGCGCGTGGCCCAGTTCGAGCATCACGTAATTTGAAATATCGACCACGTTGCTGATGCTCGCGACGCCGGAAGCTTCCAGCCGGTCTTTCAACCATTTCGGCGAAGGTTGAATCTTGACGTTGCGAATCACACGAGCCGTGAAACGGCCGCAAAGTTCCGGCGCTTGAATTTCCACCTGCACGGCGTCGCTGGCTTTCGTAGCGCTTTCCGGCGGCTTGGGCGCAGCGTGCTTCAATGGCAGTCTGTAAATCGCGGCAACTTCGCGCGCAATTCCGTAATGCCCGAGGCAGTCCGGCCGGTTCGAACTGACTTCCGCGTCAATCACTGCGCCGTGCGGGCCCGCTTCGACGCTGCCGATGTTCGTGCCGGAAAGCGCGAGGCGCGAGGCAAGCTCTTGCGGCGGCGCCGTCACATCGACGAAATCCTTCAGCCAGTTGTAGACAACCTTCATTCCGAAGCCCCGGTGACTCGTGACTCGTGACTGGTTACTTGTGCAAGAGAGCCCCCGGGCCTGCCGTACGTCGAAAATAGTGTGCGAGTGCTCATGGGAATTGGCGGAGAAAGCGCACGTCGTTCTGGAAAAACACCTGAATGTCGTCGATGCCGTATTTCAGCATCGCCAGGCGGTCAATGCCGATTCCGAAGGCGAAGCCACTGACTTTTTTTGCGTCGTAGCCGACGAATCCGTAGACGGCGGGATCGACCATGCCCGCCCCGAACAGCTCGATCCACGCCGCTCCCTTGCATTTCGAGCAGGTTCCTCCATTCGAAGCGCCAGTGCCACCACAAAACGGGCACGACACATCGAATTCGACCGAAGGCTCAGTGAACGGAAAATAGCTGGGGCGAAAGCGCGTTTTCACGCTCGGCCCGAAAAACTGCTTTACGAAATATTCGATGGTGCCGGTGAAATCGCAAAACGTGATGTCCGTATCGACGGCCAGACCTTCGACCTGATGAAACATGAACGAGTGCGTCGCATCAGGATTGTCGCGGCGGTAGACCTTGCCCGGCACGATCACCCGCACCGGCGGTTTCCGCTTTTCCATGGTGCGGATTTGCATCGGCGAAGTGTGCGTGCGCAGCAGCAGCGGTGTCGGCGCGCCCTTGGGCAGCTCGATGTAAAACGTGTCCATGTCGTCGCGCACGGGATGAAATTCCGGAATGTTCAACGCCTCAAAGTTGTAATACGGCGTTTCGATTTCGGGACCTTCCACGACGGAGAAGCCGATGGAAACAAAAATGTCTTCGATTTCCTGAAAAACCTGGCGAATCAGATGATGCGAACCAATCGGCCGAATCACTCCCGGCAGCGAAAGGTCCACGCGTTCTGTTGCGAGCGCCGCTTCTTCCGCGCCGGACTCGATCGCCGCTCGCCGCGCTTCGAGAGTCTCTTCCAGGTGTGCCTTGAATCTATTCAGTTCCTGTCCAACGCTACGCCGCAAGTCGGGCTGAGCCGACTTCAACCAGTTTTCCGTGATGGCAGTTAGAACACCGGACTTGCGACCCACCCAGGACTGACGCAGAATCTCCCAACCGTGCGCATCCATTTGCCTTTGTGCTTGAGCATCGAAGCGAGAGCGAACTTCTGCGAACTTCTCCGCGACGCCTGGTGCGTCGTTCACTCCGAGTTCAGCCAGAGTTTTCTCGGTAGGGTTGTCCACGGTTGGCATATTTGCGAGACAGATTACATTGTAGGGGCACGATATATCGTGCCCTACGGGAAAATTTGCCAGCTAGCGTTGGCCTACACCGTCTTCTGCTGCGGCGGTGCAGCGCCCTTGGCTTTTTCCGCGAGCTGCGCGAAGCCTGCCGCATCCTTCACCGCCAGGTCCGCCAGCACTTTACGATCGAGTTCAACACCGGCGCTCTTGAGGCCATGAATCAACTGGCCGTAGCTCAAGCCGTTTTGCCGCGCGGCCGCACCAATGCGCTGGATCCACAAGCGCCGATACTGCCGTTTCTTCACGCGCCGGTCGCGCTTGGCGTACCGGTCCGCGCGATTGGCCGCCTCCTGCGCCGACTGGTACAGCTTGCTCTTGGTTAGAAAGAAGCCTTTTGTGCGCCTGAGGTACTTCTTGCGCCGGGCCCGGCGCTTGGTGCCGCGTTTTACGCGTGCCATGGGTTTTCTCCTTCTTGTAGTGGCGGGTCTTTAGACCCGCTTTCTTAACCGCAGCCGCGCGCAAGCGGCGGCCACGGATGAATTTCGAATGGGAAACAAAACGGGTTGCGAGTCGGCGAAAGCGCCGTTCGCAACGGGTTTGTTTCCGGTATGTTGCGATGTGGGAGCCGGGCTTTAACCCGGCATCGTCCGCGCTTTGCGGGCGACATCCGAGTTAGCCCTCAAGCGGCCGAGCCGCTTGCCCCACAAAAGTCCCGACATTGTCAGGGCGATTCGGCCGGCAGGCACCCGTGAAGCGCTGCCTGGCACGAAACTCGAACTGCGAAATTCGAAAAGCGAAACTCGAAACTCGAAACGGAAGCGGTCCCAGCTACGGCTTATCCGCCGTATGGAAGCATCTGCTTGATCCTCGCGACATCCGCCGGATTGACCAGCGTCAGTTTCTTCAATTTCCGCATGCGGCCGCCCAGCTTGGTTCCGGTGAAGTGCCGCTTCCCGGCGTGCCCCCGCTTGATCTTGCCCGTCGCAGTAATCTTGAAGCGCTTGCGCGCGCCGCGATGCGTCTTCAACTTCATTTTCGGTTTCGAAGCATTTCTTGGCATTGCAAAATCCTCTCGTGAGTTACGATTGCGGCGCCGGAGCTGCCGATTGACTCGCGGCCTTCGACGTGGCGCCGCCGCCTTTTCTCGGCGCTAGCAGCGCCACCAGAACGTTGCCTTCCATCCGCGGCATCGTCTCAATCTGCCCTTGATCGCCAATCTCGATCAGCAAGCGGTCCATCTTCTTTCGCCCCACTTCCTGGTGCGCCATTTCGCGCCCGCGATGAAAAATCATCGCGCGCACCTTGTGCCCATCGCCGAGGAACCGGATGATCTGGTTCTTGCGAACCTGATAATCGTGCTCCGCGGTATTGGGCCGGAACTTGACTTCTTTCAACTGGGAGCTGCGGCTGCTCTTGCGCTGCTCGTGGGCTTTCTTGTTCAGTTGATACTGATACTTCCCGTAGTCGGTGATCTTACAGACCGGCGGGTCGGCCGTGGGCGAGATTTCCACGAGATCGAGGCCGCGCTCGCGAGCCAGTTTCATGGCCTCGAAGGGCTGCATGACGCCAAGCTGCGCGCCATCTTCGTCTATCACCCGGATCTCGCGGGCCCGGATGCGCTCGTTGATGCGCGTGCGGTCCGCCTGCCGGAAATTACGTTCTGCGATAAATCCCCCTAAATACCGTTAGGCACCTGCTTTCCCCGGTTCGCCCAGGAGCTGGCCCCGAATCCACCCACTCCGCCCACAGGAAATAGCGCCTGGGGACAGGCTGAAAAGTATAGCACGCCCGCCATGTTACGCCGCAATAGGCGGGAGTACGCAACATTGCCGGCCGGACACCGCAATGGTCTCCCCGGTGTCAAATGGGTGCAGAGCGACAAACTCATGCGGACCTATTATCCCCTCACCTTGCTGGTTCTGAGCGCAACTATCCTGCCAGCGCATGCGCAAAAAGAGTCCAAGAACGTTCAACAAAAGCCGACAGAGACCAGCGTTTGCGAAATCATGAAGAACCCATCTGCCTTCAACAACAAGCTGGTCAGAGTTCGCGGGCACGTGGAAGTTAGCTTCGAGTATTCTGTTCTGGAAGATGACGGTTGCTCCGATGCCCTTTGGTTCGCACTCGCCGACGGCTCGGGTCCGCCGGGGCTAGTGATCATTGTAAATGGTACTGGAAGACCAGGCGCCAAGAATTCCAAAGGTGCCACAGCCAAACCCATTCCAGTGCAGCTAATCCGCGACGCAACTTTAAGAAATTTCAGCACTACATGACCGTGAAATCGGAGGAAAAACCTTGTGTGGACAGCCCCTTCGAACCAACGCCTGGGGACTGCGCCGTCGACCGTGTGACCGCGACCTTCACTGGCCGAATCGACAGCGTTTCGAAACAGATTCACGAGGCACACTTGAAAAGGTCTCCGTTCGAGCACAACGACGCCAAAGGTTTTGGGCAGATGGGATTGTTTGACGCGCAGCTAGTAGTGGGGTTAGTCGAGGAAGTCTTGGCTGTCGATTCCTTTGGTCGCGCAAAACCCTAACCACTCCCGGTCCTAGCTGGTGACGGTGAATTTACCCTTTGGCCCGGCGATTGTGGTGCGAAGCTGAGGTTTGTCGCCTCGGACGACGGGAAGGTCCAGCCGCAGAGAAGCGACTTGCTTCGAAAGCTCGTCGGGATCCGGCGAGGCGGCTTCGAAGCGCACGAGCGAGCAGCCTTTTGGAGAATCAACAGAGGGGTGAAGGGAATCGCCGGACCACTCGATGAAAAACGGGAGCATTCCGGACGCATCGTCTTTCAGCGAAAGCGTTTGCCATTGCAGGACGCGCCCGTCGGGGCGCTTGCGCGAGCCGGGCGCTGGCCCTTCGAAGATGACGCCTTCTTCTCCGAGCTCTCCGGCGAAGATGCCAAGATTGTCGCGGTGCGCGGCCCAGCCAATGAGCCGCGGCTCCGTCAGCTTGGCGATCTCTGTGAACTGCTGCACGCCGGATTGTTTCGGATCCGGCGCGATGATCTCCAGATATCTCCGCTCGCCCAGCGAAAGCAGCGCGTTTTGCGTGCCGCGTCCCGGATGCACTCCTCCAAACGCTGCTCGCACTCCAGTATGCTCTTCAACGAAAGCAATCCCGCTCTCGAGGTCCTTGCAGCCGAGCAAAATGTGATCGAGCAAAGCGGGCACTTCGTTCGTGGCTCCAGAAATGCGCGGCGCGGCCAGGGCGCCCCCCGCAAGAACCAGAAACGCGCGCCGTGAAATCGTATGCACCGGAGCAGCCCCCCGCCTCTTTTGCGGGGCATGGTATCATGCGCGCTCCTTGCAAACCGCAAGTATTGATATTCCTCCTGATCCTCCCGGCCGCTGGCGCGCCTTGGCCGTGCTCGCGGGTTCGTCTGTGCTCAGCATGGGCGCGTGGTTTTCCGCTTCCGCAGTGCTGCCGCAACTGCGGACGCAGTGGCACCTTTCCTCCAGCACCGGCTCGCTTATGACCATCTCCGTGCAACTCGGTTTCGTCGCGGGATGCCTCGCCTCCGCGCTCCTCAATCTCGCCGATCTGGTCCGCCCGCGGCGGTTAATGCTGCTCGGCGCTTGCGCTGCCGCCATCGTCAACGCTGTGCTGGTGCTGTGCGCGGGCCCCGCCAGCGCACTTCCGGTTCGCTTCCTCACCGGAGCCAGCCTCGCGTTTGTTTATCCGCCGAGTTTGAAGGCCATGTCCACCTGGTTCCGTCGCGAGCGCGGTACCGCCCTCGGAACGCTGGTCGGCGGACTCACTCTCGGCTCCGCCGTGCCGCATCTCCTCAACGGGCTTGGCGGACTCGATTGGCGGGTAGTCATTCTTGGCACTTCCGGACTAAGCGTTCTCGGCGGCTTGCTTGCGGAATTTGGCACGGCCGATGGGCCGTTCCCGTTTCCGCGCGCGGTTTTCAACCCGGCCCAAATTGCAGCGTCGTTCGCGCGCCGCGGCGTTCGCCTCGCCACCCTCGGCTACTTCGCACACATGTGGGAGCTTTACGCGATGTGGACGTGGTTTGCTGCATTTTACGCCGACGTGCTTCGCACGCACGGCGTGCAGCAATTCCAGCAAGGTGCAGCGTTCGCTGCGTTCGCGGTCATCGGCGCAGGCGCCGCTGGTTGCTGGGCCGCCGGACGCCTCGCGGACCAATGGGGCCGCACACGCACAACAGCGCTGGCCATGACCGTCTCCGGCGCGTGCGCGCTCCTCATCGGTTGGCCTGCGCTCTCGGCATCCATCGTTCTCTGCGTCGGCTTGCTCTGGGGATTTTCCGTGGTCGCGGATTCCGCGCAGTTCTCCACCATGGTCACCGAAGTAGGCGATCAGGCGTACGTTGGCACCGCGCTTACCACACAGCTCGCCATCGGTTTTACGCTCACCGTCGCAACGATCTGGCTTGTTCCTGTCCTGCGCGACCAACTCGGCTGGCACGCCGCTTTGGGAATGCTCGCGATCGGGCCCGCTCTTGGCGTCTTCGCCATGCTGCGCCTCAAAAACTCTCCCGAAGCTGCCCTCATTGCCGGCGGCTGCGGCTGAAACTCGATCACCAAGCTCTTGTCCTTGCGTCCGCGACCACCCCGTTGTCATCCCGAGCCCGGTCCCGCCACGATTCCTAGACCACCAATTGTCATCCCGACCGTCAGGCTGCGGTCTTCCGCAGCCTGAGGCGGAGTGATCTGCTTTTTCTTCGGAATCTATCGGGAATTACAGCGACACCGTCGCCGACTTCTGCCCCCGCTTGCACAGATACGCGTGCCAGAACAGCCGCGCCGCCACCGCGCGCCAAGGCCTCCACGGCACGCTCATCTTCTCCAGCTTCTCCGGCGACGGCCGCTTCCGCAGCCCCTTCACCTCCTGCACCGCCGTCGCTAGCGCCAAATCGCCCGTTGGCCAAATATCCGGCCGCCGCAGCGCGCTCAACAAATAAATGTCAGCAGTCCATCGGCCGATGCCCTTGAACGCAATCAGCATTTTACGCGCGGCGTCATCGTGAAGTTCGTGCAAATACCGCAAGTCGAAGTGCCGCAGCGCCAGCGACTCCGCGAGCAGCCGGCAATAGCGTGTCTTCTGTCGGCTGAAGCCGATGCGCAGTAACTCTGCATCATCCAATTTCAAAAACCCGCGAGGAGTCAGCGGCTTCACCGCCCCTTTCAGCCTTTCAAACGCCGCGCGCGCCGATGCCAGCGAAACCTGCTGTTCCAGGATGATGTAGACGAGCGTGGGAAAGCCTGGCTCGCGCACCCACAGCGGCGGCTCGCCGTAACTCTTCACCACTTCCGCCAGGTGCGCATCGCTCGCCGTCAGCTCGCGCACGCTCCGTGAAAAAACTTCTTCGTTCAGAATCATCATTTCGAGCTGCTGTTTGCGGACAATCGTTCGATCGCTTTGCGCGCGCCTGTCTGATACGGATGCAGCCGCAGCTCCGTTTGATACGCCTCCAGCGCCGCGTCCTTCTGCGATGACTGCTCGAACGCTACCCCCAGCTCGTAGTGAAAACCGTCCGCATCCGGCTGGAGGGAAATGGCTTTTTGAAAGAACACCACGGCATCCCCGGGCCGGTGTTGCTCCATCCGAATCTGTCCTAGCCCGAACCACGCATCCGCGAGCGTGGGGTCCAGTTGCAATGCCAGTCCAAACCAGCGCTCCGCCTGCGCCAGGTCACCGGACTTCTCATACGCAAATCCCGCATAGTCTGCGGCGTGCCATCCTGCTTTCAGCTCGTAGGAACGCGCAAAATGCGGAGCCGCTTCCGCGAACTTTTCCCTTGCACTCAGGGCCGCGCCGTAATTCAGCTGCGCCCATTCATTGTTCGGCGCAATCTGCACCCCACGCGAGAACAAATAAACATCGTTCGCCCAATATTGCGACTGTAGGGCGCTGGCAAACCCGAGTCCCACCACCAACACGACTGCAAGCAGTGGAATCATGCGGTTTTCCGGCCATCGCTGCTTGAGCGCGGAAAATCCCGCGCCCGCCAGCAGCGCCACTCCCAGCATACTCATGTACATGTAGCGGTCGTGAACGAAATCGTCTTCGTTCACCCAACGCAGGTTAAGGCTTGGCAGCAGTGGCAACAACAACCACGCAAAAGCGGCCCACAGCCACTGCGCCCTCCGCGCAGCTAGAACCGCCAATACTATGAGCGCGAGAAATCCAATGAGAGGGAGCACCACTTGCGAAAGGTTGCTCGCATCAACCGGCCTGAAATCGTAGTGAGGACTAAGCCCCATCGGCAGAATCGCCCGGTAAAGTTCGAACAGCGCGATTTTCGGCGCTGTCAGGACGATCGTCGTCCATCCGATAGCCGATTGCGCCGCCGCGAACTGGCCAAGCACCTGATGCCGTAACACTAGCCAGGCAATTCCCAGTGCGCCGTACACCGCAATCAAAATCGCTCCAGTGCGCTTCTTGTCCCCTTCTTCCACCGCGTCGCTCGATTCGCACCACAAATCCACCAGCACGATCGCTGGCAGCACCGCGCTCACTTCCTTCATCAGCAAAGCTAAAACAAATGCCGCTCCCGCCACAGCCCACCAGAGTCCAGCTCTCTGCCGTTCGTTTCTCGCGCGCCGGCACGCCAGAAAACTCGCAAAGCACAAAACCGCTGCCAGCGGATCGTTGACCGAAGAGATCCACGATGCCGATTCCGCTTGCAGCGGATGCAGTCCCAAAATGGCCGCAGCGAAAAGTGCCGCCCAGAAATCGGCAAGAAATTTTCGTGCGATGAAAAACGCCAGCGCCGTCGCGAGAACGTGCGCCAGAATGCTCGTGAAATGGAACCAGTGCGGATTCAGCCCGAACAGTGTTTTGTTGACCAGAAACCATACCGCCAGCAGCGGCCGGTAAAAGCGCGCCTCACCCGCCCCGCTTGCCGACGACCACAGATGATGCGCGAACAAATACCCTACGCGATCCCACCGCAAATCCGGATTCCCCGGAATTTGCGGCGGATCGTCGTACACCCACCCAAACGTGCACGTCGACACAAACGTCAGCAGCGTCACCAGCAACACGCCCGCTACCCACAACTTCTCGTTGGAAGCTAATCCTGAACCTTTTGGAGCGGTCTCCCCGCCGGACGTCACTGGATGGCTCGCGTTTCCACTTCGCGCTGGAGCATTTCCACCACTTCGGCAAGCGGCTT
>DASPTW010000084.1:0-12168 GCA_035623215.1 Candidatus Acidiferrum sp.
TGCGCCCATAGTTATAGACGAGCGTGCCCCAGTCGGGATGCGCACCCTGACGCGGGTCGGCGTGCTCAAAGAGGTGGCTGCCGTCGAATTGCGCAAGGCCATGGGCGTCACGAGGAAAATGTGCGGGAGTCCAATCGAGAAGCACGCCGATACCGGCCTGGTGGCAGCGGTCGACGAACTCCATGAATTCTGTGGGGGTACCGTAGCGGCTGGTTGCAGCAAAATAGCCAAGCGTTTGGTAGCCCCAGGAACCGTCATAAGGATGCTCCATGACGGGAAGCAACTCGATGTGCGTGTAGCCGAGATCCCTGACATAAGGAATGAGCTGATCGGCGAGTTCACGGTAGGTGAGCCAGCGAAACTTGTCTTCGGGGACGCGGCGCCAGGAGCCGAGATGAACTTCGTAGATGGAAATCGGAGACTGAAACCAATTTTTATGGGCGCGCTGTGAGAGCCAATCTGAATCGTTCCAGAGATATGTTTCGAGATTGGCGACGACAGACCCGGTGCTGGGTCGGAGCTCCGAGCGGAAGGCATAAGGGTCGGCCTTGAGCGGAAGCATGTTGCCGTGAGGGCCGATGATTTCGAATTTGTAGATCGCGCCTTCGGTGAGTTCGGGAATGAAAATCTCCCAGATACCCGATGAGCCGCGAGCGCGCATGGGATGGACGCGGCCGTCCCAGTGGTTGAAGTCGCCGACGACGCTGACGCGGCGAGCGCTCGGCGCCCAAACGGCAAAGTGAACACCGCGGACTCCTTCGAGGGTAATCAGATGTGCGCCGAGTTTTTCGTAGGTGTCGTAATGACGGCCTTCCCCCATGAGATAAAGATCGAACTCGCTGAGGACGCAAGGAAAGGCGTACGGATCGTAGATTTCGAAAGGCTCGCCGTAGTGGTTTCGTCCTTGAATTTTATAGCTTGAGGGAGCAGGCGGGGCGGATTGGCTCGAGGGCCAGAGGGCTTCAAAGAAACCTTCCGGACGAAGCTTGATGGCGTCGGTGACTTTGGCCGGCGCCAGCGTTGTGCCTTCGATTTCAGGAGGCCGCAGAGAGATGGACGCTTCTGCTGCCCAGGGCAAAAATATGCGAACGGCCCAGGTGCCGTCCGTCGGGTGCGGGCCGAGAAGAGCGAACGGATCAGAATGGCGGCCGGTGACAAGAGCGTCGATCTGCGAATGAAGGCGCGGGTCGCGCGGGCCGAACGGTTTCGATTGAGGCGCAGCGGCGTGAGGCTCGGGCAAAGGGAAGTCTCCGCAATAGTAGTCGGGAAGCGTGAACCGAAGCAGCTTATCCCGGAAACGGATTGGCGTCGCCAGAATTTTAGAATGAGGAAGAAAAAACAACAAACACCCAATCGGAACTAGCAACTAACCACTATTGACCTGCAAGTGGGCAGCAAGTATCATCCGCGCAATTCCAGGCAAAATTCAGCGAGTGAGGTCTGCCATGACGAAGCGAATGTGCTTTGGCCTGATATGTGGAGTGGTGTTGACTTTGTGTGCGGCAGCAAGCGTGTTAGCCCAGCAATCGCAAATCAGTCCTGACGTCTACAACGAAATTAAGTTCCGGTACATCGGGCCGGTGGGAAATCGTGCGACGGCAGTGGTGGGAATTCCCGGAAATCCCAACATTTATTATGTGGGAGCGGCATCGGGCGGAATCTTCAAGTCGACTGACGCGGGCATCCATTGGGATCCCATCTTTGATGACCAACCAGTTTCTTCGATCGGATCGCTAGCGATAGCGGCAACCGACCCGAATGTCGTCTGGGCGGGAACCGGAGAATCGTTCATTCGCAGCCACATTTCGGTTGGCAGCGGGATTTACAAGTCGATGGATGCCGGAAAAACCTGGAAGCTGATGGGATTGGAAAAGACCGGGCGAATCGGGAACGTAGTGATTGATCCCCATAATCCGGACATCGTCCTGGCTTGTGCGCTGGGGCACGCCTATGGGCCGCAGCCAGAAAGAGGCGTGTTTCGCTCGACCGATGGAGGGAAAACCTGGGAAAAGACCTTGTTTGTGGACGAAAACACAGGCTGCGCGGACTTGGGAGCCGATCCGAACAATCCGCGAATTCTGTTCGCGGGAATGTGGCAAATCGAAATCCACACCTACGGGCGAACGAGCGGCGGACCGGGAAGCGGTTTGTTCAAATCGACCGACGGGGGAGCCACGTGGAAGCGTCTCGAGGGTCATGGCTTGCCGAAACCGCCGGTGGGCAGAATCGCAGTGCGCGTGGCGCCGAAAGACTCGAATCGCGTGTACGCGGAAATCGAGACCGGCGATAGCGTGCCGCTGGATGGCAAGCCGACCCAGAGCGGGCAGCTGTGGCGTTCCGATGATGGTGGCGAAAACTGGCAACTCGTTAATTCGGACCGGCAGATTCGAGGGCGGACTCACTACTACACGCGCGAAGAAATCGCACCTGACAACGAAAATGAAGTGTATTTCTTCTCGGCAGCGTTTTCGCGGACGCTCGACGGCGGGCACACGCTGACCAACATGCCCTCGACGCCGGGCGGGGACAATCACGAGATGTGGATTGATCCTGCCAACGGCGACCGCATGGCCGTGGTCAATGACGGCGGCGTCAGCATTTCCGTGAATCGCGGCCACACTTGGGATCGCATTCAGCTGCCCATCGCGCAGATTTATCACGTGACGCTGGACGATCAGGTACCTTACTTTGTTTATGGGAACAAACAGGATGGGCCGTCCTATCGCGGGCCGAGCAACAGTTTACAGTTTGGCGGGTTTGGGGGAGGAGGATTCGGAGGAGGTCAGATTCCACGGAGCGTTTGGCATCCTGTCGCGGGAAGCGAAAGCGGGTTTGCTACGCCGGATCCGGTGGATAACAACATTATCTGGTCGACCGGAACGGGGTCGGGAAGCGTTGGCGGTGCGATGGCGCGGTTCGATGAAAGAAATCGCCAGGCGCGAGAAGTGGAAGTGTGGCCGGAGGACGTTGCGGGAGCTAGCGCTGGTGAGGTGAAATATCGGTTCAACTGGGAATTCCCTGTGACGATTTCTCCGCACGACCATAACAAGGTTTATGTGGGCAGCCAGTTTGTGCACGCCACCACCGACGGCGGCAATAGCTGGCAAATCATCAGTCCGGATTTAACGCGGAACGACAAGAGCCGCCAACAAATATCCGGCGGACTCACTCCAGACAATATCGGGGTGGAATACGCGGGGACGGTGTTTGCCATCGCGGAGTCTCCAAAGGAAGCGGGCGTGATTTGGGCGGGCACAAACGACGGCTTGGTGCAAATCACGCGCGACGGAGGGAAGAGCTGGACGAACGTAACGAAAAATATTCCGAATCTGCCGGAATGGGGAACGGTAAGCAACATCGAAGCCTCGCGCTACGACGCAGGCATGGCGTACCTAACTGTGGATTTCCATCAAATGAACAATCGCGACCCGTTTGTTTATAAAACGGCGGACTATGGAAAAACCTGGACCGCCATAACGAACGGGATTCCCCGCAACATGCTGAGTTATGCGCATTGCGTCCGCGAAGATACTGTTCGCAAGGGAATGCTCTATCTGGGTACGGAAGGCGGGATGTATCTGTCTTACGACGACGGGAAGAACTGGCAGACGCTGCAAAGCGGGCTGCCCCACACCCCGGTGTACTGGATTGCCGTGCAGGAACGCTTTCACGACCTCGCACTCGCGACCTACGGGCGCGGCTTCTGGATCTTGGATGACATCACGGCGCTACAGCAATTGACACCGGAGATTCTGGCAGCAAACGCGCATCTTTTTGCACCGCGCGACGCCTACCGGTTCCGGCCTGTTGCACAGCCGGCCGCGGTTTCCTACGACCCGACAGCTGGGCGCAATCCGCAATATGGCGCGCCTATCAATTTTTATTTGCAGTCGAAGCTCGGTGAAAAGGATCGCGCAAAATTGACCATCAGCGATTCGAGCGGCAAAGTTGTGCGCGAAATCGAATGTCGCGCGCCAAGAGAAGAGGGTGCGCGACGGGCCGGAGGGCCAGGCGGCCCCGGCGGCGGAGGTGGCGGTGAAGGAGGCGAAGGCGGTCCGCCGTGCGAAGTCAAGCCGGGGATCAACCGGTATTGGTGGAATCTCCGTTTTGAGCCAGGCACGGAAATCAGGCTGAGGAACAGTCCTTTGTACGCCCCCGATGTCAAGGTTGGAAATGAAGGCTGGCGGCCTGCGCCAGGAGCGAGCCGCATCTCGTTGCTCGCTCCTCCGGGGACGTACACCGTGACGCTTACGGTCGGCGACGAGAAGTTGAGCCAAAAGCTGAACGTTCTGAAGGATCCTCATTCGAGCGGGACGGAAAGCGACATCCAGGCGCAAACGCAGTTGGTGGCTTCACTCCGCGACGAAATGAACGGCATCGCCGCAAGTGTCAATCAGATAGAATCGATTCGCGCGCAACTTGCCGCTCTCGAGAAGGAAATTGGCTCGGACGAAACAGGCAAGGCGATTCGAAAGGCAGCGGACGAATTAACCGACAAACTGACGAGTGTGGAAGGCAAAGTCCTGCAGCTCAAGGCTACCGGTAGAGGACAGGACGACGTGCGTTGGGCACCGATGCTGATTCAGAAGATTGGCTACCTCGCCGACGAAGTGGGATCCTCTTCGGATTTCCAGCCGACCACACAACAGGTCGCGGTTGCCGAGCAGCTCAAACAGCAAGGCGATCAATTTCAGCAAGAGTATCAGCAAATATTGGCGAAGGACCTTGCCTCGTTCAACGCCATGCTTCGGGAGAAGAACATCCCGAACATCATCAGCAAGACGCAATAAGGACGCCAGCGCCGGAATTTTGAGCGATAAAGGGAAGGACACACCGTGCGAATTTTTCGCAGACGGATATTTTTGTATGCTGCCATTGTCATGCTGACCGAAGTTTCACAAGCACAGGACCGCTCTCAAATGCGTTCGATGGTGATTTCGCGGAACGGCATTGTCGCGGCGGAATCGCCACTGGCGGCGCAAGCAGGCGTTCGAATCTTGGAGCACGGCGGAAACGCAGTCGATGCGGCCATCGCCACGAACGCGATGATGGGCGTGGTCGAGCCGATGATGAACGGAATCGGCGGCGATTTGTTCGCCATCGTGTATGACGCGAAGGCCAACAAGCTCTATGGATTGAACGCCAGCGGCTGGGCGCCAAAAGCGCTGAGCATCGAATATTTGCAAAAACTCGGCATTCGCAGCATGCCGCAGCAAGGCGTGCACGCGATTACCGTTCCCGGAGCCGTGGACGGCTGGCAAAAGCTCGCGGACAAATTCGGCAGGAAGAAGCTGGCGGAGGATTTAGCGGCGGCAATTCGAACGGCGCAGGATGGCTTTCCCGTGCCAGAGTGGACCGCGGCCTACTGGGCGACTCAAGTAGATCATTTGCGAACGGACGAAACGGCTGCAAACACATATTTGCCCGGTGATCGCCCACCGAAGATGGGCGAAGTGTTTCGCAACCCGGACTTGGCATGGTCGCTTGAGCAAATTGCGCAGCACGGAAAGGAAGCTTTCTACAAAGGAGAGATCGCAGCGAAGATTCTCGAGTCCATAAAACGTCACGGCGGAACGATGGTGGCTGCGGATCTGGCGGATTTTTCGAGCGAATTTGTCGAGCCGATTTCGACGACCTACCGCGACTGGACTGTTCACGAACTGCCGCCCAACGTGCAGGGAATTGCCGCGCTGGAAATGCTCAACATCATGGAGTCGTTCCCGCTCGGTCAGAAGGACTGGGGATTCGGCTCAACAAGAGCGTTGCACGCAATGATCGAAGCGAAAAAACTCGCCTATGCCGACTTTGTGAAATACATGGGTGATCCGCGAAAACAGAAATTGCCGGTCGCCACTCTGCTTTCAAAAGATTGGGCGGCGCAGCGAGCTAAGCTGATTGATCCGGATCATGCGAACTGCTCAGCCACGGCCGGCGAGATGCCCATCGGAAACGACACAACCTACTTAAGCGTGGTGGACCGCGATGGCAACATGGTTTCGCTTATCCAGAGCAATTACAGTCTGTTCGGTTCGGGGATTGTCGCTGCGGGGACCGGTTTTGCCTTGCACAACCGCGGCGGCCTTTTCACCCTCGACCCTTCTTCGCCAAATGCGCTCGCGGGCCGGAAGCGGCCGATGCATACCATTATTCCGGCGTTTGCGCAGAAGGGCGACGTACGGGTTGCGTTTGGAATTATGGGAGGGTGGAACCAGTCGCAGGCACACGCACAGTTTGTTGCGAACCTCGTCGATTTCAAGATGAACATCCAGGCGGCGCTGGAGGCTCCGAGGTTTACGAAACTCACATTCGATGGCTGCGACGTCGAAATGGAAAGCCGCATCCCCGGAAACGTGCGAAACGAGCTGGCCGCGAAAGGCCACAAAATCGACGTGAAAGGGATGTTCACGGCCGATGTAGGAGGCGGGCAAGCAGTCATGCGAGATTTCGCGGCGGGCGTGAATTATGGGGCATCCGATCCGAGGAAGGACGGCCAAGCGGTCGCTGAATTACCATTTGAGTAACTATTTATACTGAATTGCGAGTTTCAGGCGGCCTCGGAAAGCGTGCAAAAGAGTTCCCACGAAGGGGCAAGGACGGGCATTGGCATGCCCTTATAGGAGTAGGTGACCAAAGGTACAGTTCCGTAACTGTAAGAAAATATATAGGTTAGCTCTAGATTGCTTGGCGGGCGAATTGCACCTGTACTTTCGGCCAGGGACGCCGACCGCAGCCGAGCCACCTGGAAAGGGAGAACCTATGGGGTATGCTGGAGCCGCTCGGCGCCTCGTAAGACTTCTGCCGCTCATCGCAGCATATTGCCTGCTGCCTCATTCCAGTGCCGCCCAAACCGTCGATGTTTCCGGCCGCTATCAATGCGCGAGAGCGAAAGTTCATGGCAAGGAAATCCCCTGCAATGCCGCACCCCTGATTTTGAAGAACGATGGGCGATTTGAGCTGCGCGGCTGGGAAGGCAGCTACTTGGTCAAAGGTGAGTGGGTGGAGCTTTCCGATTCTTTGCTCAAGACGCGCGCGAAAATCGAACCTGGGCACAAAATCGTGTTGCGCTATTACGGAAAACACGGATTGGTGGAAGTGATCTACGAGCGGCGCGTGGTGGAACTGGGAAAAACAGCTTTGAGTTGATTCTTCAATGATCGAAATCAACGTCAATTTTGTGTTTTTTGAAAAGCTTCAGGACCAACCAAAGGACGACGGAGACGTTGCGCGCATCGTAGTTATCCGCGAATGCAAGGATCCTGACGCGGCGCTTGAAGATAGCTCGTCAGGTTCTTTCCCGCTCTAGTAAAGCAACTCTGCGATAGGACTCAATTCCTGATAGGCAATGACGCGTCTTAGTTTCCTTGCGGATGCCAGCCGCGGCCGCGCAGCACTTTCCCCGAAGTCACACCGGTAAGTTTGCCGTGTTCGTATTCTACCTGGCCGTTGACGATGGTGAAGTCGATGCCGTCAGAGAGTTGGTCGGGCTTTGTGAATGTCGCGTGGTCAATAATCGCCGCCGGATCGAAAATCGTGATATCTGCAAAGTAGCCGGGCTTGAGGAGGCCACGGCCATCGAGATGTTCGCGCTGCGCCGGAAGCGAAGTGATTTTTCGGATGGCGGCTTCCAGCGGCATGAGATGTTCGTCGCGGACGTAGTGGCCGAGGAAGCGCGGCATCGAGCCCATCGCGCGCGGATGCGTGTGGGGTTCGTACGTCGGGCCGTCGAGCGACATTTCATTCGCGTCGAGGCCGATGCTAGTCCAGGTCTGGCTCAACGCGGTGTGGAGATCTTCTTCGCTGGCCATGAAATAAATCGCGCCGGTTTGCCCGCTGTCAGCGATCACAAGATCCATAAGCGTGTCTTCCGGTGATTTTTTCCAGGCTTTGGCAACGTCATCGACGGTTTTCCCTTCAAACTGCTTTAGTTCGGGCTTTTCCGCCGAAGCAATCAGAACGCCTGCCGCTCCGCCGCAATCGTAGAAAAGATTTTCCCAGTCGGGATGATCGCTGGCGAGTTCTTTCTTGATGCGTGTGCGAACCGCGGGATCTTTCAACCGCTCGAGCAATTTCTGAATGCCGCCATCGGCCACCCAGGGAGGAAGCGCGGAGGCCAGCGCCGTCGCGCCGGCAGGATAGGGGTACATATCGGCGGCGATGTCGAGGCCGGAGTCGCGCGCGTTCTGAATCGCAGCGATGACGTTCTTCATGCTGCCCCAACGCGGCTTCCCGCTCACTTTCAAATGAAACACTTCCACAGGAAGATGCCCCTCCCTGCCGATGCGGATGGCCTCGGCGAGCGCGGCCATTTCCGAAGCGCCTTCGCTGCGCATGTGCGTGGCGTAGAGTCCCCCGTACTGCGACGCCACTTGGGCAAGAGCGATGAGCTCGTCGGTCTTGGCGTAAATGTTCGGGGGATAGATAAGCGCGCTGGAAACCCCCAGTGCTCCGTCTTTCATGGCTTGCTCGACGAGTGACTTCATCTGTTCGAGTTCGGCGGGAGTGGGAGCGCGGTCGTCGTCGCCAATTACTGCTTCGCGGACTTGCGCGGAACCGACGTACGTGCCGATGTTCAGTGGCGTGCCCTGCTTTTCCAGGCGGCGGAAATAGCCGTCGAGCGTGGTCCAGTCGACCGAAAGCTTGTAATGCTCGAGAAATGGTTTTTGCGGCTCGATCGTTTTTGCATTCTGCGGCGCGATGGAGCCGCCTTCGCCGGTAATCTCCGTGGTGATTCCTTGCGAGAGCTTGCTGAGCGAGCGGTTGTCGAGAAGAAGCGAGACTTCGGATTGGCCCAGCATATCAATAAAGCCCGGTGCAACAATGCGGCCTTTCGCATCGATTTCACGTTTGGCGTGATCGTCGTGCAGGTCACCGATAGCGGCGATGCGCCCGCCAGACACCGCAATGTCCGCGGCGTACCAGGGATTGCCTGCGCCATCGACAATGTGGCCGTTGCGAATAATCAGATCGTACGCGGAGGTGCCGCTCGGCGGCGCATTGAGATCCGCGTCGTAAGCAGCCGCGGCGATTTCCCCAAGAGCTTGCCCCGCCACTGTTTGGGCCGCTTCCATGTCGGGAGGAAGTGTCACGTGATTCACGTAAGCAGCGAACGCCAGCTTCTTGCCGTCTTTCGTGATGACGTATCCGACCAGACCTTTGCCATTGAGCATCAGTTTGCTGTTGAGCCGGTCTTCTGAGCCAAAGGTTCCTGTTTTTGCGAAGACGTGTCCTGCGCCGGGAGAATTCACTTGAATCTTCGCCAGAGTGCCATCCTTACCGAGTATCGGAAGAGCCTTGAAGAAGACTGGGTAATCCGGGCGCGTCGTCCAGTAGGTTAGGTAGTGCACCATAAAATCGGGGCTGAACAAATCTGACCAGTCGCCGCCGGCACCGTCGCCTTGTCCAGCACCGGAAAGATCGAGGTTGGCGGATTGCAAAAAGTCATGCTCGACGTGAAAACCCGCATCCAAAGGATTTTTCGTGTCCTTGGCAACCAGCATTCCTAGGAGGTACGGTCCCATCCCGGCATGCAGATTTTGGCTGACTTTCAGCGTGATCTTGACCTCTTCGGAGAGCGGGGGAGAGATGTGCTCGGCAACTTGGTTTTCCTCAGTGTAGGAACGCGCGAAAGGAGAAAAATCAGAGGGAGCGGGAGCGGCCGATTTCTTGAGCTGAATTCCCGCGCCCACGAGGGCTTCGCGAAAAACCGTTTCGGCAAATTTTGTTGGGGAAGGCACAGCCAATGCCACGGTCTGCGGCGAGCCTCCCGCGGGCAAGCTGCCGGAAAGCGTGACGGTGACCGTGCCATCAGCGTTCGTGGAAACATCGGGCGGTTCCAGCGCGGGCTTGCCTCCAGCGGCAGAGGTCGTCAAGTGATTCACGAATTTGATGTACGCCGTTTCGGGCGAAACTTGCAGCGCGACCGCATCTCCCGACTTCGCACCCGGCTTGCCAACCAGGTCGATGACGTTGTCGTTGATAATGATCGCCGACATCACCACAGCCGTTCCGGCTTCCCGCGGCCCGTCAGAGAAAAGCGATGTATCAATCAGCACGCGGCCTTCAATCTTGTGAATGCCCTTCGCTGCGACATCCTTTGCCAACTGTTTGATGACAACGAGCGGATCACCGGGCAGCGCCGGGCCATTATAGGAATGGTCTTCGTCTACGAACGCGAGAGTGCCGTCGGACTGTATGCGATTCGACAGATTCGGGTCGCCGCTCGCGACCAGGATTAAATCGCCCTTGAGCGTTCCGTGTTTGTCTATCGCACCGGTGTGGTAGACGCGCGTGTGAAACCGAAAATCCGCGCCAAGCTTCGCGAGGACCGTGCCTTCCGTCAGAGTTTTCGTCGTGGAAGCCGGGACAAATAATTTTTCCGCGTTTAGCGCGTAGATCACTTTGCCGGTATCCAGCGAATAAAACTCGATCCCGAAATTGGCGTGCGCAAACTCCGGCCGGCTCATGACTTTCTGGATGCGCTGTGCCAGGGAGTTGTCCGACTGGGCGCGGGCCATTGGAATCTCGCCCATGACAAATAGCAGCAGCGCTGCACAACTCACCATCGAAACACGCAATGTGATTTTCAAAGGAGACCTCCAAAAGCTCATCTGAGCAAACTACTAGTGGACCGTGCCAGAGCCGGAATCTGCGCGGAGCTTCTCGAAAGACACATTCAAAATCGGATATTCCTTCCAGTCTTTGTAATCGAAGTGCCACCACTCGGCTTCATACACCGTGAATCCCTCGGATTCCATCGCGCGGCGCAGCAAATCACGATGCCAGCGCTGCAGCGAAGTTCCGCCGGGATAATCCGGATACGAGCGTGGCGACATTTCGTCGTAGGTGCCGGGCATTTCGATGGGCTTCCCGCTCGCCAGATCGTACAGCGTGAGGTCGACCGCGCATCCGCGGTTGTGCCGCGAGCCTTGCGCCGGATCGGCGACGAAAATTTTTCCTTCGGCAGGCGTGGCGTCCCAGAAAATTTTTGTGACGTACCACGGACGGTAGGCATCATGAATCAAGAGCCCGTAGCCAAGTGGTTTGAGTTTTTGTTGAACGCGCAAGAGTGCTTCGGCAGCGGGGCGCTGCAGAAACGCGCGCGCTTGCAAATATACCGGCGTGCCCAAAAAATCATTCGACGTCGCATATCGAATGTCCAGATGAATCGTTGAATCTAGTGGGGCTAGCTCCACTAGATCGGGCTTACGAAAGCTGCCGCTTTCCTTTGGCGGCAACGATTCGAGCGCTTGGGCGCGTAGCTGGCTGACGGGATGGAGCGGCTTGATGCGAAACGCGCGAGCCGGGTCGGCAGCGGGGTCCGTCCGAACGTAGGACTCCATCAAATACGTGAAGTAGGGTGCAGCCCCAGGCTGCTCTACAATCTCGTAACTCCAACTCCCTTTCGCCGGGTCCGGGACGAACATGAATCCCAGGCGCCGATAGCCTTGTCCAAAATCGTATGGTGACGTTAGTTCGAAGCGGATTTCCTCGTCCGGCCCCGATTTGTAGTGCATATACGCCCGCTGGTCTCGTTCGAGGATGATTACGTTTTGCTTGTGGCTGGCATTGCTGCTGTATTCGTAAATGCCCACGAAGCGTTTCCAATCGGCTGGAGCATCGGGCGGCTTGGGGCCGGGCAGGATGGAATTCTGCGACTGAGCGACAGCAACCGTTACAAAGCTGAGGACGGCGTAAGCCAGGGATGTGATTCTTCGCAACCGAACTCGGCCTTCAACACCCACGCCAGGTTTCCTTCTCGACCGTCCAGCGTTCAATCAGGTCCCGGCGAACATGATAGCCGAGCCCCGGCACTGTGGGGACCCGAATGGTGCCGAGAGAACTGACTTCCACGGGAGGATCGATCACATCTTCTTCCCAATAGCGTTTGCTGGCGGACACATCGCCCGGGAGGGTGTAGCCGGGAAGGGAAGCGACGGCGATATTGTGAGCGCGGCCGATCCCGCATTCAAGCATCCCTCCGCACCACGCCGGCACTCCACGCGCGCGGCACAGCGCCTGAATCTCGCGCGCGCTCGAGTGGCCGCCGACGCGGCCTAGCTTGATATTGATGACGCGGGCCGCGCCAAGCTCGATTGCGGCCTCCGCATCGCGCGCATGCCGGACGGATTCATCCAGGCAGATGGGCGTTTGCAACTGCTTCTGTAGCTT
>DASPTW010000085.1:0-101688 GCA_035623215.1 Candidatus Acidiferrum sp.
CATTCAAAACGAAAGCGGCAGCTGAAAAAGCGCGGGGAAAATACCCGCCGAAAGTGCGGGGCGGTATCGGTGTAGGCATCAGCCAGATTCCAATCACCACGGCCAAACGGAAACCGAAGCGCAGGTCCTGATTAACGGGGTTACCGGACAAGTGGGTACTGGAACGAACTTGTCCTCTCAGCCGAACTTACCCGATGTGCTCTTCAAACTGCCGTGTTGGTCAATGAAGTCACTTGCGCTTGGCGGACTTCATGACTTGGACCTTGAGCCGATTCGGCTTTGCCAGAACTTCGAATTCTCTGACAAGCTGAAGAATGCTGAGCCTTTCTCAGGGTACAGGTAGAAAGCACCATTCAAACCGCAGGGTTGCGATGCTTCGAACAATCTCAAGATTCGTAACGTTACGTACGTTACGTCACGAGATTCAAGATTTGTCCTGAGCGGGGTGGCGGTCTTCGAGAATCCGTCGCACGTAAGATAATCTCAATCCAAATTCCTCAGCGAATTCAACAACGATCTCATCCTTTTCCGCTCCAGCAGCTAGCATTTCGTCCGCTCTTTTGTGCAATTTCTGCCGTTCTGCTACCGAGATCCTCCATGGCCTACCAGCATCCTTCTTATTAGGTTTCGAAGAGAACAAGTCTTCCAGCGATCGTTTAGCCATACGTTCAATGCGGTTCTTTGGTTGAAATTCTGCCAAAGTCTTCTTCGCTTTGTGGATTTTGCCAATGTCATCTGGGGCGAGCCCACACTTCACTGCAAGAGCCTCAGTGGCTTCCGTTTCTTTCTCGATCTGGGAGGCAAGTGTTTCGCTCACGTCCCAGACCCAACCCTTCTTAATTAGCTTGGGGTCTACGCCCTGCTTCAGAAGAAATCGCTTTCTCTCTGGCGTGAGCGAAATCCCTCGCATGGCCCCCGTTGGGACTTTACAAAAGAGGTTGATTGGGTCGTGCCCTTTGCGGACGCGTATTGGCTCGGATGACGGAACAAACACGAGAATAGGTGGGCCTTTCCACCATCTGACGAGTATTACTGCACCTTGAATCTTCATTCCCGATAAAACCTCTGACTTTTGTCGGAAATCTCTCCTTCGTCCATCCTGTAAGAGACCATCGGAGATGTCAACGAATTGGCTGTTTAACGGAGGTAAGAGTGTCGATCCTTAGTGAAAAGCGAATGTTCCCTTGTCCTGTATGTATGACTGCGCGGGAAGTGAAGATCACGAAAAAGGACAAGCCTTACATCGTTTGCGACCCCTGTGGGGTTCAGGTTTTCGTTCGCGGACCAGCAGGAATCCAGGAGTTCGAGCGCTTATTGGAGCGGGGGAGTCGCAATGGAGCTTTGGGCCGACTGGAAGAAATGGAGAAGCGGTACCGGCTTAGCTGCCCCGAGTGCGGTCATGGATTTTGGATGGAGCGCAGTCTCATTAAGACCAGCAACTTTGATGGAAGTTTCAAAGGGTTTCGTTGTCCGGAGTGCCGGGAGATCGTCCCCTGGGAGGAGAACCAATGAGGATCACCGTCGTTGGGGTGCTTGCAATAGTGGGTGCGGTTGTCGTTGTACTTCTGCTCCTTCGCTATCTGGAGAACAAGAACGATCCGGGACCAGCCCAGAACCTGCCTGGTCCAAATTGAAGCCAAGAGTGCCGAGCATTGAGTGACTCTGATACACTTCGCGCCGGGGCAATTGAGCCAACGAGCAAAGGAGGTTCGTTGGCTCGAAAGCGTTATCAGAGGGGCAGTGTGATTCTTCAGGGTAACAACTGGTACGGTCGATATCGGGAAAGCGTAATCTGCCTTGACGGCAGGGAAGCTCGCATTCGGCGATCTACGCTGTTGGGCTCGAAGGAAGAGTTTCCCACGAAGCGGTTGGCTGAAAGGCGCCTGGAAGTTTTTCTGGCACCGATCAACTCGCTCACATATCGCCCGGGCCGGGTCGCAACCGTTGCTGAGTTTGCCGAACGATGGAAGCAGGAAGTTCTTTCCAAGCGAAAGGCCTCGACCATCCATGCGGCGGAGTCTCACCTGAGGAATCAGATCCTGCCTATGCTCGGAAAGACGCGACTTAGTGACTTGGGCGTGGAAGCTCAGCAGATCTTTGTGAACCAGCTCTCGGGAACCGTTTCGCGGAAGATGCTGCTGAATGTGCTTGGAACACTTTCATCCATGCTCAGAACGGCACAGAACTGGGGCTATATCTGCGAAGGCATCAGCTTCAACAAGCTGGTGCTTCCGGAAAAGGCCATACCCAGACCATCCATTTTCTTTACCGCCGATCAGGTGCGGTCCATTCTGGCCGAGGCAAAGGGCTGGCATCGTGTGATGCTGGCGATTGCTGCCATGACGGGGCTGCGGATTGGCGAGATTCTTGCGCTGAAGACCGGCGATTTCGACTTCCAACGAAAACTGCTCACCGTGCATCGTTCTGTGTGGCGCGGCAAGCTGAGCACCCCAAAAACCTCAACCAGCCAAGCGGCCCTGCCAATGCCCGATGCTTTGGTAGGGGTCGTTCGCGAGCATCTCGCGACGCTTAAAAGCGAATGGCTTTTCCCGAACACGCGTGGTGGCTTCCTGACCTCAGAGAACGTTGTGAAGCAAGTGCTGTTGCCAATTCTCGAAAAGCTCGGCTTTCCGCGTTGTGGCTTCCATGTTTTCCGGCACACCCATGCGACGCTCCTTCTTTACAACGGTGCGACGCCGCAGGAGGCACAGGCACAACTACGGCACGCGGACCCACGAATAACCATCGGTGTATACAGTCACGTTCAAGCAGAATCGCGGCGGGCAGTCGTTGAGAAAGTCGCCTCGGTTCTGGACCTAGATGGACCTAACCAACAAACTATGAGTCAGACAAACCAGTAAGTTGCAGGCATCCGTAGGTGGGTTCGAATCCCACCCTCTCCGTCACTTCCTTTATTTTCTTATACTTACAATGCGTGGCGTCTGTCCGGGTAACGTCGCACACAACATCTTCTATTAAGAGAGGCGCTCCGCTACTTTGAAGGATCCACTAGCGCTTGATAAACCACTGCGTGGCTGCGGTAGAGCAGGGCGTGATTGTCCGGATGGATCATGCGCTGAATCATGCTGACGAAAACGATATCGTTAGTCGGATCTACCCAAAACCAAGTTCCCGCCGCGCCATCCCAGAAGAACGTTCCTTTGCCGTCTGGCATGCCAGCTTCAGCAGGATCGAAGATTACGGCGCAATTGAATCCGTAGCCAAAGCCCGGCCGCATAATGTGCTGCCCGATGCCGAATTCTCCTGTCAGTAGGTTGGAAGGCAGATGGTTCGATGCCATCAGCTTGAGCGTGGCGGGAGCCAAAATGCGCTTGTCTCCGAGTTCACCCCCGTTCGCAAGCATTTGCGCAAAGCGGTAGTAATCCTCTGCTGTTGAAACCAAGCCGCCGCCTCCCGAAGGCTGCACGGGCTGGCTCGTATAATCCGGCGCGTCACCAGCCGCTAGCGTCGAGACAAGCTGTCCCTGCGCATCCGCGCGGTAATTCGTGGCGAAGCGCGACCGTTTTTCTCCCGGAACAAAGAAACCTGTGTCCTTCATGTCCAGCGGGGCGAAGATGTGATCGCGCATGAAGTCCGGCAACGTCTGCCCCGACAGCTTCTCCACAAGATAGCCCTCGATGTCCATCGAGATGCTATAGGTCCAGCCTTTGCCCGGCTGGTAATTCAGAGGAAGTGTCGCCACCTTGTCGATCATGTCCTGGAGGTTGTCCGATCGCATGAGTTTCTTCTCTTGGTACATGGCGTCGACGACAGAGTGGCCGGAACCATAAGAGAAGCCGGCGGAGTGTGTCATCAGTTCCAGCAGGGTTGGTGCGTGATCGGGATCGACAAGCATCATCTTGCCGTCCGGACCTACGCCTTTGAAAACCTTTAGCTGCGCAAATTCGGGTATGTATTTCGCAATCGGGTCAGATGGCAGCCACTTTCCTTCTTCGTAAAGGATCATCATTGCCACGCCGGTAACTGGCTTAGTCATGGAGTAGGCCCGGAAGATGACGTCTTTGGTCATGGGCGCGCCGCTAGCTAAATCCCTTACGCCATAGGTGCGATAGACGACCACCTTTCCGTGCCGCGCGAGAATTGTTATGGCACCAGCCAGTAGCTTCTTGTCTATCTCTCCTTGAATCAGGTTATGCAGGCGTTCCAGACGCTCGCTGGAAAATCCGACGCTTTCCGCCTTCACCAGAGCCATGTCGGGCGCCCGATGGGAAGAACTTTGCGCCATGGAGGGAGGCGTGACTACGGAGCCAAGCAAGATCACCATTGCTATCGAAGTTGCCCTCAGAATTTGCATGCTTTTCTCCCCAAATGTCGCAGGCCCTCCAGCTTTGGCGTGTTCACTTCTCATGACAATATCACCATATGGAGATTCTTGGTTGCGGCAGCAATGCCCTGAAGTTTGGAATTCTGCCTGGGGCACACGCCCTCGTGCATGATTAATCGGCACGAGATCGTCAGCTCTTGTGTGCCGGGCCTGCGGAATCGCCGACGACGAGATCGCGTCGATGACGATTTCGCGTCCGGAGTCGTGTCCACGGTCGGCCCCAAGCCACTTTCCGGGAAGCCTAGGGCTCAGTGAGTGGATCTAACTGGGATTAAGGCCCTCAATTGGGATCGTGATCGTCGTCGTCCCTATGGTGCTCACAGATTTCCGGGTTCACGCCCGTGCCTCGGAAATCGAGCTCCCCGTGCACTTCGTGCTTGTACTTGACAAGGACATCGGCGCATACGGTGGCATGAGTCTCGAGATTTCCACCACAAACATAGTTGGCGGCATCGGCGATGTTTCCGCTTCCCTTATAGATCGCTGTTTGGGGATAGGGGCAGAGCGGACGGGTGAGTGCTGGAGTTACGCCTGGCGCGGTTGCGCCAATAATCTGGTGCGGTGCAATACCCTTCTCTACCCAATCGATGAGGGCCTGGAAGTCAGCACCGTTTTGCGGCCAGGGTCCCGTGTCATCGCTGCCGCAATGACCGACGCCCGGGGCACGGAACAAACGATAGAAGCGCTGAAGGTTCTTAAAGTCGGGCTCGCCATCATCGCTGTAACGAGCCGCCATTTCCCGATAGTAGTTGATCACGCCGCGGGGATAAATGAGCTGATCGTTGGCGCCCACAGAGGTGATCATTTTGCCGCCGTGGTCCTTGAAGCCGTCGAGCGGCCCGAAGGTATCGGTTACATCGGCGATGTTGCGTGAGCCGTCCTGCGCGATTTGGGGATAGCCGGCTTCGTCTACGGTTTGCCAGTTGAAATTGACATTGTGTTGGTCCCATTCAAATTGGATGACCCCAAGAAAGAACGGGATTGAGCCATCGAGTCCAAAGCCTGGAAAAGGGCCAGTAAAATCGGTGCCGCGGTCCAGTCCGAACCAAATCTTGTCACCTTTGGAGTTGCGCGGACCGTCCCAGATTTGATCGATAGCCTCGGCCTCCTGCGCGGTCAGGCAATTCGTCGCCGGTGCGCCGGGCGTGCCGCAAATGTTGGCCTTCGCGCTGAAATGGCACTTGCGAGGATCGTCGATAATGCCATCGACGACGCCGTCGAGAGCGTCGCAAGCCTGGATAGCCGAGGCTCGAGCTTGGTCCAGCTTCGCGCTCGAAATCGGGCCACCCACCAGATCGAGCATGGCGATCTGGCCCCACATTTGCGCAGTTTGAAAGCGAGTCCAGTACATTGCGGGCGCATCGGCGAGGATGCCGTCGAGCGCATCAGGGAGTTCCTGTGCCAACAGATAACCCTGGCGGCCTCCGGTCGAGCAGCCGTTCCAATAATTGTATTTAGGGTGCATGCCGTAATAAACGCGGGCGATGTGTTTCGACCACAACACCTGCTGCTTGATGGCGTTGCGAATGAAATCTTCGATGAATTGCAGATTGTAAGTACCGTCAGGATTTACGCCCGGGGTGCAATCTCCGCCGCTGTGGCCAAGATCGGTGCCGGAACCGACGTAGCCAGTGTCCACTGCAGGGGTCACGATTAAATTGCCAGCGCAACCACCGCCGCCGAGGCCTTGCGTTCTGCCGTTCCAAGCGCCCTGCACGCCTCCGGAGCCGCTGTCGACATTGCTTAGCGGCAAGCCCACGACGATGTTGATGTTCTGGTTCGGGTTAGTGCCGTAAAGCAAATTAACCTTGCAGTAGGCGACATCTTGCCCGGATGCCGGGACTATCGCGCTGCTTGCGGACTTGATCGCAGGATTGCCAGCGATGCCGTTTGCCGGGTCCGTCGCGAGAACCGCGCAGGCCGGCGGAGTGTCCGCTGCGGACGCCAGCGGAACGGCGGCCAGAGTCAGCACAACCAGGACAAGCGCGCCGATAGATATTGCAAGCAGGCGCATCAATCGAGAAATCGACATGGCTTTCCTCCTTTTACTTTGTGCCTTGGCCACGGAGAGCTCTCGCATTCCTATTGCGTCGCTGATCCGAAAGTACTCCTGAGGCCAGGCATGTCATTGGCGTGCGGTAATCTTTCGCACCTGCGGGGACAGCAATGACGCGGCAGAGCTTCCTGCCAAGTGCTAAGGACTGTCCAATACATCTTTGGTCGCCGTCTGATACTTAGCGAGTATCAGTGCTGAAAGATTTGTGTAAGCCATCGAGAAATCCCATCGCTTAGCATATCCCGGGGATGTAGAATCCCTCCCCGTGGAACTGCGTCACATTCGATATTTTCTCGCGGTGGCAGATCATTTAAGTTTTCGCAATGCCGCGCAACATCTGCACATTGCTCAGCCGCCTTTGAGCCGCCAGATTCGCCAACTCGAAGAGGATCTACGTGTGAAGCTCTTCATGCGCGACAAGCGGCACGTGGAGCTTACCAAGGCGGGTCAAGCTTTTCTGGAAGAAGCGAGAAAGATAGCGGCGCAGGCAGGCCACGCGGTGGAAGCTGCCCGTCAGGCGCAGCGGGGCGATACTGACACGATCCGCGTCGGCATCGGGTCCGGTCTCGGGGGCACGGTCAGCGGAGTGGTCTTCCGGTTTCGCAAGAGCTGGCCCACCATCGAGGTTGAGTGCCGCGATATTTTCTCCAGCTTCCAAAATGACGCGCTACGCAAGCGAGAAATCGACATTGGCTTCCTGCGCCCGCCGATCGACCGGACAGCACTCGGTTGCGAACTGCTCTATGAAGAAGGATTCGTCGTACTTTTGCCCAAGTTTCACAGGCTGGCGAAGCGAAGGGCTCTGCGGATACACGACATTGCCGACGAGCCCCTGCTTGTTTTTGGCCGGAATTACTCGACTAGCCTGTACGACAAAATCCTGAGCTTATATAGCAGATATGGCCTCACTCCCCGGCTCATCACCACAAGCATGGAGCCGCACGACGAGGCTGGAGCGATCACGGTTGCATCTGGGAAAGCGATTTTTATGGGCGCGGGAGCGTTTGTGAACCGCTCCCTGGCCGGGGTTGAACTGGTCAGTGTCCCCTTGAAGGAACCGGAAGCCAAGATTGAGGTTTATGCGGCCTGGAGAAAGGACGAACACTCGCCGGCCATCAGGGGCTTCCTCGATTGCGTCCGGTCGACGTTTCGGCCGAAAAAGCAGAGACCGGGTAGCACCGTGAGCAAAATCAATTAAGAACCGTTTCTCCGTCAGCGCGGCTAGTCGCTTCTACCGCATAGCTTACGTGTCGCACAGGTCTGGAGAACAACGAATGCAGTTTGCACTTACTTACAAATCACAAGCGGCAGCATACTCCCAGAATCGCAACCTCTTCGCCATGTGGTCGAGTGGAGGCTGGTTCGTAAAACGCTCAATTCTTCGTCGTTGTTCGCATGCACTGCTTTTTAATTTGACTCTGACAACGATGGCCACAACTGCGCCTGTTGTTGCCGCGCAGAAGGTTCTATTGTCCGCTGACGTTTCCAGGGCCGGCGCCAAGATCGATCGCAACATTTTCGGCCAGTTTGCTGAGCATCTGGGCCACGGCGTGTATGAGGGCATATGGGTCGGTCCGGATTCCACAATCCCTAATACCCGCGGTATCCGGAACGACGTGGTCGCCGCGCTCAAGGCGCTCAAGGTGCCGAATGTTCGCTGGCCAGGCGGGTGCTTCGGGGATGAATACCACTGGCGCGACGGCATCGGCCCTCAGCGAGTGATCACGCTCAATCCCAATTGGGGCGGTGTGATCGAACCCAACAGTTTTGGAACAAATGAATTCATGGACTTCCTCGACCAGATCGGCAGCGAGGCGTATGTCTCGCTCAATGTCGGCTCGGGTACTCCGCGAGAAGCGGCCGAATGGCTGGTATACATGACCGCCGCTCAGCCGACCACTCTCGCCAAGGAGCGCGCGGCCAACGGTCATCCCGCTCCCTACAAAGTCGGCTATCTCGGCATTGGCAACGAAAGCTGGGCCTGCGGCGGCAATATGACGCCCGATTACTATCTGAGTCAGCTCAAGATTTACAGCCGCTTCGTCAGAAATTTCAATCCGGCGCAGCAGGACAAACAGCAAATGCTGAAGATCGCCGTGGGCCCAGGCGGCAGCGAAACCGAGTGGGGCTATTGGACTGAAGCCGTCATGAAGGCTTATGAGAATCGCCAGTGGAGTTGGGATATGGATGGGCTTTCGATGCACTCCTACACGGTAGTGCGGTGGCCGCCCTCGTTTAAATCCGTGGGATTCGGTGAGACCGAGTACGCCCAGATCCTCAAAACCACTCTGGACATGGAGGACCTGGTCAGCAAGCATTCGGCGATTATGGACAAGTACGACCCACAGAAGAAGGTCGCGCTGGTTGTTGATGAATGGGGCGCCTGGTACGCGCCTTTGCCAGGCAGCAATCCAGGGTTCCTGGTGCAGCAAAACAGTCTGCGCGACGCCGTGCTAGCCGCCCTTAACTTAAACATCTTTGCGCGCCATGCGGACCGCGTGCGTATGGCCAACATCGCCCAGATGGTCAACGTGCTGCAGGCCATGATCATGACGGATAAAGAAAAGATGGTTCTGACCCCGACCTACTACGTCTTCAAAATGTACGTGCCTTTCCAAGACGCCACCTTTGTGCCGGTTTCTTTCGACGCCGGCACGTACGCACACGACAACATCACGTTGCCGCGCTTGGATGCCATCGCAGCTAATGACAAAGCCGGGAGGCTGTGGATGGAGGTCACGAATGTCGACCCCAATGAACCCGTCGAGATCGAAGTAAACCTGGCCGGCATAACCGCTAAATCGGCGGCCGGAGAGACGCTAACAGCGCCTAAAGTTGATAGCGTCAACACTTTCGCGGCACGCAACACAGTCGCGCCGAAGCCCATTTCGGTTAAGGTTCAAAGCGGCAAGGTGACTCTAAAATTGGAGCCGAAGTCGGTAACCGTAATCTCCGTTGAACAATGACGCAGGATCGCACGTCAGGATGCCACTCACGTTGATCAGGTCCGTCCAGCTGGAAATAGAACGAAGCTGCAGGGAAAACAATCAGGCACGGAGAGCAAGATAGTGCCAGAGCTGTCGCTGCTTGCTGTTCGCTCATGGAATAAGTAGTGATAGAGTGCGAGGCAGAGCAAGCGATCGGAGGAATTCGCTGATGAGGATTGCCGACGGAAAGGTCGTGGTTTGTTCGCCGGGACGCAACTTCGTGACGCTAAAGCTCACGACGGAAGATGGGATCACGGGCCTGGGAGATGCCACGTTGAACGGCCGGGAACTGGCCGTGGCGAGTTACCTGACGGATCATGTCCTCCCTCTTCTCATCGGCCGAGATGCACGCCGCATCGAAGACACCTGGCAATACCTCTACAAAGGGGCATATTGGCGGCGTGGGCCTGTGACCATGAGCGCGATCAGCGCCGTCGACACGGCCCTGTGGGACATTCGTGCGAAGAGTTTGAATGTTCCGCTGTACCAACTGCTGGGCGGCGCTTCGCGGGAAGACGTGCTGGTGTATGGCCACGCCAGCGGGGGCAATATCGAAGAGACAGTGGAAGCTGTACATCGATATGTGAAGCTAGGTTACAAAGCGATTCGCGCGCAGTCCGGAATTCCAGGCTTGGAGAGCACCTACGGGGTGGGACGTGGGAGCATGCACTATGAGCCGGCCGAAAAAAATGCGCCGCCAGAGAACCGCTGGTCAACGGAACATTACCTGCATTTCGTGCCCCAGCTCTTTCATCGTTTACGCGCGGAGTTCGGGCCACACGTGCACTTGTTGCACGACGCACATCATCGGCTCACGCCGATCGAGGCCGCGCGTCTTGGCAAAGAACTCGAGCCGTATCACCTTTTCTGGCTGGAAGATCCGACGCCCGCAGAGCTACAAGAGAGTTTTCGAATCATCCGGCAGCACACCACGACACCGCTGGCAGTGGGAGAAGTCTTCAACAGCATTTTCGATTGTCAACAGTTGATCCAGGAACAGTTGATCGACTACATCCGCACGACCGTTGTCCACGCGGGGGGAATCACGCACTTGAGGAAGATCGCCGCACTCGCGGAGATGTATCAGGTGCGCACGGGATCGCATGGAGCCACTGATCTCAGCCCGGTCTGTATGGCTGCCGCATTGCATTTTGACTTAAGCGTGCACAACTTTGGGATTCAGGAGTATATGCGACACACAGCAGAGACGGACGCGGTTTTCCCCCACTCCTATAGCTTTGATGACGGGTTGATGCACCCGGGCGAGGCCCCCGGATTGGGAGTGGAGCTGAATGAAAACCTGGCGGCGAAATATCCGTACCAGCGCGCGTACTTGCCGATTAATCGCAAGTTGGATGGAACACTCCACAATTGGTGAAGCACCAGATGCATAGCGTACAATCTCGCGCCCGATGGCGGTGGGGTCAGCGGGAAAGCGATTTCGTCTCAGCAGCAGACGCAGCCCCGGACTTGTTCTCGGCAACGCTGTCGAAGCCCAGATAGCGCCTGGCATTGTGGTAGCAGACGTCCTGGACAAGTCTTCCCAGAAGCTTTTCGTCTTGTGGCAGTTCCCCGCTTTCCATCTCTCTTCCTAACAGATTGCAAAGAACGCGGCGAAAATACTCGTGGCGGGGAAAGGACATAAATGACCTTGAATCGGTCACCATACCGATGAACCGCGAAAGCAATCCTGTATTGGAGAGGGCGTTGAGTTGCCACTCGATGCCCTCCTTTTGGTCAAGGAACCACCATGCGCTACCAAACTGGAGCTTTCCGCCGATCGGCCCTTCCTGAAAGCTGCCGATGGCAGTGGAGAATACATAACTGTCGGCCGGGTTGGCGTTGTACACGATCGTCTTTGGCAGGCTGTGCTCCCGATCCAATCGGTCCAGGAACGAGCAAAGCGCTTGGGCCTGGCTCCAATCGCCGATGCCGTCAAAGCCCTTGTCCGGTCCGAGTTCGCTCACGCGGCGAGTGTTGACATTGCGTAGGGCTCCGATATGCAGTTGTTTGGTCCAGCCTTTTTCGGCGTCGAGTCGGCCGAAGAAGAGCATAAGATAAGACGCGAACATGTCAGCTTCATGGGGAGCGACGTCGTCGCCCTTGCGGGCCTTGGAGAAGATAGCGGCCGCCTGCTGCAGCGTACACGGCGAAGTGAAACAACGTTCGATTCCGTGATCGGACAGTCTTGCCCCGTGTTCGTGAAAGAAAGTGTGCCGCCGTTCCAAAGCGGCCTGGAAATCCTGAAGCGAGCTAATAGCCACATTGCTGGTTGCTTGCAGGCGGTCCACCCATGCGTTGAACTCTTTGGGGGTATTCACGCAAAAGGCCTTGTCTGGGCGAAACGTGGGGAGGACGCGGAACTCCTTTTCGGACGCCGCAATTGTGCTGTGAAAACTCAGGTCGTCGCAGGGATCGTCAACCGTACAGAGAACGCGCACCCTGAATTTCCTGAGGATCCCGCGCGCCGTAAGTTCGCCGGATTGGAGCAGGAGGTTCGCGCGACGCCAAACAGAGGCTGCGCTGCTCTCATCGAGCAGTTCGGAAATGCCGAAATACCGTTTCAGTTCAAGATGAGTCCAGTGGTAAAGCGGATTGCGCAGAGCAAACGGGACGGTGCGCGCCCATACCAGGAATTTTTCGTAAGGGGGAGCGCTACCGGTACAGAACTGCTCCGAAACCCCATTGGCGCGCATAGCCCGCCATTTGTAGTGATCTCCTTCCAGCCAAATCTCGAAAAGGTCCTGAAATCGGCGGTCACCGGCAATGTCAGCAGGCGGTAGATGAGAGTGGTAATCCAGGATCGGTTCGGCAGCAGCGTATCCGTGATAAAGACGGCGCGCTGTTTCCGTTCCCAAGAGGAAATCATCGTGGATGAACTCCATGCAACCTCCGTCAGTTCAGCATACCGACTGCTGCTCGAGTAGGCGGTGATGTGAAGAAAAGGTTCTTCGCCGAGCGACTCATGTTGTGTCACGATACCGAGACCAAAGGACATTTTAGCCACATTGCAGAACCAACCCAATACCTCAGCACTCCCCCAAGGCAAGCGCGGCGGCTACTTTCGTTGGATCATTTGCGCAGTCCTGTTCTTGGGCATGACAAAGAATTACATGGATCGCCAGGTGATTGGAGTTCTGAAGACAACTCTTCAAAACGATCTGCATTGGACCGAAATCGACTACGGAAACCTGGTGTTCGCATTTCAAGCGGCTTATGCCGCCGGACTGGTGATCGCGGGCGGAGTGATCGACCGGCTGGGAACACGGGTCGGGTACGCCCTCGCGGTGACTTTCTGGAGCCTCGCGGGAATGGCGCACGGCTTGGCACACTCGGTGACGAGTTTTATGGTTGCGCGGGGAGCGTTAGGGCTGAGTGAATCAGCCGTTTTTCCGGCGAGTTTGAAGGCTGTTGCGGAATGGTTTCCGCAGCGGGAGAGAGCGCTGGCGACAGGCATTTTCAACGCGGGAACCAATGTCGGAGCCCTGATTACTCCCCTGGCTGTGCCGTGGATCACGCTCCGATGGGGCTGGCGCTGGGCTTTTCTGCTGGTCGGCGGAATCGGATTCGTCTGGCTGGGATTGTGGCTGTGGATTTATCGCCGTCCCGAAGAGCATCCGTATTGCACGGCTGCGGAACTCCAACTGATTCGCAGCGACCCACCGTCAGCGGCAGCGAAGATCCCCTGGATCAGTCTGGTCTCTTACCGGCAGACCTGGGCTTTTGCGCTAGGGAAACTTATTACGGACCCTGTGTGGTGGTTCTATCTGTTCTGGGTTCCCGATTTCCTGCAGCGCAGCCACGGACTGACCTTGATGCAAGTCGGTCTGCCCATTCTGGTCATTTATCTAATTGCAGACACCGGCAGCGTCGCAGGTGGATGGATTTCGTCGTTCGCCATCAAACATGGCTGGTCGGTGAACGCGGCAAGGAAAACCGCGTTGTTGCTTTGCGCCGTAGGTGCGCTGCCGATCGTACTTGCCCCGGGCGCGAGCACCATCTGGCGAGCTGTCTTTCTGATTGGATGTGCGGCTGCGGCGCATCAGGGATTCTCTGCGAACCTTTTTACGCTTCCATCCGACATCTTCCCTCAAAAAGTGGTCGCCTCCGTGGTTGGCTTTGGCGGCATGGCCGGGGCGGTGTCTGGTATGGTGGTGGCAAAGGTTCTTTCCTACCATTTGCAGTGGACAGGGAGCTACAGAACGCCTTTTCTCATGGCAGGCTTCGCTTATTTGTTGGCGCTTGCCGTGATTCATCTGCTGGCGCCGAGACTGGAAGCTGCGAAGCTAAAATTGACAGTCGCGGCATAATATTCAAGAAGGTCCTAGTGCTGCCGTAAAAGAGAAACGCCGAGAAGGGCACATGCCTCTGAAGATAAAACCTAAGGAAGAATGCCGCTGGGACCTCATCAGTCTCGGCGAGGTGATGCTGCGCTTCGATCCCGGGGACCGCCGCATCTGGACCACTCGGACCTTCGAAGTCTGTGAGGGCGGCGGTGAATACAACGTCGCCCGTGGCCTGAAACGCTGTTTCGGCTTGGACACTGCGATAGTTACCGCGTTTGTGGACAACGCGGTCGGTCGGCTTCTTCTGGACCTGATTTACCAGGGCGGCGTCGACACTTCTCTAACCCAGTGGGTGCCGTTCGACGGCGTCGGACGCGCCACGAGAAATGGGCTGAACTTCACGGAGCGCGGGTTCGGAGTGCGGGCGGCGCTGGGCTGCTCCGACCGCGGCCACTCGGCTGCATCCCAGATGAAGCCGGGAGAGATTGACTGGGAAATGATCTTCGGCAAACAGGGCGCCCGATGGCTGCACACCGGGGGAATCTTCTGCGCGCTTTCCGAGTCTTCCCGGGAGGTGGCACGCGAAGCGATGGAGGCAGCGAAACGTTGTGGAACGATTATCTCTTACGACTTGAACTATCGAGAATCGCTTTGGAAGTCGTCCGGAGGAAAGACCCGCGCGCAGGAAGTAAATCGAAGCCTGGCCCCGCTTGTCGATGTCATGCTGGGAAATGAAGAGGATTTCTCTGCGGCGCTGGGATATGCCGTCCCGGGTGTGGATGAGAGTCTTGCGAATTTCGAAAGCGCGGCCTTTCGCTCAATGATGGAAGCGGTGCTAAAGGATTACAACTTCTACGCCGTGGCGACGACCCTTCGCAAAGCCAGCACGGCTACCCGGAACGACTGGGGAGCGATCTGCTATTGCGAGGGCAAATTCTACGAGGCGCAGAACCGTGAAAATCTAGAGATTCTCGATCGCGTGGGAGGAGGGGACTCCTTCGCCTCGGGATTGCTGTACGGCTTTTTGTCGGGCAAGGACCCGCAATGGTCTGTCGAATGCGGCGCCGCTCACGGCGCGCTCGCCATGACGACCCCGGGCGATACTTCGATGGCCACTCTGCAAGAAGTTTTGCAAGTCATGAAGGGGCGAGGCGCGCGGATCGCTCGCTGAAAATTACCAGCGCCGTAGCGCACAAATTTTATGGACAAAGCACAGGTGCGGAAAAGAATTGACGAGATTAGAATCATCCCCGTTGTACGCGCTGCAACGCCCGAACAAGCATGCATGGCGGCCGAGGCTGTTCGTCTGGGTGGAATCAGCGTCGTGGAAATCACCATGACGGTTCCGGGAGCGGTGCGGGTAATCAAGGAACTAGCGCGCAGTTGTGGAGCCGAGGTTCTCGTGGGAGCGGGGACGATCCGAAGCGCGGAAATGGCTCGCGAGTGCCTAGATGGAGGGGCGGAATTTCTCGTAAGTCCGGGAACAAACATAAGAACTATTGAATTTGCTTTGAATCGTGGGGTGGTGGTGATGGCTGGCGCATTGACCCCAACCGAAATCGATTATGCGTGGCAGTTGGGAGTTGATTACGTGAAAGTCTTTCCTTGCAGCGCGGTTGGCGGCCCCAGCTATATCAAAGCATTGAAGGCTCCTTTTCCGGAGATTCCGTTGGTGCCGACCGGCGGCGTAAATCTGACAACCGCATCGGACTTCCTGAAGGCTGGCGCGTCCGCACTCGGAGTTGGCGGCGAACTGGTTCAGGCTGCTGCGCTTGAGTCCGGGAAAACCGACGTGATTACCGAAGCCGCCAAGAAGTACGTCGAGATCGTTCGTCAGTCAATAGAAACCAAAGGCTCCGGCCTAGCAAAGTAACTCTCTCAGTGGTGGCGCGACTCACGATCTCTGTGTGTGTTGCTTACTGATTCACGGCGCTGGCCAGGAATCCGCCGTCTACAACCAAAACATGGCCCGTGACAAAACTGGCGGCATCCGACGCCAGGAAAACGGCGGCACCGACGAGCTCTTCCAGTTTGCCGAAGCGCTTCATGGGCGTGCGCAACAGGAACTCGCGGCCCCGCTCGGTGCCGTCCAGCAATTCCGCGTTGAGTTCCGTGCGAAAGACTCCGGGACAAATGGCGTTGACGCAAACCCCGCGCAAGGCCCACTCGATCGCCAGTGACTTGGTCAGAGACACGACGCCAGCCTTGCTGGCCGAATAGGCCGCGACTTCGAACGCTGCGACGAAGGACGATAATGATGCGATGTTGATGATTCGGCCGTGGCCGCGTTCCAGCATGTGCTTGCCAAAAACCTGGCAGGTTCGCAGGGTTCCATTGAGATTGGTTTCGAGGATGGAGTTCCATTCCGATTGCGGAAAGTTCAGGGTGGGAGCGCGTTTGGTGCGTCCCGCGCAGTTCACGAGAATTTGAACAGCGCCGAACTCCGTGGTCACGGCGTCGCAGAGCCTCTCAACCTGCTGGCCATCTGTGGCGTCGCAGGGAAAAACGAGGGATCGCCGACCAAGCTGTTTCACTTGTTCGGCGGCAGCGGCTACGAGAATTTCACGTCGGCCAGTAGGAACCACGTCGGCGCCCGCTTCTGCCAATCCACGGGCCAGAGCCAATCCGATGCCGCTGGTGCCCCCGATGACGACGGCGGTTTTGCCGCATAAATCAAGCGAAGGATGTCCCATTGGAAATTCTTTATTTCTCCTTGGGCATTAGCTTAACCTGAATCCTGCACGAAAAATGGCTGAAGTGAACAAGCACGGGTCAACTGATCCAATACGGTTCGAGCGGTTCTGTCAGTAAACCCTCGAGTCGGGAAAGAAACTCGCACCAAGGCGAAAGCACGCACTCGTCCGCTTTCTTACCGGTCATATTCACGGTCTTCTGGCTTCATGTCCGTCAGGAGATTTTTTGTCAACCGGGACTGCATCCAATGGGATGGAATACAACCGAACGCGATAGATACGCCGCAGATGCGGATCAAGCAATAATTGCCGGCCCTGATTGGTTTGATCGCCGTTGAGGCGCTCCTCTATAACCCATTGCCCCGAAACGCGAGAAACTCGCTCAACCGTTTCAATACCTGCAATTCCCGCGTCGACGTCGGGATCGCGCGCAAAGCTGACGGTCAGACCGCTGCCCGCAATATAGAATTCGTTAGGCGAGGCTTGCAGGATCAGCATGGCGCCATGTTCAGCAGCGATGGCCCGCGAGGGCCACGACCGCGAGAGCGTGGCTTCGAACAAATAGCCACCAAGTGCAATCGTCCGTGTGGGACGCAGGCTTGTCGTGTGCAGGACCAAACCGCGCGTCAATCCTTCAGCCTGAGCAGTTGGCAAGAGATCGCGGATGCTGTCCAACAACTCGTAAACCTGCATGATCTCCGGCTTCGGATCGGAGTCATTGGCGGGCAGTTTCAGGCTGTCAATCGCAAACGGACTAAAGCCGAAGGCGCGAGCCTCCCCGTAGGCGTAAAACGCATTGTAGGGAGCGCCGTCCATTTGCGCTTCGGGGATGAAGATTGGATTACGCGGAACCTCGTAGCGCTGAACCCAATACTCGAAATTGGGCCAGTAGATATCGGGGGCGTAGAAATCGATGCTGGGCGCAGCCGCGCGCCAAACCTCCAGATAGTATGGATGGGGGCCGCCACTGGGATATTCGCCCGCTCTTTCGAACGGCGCCGGGAGCTGCGCGTTGACATACATCGGAAGCGGGTACTCGTTTTTCCCTGCGTGCGCCACGGCCTCGATAAAACTCGCGTAGTTCCAAGCCATGAATACTTCACTGGCGGCATCTCCAAACACCTCGCTCCAGGTTTGGCCATGTTCGTTGAAGTGCACCGCCAGCTCCGGCGAAAGCTGTAGACGCTCGGCTACAAGGGCGCGGATCAATGCGTCAGGGACTCGCTCGCGAAACAGCCGGTTTGCCGCGGGAGACCTGTCGCGTCCCTGGCCCAGATAACCGACCTCGTTTTCCACCTGGACCATTAGCACCGTCTGTTGCGCTGAATCTTTCTCGCGAACGTGATGCATGAGGGCGGCAAATGCCCGGCTGTCGCATCGACGGGTCTCGATCGATAGGGTCGAAAGAATCTCCAGTGGCCGTCCATCGGCAGATTCGGCGCGCGGGAAGCGCTTCGGGTCTGATTTCACCCAAGCGGGTGCGTAGTTCGAGAGCGCATTCTTCCAGCTGCCAAACCAGAGGAGGACTAGATGCATCTTGTGCTCACGTGCTCGCTCGACCCAATGATCCAAGATGTCGAAGTCGAAGCTGCCTTCTTTCGGCTCGATTTGCTCCCACGCCACAGGCATAAGGATGGTATTGACGCGCATGCTTGCGAGCCTGGGGATAATGGTGTCTGCCTGCGCGGCTGTTCCCGCCGACGAATTGCCCAGTTCGCCTCCCAAAATCAGAAATGGCTGACCGTTTACGATGAGCTGGCCTGTTCCCTTCTCCATTTTGATGTGGGGTAATTCGGCCGCACGCAGCCCAAGCATGAAAACGGAAAGAGCAATGATGCTTGAGAGTATTGCGCGCAAACTGATTCTCATAGGTTCTCCCAAGGATGGTAGGCTCGCTCGTCCCGTTTAGGAAGTGCTTGCTAGCAAAAGTAAACCCCGCTGACGCAATGTGAGCGTCAGCGGGGAAATTGGCAGCCGTTTCTGCGCTATGCGCCGTCCTATCGGTGCTGGTCCCACAGAACAAACGTGCGGCTATCTGCGCCGTTTGCCTGGCTCCAAGGCATCTTCAAGACGAACCGAGCCTCGTGCCGGCAGGAACTGAAATCGATAGTGAAGGCGGCGCTTGCCGAGGCGCCCTCCGCAATGTCCCCGAGAGGCACAGGGAAACTGGAAGGAGAGGTGATAACGGGCTTACATTCGTGCTGCTCTCCCCAGTCCTCCCATTCATCCAACCGCTTGAGGCTGAATCCGTTGATTTGAACGGTGTAGGCAGTGCCGGGACCAGGGTTGTCAGCAGTGACCGTCCAAACGCGCGCGTTGTGCGGGCCGGTCTTGGAAGTGACGGAGAACGTCAGGCCGAAACCTGGAAGTTGCGTGGGATCCACGATGCCCCAATACGCAGGCTTGGCTTGCAACTCCGTGTCAAAAGGAAGTGGCAGATCGAGACGATTGATCGGGAAGCTGTCGAGCCAGGTGTCGTCGTCCGCCATGCCCCATATCGTGACGCCGCTTAGATGATGCCTTAGACGGCGGAATGTGCGGAAGTACTGCTCGTAGAGATAGCCCTGCTGTGCAATGATCGACAGGGGGACAGTGCCGCCGTTGGCGCCGTAATTGGAGGTATTATCGCCGGCATTGTAGACGCTCATATCAAATTCTGTAACCTGCTGGTCCACACCGAGTCTGGCGACGGTGTGAACGGCGTCTTCAAAGGCCTCCGGCGTAGGATAGTTGATGTTGACGTGCATCTCATGGCCGACCGCATCGATGGGAATGCCGCGGCTCTGTAAGTCCTGAACAACGCGCACGAGACAAGCCAAGCGGTTTGGATCCGTCGTGCTGTAGTCATTGATGAACAGTTCTGTCCCCGGAGGAGCGAATTCGCGAGCGGCTTGCAGCGCGGTGTCGATGTAGCTCTTCCCAAGCACGTTGTAGAACGGACCATGATTGAGACAATCTGGCTGGCTCGGATCAAGGGGCTCGTTTACGACGTCCCAAGCGTAGACCTTGTCGCCAAAATGCGTGACTTCCGCCTGAATGTGCTCGCGGATGTTGTCAGTCACCACGGCCTGATTGGCGGCCGAGTTCGTCCCGTCCCCGAAAGCATACGAGGGAGTCTGCGCCCCGGTGGCCCATACGAGATTGTGCCCGCGAATGCGCATGCTGTGGCACACGGCGACGCCAACCTCGATGTCCGCGGGACCAAAGTTGTAACTACCCATGGTGTTCTCCACCGAGCTCCACTTCATCTCGTTGCCGGACGTGATGCTGTTAAAGTGCTTGGTCAGCAATTGCTCGTGCGGCCCAGAAATATCGTTCGGGTCGATGGATGCGCCAACCGGGAAGTCATGCGACAAAGTCTCGAAAATCGACGGGATGTCTGTTTGAATGGTCGGAGGAGGGATGTAAGTAAGCTGAAAATCATCAATGTAGAAGGAAACAAGATCGTTACCCGATGAGGGGAAGGTCTGCAAGTATAGATAGGCCGTTCCCGGGTCGTAGGCGTTCGACATGTTAAACGCCGGCACACTGATTTGATGCCAATTGCCGTCCGCAAGGACTGTCACGCCTGGGTAGCCGGTGACACCCGGATAACTCGTGTTCCCTTGGAGCGTGACCTGCAGACTCATGTTGATGACGTGGCTGGAGCCGTCGGTGGGCTGCATCATCACCCATACACTGATCGAATATCGAGAACCGTTGTACATCTTGTTGCTGACGTTGATCTGCGGACCATCCCAATTGCCAATGCGCCCGGTGACGAGTAGGCTGTGAGTGCCAGAATGGGCCTCGGCTGTAGTATTGGTCAGCGTGGAAGCTCCCGACCGCGAACTCCAACCATCCAAACCGCCATCCTCGAAATTAGTCGTGATACCGGTATTGTCCTGCTGACTCGGACTGGGTGGCGGCGGAGCAAGTTCGCTAATCACCACGTCGCTGATGTAGAAAGAATCTGTCGGGCTACTAGACTGGATATAAAGGATAAGACTTGTGGGCGCGCCGGGGATGTTGCTGAAGCTGAACGTGCCCTGAACCTTGGTCCAAGCAGTGCTGGACAAGGCCGCGGAAGTCACGAGATTTGCGTAGGTGCCCGAGGGGTTGGCGCAATCCACCCGCTTGGTCGAGACGGTCACCGTGGGGTTGCTACTATCAGGCGCTGCGAGCAGCACGTATAGCGAAACCTGATACGTTGCGTCAGCGACCACATTGTTTACGTTGAGCAGTTCCAAGCTTGGACCCATATACGTAGCCGTGCGACCCGTGGTCAGAAGACTGCGCAGGTCACCGTTCGGATCAAGGATTGGGGGAGCGGCGTTGGTAAGAGTCACGGAACCGAAGGGTTGCCAGCCGTCAAGCCCACCGTCCTGGAAGGTATATGTGGCAATCGGTGTTCCACCGGAAGGAGGTGCGGTCTCGGTGATAACCACGGTATCCAAGTAAAAGGTCTGCGTAGAGGTCGGACCGACTAGCTGCGCGTAAAGTGTGAGGGCCGTAGCAGTGGTACTCACCTTGTACGTCCCCCCGATCACCGCCCAACCGGAATCCGAGACCGGAACCTGATAGTTTCCGATCGTGTCGTAACAGGTTCCGCCCGAACAGGCTGTATCAGTGCGTTTCATGGTGAAGTTGGCATTCGTTGCTGCTTCGCCGCCGGTCAGCATGACATAGCCTGTGATCTGATAAGTGGCACCGGGCAACAGCAGACTAGTGACCGTAATGCTGGGACCGCCCGCGCCGGATGAATTCGTAGTTGTCAGAAGGCTCTGTGTTCCCGACTGGGCGGCGGCAGTCGAGGTCTGCACGCTAGCGCCATTAAATCCAGTCCAACCCTGAACCCCGCTTTCAAAGTCGTATTGTGCGACGACTTGAGCATTTGTAGAGTGGGCTCCAGCCAGCACGATGATAGCGACTGACGCAATCAACGCCCACAAGCGCAACCTTGCACCGAAAGCCTCTGCATGGAAAAACTGAAACATGGCGGCTCTCCTTCCTAATGCGACTTGAATGCTCTCTAGATGGGGACAGGACATTTGAAGAGAGAAGAGAACTACACCCCGCTGACGCCGTGCGAGCGTCAGCGGGGGTTAGCAGCCGTTTCCCGGGGTAGTGGGGGCGACCGCTTAGAAAACTAGCTTTGCACCCAGCTGGAAGACGCGTGGATCGTAGGCGGAGTTGATTTTGCCGAAGTCGGTGTCGCCAACACCAAGATCGAAGCCATTCATCTGCGGGTGGTTGAATGTGTTGAAGCTTTCGAAGCGCATCTCGAAGCGCAAACGCTCGGTAAAATTAAAGTTCTTGAACAGAGCAAGATTCCAGTTGTCGCGGCCTGGACCCCATACTCCGTCGTATCCGAGGTTGCCCCACGTGGCCACACTGCTGTTCCCCGGCAAAAGGTTGGGAGCAAATGCCGAGGGGCTAAGCCACTGCATGGTGCCAAGTCCGGTCGTGAGTGTAGCAGCGGTCTTTGGATAAGTGATCGGTCCAACCAGGTTCGGCCGGATGTTGCCGCAGGTGCCGACGGAGGTGCATACCGATTGCAGGCCGCCGCCGACGGTTAGGGTTTGCGGGAGGCCCGACTCCAAAGTGACGACGCCAGATACTTGCCAACCACCGACGACCGTTCGAACGAAATGGTTCGAGTTCTTACGCAAGAACGGGACGTCATAGACGAAGTTGACGAACGCGATGTTCTGGCGGTTGTATTGAGATGGACCCCAGTCAAACTTCCAACCTGCGTAGGGGTTGGTAACGTAATCCAAGTCGCCACCGTCGCCGCCGTTGCTCGCGTTATTGGCAGCATCATTGGCGTGTGCGTAGGTATAAGCGGCCTGCAACGTGAGGTCACGTATCTGCGAGCGCAACGACACCTGCAACGAGTTGTAGTTTGAGTTGGCCTCGTTCTCATCCATCTTGATACCGCCGTAACCAAGATAAGGTCGGTACAGGTTGGCGCTGCCGTTGTTGGTCCCGTTAGTCCAGAAGAAAGTGGGACTCGTGACCTGGCTGAGCGCCGGCATGTTAATTTCTGTAGCGTAGCTCTCGTGACGTCCGACGTTGCCGACGTAGGCAACGGAGAGCACGGTGCGCGCGCTGAGCTGTTGCTGAACGCCAGCGCTGTATTGAGTACTCGTGGGAATCTTGTAAGCGTCGGGATTCAGGGCGGTTAAGCCGTTCACCGTCACCGGGAGTGTGGCGGCACTGATCGTCGCTCCAGACGGACCTATGCCGATGTGCGGATCGCTAAGAGAAACGTTGCTGATGCTGGGATTGCCGCCAAATAGGTTGTTGGCACCCGACTGGTACATGTCGTTGCCCTGGATGCGCTCGTAGAAGATGCCGATGCCAGCGCGCACGATGGTTTTGCCTTTGCCGGTGACGTCGTAGGCAAAGCCGATGCGCGGGCCAAACGTGTCCCAGTGGTTCCCCACTAACCCGCAGGAAATCCCATTCTTGCATGCGATACCAAGCCCGTTGTCGTACGACAGCAGCCCGTTCAGTGCGGGGTTGGGACCGGCAGCCAAGAAAGGATTAGGTCCGGTGCAACCGTTCCCAGCCGCAGAGCAGATCTGGTTGCCGTTGGTGCCCGGAACGAAACCAATGCCGCTCCCCGGGGCAAACGCCGCAGCAGCACCCGCTGCATTCCACAAGTTGAGGTAGAAGTTCGACTGCTGGCCATTGACTTCCGCCGTGTGCGGAATGCCGTCCCACCTCAGGCCGAGGTTCAACGTCAGCCGCCGCGTGGCACGCCAATCGTCCTCGATATAGGACTGCCAGGAAACGCTGTTCCAGTGGCGCGTGTCCTTGAGTGCCGCTTCCCCGTAACTGTTGGAGAGGCCGAGGAGGAAGTCCGCAAAGTCGTAGCCCGTGTAGGTACCGTTGAACTGGAATCCTCCCTGGGGGCTGTCCTGCAATGGCTGCTGCTTCACAAACCACAGCCAGCCACCGCCGATCTTGAACTGGTGCTTACCCCTGGTCCAGGAGAGGTCATCGCGGAACTGATAGCTATTGGCGACATTGTCCCAAGGGCTCCAGTTCTGGTTGTACACCGCTCCCGTTTTACCGACCACAAAAATCTGCGGGAGAATGGTGTTCGGGCCAGAGAACAGCCGGTGCTCTGAGTATCCGGATGGGATGTTGAAGACTCCCAAGGGCGTGATATTGATGCGATTCCCACCGTAGTTAAACGCCGTCTCGTTCAGAAGCGTTGGACTGATGGTATTCGCTACGTGTACCACGGCCTGGTAAGAAGGATTGCCAAACGTGTCGCTGGAAGTCGGCAAGTTCACCCACGCCCAGCGCGCCGGCACATCAGTCTGGTTGACCAACGATTCGTCGATAAAGTGTCCGAAGATGGACCAATGACTATTGAAAGTATGGTCGATGCGTACAATTTCCTCGCGGACGTCGGTGGGAGCATTCTGGCCGCCATGGAATAGATCCGAAGTGCTACTGGCGTTGGCGGGAAAGATCCCGGCCGTGAGCAACAATGCGGCGTTGGGGTTAATCAGCGCTGGATTGATTACGTTTTGCTGGCCGTTGTAAACGAATCGTTGTGCCAATGCCGGATTAGGAGCCCCGCCTGTGCAACCACTCATCGCTTGACCTGCGGCAGCAAACTCAGCTTGAACCGCGGCCGATACCTGACACGAATAAGGTGCCTGAACCCCGAACGGGAAATTTGCACCGGTGCTGAACAAGGCGTTGCCGTTGGCGGCGTTAAACGCGACAGCGTCGGCCAAGTTACCGCCATAAGTGCTCGTGAACGGAACGGCTACGTTGAGGCCACCGCCCAAAATCTGGCGCCGCCACTCCATGTTGTAGAAGAAGAAGGTTTTCGGATGGGCGCTCTTGAATTCCACCGGGCCGCCGACGTTGAAGCCCCACAGATTGAACCGCAACTCCTGCACGTGTTGGGGCGCGGGATTGAAGAAGTTGCGTGCATCGAGGTCATCATTGCGTCCGAACCACCACGCCGAGGCGTGGAACTTGTCCGTGCCGGCCTTGAGTGCAGTGCTGATCGTTGCGCCTGAAACCAGCCCGTACTCCGCCGAGTAGTTCGAGGTCATCACGCGGAACTCCGATAGCGAGTCGATCGACGGCATCACGATAGACCCGGAGCCGCCACGGTCCGCCGACTCGCCGCCATCAATCATGTAGAGAGCATGGGCGATGCGCTGCCCGTTGAAGCTGATGGTCTGGTCTCCGCCCATTGGCGTAGGTACCTGGAAGTCTGCCTGCGCACTGCTGGCTCCCGGCACCAGATTGGCCAGTTCGTAGAGGCTTCGGCCGTTGGTTTCGAGTTGAGCGATCTGAGTTCCAGTAACGACCGTGCTGATGTCGTTGCTATCAGCTTGCACCGCAATCTGCGTTGCTTCTACGGTCACGGTCTCCGTCGTCGCACCGACCTCCAGTTGGAAATCCACGCGCCTCCGGTCGTTGACTTCCAATTTGATGTCCTTCTGCTCGGCTGCCTTGAAGTTTGGGGCAGTCGCTTTGACCTTATAATGTCCAATGCGCAGGTTGGGAGCTACGTACTGACCCGCTTCATTGGTCGATGACGTGGTTACCAGGCCAGTATCGGTGTTTGTGATGGTGATTGTGACGTTTGGTATCGCCGCTCCCGATGGATCGGTAACGATACCGACAATCGTCGCCTCCTGAGCCGCGGCCAGAAACGGCAGGCCGATAAATAGCAGGCACAAGACAAACAGGCGGAATGACCAGCTTCGGGCCAATTTTGCCGAAAAAGTACAGAGAGACTGACAGAAAGATGAGAACATTTTCGCCTCCACACCCCTGGCGATTGAGGAATCGCCGTTAACGTACACGAAGATTCCTCTCACGCCCCGGCTTTGTCAAGCTTTTTTTTTAATAAAACGAACAAGAATGGCAAATACAATGTGGATCGAAAGGCCCTGCGCCAAAGCCTGCGGCCTAACGCCTATAGAAAGTATGGTGCGGTCACCCGAGGTAAGCTCCTGATTTTAGGAACATTAAGCAAGGCCAGTGCGGAAGCGTGGGACACCCTCATCGCAAAGCAATAGCCTCATTGAGCTTCCCTTTGCTTAGTCTGATCTCCCTGAAGAGATGCAAATTGCAAGACATGACCACGCCGGGGCTCAGATGAACTGCCGGGGGAAGATTCACCTTGCTGCTCAGATTGTCGGCCATGACGCGCACTGCAATCTGGCCTTGGCGATGCGGATGCTGGTAGATGGAGGCGGCGATTGTTCCCTTTTTGAAATAAGGGGACATCTCCGCGAAAAGGTCCGTCGTAATCAGCCTAATTTTTCCGCCGAGGCCGCGCGCGCCGAGAGCGCGGCAAACCGGGAGACAATTGACAGTGTTAACGTAAATTCCCGCAAGGCCAGGAAAACGGCGCAGCAAGTCGAAGGTTTTTTGGAAGCTTTCATCTTCATCTTCGTGTCCTTCGATCACCGCAACGATTTTGCCGCCGGGACAATACTTCGGAAAAGTTTCTGAGAATCCGTGCGCTTTCTGGCGATGGTCTTCCGCCATCAACATGCCGGCCACCACCGCTACTTTCGACCCAGCCGGCAGAAATTTCCCCATCAACTCGCCCGCCAGACATCCGTTCAGGTACGGCTCGACGCAAACAATGCTAGAGCGATGGCTTTCCGGAGCATCGGTCGACACGCAAACCACCCGTATGCCTTTGCTTTCGGCCTCATCGACGAGGGGCGTCAGGTCCTTCGGGTTCCCGGCGGTCAGTATGATTCCATCGACGCCACTAGCGGTGAGTTCCTTGAATGCCTCGGTGTCTCCTTCGCCGAGGGCGGGCACTGGCCGATTCACGAATTCAATGCCCAATTGCGACGCGCGGTCCTCTTCCTCCAGCACTCCACTCCATAGCTGATCGTAGAAGAAATGAATTTCCCGCGGCATACATACGCCGATGCGAGCGCCGGCTCGCGCGACAGAAAGCGCGCGCGCAGCAAGATTCGGCGTGTAACCGATTTGCCGAGCAATCTCCAAGATGCGCTGCCGGGTTGCTTCCTTTATGCCCCCTCGCCCGTGCAGCGCCCGGTCAACCGTGCCTATCGATACGTCCGCGATCTCTGCAATTAAGTGGATTCCCCGCAGTTGTTTAGCCATTGTGGTGAGTCAACACCCGGGCCATTTTATTCCAGTTCCCGGATGGAGCACAGAGGAACACAGCAGCGTTTCCGTATACATACACGCAAACGGGCAGTCTACGCAACCGCCGGTGCATACCTCTTGCGTCTCTCGGTTAGATCATCGGCAATCTTACGATTCACTTCTTTCGTGATTGAATAGAAGAGCAGACAAACCGCCGTGGCCAGGAACCCCAGGCTTGCATAGACGCTCGCGGTCATGCGGATGCCCGATTGCGCGTGCGCCGTCTGTACAGCGACCTCGGACACCACGCCATAGGCAGAAAGTAACCATCCGGCGATGGCCCCGCCAAGCGCGAGGCCTGCCCAGAGGGCGAACACGGTGGCTGCAGTAACCGTGCCGCTGGCACGCCGCCCGGTCTTCCATTCGCCATAATCGGCAACATCACCCATCATCGCCCAAAGGATCGGGCCCGACAATCCGAACGAGAACTGGCGAAGCACCTCCGTTCCGATAATCACTGCGGTTGCTCTCGGCGGTAGAACAAGCAGCAGGGCGCTGAAAACGCCCGTCAGGATCATACTGGCAATGAAGAGTCCGCGCTTACCCACGCGGATAGACACAGCCGTGGAACAGGCAACGCCCAGGAGCAAGGCAGCGAGTCCGAACCCGTTGAACCAGGAGTAGAGCTTCACGTTGCCAACCACGTATCTGAAATAGGCCGGCATAACGTTGCCCCGCACGAGAATAGCCGTGAAATAGAACAGCGTGGCCAGGAACAGTGCTACCCAGGGACGATTTTGCAACAGATCCGATAGCCCCTGGGTGAGCGACATCTTCTGCTGAGGGTCAGGTTGGATGCGCTCTTTTGTGGTGAGGAAGGTGATGATAAAAAAGATCACACCAACAAGCGACAGCAGCCCCATGGTCAACTGGTAGCCGCGAGCGTCATTGCCCTGCCCAAAAAACGCGACCATTGGGATGGCGAGACTGGCAATGATGAAGCCAGCGGTGTTGGCCGCGATTTGACGGTACGAAGAGATGCTGGTCCGCTCGTCTGGATCCCCGGTCATGACGGCCGTCAACGAAGCGTACGGCACATTGTTGATAATGTAGATCACCCTGAGCAAGATGTATGTGACCCAAGCGTAGATGAGCTTAGCGGCTGGACTGAGGTTTGGCGTGGTGAAGGTCAGAACGCCGATGATGCCAAACGGTACGGCGGTCCAGAGGAGCCAAGGCCGGAATTTGCCCCACCGCGTCGTGGTATGGTCGGCGATCACACCCATGACAGGATTAAGAAAGGCGACACTCAGGCCCACGACGCCAAACAAGGTTCCCGTCTGGGCCGGCGTAAGGCCAAAAGTGTGAGTGTAGAAGTCCAGCTGCAGTGCAATCATGAACTGGAAGATGAAGTTTGCGGCCATGTCGCCAAGGCTGTAACCGAACTTTTCTCCAAACGAAAGCTTCTCCGCCATATGAACCTCGTCTCTTTCGCCTGATTGGCGCTAGCGTTTGACCTGCAAGACCACTTTTTGCAGGTCCACTTCACGAGAGGAATTGCCGACCATGATTTCGAAGTCGCCCGCTTCGACCACGTATTTCATGTTCACGTCGTAGAAGGAAAGCTCATCTGGAGTAATGTCCAGGGCGACTGTGGTTGTCTCGCCGGGCTTCAGGCGCACCTTGCGAAAACCTTTCAATTCCTTCACGGGACGTGTAACCGAACTTACAAGGTCGCGGATGTACATCTGCACCACTTCCGTTCCTTCGCGTTTGCCAGTATTGGTCACATCAATCAGAACGCGGGTCGAACCATCGACCTTAATCCGTTTTTTGGTCAGCCGCAGGTTCTCGAATGCAAAACTCGTATAGCTCAAGCCGTAACCGAATGCATACAGTGGCGAGACATCGTCGAAGAGATAGCCGCGCCGCGCCGAGGGCTTGTAGTTGTAGAACATCGGTACATGCCCCGCAGAACGTGGAAACGTAATCGGCAACTTTCCGCCGGGGTTGTAGTCACCAAACAATACGTCCGCCACGGCCCGGCCGGTCTCCTGACCGAGGTACCAGCATTCGTAAATCACCGGCACGTTCTGGCTGACATAATTGATAGAAAGAGGGCGGCCGTTGAACAGAAAAACGATTACGGGCTTCCCGGTCGCGAGCATCGCCTTAACCAGTTCTTCCTGCCTTCCGATCAGATCCAAACTGGCGCGGTCACCCATATGGTTCAGACCCCACGCTTCGCGGGAAGTCTGTTCATTCCCGCCAATGGCCAGCACAATCACGTCGGCCTTCTTCGCCACCTCGACGGCCTCGGCGATCTGCCTGCGGTCTTCGTCAGGATCGCTGGGCACTACCTCATCCTGATTCCACGAACCGCCGATCGTAATTTTGCAACCCTCGCTGTACAGAATTTGGGCGCGCTTGCCAACCTTGTCTTTAATACCTTGGAGCACACTGACATCGTGCTTCGGCACGCCACTGTAGCCGCCCAACAGACTGCGGTCCGCGTTGGGGCCAATCACCGCTATGGACTTGATCCTGTTCAGGTCCAGCGGTGCCACGTTGTTCTCGTTTCTCAGCAAAGTAATGGCTTCGCGAGCCGCGGTCAGAGCGAGCGCGCGGTGCGCATCGCAACCAACAACACGCTCGGCCTCGTCTGGATCCACGTAAGGATCCTCGAATAACCCCATCTCGAATTTCCAGAAAAGCATTGGGGCTATCAGTTCGTCGAGCTCCGATTCTCTCAAAACGCCTTTACGCACCAATTCCGCAAGATGCAAATAGCAGTCTGGGTCCGGCAACTCGATATTGACTCCAGCCCGGACTGCCTGCGCACACGAATCCAGCTTGTTCTTTGCTACGAAGTGGCCGTGCGTCTCTGGCCGATAGCCAAGCTCCCAGATCGCAAAGTAATCGGAAACCAAAAAGCCTTTGAAACCCCACTCCTTGCGCAGGACGTCACGCAGCAACCATTTGTTCGTGTGTGAGGGTACGCCGTCAACTTCGTTATACGAGGGCATGATGCTGATAGCTCCAGCATGCTTCAGCACCTCTTTGAAGGTGAAAAGAAATGTCTCACGCAGTATGCGTATCGAAACGTTTGCCGGGGCGCAGTTCATGCCCGATTCTGGCTGACCATGACCGACAAAATGCTTCAAGGTGGCAATCAGGTGGCGTTTATCCCTAAATTTGCCACCGCCCTGAAAGCCTCGGACTGCGGCAATTCCTAGCCTCGAAACGAGATACGGGTCTTCACCATAGGTCTCCTCGACGCGCCCCCAACGTGGCTCTCGGGCAACGTCCACAACCGGTGTTAGCGCTTGATGCGCTCCCCTCAGCCTGGCTTCCAAGGCGGTCATCGAGAAGAGGGATTGGACCAACTCAGGGTTGAAAGTTGCGCCTAGCGCGATCGGCTGCGGAAAGCTCGTTCCACCAACAGCGGCGTGCCCGTGAAGACATTCCTCGTGATATATCACGGGAATCCCCAAACGGCCGTTCTCCAGGAAGAATTTTTGGATCGCGTTCGTGAGCACGGCCATGTCCCTGGCGTTCTTGCCATTTCCCGCATCGCTAGGCCTGCCAACCTGTCCGGGTGCATGTCCGCTCGAGAACGCAGCCTTGGCCTTGCCGTAGTCGAAGTTCCCGTCCGCATCAACCAGTGTCTTTGCCTTCTCTCTCCAAATACAAACCATCTGTGCGGCCTTTTCGTCGAGGCTCATGCGGCTCAACAGATCCTTCACCCGCCGTGCGGAGGGCAACTTCGCGTTTTTGTAAGGGAGGGGCGCTTTGCGATCCCTCGATGCAGCGGTAAGTTGTTTCTTCATGCTGTCCATCCTTTTTCCGCGTTGATTGCCACAAGCTGGGAATCTTTTCGCCTCGCACCAAAGCATGACTTATTCAGAAAACGATGCGGTGGCACAGGATAGGGCACGAAAGCAGAGCGGGCAGGCTGGGCTGGTGTCAAGAAAACCTCCAAGGAAAGGAATAGATTTGTTCTATGAATCCTTGCAATGCGCCGCGCTCATGGTACTATAGGTCCGCCGTTAACGTACACGGCAGGCCCGTTTTTAGCTCGAGAGGTTCGTCGAGGAGCCCTCTCAGGTGCCCGCGTTGTCTGCTTTGACGAGGCTCCCTCTCTTTTCGAGAACCGACCTAACTTTCGCCGCGCTGTGGAGTCTCTTTGCTGCACAGCGCGGCATTTTTGCTGCGCAAGGCCATGATCTTGAAAAGTGGGGTCCAGTTGAGGAGAAAACCATGAACAACAACGGAACCTATGACCCAAAGCCAGAAGACAAGTTTTCTTTTGGGCTATGGACGGTGGGAAACCGTGGCCGTGATCCCTTCGGGGATTTTGTCCGTCCGGTGCTCTCCCCCGTGGAGATTGTGGCTATGCTTTCGGAGGTGGGAGCGTGGGGCGTTAACCTACACGACAACGACCTCGTACCGATAGACGCTTCCACGACCGAACGTGACGCGATCGTGTGCGAATTCAAGAAGGCATGCCGGGAGAACGGCGTCGTAGTTCCCATGGCAACGGTGTCCTTATTCTTTCACCCGGTTTTTCGTGATGGCGCATTCACGGCTAACGATCCCGAAATCAGAGCATATGCGCTTCAGAAAACCTTGCGTGCCATGGATCTTGGTGCGGAGTTGGGTGCGAAAATCTTTGTGTTGTGGGGAGGCCGCGAAGGGGTCGAGACGGACGCCTGCCGTCGCCCGGATGAAGCGATCAAGCGATTGAGGGAGGCAGTTAACTATCTCTGTGAATACAATATCGACCGAGGGTATGGATTTCGCTTCGCTCTCGAAGCCAAACCGAATGAGCCTCGGGGAGACATTTACATGGCTACGACGGGCCATTATCTTGGCTTCATCGCGACGCTCGCCCATCCCGAGATGGTTGGCGTCAATCCAGAGATGGCTCACGAGCAAATGGCGGGTCTCAACTTTGTGCACGGAGTGGCGCAGGCCTGGGAGGCAGGCAAACTCTTCCACATCGACCTGAACGATCAAATGCCCGGACGGTACGACCAAGATTTGCGCTTCGGCTCAGCCAATTTGAAGTCTTCTTTCTGGCTAGTTAAGTTCCTGGAAGACGTCGATTATGACGGGCCGCGCCATTTTGACGCTCACGCCTATCGCACCGAGGACTGCGCAGGAGTGAAAGATTTCGCCCGCGGCTGCATGCGCAATTACTTGATTCTGAGGGAAAAGGCGGAACGCTGGAACACTGATAAGGAGATACAGTCCCTGCTCCATGAGCTTTCTCGTGATGGAGCGCACGTTCCCAAGGTCGAAAAGTATTCCAAGAAGGGAGCTGAGGCGTTGTTGGCCCATTCCTTTGATAAAGAGGCCATCCTGCGCAAGCGTCTTCCTTACGAGAAGCTGGATCAGCTGACCGTGGATATAATCTCGGGAGTTCGCTGAGCCGCATAATTGCGTCGAGGGCTTTGCCTTTTAACATAGGTGAACGAGGATGCGGTGGAACGCGCCACTCTGCTGCGCAGAAAACGGAGGACCTTATTCCAATTCTCGGAATCGATGTCGGAACTGGGGGAACCCGCGCGGTAGTGGTGGATGAAGCCGGCCGTATCCTGGCCTCTGGCACGGAACAGCACGCACCATTCGCGAGTCCGCAACCAGGTTGGGCCGAGCAGGAGCCGCAGGACTGGTGGCGGGCGGCAACACTGGCAATTCGCAAAGCGCTTCATACCGGCAACCTCACCGCTGCGTCCATTTCTTGCGTCGGATTCTCCGGCCAAATGCACGGAACCGTGCTGCTCGATGAACACCGCAAGGTAATTCGTCCCGCGCTCATTTGGTGTGACCAACGCACGGAAGCCCAGGTCAAAGAGCTGCAAGAAAAGTTCCCGGGCAACCGCCTGATTGAGTTGACCTGCAACCCTCCGCTCACAAATTTCACGCTGACCAAACTCCTGTGGGTCCGGCGGAACGAACCGCAGAATTGGGAGCGCGTTCGCAGCGTGATGCTGCCCAAAGATTACGTGCGACTCGAGCTGACCGGCGAGTCCGCGATAGATGTAGCGGATGCTTCAGGAACGCTGCTGCTGGACGTGGCCAAGCGCACGTGGTCGAATGAGGTTCTGGCCAAAACAGGAATCGACGGGCGAGTTCTGCCAAAACTTTTCGAATCGCAAGAGGTGTGCGGAAAGGTTTCGGAAAGGGGAGCGAGAGCTACCGGGCTGGCGCGCGGAACTCCTGTGGTCGCGGGCGCTGGCGATCAAGCTGCCGGAGCGGTTGGAATCGGAATCACTAAACCCGGCACGGTGAGTGCAACAATTGGGACGTCCGGAGTAGTCTTTGCGGCAACGGACCGCCCGTCACTGGATCCGGCAGGCCGCTTGCACACTTTTTGCCATGCGATTCCAAACCGCTGGCACGTGATGGGTGTAACGCAGGCTGCGGGGCTGTCGCTGCGCTGGTTTCGCGATCAATTGTTTTCCGGTTATGCGGGCGACGGCGACCCATACGACCGGATGTGCGAAGAGGCGGCGCGCGTGAACGCCGGAGCGGACGGCGTTTTCTGGGCGCCATACCTGATGGGAGAGCGGACTCCGCACCTGGATCCGAATGCGCGAGCTGCGTTCGTGGGTTTGACAGCTTCGCACACGCGAGCGCACTTGATCCGTGCGATTCTCGAAGGCGTGGCGTACAGCTTGAAGGATACGTTTACGATTCTGAAGGAGATCGGAGTTCCGGCAGAACGCATCCGTTTGGGCGGCGGAGGGGCGCGGTCTCCGCTTTGGAGGCAAATTCAGGCGGACGTGTACGCACATGACGTAGAAACGGTGGCTGCAGAAGAAGGCGCAGCCTATGGCGCAGCGATTTTGGCGGGCGTGGGTTCAGGATACTGGGCCAGCGTCGATCAAGCCTGTGATGCAGTGGTTCGAGTGGCCGGGCGCGTCAGCCCCGATCAAAAGGCTTGTTCGTTCCTTCAAGAGCAATATCAGGTGTACCGTAAAATCTACCCGGCACTGCGCTCGGTATTCCTCGAGAAAAGTTCCGCAGCGCCCTATTGATTGTGAAATGCGGTTTCACAATCTGAAACAAAGCAGGATGAATTACAAGCGCTCCAGAAAATCTCGCGGCTTTGCTATTTCGCGGCGCTCCTTCAGCGCCGTTGGGCGCGCGATGACACTCCTCCTCTCCTTGGCAACTCTTTGTTCGAACGCTCTAGCCATTGGGCAAGTCCACTACGTTGAAGCAGAAGACCGCCCCGGCAATTTTACGATTGTTAGGCAAACAGAAGCCGCCACGATCTATGTGGACGCCAACGACTACCCTAGCGTAGTGCGCGCCGCTTCAGACTTGCAGTCGGACATCAAGAGAGTTGCCGGGTACACGGGGGCGATCATACGCGGTACAGAGAGTGTCAAGCCCGCCATGATCCTCATTGGCACACTAGGCAAAAGCGCGGTGATTGACCTGCTGGTGCGAGAGGGAAAAATAGACGTCAGAGCGATTGCTGGAAAATGGGAGTCTTTCACGGTTCAGACGGTCAGCAATCCCTTGCCTGGAGTCAGCAATGCGTTGGTGATCGCCGGGAGCGACAAGCGCGGAACCATCTACGGGATTTACGACCTATCCGAACAAATCGGCGTTTCACCTTGGTATTGGTGGGCGGATGTTCCCGTTCGCCATCAGGACGTGCTAACCGTTAAACCCGGCATTTACACAGAGGGACCTCCCGCAGTGAAGTATCGCGGGATTTTTCTTAACGACGAAGCGCCCGCGCTGACGGGTTGGGTTAAAGAAAAATATGGAAATTATAATCACGAATTTTACGAAAAGGTGTTCGAACTCCTGCTTCGCTTGAAAGGCAACTACCTATGGCCCGCCATGTGGAACAACGCCTTCAACGAAGATGACCCTCTCAATCCAAAGCTCGCGGACGAATACGGCATCGTCATGGGAACTTCCCATCACGAGCCAATGATGCGCGCGCAGCAGGAATGGAAACGCCATGGAAGCGGGCCGTGGGACTACTCCAGGAACGGAGCGGTGTTGCGGGAGTTTTGGCAGCAGGGCCTGGAGCGCAATAAAGACTACGAAAACATGACCACCATCGGCATGCGGGGTGACGGCGACATGCCGATGACAGAAACCGCCAATATCGAGCTTTTGGAACAGATTGTGGCGGATCAACGAAAAATCATCGCCGATACCTACCATCGCGACCCGGCGACCGTGCCCCAAGACTGGGCGCTCTACAAGGAGGTGCTGGAGTACTACGAGAAAGGGATGCGGGTTCCCGATGATGTGACGTTATTGTGGTGCGATGACAATTGGGGGAACATTCGCCGCCTTCCTACTGCAGAAGAACGGCAGCGCAGCGGCGGCGCCGGCGTTTACTACCACTTTGACTATGTTGGCGATCCACGCTCTTACAAGTGGATCAACACGAATCCCATTCCAAAGGTCTGGGAGCAGATGAACCTGGCATTGCATTATGGCGCGGACCGCATTTGGATCGTTAATGTTGGCGATTTGAAGCCTATGGAATTCCCCATGGAGTTTTTTCTTAGCTTGGCTTGGAATCCTGCCCGGTGGCCGAAGGAAAGCATCGGAGAATTCACTCGTCTTTGGGCCACGCGGGAATTTGGTCCGGAGCACGCCGAGGAAATCGCTGACATCGTTTCCAAATACGGGAAATACAACGGCAGGCGCAAACCCGAGCTTTTGGAACCGGGCACCTACTGTCTCGTGAACTACCGCGAAGCTGACAGCATCGTCGCGGATTTCCAGGCCATTACAAAAAAGGCAGAAGAGATCTACCAAAAATTGCCTAAAAACGAAAAGGACGCGTTCTACGAACTGGTTCTGCACATGACCAAGGCGTCTTCCGTGGTCAACCAACTCTATGTGACAGCGGCCAAGAACCAGCTCTACGCGAGCCAGGGCCGCGCAAGCGCCAATGAGCTTGCGCATGAAGCGCGAGCACTGTTTCAAACGGATGCGGAATTATCCGCCTACTACAACCACACGCTGGCTGGCGGCAAATGGGATCACATGATGGATCAGACGCACATTGGCTACACGTTTTGGAATGAGCCGCCGCAGAACAACATGCCAAAGGTTACAGAAATTGAACTTCCTGAAGCCCCGAGCATGGGTATCGCGGTCGAAGGCTCTTCGCTCGCTTGGCCGGGCGGTGCCGAACAAGCAAACCTGCCGGCCTTCGATGTCTTCAACCAGCCGAGTTATTACATCGATGTTTTCAACCGCGGCAAATCTCCTTTCACTTTTACTGCGACTGCTTCGCAACCTTGGATCAAAATCAGTGAAGCGCAAGGTAACGTCGACGTGGAAAAACGCCTTTGGATCAGCGTTGATTGGAGCCGTGCTCCCGAAGGAGCCGACAGCGGGTCGTTGGCAATATCGAGCAGTAGTGGCCAAAACGTCATTGTCAAGGTTGACGCGTTTCGTCCGGCCGCCCCGGCAAGAGACAAGCTGGATGGTTTTGCTGAGGCCAATGGGTATGTGTCGGTCGAGGCTGTGCACTACACCAAGGAAGTTGATGGAGCCTCAGCACGCTGGGAAAAGATTGACGATCTAGGCCGCACACTTTCCGCCATGTCCGTGTTCCCAGTGACCGCGCAGAGTTTGTTGCCGGGTCAGAACGCACCCTGCCTCGAATACAAGATGTATCTTTTTCATTCAGGGGCAGTCGCCGTCGAAGCTATCCTCGATCCCACATTGAATTTCGTTCCTGGCCGCGGTCTCCGCTATGCGGTTTCTTTCGACAACGAAGGTCCTCAGATCATCGATGCGCTTGCGGACAAAAGCTTAGAGGCATGGGCGACATCAGTGAAGGATAGCGTTCGAAAAGCAAAATCGACTCACCAAATAGCGAATCCCGGGTATCACACTCTCAAATTCTGGATGGTGGATCCAGGGGTGGTGCTTCAAAAACTGATCGTTGATCTTGGCGGTATCAAACCAAGTTATCTTGGCCCGCCAGAGAGCTATCATGTCCTTCACTGACGCCGCGACAAATGCAACGATTGTCCTGATCGCGCTACTTCTCTCGCTATCTGTTCCGCTGCAAGCCCAGAAGCCCTCACCGGTAGACGCGATGGCGTTGGAGCAGCAAGGCAAACTCGCTGAAGCCGCAGACGCCTGGCGCGCGATTACGCGGCAAAATCCTCAGGACGCGGGAGCGTTTGCCAGTCTGGGGGTCGTGCTCGCGCGCGAGCTGAAGTACGATGACGCTGCGGCTGCTTATCGCAAGGCGCTGGCATTGAATCCCAAGTTGCCGGGCGTACAACTCAATTTGGGGTTGGCAGAATTCAAGCAAGGCCACTTTGAAGCGGCGATCCCGCCCTTGCGCGCAGCCCTTGCGGCGGACCAGCAGAGTATCCAGGCCACTACCTTACTGGGCTTAAGCTACTACGGCGCGAAACATTTTGAACCGGCGGTAAAATATCTGCAAATCGCCGCGGCATCGGACCAGGGCAACAAAGAGCTCCTTCAGACACTGGCACAGAGCTGCCTTTCGGCAAAGAATTATTCCTGTGCACTGGAGGAATTCAAAAAACTCGAAGCGCTCGATCCGGATTCTTCCTCGGTTCACTTGCTGACTGGGCAGGCCCTGGACCGCGAAGACAAAACCGAAGAGGCTATCACGGAGTTTCAAGCTGCCGTCAAACTCGCGCCGCAAGAACCGAATTTGCATCTCGCTCTCGGGTACGAGTATTGGAAGGCAGAGAAATACGACGAGGCTGTTACGGAGTTGCAGGCTGAGTTGGCGGTCGTTCCCGAGAACGCGCAGGCACTGGCGTACTTGGGCGATATTGCGCTGAAGCAAGGAGACGAAGCAAAAGCGCTCGAATTGTTGCGCAAGGCCGTCCGGCTGCAGCCGGACAACCGCTTCGCGTATATGGACATTGGCAGCATTCTCGTTGACCAGAAGAACTATCCAGAAGCTCTGGATGCTCTGCGGCATGCCGTGAAACTGAACCCCACCCAATCGGATGCTCATTTCCGCATGGGACGTATCTATCAGTTGATGGGCAACACCGCGGCGGCTGAGAAGGAGTTCGCAAAAGTGCGCGAGCTCAAGAAGAAGGAAGACGAGGACCTGGCCGCGAAAGTCAAAAAACTCCCCCCAGCGGCAAAGCCTTAGGGCCGCCCAAGTCCATTCTGTGCGGGAAGCGAGTCAGCTCCACACCGTCATTTTTCGGCAGATTCCCTTACGCTGAGAACGCGATCGCCCGCAACATCTTTCAGCGTCTGGACAGTTCCCGATGGCCAATGGATTTCAACCAACTTCGCGTTTTGATCGGTGCCGAGACCAAAATGCACCGGACCGTAGCTCGAAGACGCGTAGCCTACGCTTGTGGTCATGTGATTGTATTGCGCGCCTGCGGAAGTCACGACTTTTATCCAGGTCCCAATGCCGTCGCGATTGCTCTTCGTTCCTTGCAGAGCCACGTCCAACCAGTGGCCTGAATTCTCGGTGCGATTCATCCAAAGTTCCGCATTCTTGCCCAACGCCGTGACAACAACGTCCACTCTCCCGTCGCCGTCGAAATCTCCAAACGCGCATCCGCGATGGCGCGCTGCCGGTCCGGCCTCAAAACCGGCTTCTGCGGTTAGCGCCTCCCATTTTCCCCGCAGGCCGGGATTTCGGAAGACGGTGTTGTGTTGGTCGACGGAATAGCTGGCCGTGCCAATGGACTCCACATGGCCTCGCGAGACGAAGAGATCTTTCCAACCATCATTGTCAAAATCGAAAAGCCCGGCGCCGTAGCCGGACATAGAGCGGGAAAGCTGGCGCATGCCTGTCGCATAAGTGACTTCTTCGAAGCCCTTCCCGGCCTTGTTCAAGAACATCGGGAACGTCTGATCATTAAGCGCAACGAAGACAATGTCGGGATAGCCGTCATTGTTGTAGTCGCGGAAATCCAGCCCCATTCCAGAGACAGCCGTGCCGTCTTCCACGAGCGCCACGCCTTTCTCAAATGCAACTTCCTCAAACTTCTGGCCGGTGTTGTGAAAGAGAAAGTTGTAGGAAGTATCGTTGGTGACGAAAAGGTCCGGGCGGCCGTCCAGGTCATAGTCCGCGACTCCAACGCCCATTCCCTTTCCAACATGCTCGCGAAGCCCCCACTTCTCCGATACATCTTCAAACGTTCCATCGCCGCGGTTCAAAAATAGTTGATTGGGTTGGCCCCCGTAGCGTTTCGGCGTGCAGTAATCGAACGCTCCCGCAAACGGACACAGCGTTTCCGTTTTGATGTCCCACTGCAGATAATTGATGACCACGAGATCCAAGAGGCCATCGTTATTCACGTCCACCCAAGCGGCAGCGGCGGTCCATAAGGGGCCGTATTTTGGATCGACGGAGTGGCTCAGACCAGCCTTCTCCGTTACATCAGTGAACGTTCCGTCTCCATTGTTGTGGTACAGCTTGTTGCCGTGAACGCCTCCAACGAACAGGTCGGGAAAGCCATCGTTATCATAATCTCCCACAGCCACGCAGATGTCATATCCAGTCCCTGTAAGTCCGGCCTGCTCAGTCACATCTGTAAACACGCCGTTGCCGTCGTTGCGATAAAGGCGGTTGAAAAACTTCGGAGAATCTTTCTTGAGGGTTTCAATATTCGCGCCGTTGGTGAAGAAGAGGTCAGGCCGACCATCGCGGTTGTAATCGAAGACAGCAACGCCGCCAGCCATGGTCGCGGGAGCGTGTGGCGTTTTCAGGGTTTCGTCGGAGTCCAAACGGAAAGGGAGAGTCTGCAGGGAAAATTTGATTCGGGCCGCGGGCGGAGGAGCGCCTTGCCTGGTTTCTGAGCTGCCAAACCAAATTGGAGCAACAAGAACCGCGAGCAACGTGAATTTACGGGCGAGTTGTCGCGTACGGAGAATCACGGTGGGATCTGCCCAGTGCCGTTCGGCCTCTAGAACGCACTCCCCCTTCAGCGGACGAGCATTGAAAATCGGTTCGATTCTATATGAGATGGTCTGAAAAAGCTCGCTTTCTTCCCTACGGTAACGTTAACGGATAATTCTGTTATACAATCGCAGCGGCTCACAGATTATGCCCATGTTTATCCCGCGAGCAGTTCGCTGGTCGTTGCCCCTGCTCCTATTTGCGCTGACACTCGGCCCCTCCCGCGACAGCAATCCCCCACCTGTCCACCTGACGGCCGAACAAGATCATCAGCGATTGATGGACTTAATGCATATAAGCTCCCTTCGACGAGGCCCGGATGGCGACCCGAAATCGCCCAACGCGGCTAATTTTGACGAATCCAAGGTGGATCCAGCCTTAACCGTACCTGACCCTCTGATCTTGAACAACGGTGCAAGAGTCACGACTGCGGAGATGTGGTGGAAACAACGCCGCCCGGAAATCGTCGAAGCCTTCGACCGCGAGATCTACGGGAGGGTTCCCAAAGCGACGCCCAAAGTGAATTGGGAGGTCCTCAGCACGACGTCTGAAGAAAATAGTGGCGTGCCCGTCATCACGAAAAAACTGGTCGGACATGTTGACAATTCTTCTTATCCGCTCATAAGTGTTGACATCCAATTGACGCTGACGACGCCGACGAAAGCCAGCGGGCCTGTGCCGGTCATGATGGAATTCGGGCTGAGGCCCGAAGTCCTCGAAGCTTTGCGAAAGCGCCTCTCCGAGGCCCAGCGCGCCGCCTTGCTTGGCAATGGACCTGGGTGGCAGCAGCAAGTTCTCGCTTTGGGGTGGGGCTATGCGACCCTAATTCCAACCACCGTTCAGGCCGACAATGGCGAAGGCCTGACCGCCGGAATTATCGGCTTGGTGAACAAGGGCCAGCCGCGCAAATTGGATGATTGGGGAGCATTGCGCGCGTGGGCGTGGGGCGCGAGCCGCGCTCTGGACTACTTCGAGACCGACAAGGCTGTCGATGCAAAACAAGTTGGTATTGAGGGACTTTCCCGCTACGGAAAAGCGGTGCTGGTGACGATGGCGTATGACTCGCGCTTTGCCATCGGTTTCATCGGCTCCTCAGGCGCGGGCGGCGCGAAGATTCTGCGGCGTAATTTCGGCGAGCAAGTGGAGAACATTGCTTCCTCTGCCGAGTACCACTGGATGGCCGGCAATTTCCTGAAATACGCCGGCCCTTTGACGGTGAACGATCTGCCGGTGGATGCTCACGAACTCATCGCCCTATGTGCTCCGCGCCCGGTGTTTATTAGCAGCGGATCGCAACAAGTGGAAGGCGGCTGGGTCGATGCCAAGGGCATGTTCTTGGGAGCGGTCGGTGCCGGGCCGGTCTACAAGCTCCTCGGCAAGAAAGATTTAGGCACCACGCAGTTCCCTCCCCAGGAGACGACTCTCATCGATGGCGATATCGCCTTTCGTCAGCACAGTGGCGGCCACACGACGGGTCCCAATTGGCCTACTTTCCTTACGTTCGCCAGCCGCTACATCAAAGGACCTGCCTTTTCTCAGATTCCTGCTGGTCCGCGCGAAGTGGCCTTGACTTTCGACGATCTGCCTGTGCATGGCCCGCTTCCGATCGGAATGACTCGCCTTGACATCGCCAACAGCGTGATTCGAGCTTTGCAAGCCGCGCATGCTCCGCCAAGCTACGGCTTTGTCAACGCGAAAGGCCTCCAGCAAGAGCCTGGCACTGAGGCGGTGCTGCAAGCTTGGCGCGCCGCGCAATTTCCTTTAGGAAATCACACCTTTTCGCACATGGATCTCAACACTAACCCCGCTGAAAGTTTCGCGCAGGACCTGCTGGCTGACGAATCGATTCTCAAAGAACTTATGGGCAACGAAGATTGGCATTGGTTGCGTTTTCCATTCCTGCACGAAGGAGACGACCCGGTAAAACATCATGCAGTTCAAGTGTTGCTCGACGAGCATGGATACCGGGTGGCCGAAGTTACCTTGAGTTTCGGGGATTACGCGTACAGCGTTCCGTACGCTCGCTGCGTTGCAAAGGCCGACCAAGCCGGAATAGAGCAGCTCAAGCAAAGCTACATGGAAGGGGCCGAGAAATCCCTTAACGACGGCAGGCTGCTCTCCGAAATGCTGTTCGGCCGCGACATTAAGTACGTCCTGCTTTTGCATATCGGCAGCATTGAGGCTGTCATGCTTCCCCAATTGCTCGACTTGCTCAAGCAGCACGGCTTCACGCTTGTCACCTTGGCGGAGGCCGAGAGCGATCCTGCCTATTCCATGCATCCCGACTTGCCGGATCGTTGGGAAGGAACATTCTTGGAGCAATCAATGCGGGCCAGGCATCTAGCAATGCCAAAGGACTATTTTTCGGACAGGTTGGCAAAACTGGATGAGGTGTGCCGCTAACTGGAAAGTTTGATCGTCTGAATGCGAGCCGGCACCGAACGAGCAAGCAGGAGCCTGTGCCTTGAAAAGGAAGTTCGCAATTGCCTCCCGGGTGTCCGTGCTAATGCTCGTGTGCATATCCGGGTGGAATCCGTGGGTCGCATCTGGAAACGATAGAAAGACGGAACAGTGGGTGGGTACGTGGGCGTGTTCGCCTCAGCTAGCAGATCCTTCGGCGGAACCTCCTTCACCGGGATTCTCGGACAGTACGCTGCGCCAGATTGTCCACATCTCTGTCGGCGGTAACAAAATTCGTGTCCGGTTCTCGAACGAGTTCGGGAAAACGGCGTTAACGATTGCCTCCGCACACGTGGCGAAAGCCGCTGAGGGCGGCACCATCCACACAGAGACGGATAAGCCGCTCACCTTTGCCGAACAATCGTGGGTGACTATCCCGCCTGGTGCGCTGATGTATTCCGATCCTCTGGAATTCGAGTCACTCCCTCTTTCCGATCTTGCAGTGACCATCCATCTAAAAGGTGGACCGGACGGAGTTACAACTCACGCCGGGTCAAGAGCCACGTCGTACCTTGACACAGGCGACGCCGTTTCCGCCCTCGATCTTTCTTCCGCCCAAAAGATAGAGCATTGGTATTTCCTAAATGGCGTTGATGTCGCGGTCCGAGGGACGCCGGAGGCAGTAGTCATCCTCGGCGATTCCATCACCGATGGCAGGAACTCGACAACGAACGGAAATGGCCGCTGGCCGGATGATCTCGCTCGACGTTTGCGGGCCAACAAGCACGCGGCCAATGTGGGGGTCCTCAATGAAGGAATCGGCGGCAACCGGCTTCTTCATGATGGTCTTGGGCCGAGCGCGTTGTCTCGCCTGGACCGTGACGTTTTGGCGCAAGCCGGTGTTCATTGGCTCGTGGTGTTCGAAGGTGTAAACGACATCGGCACCTGCAAGAGCCCCTGCGACGTTGACTCCACAACGAAGGAGATGATCGCCGCCTACGAGCAGATCATTCTTCGAGCTCATTCCCACAACATCCGAGTCTATGGGGCCACCATCACCCCTTTTGGCGGGTCCTTTTACGCATCGCCAGAAGCAGAACGTGCTCGCCAGACTGTGAACCGGTGGGTCCGGACGAGCGGCCACTTCGATGCGCTGATTGACTTCGACGCTGTTACACGCGACTCGAACAATTTTTCGCAACTTTCAGCCCAAGCGGATAGCGGCGACCATCTTCACCCGGCCGACGCCGGGTACAAAATCATGGCAGATGCAATCGATTTGAAGTTGTTCGCCAAATAGGGGAAACGGACTACGCCGGCGCTTTTATTCTGGCTGCGAATGCTGCAAATACTTTGGCCCGGGAGCCGATCGGAAGCCAACCTTAATTCATCCGCCTTCTTAGAACGCGCACACGGCCGCCGTAACGGCTCCGAGGAGCGATGAAGATCATGCACTCATCGGGTTTTGGAGGTACGATGGAGCCTCTTTGTCCTCGCTTCCGTTCTTCTCTTTGGCCATGAGAGGAGGATGATCACAAATGTGGCGTCTTTGGTTTTGCTTTTTTCTGTTGACGGTAATCAGGACCCCCGGACAAATCATATCGACTCCCTTAAACCATACTGTGTGCACGCTGCGCGTGGATGTTACATTCGCAGATGGTGGCCGGGCCGCTTCAGGAGTACGCGTCCAAATCCTCCAGGGCCTCGCGAATGCCGCTCCCATGCAAGTCGTAATGACCAACTCCTCCGGTTCGGCGGAATTCCCCGGCGTGCCACCAGGAGATTACCGCGTTGAGGTTTCCGGCGAGGGTATCCAGACCACTAGCAGTGACGTCATCCACATTGAGGACGGACGAGTTTTTATGAGTCAAATGATAACCGTCCGAAAGACGGAAGACCCCAGCAATTCTGCAGGGAAAAACGGGTTGGGCAATTTCGTAAGCCTGGCTGAACTCAACGTTCCAGAAAAAGCCTCGGAAGAATTGACTCACGGCGCCGCCGAAATGCAGCATAATAACTGGAAGAAAGCCGCGGAGCATTTCAACAAAGCCATATCCATTTATCCTCAATATGCTTCCGCTTACTACAACCTTTCTGTCGCTTACGGCAAGCTCAACAAGCCCGAGCAGCAGCGGGACGCTTTACAAAAGACCTTGAAAATCAATGGAAATTTTGCTCCTGCTCTCGTGAGTCTTGCCCACTTGGAAGTCGCCGACCACAAACCCCAACCAGCTCGAGCATTGTTGGACAAAGCGGTCTTAGCGGACCCGAACAATGTGGAAGCTCTCGCGCTTCGCGCGCGTGTGGATTTCATGCAGGGCCAGGATCAGCAAGCCATCGCCGACGCCCAGCGCGTCCACGAAATGCCTCATCAAGGCTACGCCACCGTACATTACACGGCGGCGGGAGCTTTGCAGCGGTTAAATCGGATCCCGGAGATGGTCGCGCAATTAAAACTCTTCCTTCAAGAAGATCCCACGAACCCGCGCGCCGAATACGTTCGGCAGACCATCGCCGAATTGCAGGGTCAAACCCATTAACTCACCGAACTCATGGCGCCGCTAAGCACGTTGTTACAGCCAGGGCGTCAGACGACAATGCCCGAACAATTGTGAAAATTGTTCGTTAGAGATGGCCGCGTTGCGCGGCCCGTTTGGCTTGCGCGGCCTGATATTGCGCGATCATGTTGTCCATCGTCGGCTGTAGTTGCTTCGAATCCCGGATACAGTTCAGGAAAATCAGACGTGCATCGGAATAGCCGGGCATGGGCGCGCCAAACGAATGGAGTTCGGATTCGGCCGGCGGGCCGCCCGGAGTTCCCGCTGCGGGAATCGCTTCAGGCAGTCGAAACGCATACATGCTGCCGCCGGCCAGCGCTTCGTGAGGAAGCTGCAGAAGCCAGACGCAGTTGTGCGCATCCTCGATCATGTCCCCAGAGACAAACGCCCAGTGACCCGCATCGGAAGGCTGGGGTTGCTGGCAATTCCAGAATCGTGCGTGAGGAACGTAAACCGCCGGGTCGTTAAAACCGTACTCGTCAATCAGTGCGTCGGTGAGCCCATGTTGCTCGACATAGTTTTTTACTTCGGGAAGCGCGTGGTTCCAATCGAGGTTGGAATCGCTGACTAAAGCATATCCAGGGTGGCCAAAACTCAGGCTATTGAGAAACGGGAAGTAATTCGGGTAAGCGCGAGCGACGGTGAGTAAAGAAAAAAGTGACAGGAGCATATAGGCGAGGGCGGCCGGACGGGCAGGCCGCCAGCCGTTCTCGCTCAACCGCGCGATCGCGCGAGGCAGCAGCGCCAGCAGCAGAATCATCAGCACGATCGGAATGGTGAAGTGCCGGATGCTGATGGTCATCCGGCTGAGCAGGGAGCAGCCTGAAATCACGAGGAGGAAAACCCACGCAGCACGCCAGTGAAATTGCATATTTGCGGGAACAAGAGGAGTATTCCCTTGCTTGCGCCGCGCGACAAGCGCCAGCGGCATGGCAAGGAGGAGCATCAACAGGAAGGCAAGCGTCGATTTGAGCAGAAATATAATTGGAAAGAAAAACCACACGCCATGCGAATACACGTGGCCCAAAAGAAAAGTTGGCCGCGACGATGTGACCGCAAAAAAGAAAAGTCCGCGAAAATAAAGCCACGGGGGCATCAGAAGCCGTCTCAGCAGTAGCGCTGCCGAGCCCCTGCCCAGGAATTCTAGCGAATCCGCGGGCTGTCCCCATGACAGGATGAAGTAAATGACGTAGGAAGTCATCGCGGCAATGAAGATGCCTTTCCACAAACAGCGGCCACGAAGGCGTCGCCAAGAACGAAGCTCCTCCCGATCCTTCGGGATTTCAGCAAGCGGCACGACGCGCAGACTCAGCCGAAATACAAGGAAGCAAATAAGCAACAGACCAGACGAAAACTTCGTCAGAAACGAAGCGCCAAGGAGCAAGCCGAAAACAATGGCACCACGCCGGCTGGGAGCACGCCACAGCGATGCAAAACTCCAAAGCGTGAGCAAGGAAACAAACGTGATGGGCACGTCCGTGAGCACCAGAGGACCAAAAACCAGAAAGGTTGGGGTAGTCACGTAGGCCGCCAGACAAAGCAGCCCGCCCCACGAGCCGCCGAGTTCGGAGGCAAACCGGTACACAAATGCGCCTAAGATAAGAGTGAGTAACAGCATGGGCACGCGCGCCCAAAGTACCGTGGACCGCGGGTTGTTCCAGCGAAGAGCGAGAGCATGGCCCCAGGCCCATTCGCCGAGAATATTGCCGAACCCCCGATTACTGAACGGCCACGAAAAGTCCGAATAGTCGGCGTGGACACCGCGCAGAATGAGCGGAAGGCCTGCAAGAACTTTGGCCAACGGCGGATGTTCTATGTTCATCCGCAGGTCCAACTTTTGCAGGTAGCTGACGCCCGCACCGATATGCGCAACTTCATCCACGGTGATGGATTCGCGGAGCGCAGCGCCTCCCGCAAGAATTCCCATCAAGATCAGAAGCAGCGTAGCGACAACAACAGGAATGCGGAAACTCAACGACGATGCCATTCTTGCGGATATTGCCAAAAGATCGCAGGATGTGTAAAGCAGCTAGGTAAGTATCCTACTCTTTCCGCCGTTTCGGGCTCGAACACTCACTGACTCGAGTGGTATGGGGAACGAGAAATTTCGCGATAGATTCCGGCTTCAGAAGTGGCACGACGCAGCGCCGCGTTTCTGCAAGTACTTCTGGTGGTATTCCTCGGCACGATAAAAGGTGCCGGCAGGGGTAATTTCCGTGGCGATGGGGCGACGGAATTTGCCGCTGGCTTCGAGGGCCGCGCGCGATTTCTTGGCAATCTCTTCCTGCTCCGAAGAATGAAAGAAAATCGCGGTGCGATATTGCGTGCCCACATCTGGGCCCTGGCGGTTCACCTGGGTGGGATCGTGGAGTTTCCAGAACACGTCCAGCAACTGGGAGAACGTGACTTTTGCGGGATCGAAGCTGACTTGGACGACTTCGGCGTGGCCGGTTTCGTCGGTGCAAACGTCACGGTAGTTGGGGTTCTCGGTATGGCCGCCGCTGTAACCGACGGCGGTTTCTAAAACACCGGGAACGCGCTGAAACGCGGCTTCTACGCCCCAAAAACACCCTGCTCCAAATGTAGCAATCTCAGGCATGGAATTCCCCTCAGCACAAATAACTGTTCATCAACTATAAGCCACTGGGATTTGATGCGCAAAAAGCGCGCACGGATTAAGTAGCGACGTCAGGACGCCTTCTTTTTTGCAGGCGCAGCCGAGAGGGATTTCAGCTTGTCGAGTGCCATAGCTTTATAGGGACTGTTCACGGAGGCGGCCTGTGTGAATGCATCTTTGGCTTCGGCATTGCGTTTCAAATTCAGCAGCGCGAAACCCAAGCGATACTGGTTCCGGGCGTAGCTGCCGTCGTCGGGCTTCAACAAGGGTGCGGCCGCTTTCAAATTGTCCACTGCCTGCGCGTTGTCCTTTTTCTCAATGTTCACCTGACCGAGCGAACTCAAAGCCAGGCCCTTCTGCAAGGCTTTTTGTTGCGCCCACTGTTCGTCGGTCAGGCCTTCGGGTTTTTGCGCAGTGTCCAGCAAAGAAACTGCTTTCTTTGCGTAGGTAGCGGCTTTGTCGAGCTGGTCCGGTTTGTCGCAATAATAGTCGGAAAGCAATAGCAGCATGCCGAGGTTGTTGGGGTCCTTGGCCAGAAGGCCGTTCGCTACTTCCAACATTTTCGGCGCATTTTGCGCCTGCTGGTAGGCGGTCGCGGCAACGCCGAGCGCCTGAACGGCGTACGGTGAATCGGGGAAAATGTTCGCAAATTTGACCAAGAGGGCGGCGCGCTTGGCTGCGTCCTTGGCTTGGTAGACTCCGTTCAAGACTAGCTGCTGGATGTAGGTATAGCTGTCCTTGTTGGCTTCGAGAGTGCGAGTTTTCTGCTCGGCCCAGACTGCGTCGGAAGTTCCTGCGGGGGCCGTTGAGGCTTTGAAACGCTGCATAATGCCGCTGGAAGTCTCTCCGTAGGAGATGAGCCGGTCGAGGTCACCTTTTTCCGCGGCCGCGCGGACCATGCTGATGGCGTTTTGAAAACTGTCGGGATCGAGAGCAAAAACCTTGTCGCCGTACTCGAAGACTTTGTCGTAGTTTTTCTGCGCGAGGTAATAGTCGACAAAGAGTCCATCGGCCAGCAGCGGATAGTTGCCTTCCTTGCCCGGGCCGTCGGCAAATTTTTGGATAAGTTCCAGCTTTTTTGCCGGATCGGTAGTGGCGTTTATTTCCGTAAGTGCATGGTCGGCTTCCGACCCGGCTTGGACTGGAACATACTTGCCAATTTGTTGCGCAGACGCCGGACTTCCCAAAGACACCAGAAAAAGGAGTGCACCGCTTAGCCAACGCATCGTCCGCATCGCACACCTCCTCTGGCCCCCAATGGAGGGACCAGCCACTCGACGACGGAGAATTGCCTGCATCTTAGTGCCACGCCTCGCGCCAAGCAAACAAAATTCTTTCTCCGTCCAGCCAGCTAAGCCCTGGTTGACGGTGCCCTGGTTTCGCGAGACGATGGAAAGTTTCCCGAAGGTGCAGAAATGGATTTAGGGCTTAGTGGCCGCGTGGCAATTGTGGCGGCTGCCAGCAAAGGGCTTGGCCGGGCCGTTGCGGAAGAACTCGCGCGGGAAGGCGCTCGAGTGGCAATTTGCGCGCGCACCGAAACGACGCTGGCCGAAGCCGCCGCGTGCATTCAGAAATCGACGGGCCGAGAGGTGTTCCACAGAGCCCTCGATGTGACTGATTCCACGGCAGTTGTTGAGTTTGTTGGCGCCGTCGACGCGCGTTTTGGCCACATCGATATCTGCGTCACCAATTCGGGCGGTCCCCCGTCTAAATCTTTCAGAGACACTCACCCGGACGAGTGGCGGGCGGCTGTCGACCAGCTTCTGATGAGCACCATCTTCTTCGCCAAGGAAACTCTGCCGCGCATGCAGAAAAACAAGTGGGGGCGTCTGATTACCATCACTTCCTCCGCGGTCAAGCAGCCGGTAGACGGGTTGCTGCTCTCGAATTCAGTGCGCTCAGCGGTCACCGGCCTTGCGCGGACGCTGGCAAATGATTACGCCGCAGATGGGATCACGGTGAACAACGTTTGCCCGGGGTTCACGCGCACGGCGCGCCTCGATACTCTCGCCGCGACAATCTCCGCGCGCACGGGCTGCAAACCGGAAGAGGTTTTTGCGGAGTGGGAGCGCGAAATTCCGGCAGGCCGCCTGGGAACGCCGAGGGAATTTGCAGCGGTGGTCGCGTTCCTGGCCTCCGAGCGGGCCAGCTACATCACTGGCATTTCCATCGCCGTCGATGGCGGCTGGGTGCGGAGCCTTCTCTAATCGTGATGACCTCCCCGACACGCCAGTTTGGGCTCAAGCTGCTTCGTGAACGCTATGCGATTTCGCGGTTGGCTGCTGACGCCGCTATTCCTGCCTGGGCCACCCAAGGACCGTTCTTTTCGGTTACTCGAACCGGTGATGAACTCTCGATTGTTTGCGAACTGGCGCGCGTTCCCGTTGGTGTACAGTCGCAACCGGGCTGGCGTGTTTTCAAGGTTCAGGGGCCGTTCGTCTTAACGGAGATTGGCGTGCTCTCCGCGCTTGCCGCACCGCTCGCTGAAGCAAAACTCAGTTTGTTTGCAATTTCCACGTTTGACACGGACTACCTGCTCGTGGCTTCAGAAACGCTTTCGGCCGCGATTGCGGCGCTCGAACGGGCAGGACACAAAATACATGGGAGCAAATCGGAATGATCAAGCAACTTCTTCGCAAAACTGCGGTCAGCCGGGTGGTGCATTTGTCGCTGACCATGCTGCTTGCCATTTTTTTGGCGGCGCTGCAACTTCGCGCCGACGAGCCCTACGCGCGCAGCCGCGACTATGATTTGCAGCACTCGAGAGTCGCGCTGCGGTTCGACCTCGAGCAGAAAAAAGTGATCGGCGAGGTCACCCACACGCTTGCGGTCATCCGCGAGAGCACTTCGAAAATCGCCTTTGATTCCTCGGGCCTCACGATCGAAAGCGTCAACGTCAACAAAACTGCTGCCAAGTTCGAAACCACGGCGGATAAACTGATAGTCGCGCTGGCTTCTCCCGCCAAAGTGGGGGAGAAATTTGATATCGCTATTCGCTACGAAGGCAAACCAACTCGGGGCATGTATTTCATCCTGCCGGATAAGGATTATCCGGATCGCCCCAAGCAAATCTGGACCCAGGGTGAATCCGAGGACACTCACTACTATCTTCCGACCTACGATTACCCCAACGACCGCCTGACCACTGAAACGATCCTTACTGTCCCGGCCTCTTGGATCACCGTTTCCAATGGCAAGCTCATTAGTGTTTCTGACGCAGGGAAAGGCTTCAAAACGTGGACCTGGCGCGAGTCCGTTCCCAGTTCGACGTATCTCATAACTGTCGTCGCCGGCGAATTCGAGGAAGTGAAAGACTCCTGGCGCGGGATTCCCGTTACTTACTACGCTCCGAAAGGGCGCGGCGATCGCCTTCCTGTCAACTACAGCCGCACGCCCGCGATGATCGATCTCTTCAGCAAAAAGCTTGGCGTCGACTATCCGTGGGAAAAGTACGCACAAGCGATGGTCGACGATTTTGTCGCCGGCGGAATGGAAAACTCCAGCGCCACTACCAACACGAGCAATTCCCTCAATCACCCCAAAATCGCCGCCGAAATCTTCGGGGATGAGGACGACTTGATCTCTCACGAACTCGGCCACCAGTGGTTTGGCGACCTGGTCACCTGCAAAGACTGGGGCAACATCTGGCTGAACGAAGGCTTCGCCACATTCATGGAAAGCGTTTGGACCGAAGCCCACTATGGCAAGGATCAAGCCGATTACGAACGCTGGGAAGCCGCGCGCGAATGGTTGGGCGAGGCCAATCTCTTCAACAAGCCCATCGTGCGCCATGACTTCGAGGATTCCAGCGAGTTCGACGGCAATGCCTACACGAAGGGCGGCTGGGTCCTGCACATGCTGCGCCAGCAACTCGGCGAAGAGGCGTTCTATCACGGCCTCAAGCACTACCTTGAAGTGAATCGCGGCAAGAACGTTGTAACCGCGGACCTGGCCAAAGCCATGGAAGAGTCTTCCCAAACCAATGTGGATCAATTCTTCAGTCAATGGCTTTACGGCGCTGGCGCTCCCAAATTCGATTTGAGTTACGCCTACGACGACGCCAAACATCAGGTGGCGCTGACCGTCAAGCAAACACAAAAAGTGGAGGGACGCGTCGGCATCTTCCGCGTTCCGGTCGATATTGAAATCACGACAGCTTCCGGTCCGAAGCTCTACTCCATCACCGTTTCCAAGGCCGAGCAGATTTTCACTTTACCGTCTACGTCGGCTCCGCTGATGGTCCTATTCGACAAGGGCAACCACCTGCTTAAGTCCGCTGAATTCCATAAGGAAAAGAAGGAATGGCTGTATCAATTGAAGAATGCGGCGGACCTTGCGGACCGCGCCGACGCGGTCGTGGCTCTCGGCAAAATCAAAAACGATGAGGAGATAGTTGGCGCGCTGGCCAGCGCGCTTCGCAGCGACAAGGCCTGGGGCGTTCGCGCGGTTGCGGCTGACACTCTTGGCCAGGTTGGTGGAGCGGTGGCCTCCAAACAGCTTCTCGACGCTTTGAATTCGACGAATGAGCCTTGGGTGCGCAATCGCATCGTTACCGCGCTCGGCAATTTCAAGAGTGAGTCCGCTATGGTTACAAAGCTGAACAACGTTGCCAGCGAGGACAGTTCGTATCGCGCCCGCGCCGCGGCGTTGCAGGCGCTGGGCCGCCTCAAAGCGCCAGACGCTCTCTCGACGCTGGAAACTGCTGTGTCCGGCGATTCCCCCGACGGCTACCTGCGTAATGCCGCGCTTCGCGCGCTGGGCCCACTCGGCGACGACAAAGCCGTGCCGCTGCTTCAACAATGGACCGCGCCGGGAAAGCCAATTGATTCGCGCACGGCAGCAATTCGAAGCCTGGCCAGCCTTCAGAAAAACGATAAGGACATCACCAATCAGATCGCTTCCTATTTGACCGAACCACACTTTCCGGTTCGCATGGCGGCGATCTTTGCCCTGGGCGGCCGAGGCGACGCAACAGCGATTCCCGCGCTGGAAGCTTTGCTGAAGAGCGACGACCTCAGCATCGAGATGGCCCCCATGATTAAGGAACAGATCGCGCGACTGAAAAAACCGGCGGGCGCGAAGCCGAGCGCGGGGGCAGGCGAGGAATCTTCCGGAGCAGCTGATTCTGGTTTAGACAAAACCGGCGATTCCGCGGCGGTCTTGCGCCGCCTCGAAAAACTGGAACATTTGGTTGAAGAAATGAACGAGCGCCTCAAATCGTTCGAGACGCGCCTGCCGCCAGCGAAGCCCTGAGGGACGCCCGACTTTCATCGATCCGCGAGCAGAATCCGCAAATCCCGCAGATTGTTTCCGGTGGGACCGGTGCTAATGGCGTCGTCAAATCGCGAGAAAAACGTATAAGCGTCGCTCCGGCGAAGCGCGTCTGCCGGATCGAGGCCGAACTTTCGAGCAAGTTCGAGCGTCTGCCCGTTCGCCACAGCGCCGGCCGCGGGGCTGTTGCCATCCATTCCATCGGTCCCAGCGCTGAGGACGGCTATTCTCTTCCCTGCGATCTTCTCGACGCAGGACAACACAAACGCGGAATTCCTTCCACCGATTCCGTCACCCGTTACGGGCGAGCTCACTTCTCCGTCTGCAATCAGAGCGACACGCTGGCTGGAATGAATCTTGCGCAATTCTTCCAGTTGGTTCACTAAATACTCCGCCGCCTTCTCCACTGTCCAGTCATCGGTGGAATTGTCACAGCATGCGACAAATCCCTCAGCTTCGGCCGCGCGGTGCGCCGGATGAAAGAGGTCGTCCATCCCGAGCAACAATGAAAAATGCGCATTTCGAAATGCCGCATCGCCGACCTTCGGCGTTTCCGGCATTTTTCCATCCTCCAGCCAGCGCCGCAGCGAAGGGGGGAACTTTTCCTGCAAGCGGTACTGCGCGAGGATGCGTTTGGTGTCGGCCACGGTTGCAGGGTCGGGCAAGGTTGGGCCGGAAGCCAGCGCGGGCTCTTTGCCCGCAGGCACATCGCTCACCGCCAAAGTGATTTTCGCCGCCCTGCCGGCGGCCACTGCTAGACGTCCGCCCTTCACTGCGGACAAGTGCTTGCGAACGGTGTTCATTTCGTCGATGCAAGCGCCGCACGTAACGAGTGCGCGGTGGAATTGCTGAACATCTTGCAGCGTTTGCCGCTCATCAAGAGGGAGGTCGACGAGCGCCGAGCCGCCGCCGGAAAGCAGAAAAAAAATCACCGTCTTTTCGTCGCATTTCTTCAGGAGCGCAAGGATTGCCTCCGCCGCCTTCCAGCTTGCCTCATTGGGGATGGGATGCCCGGCCGTGAAATATTTCAGTCCCGGCACCGGCTTGCGAGGAGGCGTCGGAGCAGAAACCACGCCTTCAAACCGCACAAACGGGGCAAGGACCGCGACCAGCCCCTCAACCATCGCATGCGCCGCTTTCCCAATGGCCACGACTCGCAGTTTTTCAAAATCGCTCAGATCGACGGTCTTCCCGTCGCACACGACGCGCGTGCCGTGCCGTTCGAGCTTTCGCTGCATCGTTGCAGGGATGTCGATTGCCGCGAGCGTTTCGTGAAAAATCTGCCTGGCGATTTGTTTTAAGTCCTTCATCGCCGCTTCTGGAAGCTCCTCCGTTATCCTTTCAGAACTTCCGGGTTCAGAATGTTGGCTGGCCGCTGCCCCTTGAAAAACGCGACCACGTTTTCCGCCGCCATGCACGCCATTTTCGTCCGCGTTTCGAGTGAAGCCGAGGCGATGTGCGGGGCCAGCACCACGTTCGGCCGTTTCAGTCCAGGATGGATGAGCGGCTCCTTTTCGTAAACGTCGAGCCCAGCGCCAGCAATTTTTCCTCGTTCCAAAGCCGCGACCAGCGCCGCTTCGTCCACCACCGGCCCGCGCGAAGTATTAATCAAAAAAGCTGTCGGCTTCATCCTGTGGAACTTTTCCGCGTCCATCAATCCGCGCGTCTCCGGGAGCAAGGGCACGTGCAGACTGACAAAATCCGATTCCGCCAACAACGCGTTCATTTCGCGAAATTCCGCGCGCAGATCCCGCTCCACTTCCGCTGGCGCGCGCACTGCGTCCGTATACATCACTTTCATTTGGAAACCGCTGGCGCGGCGCGCGACTGCTCTTCCAATACGCCCGAAGCCAACGATCCCGAGAGTCTTGCCCCATACGTCCGTGCCAACAAGCTGGTCCAAATTCCAGTTCTTCCAGTTTCCCGAACGCGCGAGCGCTTCGGCCTCGCCCAGCCGCCGCGCCACAGCCATCAAGAGTGTCCAAGCAAAATCTGCGGTCGTTTCATCGAGCACGCCGGGAGTGTTGGTCGCTGCAACGCCTCGCTTGGTGCACGCTGCGACGTCAATGTTGTCGAATCCCACCGCTACGTTCGCGGCGATTCGAAGCTTCGGAGCGGCATGCAATAATTCGTCGTTTATTTTTTCCGTCAGGAGGCACACGAGGCCTTCTTGATCTTCCACCCGCTGCAGTACTTCTTCGCGTGAAGGCCTTTCTGGCTTAGCCCAATATTCCACTTCACAGGTTTCCTGCAAAATCTGCCTGGCAGATTCGAACAGACTGTGTGTCGCAAACACTTTCGGCTTGGCCATCGCGCCCTCGGTTGGAATTTGGAAACTCACACTAACACACTCGCTTTGACGGCGTATAACTTCACGTTGCGCGGTTCACGGGAATCTCACTATAGTGCGAGTGAGCTGTTGCCGGCGCGCCCTATGTATTCCATTCTCGTCCGCGAACTCGAAAAGCTGCTTGGTTCTTCGTCGGTGCTTTCGCGCCAGGAGGACCTGGTGCTTTACGAATACGACGGCTCGGTGGAAAAAGGGCGCCCCGATGTTGTTGTCTTTCCCACTTCCACCGAGCACGTTTCAGGAATCGTAAAACTCGCAGCGAAACACAATGTTCCGATTGTCGGACGCGGCGCCGGCACCGGGCTTTCCGGAGGAGCGCTAGCACGTACCGGCGGCGTGATGATCGTCTTCGCGCGCATGAACCGCATTCTTGCCCTCGACCCGGAAAACCAGCGCGCTGTCGTGCAGCCCGGTGTCGTTAATTCCGAACTGACCCGTGCCGCCGAACCGTACGGGCTTTACTTCGCACCTGATCCTTCGAGCCAGAAATCCTGCACCATCGGAGGCAACGTCGCGGAAAATGCCGGCGGCCCTCACACCCTGGCTTACGGCGTGACGAGCAATCATGTCACGGCGCTCGAACTCGTGCTCCCCGATGGCGAAGTGGTTCGAATCGGAAGCGCGCAGGGTGATGCACCCGGTTACGACCTCACTGGCCTGTTTGTTGGTTCCGAAGGCACGCTCGCCCTGGTTACAGAAATTACCGTCAAGCTGTCCTGCAAGCCCGAAGCCATCAAAACGCTGCTTGCCATTTATGATTCCGTCGACGACGCGGCGGAAACGGTCGTCGATATCACTGGCCGAGCCATCACGCCTTCCGCCTGCGAAATGCTCGACGGCTGGACGCTGCGCACTGTTGAAGATTTTGTCCACGCCGGTTTCCCGCGGGACAGCGCCGCCGTGCTGCTCCTCGAAGTCGAAGGCCTCGCGGAAGCCGTTGCCGCCCAGGCCGCAACCATCACCGAAGTTTGCAACGCGCATCACGCGCGAGAGGTTCGCGTCGCCCGCGACAACACCGAGCGCGAGCTTCTCTGGAAAGGCCGCAAAAATGCCTTCGGTGCCCTCGGCCGTCTCGCCCCCAACAATTACGTTCTCGACGGTGTCATCCCCCGCACTAAACTTCCTCAGACCCTCCGGCGTATCCAGGAGATCGGCAAGCAATACGGCTTCGACATCGGCAACATTTTTCATGCCGGCGACGGCAATCTTCATCCCATCGTTCTCTACGACCCGCGCGACAAAGCGCAATTCGAACGCGCCTTAAAAGCTTCCTCCGAAATCATCCGATACTGCGTCGAAGTAGGAGGCGCGCTCACAGGCGAACATGGCGTCGGGATGGAAAAATCCGAGCTCATGCCGTTGCTGTTCTCCGACGTGGACTTCGATCTCATGCGCCGCGTCCACGACGCCTTCAATCCGAACTGTGCGCTTAACCCCGGAAAAATCTTCCCTCTCGGCAAAGGCTGCGGGGAAATTCGTCTTCGTCCACGGCCGGAGAAGGCCGGTGCGCGCAAATGAGCAGCATCGTGAATTTCGCCTCGCGCCTCGAGTCCGCCATTGGCGGCTCCCACGTCATCGCTGATCCTGCAGTTTGTGCCGAATATGCCGTGGACGAAATTACGCCCTCAGCCGTTGCAAAGCCAACTTCCGCCGGGCAAGCCGCTGAAACTGTTCGCTTTGCGGCTCTCGAAAAACTCGCACTTATCCCCTGCGGCAATCGAACCAAACTCGGCATCGGCATGCCTCCCACGCGCTACGATCTCGCCCTCGATATGACCGGCCTCAATCAAATCGCCCATTACGATCCCGGAGACCTGACACTGAGCGTCGATGCGGGCACGAATTTCAATGAGTTCGCCGTGCCGCTTTACAACCAAAAGCAGTTCCTGCCGCTCTCCGTTCCTTTTTATTTCGAATCCACCATCGGCGGCATCATCGCTTCGGGCGTCGATTCCTCACTTCGCCACTCCTACGGCACAGCCCGCGACTTCCTCATCGGCGCCGAATTTGTTGACGGCACTGGCCGCCTCTGCAAAAGCGGTGGCCGCGTCGTCAAAAACGTCACCGGCTACGACCTGCACAAGCTTCTCATCGGCTCAATCGGCACTTTGGCTGTGATCACGCGCCTCAATTTCCGCACGTTTCCAGCCGCTCCCGCCAGCCGCGGGTTCGTTGCCTCTTTCCCTTCTCTCGAGGACGCGCTCGCTTTCCGCAGTCTCGTGGAAGCCTCCCCGCTGCGGCCTTCCTCCATCGAACTGGTCAGTCCACCGCTTCTGCAACTTTTTCTCGAAGCCGAGAAAAATGCCGCCGAGCCGCCTCTTTCACCTCTCCATGAAAAATTTCCCAATGACTCGTGGCATCTTTGTGTCAGCGTTGAAGGTACGCCCGAAGTTTGCGACCGTGCCACGCGCGAATTCGAAAAACTGGCCGCTTCTCTAGAAGCGAAGAAAATGCAACTCACCATTCTTGGCGAAAATGAAGGCGCGGATCTCTGGCACTACATTGGCCAGGCTATCCCGCTCCTTCTCGAATCCTGTCCTTCTGCCGCCATTTTCAAAATCACGCTTCTACCCAATCGCATGAGCGCCCTTCTCTCGCAGCTCCGTGCGCTTGCTGGCCAAGCTTCTCTCGACCATGTCACCCTGGCTCGCTCTTGCGGCGTAGTCTATTTCGCTCTTCTTCCGCGCACGGACGACGCCAATTCTTTCGACCGCCTCGGCCAAGCGGCCTCCGCCATCTTCGCTCTCTGCACCAAAGAGAACGCTTCCGCCACTCTTCCCTGGTGCCCCACTGCTATGAAGCGACGCGTCAACGTGTGGGGAACCCGTCGGACCGACTTCGCAGTCCAGCACAAGCTCAAATTCGCCTTCGACCCGCAAAATCTCTTCGCACCGGGTCGCTTAACTCTGAACGCCTAGTGCTCCGTTTCTTGTGCGCGCTCAAGCCACTGATTCAGCACGGTCGCGAAATACGGCTGGATCGCATCGAATGTGACGCCCATCCCCAGGTTCGGCTCCCGATAGGCCACGGTAGCATGCGCTTCCAAGTACTCGGTCCCCGCTGCGATCTCAATCAGCACGGGCGTACCTTGCGGAAACGGGTCCGCCAACTCGACATAGCAGCCGTGCAAGCTCAAGTCGCTCACGCGCGACGAACTTCTCGCATTTGCCTTCTCATCGGTGATTTCCGCGGTCGCGGCAAACGGATACCTGGGCGTGCGTCTTCTCTCCATTCGCACCGTGGAACCCCTCTCGGGGGCGGGGCTTACGAAATAGTACGCCGTTTCGCCATCGCGGCGGCGAGCTATTGCGGCCATAGAAACACCTCCCACCCTTTCGCCCAATTTCCTACTGAATCATTCAAGACTAAATAGGTACCGCTTCGATCGGCCCCCCGCCCGGTCGCCTCGCCTGCGGCTCTATATTCATTTGATGGAAAGGAATCCTTCCGATGAAGAAGCTGATTCTACTGGGCTTCACGCTGCTCGTCTTCGCCACACCCTCGCGCGCGCAGTCGGTCGACGCCTCTCTCAGCTATTCCTACTTTCACGTGGGGAGCGGCGCTGACATTAACCAAAACGGCGTTAGCGGCTCGCTTGCCTACAATCCCAATCGCTGGCTTGGCATCGTCGGAGATTTTGGCGGTTATCACGCTTCTTCCAATAACACCTACACCTATCTCTTTGGCCCCCGGCTGACGCTTCGCAATCCCACGAAAATCAATCCTTTTGTGCAGGTTCTGTTTGGTGGCTCGCGGGTCACCACCAGTGGCGGCGGTCCCTCCTCCAACCAGTTTGCCTACAGCTTCGGCGGCGGGGTGGACATCGGCTTACTCCCACACCTCGCATTTCGTCCCCAAATCGATTATGTGGGATTGGATACCACCGGACAGCACACCAATTGTGCCCGCGCCTCGGTCGGCTTCGTCGTGCATTTCTAAATCTGGCTGCGCTTTGGGAAGCGGCAGCGGCTGCCGCTTCCCACCCCCGTCATTCCGACCGCTGTAAGGAATCTTTCTTCATTCGCTGGCATTCCTGGAGTAGCTCTTTTCCTCACCACTTTCGATTTTCGAATTTCTAGTTTCCAACTTCCGCCTTCGCGACTTCTTTCCTCCCGACCTGCTAGAATCCTCCCAGCGCGCTCCCGCTCTCAGACAGAACCTTCTGGAGATCCGCATGACGTTCTTGAAAAAGTTTGAACCCCTTTCCTTGCTCTTGTTGCGATGCGGCCTGGCTCTGGTTTTCATTTATCACGGCTACCCCAAGCTCTTTGGAAACACGGCGAGATTCGTTGAAGCCTTCCAAGGGCTCGGCTTGCCGTCTTATTTTGTGTACGTCGCCGGTGGAATTGAGGTGTTCGGCGGGCTGGCTCTCGCGTTGGGACTTGTAACTCCTCTGGCAGGACTTCTCTTGCTGCTCGACATGGGCGCTGCAATGTGGAAGTACAACTTCAATGAAGGGATTTATGCCGTGCGCGAGTACGAACTCCCATTGGTTCTAGGGTTAGCCTGTTTAGCGCTAGCCGCGACTGGCCCAGGCCCTCTTTCGCTCGACCGCTTCCTCTTCCGAAAGACGCCAGCCTCAGACCATACATCTTGAACGAGCTCTGCAACCAGTTCATGTGCAGAGCGCTTTGAACCTCATGCCGCCTTCACCGGTCCCTGGAAGCAAAGGTTGTAGCCGTCGGGGTCGGCGATGGCGAAACGCCTCATGCCATAGCCGGTGGTCATCGGCTCTTCCAAAACATGCACTCCAAAAGGAATAAGCTGATAGTAGGCCGTGTCCACATCGGAGCAGCCGAAGAAAAGTGCCGTGTCACCGTGCGCGGCCACGCGGGAGGGATCGGGAGCGGGAGGGCGCTGCCCTTCGTCATAAGCCGTGTTGAGCATCAGTGTCGTGCTTCCCCGGCGCAGCATCGCCCAATGGAAGTACTCGCCTTCAGGACTCTTGACGATCGGTGAATTGCCGACGAGTTCGAATCCCAGCACTTTGCAATAGAATTTCACAGCTTTTGGCATGTCGAAAACTTGCAGCAGCGGACATAATCCGTCAAATTCAATCGCCATGCGGCCTCCCGTCTTCTTATGCGCTTAGAGCTTATCGTATGGAGTTTAGGGCTCGCTTTGCCTCTTTTCATTCCTCATTGCTTCCTGCCGCTAATTCAGGTCTATTCTTAGCGGACCGTTCCATGCCCACTTCTGTCCCCATCCCCGGCCCAGTGCCTGTCTACGAGGACTACACCCGCTGCGTGCACTGTGGCCTCTGCCTGAACGCCTGCCCCACGTACCGCCTCTGGAACCTCGAAGCCGATTCGCCCCGGGGCCGCATCCACCAGATGTTCCATGTATTTCAAAGCCAGCCTGCCAGCCTTGCCCAGCCTGAAATCCAGCTCAGCGACACCTTCGTCGATCATATCGACAAATGTCTCGACTGCCGTGCCTGCGAAACCGCATGCCCCTCCGGTGTCGAATACGGAAAACTCGTCGAGCATGCCCGCGCCCGCATCGCGCGCGACTATCCCCGTTCCTGGTTTGCTCGCGCCGCTCGCGACTATTTTTTCCGCGAATTCCTTTCTGCGCCCCATCACATTGAAGACGCCGCCCGCGTGCTCCGCCTGTACCAGCGTTCCGGCTTGCAGACTATTGCGCGCGGCATCGGCATTCTCAACCTGCTGGGCTTCGCCGAGCGAGAGCACCTGCTCCCGCGCATCGATGACGAATTTTTCTTTACGCACCTTGGCGAAACTTTTCCCGCGATCGGCACGCGCCGGACGCGCGTGGCCTTTTTTATTGGTTGCATCGCCAACGTCACGTTTTCCGACCTCAACGAAGCCACCGTCCGGGTGCTGACTGCCAACGGCTGCGAAGTCATCATCCCCAAGGAGCAAACCTGTTGCGGCGCGCTTTCCGCGCATTCCGGGTATCGCGAAGCCGCGCGCGATCTCGCACGAAAGAACCTAAGCGCTTTTTCTCTCAATGAATTCGACGCTATTATCACTAACGCAGCGGGTTGCGGGTCGACGCTTAAGGAATACGATCACCTTTTTTCTTCGGACGAACCCGAATTCGCTCACGCCCAAGCGTTCGCCGCGAAAACGCGCGACGTCACGGAATTCCTTGCCGCCCTCGGCCTCACCGCAAAACTGCATCCGCTCCGCCACCGCGTGACCTATCAGGATTCCTGCCATCTCCTCCATGGACAGAAAATCCGCGAAGCTCCCCGAACGCTCCTGCGCGCGATCCCCAATCTTGATTTTGTGGAATTGCCCTACTCGGAGATTTGTTGCGGCTCCGCGGGAATTTATAACGTCACCCAGACGGAAACATCCATACAACTTCTCGCCGAAAAAATGCGCCACGCGCAATCCACTGGCGCGCAAACCATCGTTACCGCCAACCCCGGCTGCTTATTGCAGCTTCGCGCCGGCGCCGCGCTTCACCACACCAATCAAAACGTTCTCCACGTCGCTGAGCTTGTAGACCGGGCCTTGGCCCCTTCCTGATGGCGCGCATTCCCCCCGCGGGTCCTCTAGCACTAGTCTAATTTAGACTATGCAAAAGGCCTGCTCTTTCGTCTCCTTACTCATTATTTGGGTGCTTCCTGTCCTCTAAAAACGGCTGCGCCCTTTCCGCAGTGATGGGGGCTACTGCGAAAAGGGCGTGCCGTCTTCAGGAGAGAAGCTCGTTTCGACCGGTCTGCCGTTGCCAAAAATTCAGATCGGCAACTCGTTGTCCTCGCCCGGTGGCGGTGGCGGCGCCTGATTTTGCCGCATCATTCCCTTCCGGCCCACACCCGGACGGCCCTGCTGTACCGTATAGTCAGACGGAACGGTAAACAGCGAAGCATTCGGCTCGGTGCACTGAATGTTTGTTAACATATAAGTCGTTTCGCCGGACCACGGATCGCTGCGCTTGCTCATCACCACCATTTGCAGATCGTTCGAGTACCAGCTCTCACGAACAATGGTGATAGGCTTTTCATTTCCGATTCGCCCAGCCGGAATCGTGCGCGTCACGCGCGTGCCCCGCACGATCATTCCACGGGGACTCGCTTCTTTACCGAGCACGTCTCGCCTCTCGGCCGCCCATGGGATCTCGGCCATTGTCTTCGTGCCAAGATCTTCCTTTTTCAAATTGCCGCTGGCAATCTCTTCCTGCTCGCGCGCCGCGAACTTCCCTTGCGCCTTGTTTTTCCAGTCCTCTTTCATCGCGCCCTTCATTTTGCCGAAGGGTCTTCCCATGTTCTCTGCGACTTTCGTGTCCGGATGCAAAACGAAATTGGTCTTCGCGACCGGATCATGGATAAGCACAAAGGACTTCGGCTGCCCAGCGGCTGCCAGGGGGCCAACTCCTCCAATCGTTCCCTCTCGCCGAACTCGGCCCTGGCTGTCGCGGAAAAGATTCAACTGCGTTTTGCGCGTGATGTGATTTCCGTCCGCCAGCGTCTGCGTCGTCTCCGTAACCGCTACAGCGCTGAACGGCGTGCCGGTCACTACTTTTCCGGGATGCATTCCCGCGAATCCCAGCAGTTCCATACGCTCGCCGAAAGGCGGCGGAGCTTGGTCGCCGGGAGCGGGCGGGCGCGGCGGCGCTTCCTGCCCTCGCACGGTTCCTGCGCACCATGCGAATGCGCTCAAGAGAACCAGACTCGTCGTGAATTTGCGATTCATTCTTCCATCTCCTCTTCTCTCCCGACCTTCTTTAGAATCCCGGTTATTGCTGCTGCAGCAAGCGAACAGCCTGCGGCGAGCCATCGTCGCCCACAAGCAAATCCACTTGAATCCATTCGTTGGCCAAATCTTCATTCACCGGCAAGCCGAACGCTCCAAGCGCGCTCCGCTGCATGCGAACACGAAGGATCTCCGCGTCGTCGATGTCGCTGGGCTGAACTCCCGGAAGCAAAGTGAACCTGCTGGACTCGTTGTCCGCGACAAGAATCACGGAATCGTCGTCCACGTTAAAGCCAGCCGTTCCGGCATCAGGAGCAGCGGAATCGCTCTTTGATGGAACATTGTCCGAAGTTACTGTTGAGTTCGATTGCTTCACTCTGGCAACTTGCTGAGAGTGCCGCCAATTGAGCCAGCTCACGGCGCCTATCAACACAGCAGCTGCGGCAAGCGCCCATGCTGCGGCGACTGCCGCGCGGCGGCCCTTGAACGTGCTGTGCCGCGTGCGAAACTCCTGACGCAGGCGCATCTCCACCCGCGCGGGAGTCTGTGCCGCGGCTGATTCTTCCGCGAGAGCGCGCAGCTCCGCGCGTGCTTCTTGCCAGGAAGCCAGGAGCGCCGCGCAACGAGCGCAGGAGTTAGCGTGGTCCGCGGCCGCAGCACGTTCGGTTTCACTCACCGAGGCGTCGCGCCCGCCGTCCAGCCCAAGCATTTCAAATTCTTCGCACTTCATTTCACGCTTCCTTCACAATCCGCAACCGCAATCACTTGCTTACAGTCATACGCCGTGGCCCATCGCGCAAGATTTCCAGATGCGCCATCAGAAGCGCGCGCCCACGGTGCAACCGGGAACGAATCGTTCCGATGGGACAGCCAACGGCTTGTGCGGCCTCTTCATAGCTCATCTCTTCCAGTTCGCAAAGGACCACAGCCTCGCGAAACTCCGTTGGCAATTCCTGGACCGCTGCTCGCACGCGGTCCACGCGCTCGCGCTTCTCAGCCAAGGTCGCCGGTGTGGCGGAATCCTGGAGAACGACTCCCGTCCCGGTCCCGTCTTCGTTTTTCTCCTCGAGCGGAACTTCGCGGGGCAAACGCTCGAGGTGCTTCATGACGCGGTTGCGAGTAACGCCGTACAAAAATCCGCCGAGGGTGCCGCGCGTTGCATCGTACTTCTTAGGGTCCCGCATCAGGGTCATGAATGCGTCCTGCACAATTTCTTCGGCGGCCCAGACATTCCCAGTCATGCGTAAGGCAAAGCGGTAAAGCGCAGCTTGGTGGCGGCGATAGAGGAAAGTGAACGCCTCTTCGTCACCCTTCGCGGCCTGCCGCAGCAGAACATCGTCTCTCTCTTGGTCGACGATCCTCATCTCCCCTGATCAGATGCCCTGCATGGCCTCATCTATGCATTCCCGCTGGAGGACTGATGAGTTCCCGACCGAACAGGCCAGGTTCCTGCGCGCTTGTAACCTATTGATATCACAATATGTTTAATGCGAGAGCAGGTTGTCGCTGCCAAAGAGCGAGGCGGACCTCGAAGTTGGGGTGGAAGGCAGCAATCTTCAAAACTTCACCTCAATCGGTCGCCCTTCAAATGCTGTCCGACGCGTGCGTTGCCCGAGCCTTACCTCGAAGATTCTGGACAAGGGCGCGAGCATTCGGGAACCATCTGCGAGATGCAAACGAAACACCCGCCGCGCGTCGTTCCATTCCATTTGAATCCCCATCCACTCTCCACTGCGGTAGTTAAAAGTTTTGCCATCGTCCTCGTAAAGCAAAAACACGCCATCCGCTCCGGGATAAATTGAAATTGTTGTGGGCGCGCCCGTCGCTTCCTCCACGTATTGCTTCACAGGCCCCAGAGGCAGCACGGCACCCGCACGCACATAGAGGGGTAAAGTCTCGAGGTCCACTTCGCGAATGATCTCGCGCCCACCCTCTTGCCGTTCGCCGGTCCAGAAGTCGTACCAAACACCACGCGGAAGATAGACATTTCGCGACTTTGCCCCCGCTTCCACCACTGGGGCCACAAGAATGTCTCTTCCCCACAGATACTCGTCGCCGCGCGCAACCGCCACAGGATCATCCTGATAATGCAGCCAAAGCGCGCGCATCACCGGAATCCCGGTTTTCGCTCCTTCGCGAACAGCACTGTATAGATACGGCAGCAGCCGGTAGCGCAATTCCAGATACTTGCGGCAGATGACTTCCACCTGAGGGTTGTGCAGTTGGCTCGCATCGGGAATCGCCGCTCCACCGTAATTATTAATCTCCATCGGGCCCGAATCACCTGTGTTCCAACCCCAAGGCAGCCTCAACTTCCAATTGCGGCCGTGCGAACGAAACAGCGTGCAGAAGGCTCCGAACTGAAACCAGCGCAAATAGAGCTCCGCGGTAAACTCCTTTGTCGGAACAAAGCCGCCTATGTCCGTTCCCCAATACGGGATCCCTGACAGCCCAGTGTTAATGGCGACAGGAATGTGTACTTTCAGGGTTTCCCAGGTTGAGTAGACATCGCCGGACCACAGAAAAGACGCATACCGCTGCATCCCTGCTGCGCCATTGCGATGCAAAGCGTAGGGCCGCTCGTTGGGTCGGTCCAACTGTGGCCCTTCCCAATACATGCGATTGCGAACGAGCCGGGAAGCCAGGTCCAGTGGATCGCCTTCGTCCGGCCACCAGCCGTCCACACCCAGGGAGAAATCCTTCCGATGCGTATCCCAGTAGCAAGCGGCTTGGGCCGGGTCCGGCTGCCCGGGGTCGCAATGGTCCTGCACCGTCCCCTGCAGCTTGTTCGTCTTGATCACCACATGGAAACCCGTTCGGAAATTTTTCTGATGCAACTCGTCAAGCATTTCCTTGGGGTCCGGGAAGACATTCTTGTTCCATTCGAACGACCCGTTTTGCGTGTTCCAGCCCGAGGGACAAAAACCGGTTCCCAGGTAAATCAACGTATCGCAAGGAAGTTTCTTTTCGCGAAAGGTCTTTGCTTCAGAAAGGATTTCCTCGCGGCTGGCGAGCGTGCGATGCGATTGTTGATAGCCGAAGCTCCACAGCGGCGGCATTTCCGGATAGCCGGTCAGTCGCGCATATTCCGCCATAATTGTCGAAGGCTCACGCGCCACGACCACAAAAATGTCCAGCGGAAGCGCTGACTCCGGACTGGAAGGAAGAAACTTGCCTTCCGCTCCGGTGAAATCGAAGGTTCCGAAAGGCTGATGAAAAAACAGCGCCCATCCCTCCGTTCCAACCAACCATGGAATGGGCACGCGCCCGCCGTGGGTTTCCAAATGATATCCCCCCTGGCCGCTGCGCATTCTGTCGGTTGAGCCACGCCGGTCAAATTGCGGGCCTCCTTCTCCCAAGCCCAGCACGGGAGCATTTCCGTTGAGAAACGAAACTTGGCCGGATTCCTTGTGCACCGTGATTTGCTGGATTTTCTTTCCACCAGGCGTTCCAATTGAAAAAACAAGAGGCTCATTGGAAACTTCGACGCTCCATTCGCCTGACTTTACAGTCTGTTGCCGTCCATTCTGAACAACCCTCATCTTCGCGAGCGGCTCGCCCCAGGAAGTCTGCACGAGCGATCCATTGGTGGGAATGGGGACAACTTGATCGTTTCGAATGGGCAAGAGGGACAACCGAACGGTGTATGAGCTCACCGCGGCAATCTGGATCTCGACGTCTTGTCCCGCAATTTCGAGCTTTGGCTCTTCCGTTTGATTCCTTGCCGGCAAGAACAACGCTGCCGCGCACGCAGCACCCATTTCCTTTAGAACTTGCCGCCGGTTGCGTCGGTTCATGATCGGGTCGCCCCCGTTTCGGAGAAGTTTCGGCCTGCAAGCGCTTGCAGCGCGTAGAGCATACCACGCAATCATTTCGCAGCAGTTTGTTAGATGAGAATAAAAAATGGATAAGCCGCGTAATCTTTTGGCGAAGGCGCTAGCAAATAGAACGAGATGCTCTGCTACCTTGCTGGTCCTTCGTGAAACAAATCTGGGTTTGCAGGCCCCGAGACTTCAATGGATGCGATCAAGCTGCGCGCCACGCGGACGAGCGCGTGGTCCACAAGTTTGTACGACCCGGGGACGAGCGGCTTGATTTCCAGGATAGTGGCTCCTCCCGGAGGCACGGTGGTGGTTTGCACGGACGTGAGCGGCGGAGAAGTGAACGAGCCCTCATTGTAAACCCGTGTCAAGACCTGGCCGATCACATGGGGAGAAGAAATCAGGTTCGGTCCGCCAACGCCGAAGAAAATCCGTACAGTTTCACCGGTTTTGGCATGCATCGGATGTTGGGTTGTCAACGCCCCGACGGCGCCATTGAAAACAAAATACTCGGGACGTTCGTCCATCAATTTGGACAGGCTCATCTTCTGATGCCCCGCTCCGCCTATGTCTTCAACAGTATAGATTTCTCCCTGCATTACATAAAACTCGTGGTCCACTGGCGGCAACCCTTCCGGGGGTTCAACCACGATCAAGCCGTACATTCCGTTGGAAATGTGCTGGGCTGCGAGGTTTGTTCCACAATGATAGACAAAGACCCCGGGTACAACGGCTTTGAACGTAAACGTCCGGCTTTCGCCTTGTTTCGCCTCTGTAAGATCCATTCCTCCGCCTGGGCCGAGGGCGGCGTGCAAGTCGATGGAATGAGAGACGAGCCGGCCCTCGTTTTTCAGCGTGAGCTCGACGGTATCGCCCTGGCGAACACGAATCATTGGACCGGGCACTTTGCCGTTAAACGTCCAATATTCGTAAGTCGCTCCGAGAACTGGGTCGAGCTTTCCTTCCAACTCCTGGGCCACGAGGGACACTTTGACAATCTTGGGTTCGCGCTTGCCAACCGGGGGCGGCATGTCAACCGGATCACGCACAATGTCCACCGCCTCTGCCACTGCCCCCTGATTGGTGTTCGGTTCCTGGCTTGCAACAGCCGCGCCCGGCGAACGCGCGATCCCATGTTCAGGCTGCATGCCGCCCATGGAAGCCCCCGATTGTCCGGAAGCCGCGGAAGCACTGCCGACCAGCGTAAGAATTGCAATGCAGATTCCTGCGTTTAACACCAGGCCGATCCTTGTTCTCATCATGACGAGCTTCCTTTCTGTGACTGCCTAGGCTCCTGTTCGCTATTAGCGCGGGCCGAGGCTCGCTACGCCAACCACCATGGGTTCTTTGAAGGCATGGCTGGGTTGCAGCACGAAAGTGCCAAGAATATTTATCGCAAAGAGAGTCAGGCCACCAAGTTCGAGCAAAGCCGAGAGCGGCAGCACCTGCCACGCCCAATTGGCGTAGCCCTGATAGGCGAGTACTTCGCACGATACGCGCAGCGTGCAACCTATGGTCAATACAAACAGTCCGCCGAACATGAGCCTGGGGCTCCAGAGCAAGCGCATCCCCGCAAAGGCCGGCAAGATCCTCTGACCAACCGAGAGCACCATCACCGAGATGAAACCTACCGTCAATGCATGCCGGGAAGCGCCCCAAATCCCACCGGAGGTGTCCCAGAAATTTGCGGCCACGCCGAGCAGGGCCGCAACCAGCAGCCAGCCGTACGCCATGCGGACGAAAAAAGGGAAGCTACTGTGAATGCCGCGAGTTTTTGGCTCTTGCGTTCCAGGTTCGAAAATTCGAATGGCCACGACTGACAAGATGGCCGCCGTCGTGAAAAACCAAACGGCTGTCGAAGTTATGCCGAACAAAACGAGGATTACGCCCGCAGAATTCACCAAGACAGTGCCAAGCAGAACCTTTTCCCGAAGGGGCTTCAAACCGAGAAAAACTCGCATCCACTTGGCGCTAAATCCCCAGACGAACGGCACGAGAAATCCCCAGCCCAGAAGCGCCAGATAGCGCTGGTCGAACCGGTGGGGAAACGCCGGGCTTGAGCCGTGCAACGCAACGGAAATACTTCCTGCCAGGTTTCCAACCAGCGCGGCCAAGAAACCAAAGGTTGCAGCCATCACTACCCAGACCCACGGTTCCATGCCGCCTTTGCTGGATGATTCGGGCCGATGTTGCGATACAGCCCGGAAGAAGAAAAGAAATGCAGCCAGCTCTAGAATGCCCGAAGCAGGCAGGAGAACCCTCCAATTCCAGAGATAGACGGTTGAACTCCAGCGCAGGGCGACACCAATGGTCCAGAGAATCCAACAGAGCCAAGCCCTGCGGATCGCAGCGGTCACGTCTCCGCGAAGTTTAGGGATCGAATAAAATCCGATTCCCAGAAGAAAACTGCCGATCCAGCCGAACACTTGCGCGTGACCATGGGCCTGCAGCCAAGCCGGCGAAATCAGCCCGGCGCTTTCGCGCCCGCTGATTTGCAGTAAGTTCCAAACGCCCAATAAGGTTCCGGGAAACAGCATGAACAAGAGACCAGAAGTAATGAACGCCATGAGCAATCGAGAGAGCGCGGTTTCGCGCGCACGCGCCCTCGCAAACACTTCTTCTGTGCTTAGCACCTCGTTTTCTTTTCTACGATCAAATTCTGCCGGGCTTTCTGTTGCTGTAACCATGGCCCACCGACTCAGTAGGCGGCTTCTTCGAGCGCAACCGTTCTCGGAAACAGAATGTTGTTCTCCAGGTGGATATGGGTATGGAGATCGCCCTCGAATTCCTCAAGCGACCGGTAAAGCTCGCGGTAGCTCTCGCAAGCTTCTTTCGGCACTTGATAGCCAGCGCTGAGTTTGCGCATCTCGTGCAGCAACTCACCCGCGGAATCGTGCTCTTGCATCATCATGTGAATAGGATTTCGCGCGGTCCCGAAGAACGGCGGCTCCGGCGACTTCTTTTCATTCGCCGCGCGTTCCAGCCCTTCAATGTAAGGAAACAGGATTTGCTCTTCCTTTTGCATGTGCATCTGCAGCTCCTGCCCGAGGTCGAAGAAACGCTCTTCGATAACGGCAAGTTCGGGATGGTTCTGGCCGTGCTTGGCCTTCACTTTTCCGAGGAGTGCGCGCAATCTTGGGACCGACTCGCGCACGTACTTGTGGTGTTTCCCCACGATGTGCCGCGTGATTTCGCCGAGCCCAGCGGCGACCCAATTCGTCTCATCAGGACTAACCTGCTGGCTGTTTTCCTGCAGCCGCTTAAGGATCTCTTCCTCGGAGACACCTGCCTGCATGCACGCATCGCGCAGCGGCTTTGCACCTCCGCAGCAATAGTCCACACCTGCCGCTTCCAAGACTTTCTTTGCGCCAGGATTGGCCGTTGCAATTTCCCCAACTTTCGTATTTGCCGTGAAGCCCATGTGTAACTTCCTCCATGCCCTTAAGCATGGAGGGAGGCGGGGAGAGAAGCAGTGACTAAAGTCACTGGGGTTTAGGCGAGCGTATCGGCGTTCAACTCTGCTCCGCGGCGGCGAGCTCGCTCTTCAATCCGGCGAGGTTTTTCACGACCAGCTTGCGGCCTTCCACTTCGAGAAATCCTTCGGCTTGCAGCCGGCTGAGATTCCGCGAGATCAACTCCCTCACGGTGCCCAGCTCAGCCGCAAAGTCCTGATGGCTTTTCTTGAGTTCCAATTGGATGCCCTCTTTCGTACGCGTCCCCTCTGCTTCCGCAAGCTGCAGTAGCAACGAGATAAGCCGCTGCCGCACCGTGGTGAAAGAAAGCTCCTCAATTATCCCCACCAAACGCCGCAACCGCGCCCCTACCACCGCAATCACCTTCAGCGCGACGTCCGGATGCTCCCGGCAAAAATTCTGAAAGTCTTTCCGCGAGATAAACAAAATCTCGGAGTCTTCCCAGGCGGAGGCGGCTGCCGGGTAATTCCCTCCGTCGAAAACCGGCAATTCGGCAAACGAACTGCCCGCGCTTTCGATCGCCAGGACTTGTTCCCGCCCGGAGGCCGACAACTTGAAAATCCGAATCTTACCCGAAGCCACCAAGAATAGCCCGGCGCACGAGTCTCCTTCTGCAAAGAGTTGTTCGCCTTGCTTCAAGCTTTTCCGAGTGACACGGCTGGCCAGCGCGCGCATCTCAGCCTCGGTAAGGTTTGCGAAGAGGGGCGTCTTGCGCAGAACTCTCTCAATACTCTCGGTCATGGGAATATTCTGCCTATCCCTTGGCTCTTTACGTCAAGGGCGCAGCAGGAATGATAAAGGAAGAAATGCCGTCTCGCATTACGGACGGCATGTCTGTGAAGATAATTTGATGGCAGTTGGGGCTGCTCGGGAATTAATCGAACGTCAGACTATGGCTATTTGCGCTTCGCCCGAAAGACGCCGTTAGGCTGATTGAAAACGACTTCCGTTATCTTTCCAGAAGCATCTTTCTGAAAGTCCACGCTGAAGCCTGGCAGACCCTTAATATCAAAAGACAAACCCTTGGTCGGCACGAGCTCGTATTGCGGCTGGCCGGGTACGGTCAAGTGGAGTGTGTCGCCCGCCAAAGACACGGTGATCGTCTGCGCGCCTAAGAGGTACTCGCCCGTCAAAGTCTGCAGTACATCCGTCGAGATTTTCTCCGGCGCGCGCGTGAAAACAATGTCTTCCCCAATTGCGGGTTCCAGCGAGGCAGCGATGCGATCGATATCTCCCTTTTTGTTCATTTCAAATTGGATTTTCTCGCCGGCTGCCACGCTATCCGGCTCTTCCGGCACCTGGAACACATCGTAGTGATAGTGCTCAAGCGGGAAGGGCCCCAATTTGTTGATGCTTAACTCAAGCGCGTCACCTTTCAAGCCAATTTTGACGAGTCCATAGCCGGGATTCTGGTATTCGCCGGCGTAGTCCTTCAGGTCATGCGACGGGTGAGTGCCGGTCTTGCGATCTGTGGGGTTATTCTTCTTGGCTTCTTCCTCTTGCTGCTTCCCTTTCGCTTCCAGTTCCTTGAAACGATCCAACCACGGCAGCGCGTCAAGCCCAAGCAAGCGGTCGTAAACGTTGTAGGCGAGAACTTCGGGAGTTCGGCCATTGGGAAGGTTGGTCAAAATCACCACGCCCATGTGGTCGTCGGGGAGCATCGAGAGCAAGGCATAAAAGCCGTCGATGCCGCCGTTGTGCCAAACGAGATTGTGCCCGCGATACGATGTAACGACCCACGCCAGGCCGTAACTGAAATGCCCAAGCCCCGGAAGACTGACTACCGGCGGCGGGTCGGGAATCGCCGTTTGTGGACTATGCATTTCACGAAGATCGCTTTCCGCAACAATCTGTTTGCCTTCGTATTTTCCATCGCCCAGCTGAAAAGCCAGGTAGTGCGACATGTCATCGACGCTGGAATTGATGGAGCCTGCCGGGCCGATGGCGTCGATGTTGTGGTACGGCACTTTTGTGACCGCGTCCTTTTTCAGTTCGTAAGGCAGGGCGTGGTCGTCGGTCTTTTCAATTTCCGTCACGGACAAATCCGAATGCGTCATTCCCAGCGGCGCGAAAATTTTCTGCCGGATGCAGCCTTCCCATCCAAGGCCGGAGACTTTTCCTTCTAGATACCCCATGGTCATAACGGTGAGGTTGTTGTACTGATAGGCGCCGCGGAAACCTTTGTTGGGCTTCAGGTAGCGCAGGCGGCCAACAATGTCTTCGCGGCTAAAATCGGAGGAATACCAAACGAGATCGTGCCGCGGCAAGCCGGTGCGATGCGAAAAAAGATCGCGCGGAGTCGCCTGCTCAGATGCCACCGGATCGTTCATTTGAAATTCTGGCAGGTAGGTGCGTACCGGCTGATCCCAATCGACCTTGCCATCCTGCTTCAAAATGGCAAACGTCAGAGCGCTAAAGGACTTCGTGATCGAGCCAATCGGAAACAATGTTCCGGTGGTAACCGGAAGCTTGTTTTCCAAATCGCGGTAGCCGAAACCTTTGGCGTAGATCACCTTGCCGTCTTGGACGACGGCGATGGCCATTCCCGGCAGCTTCCACTGCTTCATGGCCTGATCGGCGAGTGCGTCAAGCCCTTGCAGCTTCGCCGCCGGACTCGTTGCCGCAGCCACCGCAGGCGTCGCCGGCTTCTGCTTGGATTGGGGCTGCGGCCGCGCCGCACTGGGCGCCGGAACCAGGAGCAGCGCCGTCGACAACACCGCGAGAGTGAATCTCCGCATTGTTGCTTCTCCGTTGACGCGATTCAATTCAGAATTCGATCCGTAGTCCCACCTGGCCCTCGCGGCCCGGCAACCTCTCCGAAACGGTGTCGAAGGTCGCAGCCTGAGCTTGTTGAGCCTGCATGGCTGCGGCATTGGCAGTGTTAAACAGGTTGAAGAATTCAAACATGCCGGTCAGACGGACGCGCTCTCGTATGACCCACGTCTTGGAGATCCGCGTGTCCATGTTGACGAACGCTGGAGCACTAAAGCCGTTGCGCGCAGTCTTCAGATCGCGGCCGTCAAAGTTTCCGTTTCCATCTTGGTCGATGGGTTTCACCGCAACAGCAGTGAAGCGGAAGCCGCTTTGGGCGCGCAACAAGCTGCTGAACTGAAACTTCCATGGCAGTTGCACGAGTCCGTGTAATTCAAAAGTGTGACGCAAGGCAAAATCGGAAGGGCCATTATCTAGGGTGGCACCATTGTAAAAAATGCCCGCCTTCGGCACATAGTTGCCGTTGCAAGCGAAGAACGCCGCGGTGGCGTTAGTCTTGGGGGAACACGTTGCATTGCCAGGATCCGTCACGACCGGGACAATCCCCCGGTAACTATCCGTGGGATAGAGGTTGCCACCGCCAAGGGCTCCGGTAACAAGGTTGGAGTTGAGCGCGTCGTCGTTTTCGGAAACGTAAGAATAGCTGCCGCCAAAGGTGAATCGCTGCGAAAAGCGCTTATTGAATGAAAGAATGCCGCCGTCGTACGTGCCGCCATACCATGGGCCATATCCATTCACAAACGGCACGGTGGAATTGTTGGCTATCCGCGCAGCGAACGCGAGATTCGTCTGGCGCATGCCCAGGATGTTTATGATGTCTTTGTGGTAGTAATCGAGAGAGACAACCATGTCGTCAGTGATTTGCCGCTGGATGCCAAGAGTGTAGCTGCGCGTAAAGGGCGTCGAGAAGCTGGGATCAATGGTCACCTGGTACGCACTCGGCTGAAGAACCAGAAAGGACAATGCGCCGAAAGGCCCCCAAAGCCAGAAATTGGAGGGCATGCCTGTGGCCGCGTCGGCCGCCGTGAGGAAAGCGCTTGGACTCAAGCCGGAAAGCTGCTGCACATTGCTCATGGTGACTACGGAATTGCCCGGAATCGGCGTCGGACCAATGTTGTTGAGATGGTCCACGCCATAGATAGGCGCTCCGGGCGGTTCGAATATCCCGGCAAACGGACACGTGGCCTTCGCTGCGGCAAGCTGGGCGTCCGTCTGAGTCGGCGACAGGCACAAGCCGAACAGCGCAGGAGCAATCGTGGGTACGCCATAAAACAGCCTCGGAAACGAAAGCGGCTGGCTTTCTCGAATGTCGGCGCCGCCAAAGCCAGGGACGTCCCGAACCAGGCCGAGGCGGAAGTGATCGTAGAATTCGCCGAAGCTTCCCCGAACGACAGTCTTTGAATTAACCGCCCAGGCAAATCCGAGGCGCGGAGAGACGTTCTTGGCAATCTGGAAGGCCGAATCGTAGTCCCAGCGAACGCCGAGATTCAAAGTAAGGTTATGCAGTACTTTCCAGTCGTCCTGGATCCACAGGCCGTCGTAGTTGTTGCGGAGCTTGATGTCGTTGGCTTGCGGCGTCAGACCGCCGGTCGTTAAAAGCAGGAAGAACCCAGCGTCGATGGGACCGAACTGCTGGTAATCAGCTTCCGTCGCGAAAAGTTGGTCCTGTTGGGCGTTGGCTTCCACGCCGTTGACGTGCGTTCGTTCAAAGTCCCAGCCGAACTTGAAAGCGTGGCGGCCGAAAGTTTTTCCAAGGTTTGCGCCGAAGATTCCGTATTTTTGATTGATCGTCGACTGGGTGAAGAGCGCTCCGTATTCGGGCGTGCCGACGTCTCCAAAAAGCCCGCCCGTCGTATAGCTGCTAAAAATATTGAAGATAGTATCGGGCCCTGCCTGCGGATGTGCGGGACCTGTTAAGGTTGCTTCCCCGCGATACTGGCCACGCAGGTTCAGGATGAATGGGCTTCCGGAACTGCCGAAGGTTACGACATCGTTGAAGCCGAGAAACAGGTTCCGGTCGCCGAGATTTGAGCGCGTGGAGGGGAGTGCCGTTGAAGCGGAAAGAGGATTGGTGCTGTTCAAGTGCAAGTTGGTGTAGTTGACCTCTTCGCTGAGCAGATGGCTGCCCAATCGCTGGTCAAACTTGCCAAAAACGCGCGCTTCGTTATTTTTGGTGGGTTCGTTGTAGGTTTCCTCGTTGGTGAGAAGGAATTGTGGAGTTTTGGGTGGAGGGACGAAGTTGAGCGCCTGATTTTCGTGAATATTCTCGACGGACGCGAACCAAAACGCCTTGTCTTTCACCATCGCACCCCCGCCCGACACGTCGTAGTCCCAGCGCAATAAATAAGGCGGCTCAGTTTGCCCGGGAATAACCGAGCCAGTGCTTTGGTTGGACACATCCGAACTGTCAAAAACATTGTTGCGATGATAGGCGGAGGCAAGACCGTGAAGGTTGTTGCCGCCAGACTTGGTGATCACGTTGACGACGCCGCCGGAAGAATGGCCAAATTCGGCCTTGTACCCTGTGGTTATAACCTGGAATTCGGCGATGGTGTCCTGATTGAACTGCGACGCTGCGCCCCCCGCTAGCTCATTCTCATTGGCAAGCCCATCGATGAGAAAACCTGTATTGTTGGCGCGCTCGCCGAGAATCGGAGTGGCGTTGTCACTGTTGAGGTCGGCTTGCCGGTAGATGGCAACGCCCGGGACGAGTTGCAACAAATCCAAATAATTGCGCCCGTTGATGGGCATCTCCTCAATCTGCTGCGGAAGCACCGTCGCCCCTTCCGAAGAGGAGGTGGTTTCCAGTAGTGGAACCGGGGCAATGACTTGTACTTCCTGCTGCACCGTGCCGATTTCCAGAGAAACATCGAACTTCATCGTGCGATTGAGGGTGATCTCCAGATCTTTAAAAACCTGCGTGGAGAACCCGGTGTGCGATACAGTCAGCGTGTAGATTCCAGCCGGCAGCGCGGTGATCTCGTAGGCCCCAGTGGCGTCTGTAGTTGCTGATTTCTCTACCGCAAGAGTCGCGCCGGCAATCTGCACTTTGGCCTCGGCAATCGCAAGCCCTTGGTGATCGGTCACCGTGCCTTCGATCGTCGAGGTCGTCTGCGCGCGAAGGCCTGTCGTCAGAAAAATTGTTGAGAACAGAAGCAGGCCCAACGAGTAAAGCCGGCGTCCAGGAAGCACGCTGCGGCGCAGGGAATCTTGGGCGTACAAAAAGCTAAAAAGATGCATGGCAACCTCCAGACAGAACTTGGCATGTTTGCCCTGACAGGGCATGTTCCGTTCCCCGCGGCCACTCGCTCTAGTACCTCTTACCAAGTGCAACAGATGATGCAGGAACGTACACCCCAGAAGTGCGTGAATTCTAGGCAGAAGGAAAGGTTCCTGTCAAGCAATACTATTTGCCATTCTTATGGAGCACAGAATTGCAACAAATGTTGCACCGAGAAAGGTGCAAACGCTTGCTTTCATGGAGCTGACGCTTCAAAACTTCATGTCTATTTGCGGCTGTCTTTCAGCAGGATTTCCAGGTCATCCGGATGAATAGCGCAGAGCAACGCGTCCTCGCGCTCGATATGCCCGCCGTAGATCAACTGCACCAGGGAATCTTCCAGGCTGAACGAGCCTCTTTTCTTGGTAATCGCAATTTCCTGGTGGAGATGCTGAAGCGCGTTGCGGCGAATGTGCTGTCGCGCGCCGTAACCGACCATCAGCAATTCGGCGGCCGGAAATCTCCCGCCTCGTTTGCTCGGCAGCAGAATTTGCGTCAGGACCGCCGCCAGCGACATCGCCAGCTCTTGCCGGATGGTGTTCTGCTTCTCCAGCGGAAAACTATCGGAAATTCGCGACACCGTCGTGGCAACGTCAGTGGTGTGCAACGTGGACAAGACCAGGTGCCCGGTTTCTGCCGCGGCCACGGCGATGCGCATCGTCTCTGCGTCACGCATCTCTCCCACGACGATCACATCAGGCGCCTGCCGCAGCGCCGCACGAAGCGCGGTCGGAAAATCCGGTGCATCCGTCCCGATCTCCACCTGCTCGACGATGCTCTTTAGGTGCTTGTGCTCGTACTCCATCGGGTCTTCCACCATCACGACGTGGCGCGCTTCGTTCCGGTTAATTTCGTTGACCAGCGCCGCCAAGGTGGTGGATTTTCCCGAGCCCGCCGGCCCTCCAATCAGCACTAGCCCTCGCGGCAGATGCGCCAGCGCCTGAACCGAAGGTGGAAGGTGAAGGTCGCTTAAGGCTGGTACCACCGAGGGCAACGCACGAATGGCGGCTGCGGTGTGCCCGCGTTCCTGGTGAACGTTAATGCGAAACCGTCCCAATCCTTCCTGGCGGTAGGAAGAGTCCGCGATCTGCTGTTCCTTGTAGACTCTTAGAGCGTGCGGAGTCAGTGCCGGCACTACCGCAGCTTCGATTTCGGCGGCTTCCAGCAACCCCTCTTCGATTTTTTGGATCCGGCCTTCAAACAAAATGCAAGCTGGGGTGCCGGGAACCAGTAGTAGGTCGCTGCCGCCTCGCGTTACCAGTGTCTCCAACCAATGGTTGAGACGCCGGGTAGCGTCAACTGCCGCAAGTTCGTTTCTAGGTGCACCCAATTTTGCGACCGCCCTCCCTGCTTGGGATGGCTCAACATTACACGATATTCCTTCCTAGCGGCGAGCCCTGCGCAGGTCCGCCACCTTTTGTGACGGCGAGGCACAAACGAACACGCGATCGAAATCAATTTCGCAGCGAACGGAAGACACGGCCACAGCTATTGAGGGCAATTTGAGGGAGATTTCACTCGGTCGATTCTAGGACTCTTCCGCAAACGAACAGACGTGTGGCTCGGCCAAGTGCACGAAGTCCACGTTTCCCAGCCGCACGCTGTCGTGGTAAGTTCCGGCACTCAGAATGATCTCCGGATCTTCCGCCAGCGCTTCGTCCAGATAAACGGGCACGCCGTAGAGTTCGCCGAAGGCCGGGATCACGCCGCGCTCGCAGTCGGGAAAGAGCTCGCTGTACCTTTCCTCATCCATCAGGCGGACGTTTGCTCCAACGATCCCGGACAGTTTCTCAAAGTTGATTCGGTACGACGCGGGAAGTACCGCCAGAATTTCGCGATTCCCGGCTTGCAGCGCCACCGCCTTGGCCACTTCTTTTCCAGGGAGATGCATCGCAGCGGCGGACATTTGCGCGCTATCGGCGGGCGGGTGGAAGATCATAGAGAATCGAACGTGCTTTGCGTTTAGATGCGATTCCAGGCGTTGCGGCATGAGCATGGCGCTTTCTCCTAGCGAGCAAGTGCAGTCGCGGCCAAGCGCGTCGGCACCCAAGTTTTCTCTATTTCTTTGTAACGCCAGACCAGCACCGGCCACTGTGACCTGCCTCACCTGCTCTCGTGACAGCGGATACGCGGAGTGCCCGGACATTAAAATCGCCCAACCTGGCGTCCAATTTGTCAGGTTGGCCTAGGAGGGCACGTGCAGGGCAAGGCTAGTCAAGTGGGCTAAGAGGGTAGGATCACCTGCAAAGCGCGACTCCTGCAACTACAACACTGCGATCACTTCGATTTCCACTAGCGCGTCTTTCGGGAGCCGCGCCACCTGTACCGTCGAGCGCGTCGGCGGCGCCGAGGGAAAATACCGCGCATACACTTCGTTCATCGCTGCAAAGTCGTTTATGTCCTTCAGAAACACCGTTGTTTTCACCAGGTGCGCCATTTTTGTTCCTGCCGCCTCGACGATGCTTTTCACATTCTCCAGCACACGCTCCGTCTGCTCCTGAATGGTTTTCCCCACGAGTTCTCCGGTCTTAGGGTCCAGCGCCACCTGCCCGGACACGTACAAAAATCCGTTCACGCGGATCGCTTGTGAATACGGTCCAATGGGTTTCGGGCCATGCTCGGTTAGAACAACGTCTCTCATGGTGTGGTCTCCTGTTTAGATTGTGCTGCTGCCGCGGCTGTTCCTTCGTACCGCACGCGGAATTCTTCGGGTACTCCCGGATGCTTCATCCAATTCCGCACAAACTCCGCCGCATTCCGGCGCGGGTCCTCCTGTTCGAAGGCCGAGATCAAATCACTGAGTTCAAATCCACGTCCCCGCCGCGCGTACAGCATGTGCTCAATCGCTTTGCGGAACATCTCCCGACCGTATTGGTCCTGCAATGCGTAGAAAAACAGAAAACTCTTCGCGCGAAGCACGGATGGACTCTCGGCTTGGTGCGGCTTTGCTTCGACAGGAATCAAACGAAGCGCATTTCGAATCGTTTCACCGCGCGAGTCCCTGCCCTCCGCGGCTTCCCGCCCAATCGCAGCGGCGAATGCTGGCAACAGCGAAAGCGGCGGTCCTTGTTCGAAAAAGGCCGGATTCTGCCCGTAACCGAGCCAGCTCGCCGCCAGTGAGGGTGCCGCCGCAGACGCGAGCTCTGGCTCGCCGCCGCTGAAATCCGCCACCATGGTGTCCTGCGAAATCATTTCCGCCGTGACCGCTTCCTTTTCTTCTTCACCAAGGAGTCTCGCTGTCGCTGGATTCAGATTCGTGAAGCAGTTCGTGAGAACCGGACATTCCACGATCCATGTTTGCTCGGATTCCTTGCTGCGCTCCCCAAACGCAGCGTTGTACGCCTCCGCCACGCGCGTGAAGGCCGCGTCCACTTCGTGTAGTCGCTCTGATTCCTCCAGCTCTCGAGCCCACAAATGAATTTTTTCTCTTCCTTTCCCGAGTTGCGCCGTTTTGTACCGGCCGGCAATCACAAACGGATAGGGATCCTTGGGCCCTTGCTCGGCCTGGATGCTGAATTCACCATTCCTTCGAGCGCTCTTCTTCTGCACGCCGCTGGTGTGAATCTGAAATCCTTCCGGGACTGCCACCAGCAATTCCCAGAGTTTCGGCGGAACGCCCCCGCTGGCGAAAAGGCCGCCGGGTGGCAGAAGTTCGGGGCTCCATCCTGCGGCAGGAAGAAAGAACGCATCGCTCGAAAAACTCAAAGACGGCTCACCTTCGCGAGGGGGAGAAAATTCGACCGCCAGGCGCAGACTGTGGCGCGAGGACATGGTCCACGGCTCGCTCAGAGTGAGAATCGAATTCCGCGGATTGTCGCGGGATTCTCCCAACACAAGCGTTGCGGAATCCCACTGCGCGCTTGGATTTTCATAGTGAAAGCGCCGCCGCCCAGGCAGGCGCAACTCTAGTTCGTGGAGCGGTTGATTGCCCGTATTCTTGAGCTGGTAGTCCGCCTCGATCCGAATACGCGGCTCCGGTTGGGCCACGAAGCGCACCTGGAATTGCTGCTTCTCAATCGTGTAGCCCGGTCCCAGCGGCACCGCGCACGAAGCGGCCCAGAGAGAAAGGCCAACCGCAAAGGCTGCGAGGAGCAGGCGGAAATCCGATGGCGCGCGCACGGCGCAACGATTGTAACGGGGAAAGCCGCGAAGAAAAAGTCGGGCTTTAGCGCGAGTGACGCCCGGCGCTGCGGACGAATCCTGTGTTTGAATGATTGCGCGTAGCCTCGCGCGCCGAAGCTTCCTTATCCGCTTGCGCATCGGTCATCCCGGCGTTGATGCGCTCCATAATTTGCTTTTCCGTGAGTCCCGTGTTTTTCAAGCGACCGATTTCTGCGCTGCTCAATGTGGGCAAACCCTTCATGCGGCGATGCAGAATCACGTCCACCGCGGAGCTCGAAAGGCCTACGAGGCGAAGCATGACCGCGTCGCCGCTGATACTGTCGAGCTGATCCGTTTTCGCGATTTCCAGAATGACTGGCTCACCGTAGCCGGCCTGCGCAAGATTGACGGCCGAATCAGCGTTCGAAAAAAGATGATGGTGCTGGTGGGCGTCGCTAATCAAAGTGACGCACGTGTCGTCGCCGATTCCCGCCTGCTTCAATTTCACGAGCTGGGCCACTTCCTGGTCCGAAGTGTTCAGTTTTTTCAGCTCTTCGACGTTGCTCGAGAACATTCCGGCCTGGTCGAGCGGACGATAATCCGTCAGCGGATGCTGGTCGCATCCGAAAGCACGAAACCACAACAGAAACATAAAAGGAAGTAGTTTGTACCGCATGCTTCCATTTTATCGGGGGCAAGCGCGGAGGCCGGGAGGTGTGCCGTGGGAGACACCCGGCAAAAGGACAGGTGAGAAGAGGTTGTCAGTGTTCGGTGGTCAGTTTAAGTCTTTCAGGTTCAGTTTTGCGTTTTAGTTATCAGCTTTAAGAAGGAAAAGGCAAAAGCATGACAGGTTCTGTTACTTCTCTTCCCCACTGAGAACTAACAACTGAAGGCTAACAACCGCAGTTCACTGGTTGGCCTGGTAGACGCGCTCGACGCCATAGACGCCGGCAATTTTTCGGATGTTGACCAAGATGGTCTCAAGTTGGCGCTTGTCGGCGATTTCGAGATTGGCGTCGACGCGCGCGTTAGCGCCGCGGTCGGGACGGCTCTCCAGATTATGAATGTTGGAACCGGCGCTGCTGATGACGGCGGTAATTTCGGCGAGCAAACCGGCGCGATCGCGCGCGCGAATGGTGAGCTGCACAGGGAACGTGGCCGAGGAGCCGCTGCCCCACTCCACGGCGATGCGGCGCTCGGTCTGGTAAAGCAGATTCTGGACATTCGGACAAGCGCGCGTATGAACGGCGACGCCTCGGCCGCGGGTGATGTAGCCGACAATTTCATCACCGGGGATGGGGTTACAGCATTTGGCGCGGTAAACGAGCAAATCGTCGTGGCCCTTGACGATAAGCGGAGCTTCGCCCAGGCCTAGCATACGCTTGACAGTCTTGACCAGCGTTGGCGCTGCATCTTCGGCGGGCGGCTCCTCCGCTTTTCCCGGTTCTCCGAGAATGCGCGTGAGAATCTGGCGCGCGGAATATTTTCCGAAACCAACGGCGGCGTAGAGATCTTCAATTTTGGAGAGGCCATGATCCTCGGCGATTCTGAGCAGGTCTTGCTCGGGAATTTTCTTCAGGCTGCGGCCGAGGTGGCGTCCTTCGTTTTCGAGCAGGCGCTTGCCCATTTCCTTGGCTTCTTCGCGCTCCTGATCATTGATCCAGTGGCGAATTTTGCTTTTCGCGGAAGAGGATTTGACGAAGCTGAGCCAGTCGCGACTGGGATGGTGGCCCTTTTGCGTGAGAATCTCGACCACGTCACCGCTCTGAATTTCGTGGCGCAGCGAAACCATCTGCCCGTTCACTTTGGCGCCGACGCATTGGTGCCCAACTTCCGTGTGCACAAGATAAGCAAAATCGACAGGCGTCGCGCCGCGGGGAAGTTCCAGCACGCGGCCCTTCGGCGTAAAGGCATAGACTTCGGCAGGAGCGAGATCGACTTTCAGCGTGGAGAGAAATTCGCTGGGCTCCTGCATTTCCTGCGACCACTCGATGAGTTGGCGCATCCACGAAATGCGCTGATCGTCGTCCTGTGAACCAGGCTTTCCGGCCTTGTATTTCCAGTGCGCTGCTACCCCTTCCTCCGCAATGCGGTGCATTTCCTGAGTGCGAATTTGTACCTCGAAAGGCTGGCCGCTGTGCAAGACGGTCGTGTGAAGCGATTGATAGAGGTTGGGTCGTGGGATGGCGATGTAGTCCTTGAAGCGGCCGGGAACGGGGCGCCAGATGTGATGAACGACTCCGAGCGCGGCGTAGCAGTTGCGCTCCGAATCGGTGATACAACGAATGGCGAGGAGGTCGTAAACTTGTTCGAGGCCGGATTCCTGACGAAGCATCTTCCGATGCAGCGAATACAGACTCTTCACGCGAGCTTCGAGCTCGGCGGGAATTCCGGCTTCGACAAGCTTCGATTGAATTGTGCCCTGAACTTCTTCGAGGAATTTTTTGTGGAAAGCGGCTTTGTCCGTGACTTCTTTTTGCAGGGCGAAGAACGCTTCGGGCTCGAGGTAGCGGAAAGAAAGATCTTCCAGTTCGCCGCGGACCACGCCCATTCCCAAGCGGTGCGCGATGGGGGCGTAAATGTCGAGCGTTTCGCGCGCGATGCGTTGCTGCTTATCGGGATCGAGATATTCGAGCGTGCGCATGTTGTGAAGCCGATCAGCGAGCTTGACAAGCACGACGCGCACGTCGGTCACCATGGCCAGCAGCATCTTGCGGACGTTTTCCGCCTGCCGAGCTTCCGGGGCCATGATGTTTAGCCGGCCGATTTTCGTTACACCCTCGACTAGATGGGCGACTTCGGCACCGAAGCGTTCCTCAATGCGCGAGACGGGATACTCCGTGTCCTCGATGGCGTCGTGGAGAATGGCGGCGGTCAGTGTCGTGGCATCGAGCCGCATGTCGGCAAGAATGTGGGCGACTTCGAGGAGATGGGAGACGTAGGGTTCGCCGGAACTGCGGAACTGGTCGTGATGGCGCTCGGTGGCGATCTCGTAGGCGCGGCGGACCATCCAGGGGTCTTCGGAGGGGCGGTTCTTACGGAGCTTTTCGAGGAGTTCAGTGAGCCGCGAATCGAGTTGGCGAACCGCGCGGTCGCGGTTGAAGCTGAGTGGTAGATTACTGGGAGAGGGCATAGGTCAGTTTACGCCAAAAAGAAAGTAAGGAGGAAATGAAGTAAGCAAGTAAAGAGAAATGGAAAGAGCTGCCCCTGGGCGGGCTTCCGCGCGTACTAGCCGGGAAGCACTTCGTAAGGCCGCATCATCTCGTTGTCCTCGTGCTCCAGCATGTGGCAGTGCCACACATAGCGACCGGGAAATCCCTCAAATTTCACGATAATCCGCGTGACAGTCATGGGATCGACTCGCACAGTGTCTCGCCATCCCGTTTCGTTGGCCTCCAGCGTCACAGCGGGCCCGGTATAAACAATCTTCTTCGTCAACTGATATGTCGCCAGATCAAACGGCCTCCGGTTCAGAATCTGAAACCGCACCAGGTGTAGATGAATGGGATGCGAATCATCCGTCAGGTTGATGAACGACCAAATCTCTGTGGAGTTGAGGACCGGCTTCTCAGTCACCGGCATCGACCAGTGCGCGCCGTTTAGCAGCATCACGCTCGATCTTCCCAACCTGTCCTGATAATCCGCAATGGTCAATTCGCGAGTGACCGCCGCTTTGCTCTCTGCCATTCGCCGAATCGGACGCAGGCTTGTTGGTATCGAAGCCGAATCCTTGACTTTCTTCGGCGCCACGCGAAACTGCAGGATCATCGCTACGTTCGTGCGCAGGTACAGTTCCTTCCCGGCGCGCTCCGAGAAATCCACGATGACATCCGCCCGCTCTCCTGGTCCAAGAATGAGCACGCTCATCTTTTCCGGCGCCGCAAGAAACCCCTGTTCGGTCCCAATCTGGGTGAACTCCGCAGGCGGAGAAGCAGGGGATTCCTCAGCGCAAAACGACAGTCGATAGAAGCTGCCGTTGGAGCCATTCAGCATGCGGAACCGGTACTTTCGCGGCTCAACCTCGAAATACGGGAAAATCTTCCCGTTCGCCAGAATCGCGCTTCCATAGTATTCGGACACCCACGGTGCTTCCGGCTTTGCCGAAACCGGATAGAAAATCTGCCCATCTTTCCGAAAGGACCGGTCAAAAAGGACAATCGGAACCTCGTAGGCTCCCGACGGCAACCCTAGCCCATCTTCAAATTCATCCCGAATCAGATACAGCCCCAGCAAGCCCGCCACCGCGTTCAACCGCGTAATTCCCATCGCATGATCGTGATAAAACAACGCCGTTGCTTCTTGCCGATTCGGATAGAAGTAACTCGCACTCTGCCCCGGAACAATCCACGATTCAGGATAGCCATCGCTCTCCGGCCCAACCCTTCCCCCATGGAGGTGCACTACCGTTCGCACTTCAGGCTTGTCTTTTTCAGCCCCATGCAGGGTGTGGTCAATCGGGAACAAATGCTTCGCAGGCAACTCGTTCGCCCACTCCACAAGCACCGGCTGGCCGCTGCGCGTTTCCATTGTTGGCCCTGGACAGCTTGCGCCGTATCCCCAGAACGTGGTTGGTGCCACATCACGGTGAACCTTCGCCTGGAACTGCCGCGTCGCTACCCGAAAGTAGGGAACTTGCTTCGCAGGATCCTCCGGGCTCGCACGCATTCCCGCGGGCTTTAGCACTTGTGGAACAGGCAGAAGATCAACGAACCGCTTTAGCGCGCTCGTATCCAGCAAATCTTCGGTTTTTCCAGGCGGCATCGTGTGCATGCCGGCGAACGCCGCCCCTGGAGCCGCGGCGGCTGCCGCCAAAAAGCCGGCTTGTTCGAGAAATCTCCGTCGGCTCGTCCACATCACCATCGAGACTGCAAGGAACTGGTTACAGCCAGATGAACGCCCCGCGACGCTGCCATAGACAATTTCCTTCGTATTTTGCTGCTACAACGACACTTCAGCGGCCCCCGCGGAAGCGTCTTCATTGAGTTCAAATATTGAAGTCGTCTTCACAGAATTGTGACGAGCGGGCCCTACATTGTGATCCGCGGGTGCCTGCTCGGACCTTATCCACACAGGGCCGAGCCAAGTCTGGTACAAGGTGCCCATCAAGGAGAGCTCCATGAATCGTCCGGTGCTTACCTCCATGTCACCGATGTTGCGTTCCCTCACGATGCTGCTTGCGCTTGCCTTTGCGCCAGCCGTCTTCAGCCAGCAGGTGACTTATGCTCCCTACATCCAGCTGGGTGACAACGGAGCTTTCGGCCCCACGGACCAAATTGTTGTGGCCTGGCAGACCAACGAGACTGCTCCAAACGCTTCGGCCTACAAAGTCGAATTTGGCAGGTTCGACCACGAGCATCATTCCGCCACGCCTTCTGCGCGCGTGGTCGACAACTACCTCGCAGCCGACCCCACCCTGCCTACCATTCCCACCGCTTACGGAGCGCATAGCAACTACACCGCAGTTCTTACCGGCTTGGCGTATGACACCGTATATCATTACACCGTTACTGGACCTGGCCTCCCCGCGGGCGGATTCAAGGCCTCTTTCCGCACTCGCAAACGTGAACCTTTCTTTTCCTTTGCCGTCGTTGGCGATGAAGGCTACTTTCCCGTTGTTCCCAACTCCAATCCCGCCACCATCGTGGACTATGAGGCGCGCATCGCTCACCTGATCTTCAACGCCGCCAACATTTCCGTTCCGAATGAGCCGCAGCGCCCACCCACAGACTTCATCGTCAACACCGGCGACAACGTTTACAACCAGGGCGCCGAAGACAACTACCGGGACTTCTTTTTCCCCGTCTACAACAACGATACCGATTCCAACGAGACCGGCGCGCCCCTTCTTCGTGGCCAGCTTTTCGTGGGCGTCGATGGCAACCACGACCTCGGCAGCACAGGGGTCACCGTCAATCTCCTCGCCGACAATTCCGCGCCAACCTTCAGCGGAAATAACGGCGGCGGCGACGCCCTCGGCTACTTCAACGACTTCTACTATCCACAGAATGGGCCCGCCGGCGTCGACATCCAGTATGTCTGGAATGGCGACGCGCCAACCGCCAACGGGGTGCTCTTCACCTACCAGGGAAAGGCCTACAACTCGCCCTCAGCCATTCAGGCATTCCGCGATTCCACCAAAGTGGATACGGGCAATGGTGTGAAAGCGCAGATCGATCACCAGAGCAACTACTCCTTTGACTACGGCAACGCCCATTTTCTCTTTCTGGACGCCAATCCGCATGTCTTCAACGACAATCTCCCCAGCACGAATGCGTTCAACGGCGCGCCGCCGTTCTTTACTGCGTATCCTTCCCCGCTGCGCGAATGGGTGATCAATGATCTCGATTCCAGCAAGCAGCTCTGGAAAATAGTCGTTTACCATCAGCCGGCGTTCTCTTCCGGCGACGCCACCATTGTCAACAACCAGATGCGCGCCGTCGCCAAAGTGCTCGAAGACCACGGCGTAAACTTCGTCTTCAATGGCCACGAGCACAACTATCAGCGCTCCTTGCCGATTCGCGCCACCGATCGCACCGCGGGCCCCGTCAGCGCCACCGCAGGCACGCCGGCCGTGAACGTCGATACGAACTTTGACGGCGTTTCCGACACCGTTCCCGACGGCGTTCTCTATCTCGTCGAAGGCGGCGGCGGCAACCGCGATTTTGACGGTAACCTCGCTCCTCCGCGCGGCAGCGGCGTCGGCCTGGACCAGGATGATTCCGCTACTGGAACGCACACCGACGAACCCGGCCTGACTGTTCCGCAGGGGCCGGCTTCTTGGCTCGACACCAACCTCTCCAATCCCGAGATGGTCAATTTCGTTCCTGGAGCGGGAGCTGGCGCCACTAAAATCACTACGAAGTTCAAATCCAAGGTCTTTTCCTTCGGCCACGTCGTGGTCCACCGCAACAAACTCACTCTTTATCAAATCACCGAGCCTCTCCAGGACACCTCCTCGGGTACTTCCGCCGATCCCGCTCCCTTTGGTACGGACATCAATGGCAATCCGCTGAATGACCCGATTCCCGACACGGAAGTGAATCCCGCCAACGGGACGGTCACTTCTGCTCCCGCTGTCGGTGCTTCTTCCTTGCTTGACAAGTGGACCGTAACAAAACCCAACCTCGAGCATGTCGTCCACACCGAACTCAGCGCGCCGGATCGCGTCCAAGCCGGACAGACCTTCAATTACTCCGTCTCCATCACGAACGGTTCACGCCATGCGTTAAACGGCACGCAAGTTCGCCTGTGCTTGCCGGACGATGTCACCTTTGCCGGAATAGCCGGCGACACCGCTACGGTGCAGGGAAATGAAGTGGTTGTTACCATCGGCCGTTTGGCCCCTGGGGCGGAGCAAACCGTGCAAATCCCCGTCCAGGTTTCCAGTGACGCGGAGCGGCATGAGCGCCTGTTCGGCGTGGCAGCGATTCACTCCGCCACGGCTCTTCCCATCGCCACCAACTCGGTCATTACCCGCGTCAGCCACTAGCTTCCTCTTAGATTCATGAAGCAAGGAGAAGAGCGCGGCGAGCCGCGCTCTCTTTTCTTGAAATCCTTATCCGTTTCGCGGTATGTCCTGTTTGTCCCGATGAAGGGGGAGTGTGTGCTACATCCCGAAACTGCGCGCTCAGAATTTCACTCGCGTTTTGACTCCCACACGGTTCCGCCACACCCGTCTCCACTGACAATCGGTTGTGCGAGCGTTGGGCGCGAAGAAGGGGGAGCACGCTCCGAACTTGTTGCTCCGGGGCTCGCTGGATCCCGTTAGCTGCAGCGCATCGTCGTGATCGCGTCACAAAGGGGTGTGACCGCGGTCACTGACATGCTGTGATTTTGGCGATACACGTGTCCACCATTTGGGGGCTTGCGGCCCTCGCGGCCGCAGAATTTGGGTGCGGCAGTTTGTTCAGAGTCAAACTGGATCATTCAGGAAGTCATTGCGGAAGGTCTCATTCGACTTGCAAGGAGAGCGTGTTTATGAAATTTCGTTTTACCGCCCTGGGACTACTGAGCGGATTGCTTTTGTTGCTCTGCTTTTCCTTTGTGCTTCTCAAACCCACACACAAGGTGGCTGCTTCAGTCGGTGGACAGATTACCGGCACGGTAAAACTGGACGGCGTTGCGCCCAAGGCCAAGGTCATTGATATGTCCAAGGAGCCGAGCTGCGCGCAGATTCACGCGTCCAAGCCGGCAACCACTGAAGGTGTCGTGGTGGGAAGTGGAGGAGGCCTTGGCAATGTGGTTCTTTATCTTTCGGAGGGCTATAGCGGAAACGAACCGGCACCCTCTCAGCCTGCAACCCTCGAGCAAAAAGGGTGCCTCTATCTGCCCCATGTGGTCGCCTTGAACGTCGGCCAGAAGCTTGTTATCACCAACAGCGACCAGACCTCCCACAATATTCACCCGATGCCAAAACCGGGCGGTGGGAATCCCGAATGGAACAAGTCGCAGCTGAGCGGTTCAGGCCCCATTGAGGTGACCTATAACGGAGAAGAAATCGCAATGCCTGTGAAGTGCAACGTCCACCCCTGGATGCACGCTTTCATTGCCGTCGTGAAAGGTCCCCACGCTGTTACGGATGACGCCGGGAGCTTCAAGCTGGACAACGTTCCCCCGGGGACCTACACTTTGACGGCTTGGCAGGAAACCTACGGAGTGCAGACCTCTAAGGTCACCGTAGCTCCCGGCAAGCCTGCAACTGTCGACTTCACTTTTAAAGCCAAGTAGAGAAGCTGTGAGCGACGACCTCGCTACGCGGTTACTGTCTGCTGCTCCAGGGGGTTTGTCGTACCGGTAGGCTCGGGTGGTTGCTTAGGAGGCGAATGAATTATGAGCGGGAAAATCTTTGCTGTCCTCGTGGCGCTCATCACACTGGTTACCGCCTATTGTGTGATCGCACATGTGTGGTGGATGCCCGTCGACATTTCTGTTCACGGGCCCAAGATCGATAGCCAGTTGGAAGAGACCGTCCTCGTGGCAGGCACTCTTTTTATCGCCGGACAGCTCGTGCTGGCAGCATTCGTTTTCCTCTACGGCACCAGCCGCACCAAAACGAAGCAGATTCCCGGCGGCGCGAAGCCGCTAGTGCTCTTTGCGTTTATTCTGGTGGGCGCCGAAATCCTCGCGCTTTCCTTCATCGGTTCCAAGGCCTGGGGTGCGGTCTATTTCAGCGCACCTGATCCTGGGTCCCTCCCGATTGATGTACAGGCGGGACAGTTTGCTTACTATTTCCGCTATGCCGGCCCCGACGGCAAATTCGGAAATCTCCACCCCGAACTCATTAATGAGGGCACTCAGAACTACTTCGGCCTGGACCCCGAGCACGATCCCGATGCCCGAGATGATATCGTTACCGCCGAACTTGCCATCCCCGTTAACAAGCCCATCCTGCTCACTCTTCATTCCAAAGATGTGGGACATTCCTTCTATGTTCGCGAACTCCGCGTCCAGCAGGATTTCGTTCCTGGGCTGAACCTTCCCATCCACTTTACCGCCACGCAAACTGGGCGGTTCGAAATTGTCTGCACGCAACTCTGTGGCCTGGGCCACTACAACATGAAGGCTTATCTTTCGGTGCTCTCGCAGGCCGATTTTGACGAATGGCTCAAGAAACAGGCCGCGATGCAATAGACGGACTAAAGGAAACGGGTCTGCCTCTATTGGGCGGAGCCGTTTTATTTCAGAGAGGGGAGAAACATGGGAGCAACCTTAGCACGAGCAGCAGTGCACCACGCCCCGCCGCAAGGCTTCATTCGCAAGTATGTTTTCAGCGTCGACCACAAGGTGATTGGTATTCAATACACGACGCTGAGTCTGGTGGCCGCGTTTGTGGGCATGGCGCTCTCTTGGGCCATGCGCATTCACCTGGCCTGGCCGGACGCACGTATTCCGCTGTTGAGCCTGCTTTCCCCGAACGGCATGCCGGGGGGCGTGATGACGCCGGAATACTATCTCTCGCTGATGACCATGCACGGCACAATTATGGCTTTCTTTGTGCTGACAGCGGCGCCCATGGCCGGCTACGGCAACTTCATGCTGCCCATCCAGGTCGGTGCCGCCGACATGGCTTTTCCCCGTTTGAACATGGCCTCCTTCTGGGTCACTTTCGTGGGCTTCGTTCTTGCTTGCGCCACCTTCATTATTCCCGACGGCCCGCCCCTGTCCGGCTGGACCGCTTATCCTCCCCTCAGCGCGGTAGGTCCTGCTGCTGGGCCCGGCCAGGGGTGGGGACAAAATCTTTGGGGACTTTCCATCGCACTCTTTTGCGTGGCATCGCTGCTCGGCGCGCTGAATTTCATCGTGACCACGCTGGAGTTGCGCACCAAGGGCATGACCCTGTCCCGCTTGCCGATCTCGACCTGGGCTTGGTTCATCAATGCCGGTGTGAGCTTGTTGGCGTTTGCAGTGCTTTTGCCCACGTGCTTGTTGCTGGTTCTCGATCGCCTCGGCGGGACCAGTTTCTTTATCCCCGGTGGGCTGGTTTTCAATGACCAGTTGCAGCCTCACGCGGGCGGCTCACCCCTTCTTTTTCAGCATCTCTTTTGGTTCTTCGGCCATCCCGAGGTGTACATCATTATTCTCCCGGCTTTCGGGATTGTCTCTCACATATTACCGACGTTCATCCGCAAGCCACTGGTGGGCGGATGGAAGGTGATCACGTTTGCTATGGCCGCCGTTGGCACTCTGAGCTTCGTCGTTTGGGGCCATCACATGTTCGTGAGCGGCATGAGCCCCTATATGGCGATGGTGTTCTCTGTCCCGACGCTTTTCATCACTATTCCATCAGTCATCGCCGTGCTCATCTGGGTTTTTTCGTTGTATCGTTCCAATCTGCGCTTTGATACTCCTCTGCTGTTTAGCCTGGGCTTCCTCTCCCTTTTCATCACGGGCGGAATCGGCGGCTTCTTTCTCGCGCAGCCTTCCACCGATTCTTATCTGCACGCGACCACTTTCGTTGTGGGGCACTTTCACTTCACCATGGGACTTTCCGCAATTTTCGCGACTTTTGCCGGCTTCTATTACTGGTATCCCAAAATGTTTGGCCGCATGCTGAGCGAAAAGCTGGGAAAGGTGCACTTCTGGCTTAGTTTTGTTGGAGTCTATTGCGTTTTCATGACCATGCATCTAACCGGCTTTGCTGGAGCGGTCCGCCGGTACTCTGCCTTTGTGGACGATTTCATGGTGCCTTTGATTCCCACCAACCGCTTTATTTCTGTGGCGGCCCTGCTCCTAGGCGCGGCGCAGTTCATCTTTTTGTTCAATGCCATCTGGAGCCGCTTCAAGGGACCAAAAGCTGCGGATAATCCTTGGGGGGCCACGACCCTCGAATGGGATACCACCTCGCCGCCTCCGTTCGACAATTTCGGCGGCCGGCAAATGACCGTTTGCCACGGGCCCATGGAATACGATGGCGAAGCGGCCGTCATGCAGACTTCTCCGGAATCCTCCGTCGCGGGAACTTAAGGAAACGCGTGGAGCGTTGCTTTCCGGAAGTCTTATACGTGTAAAGGGGGATGCCGTGGATCAATCCTCGGTGGCTGCAACGACACATCACGACGTGGTGATGGAGCCTTCTCCATACGCCATTGAAAAGAAGAAGCTGGGGATGTGGGTGTTCATCGTGTCTGACGCCTGCACCTTCGGCGCTTTTCTGTTCGCTTATGGATACATGAGGGTGGGTGCACCGGTCTGGGGGACGCCGTTCGAGTTTTCCTCGATTCTGAACGGCGTCGTCATGACTGCAGTGCTGCTCTCCAGCAGTCTCACCATGCTGGCCTCTGTCCGGGCTGCTCAGGCTGGCGCCAAAGCGTCCGCAATGAAGTGGCTCGGCGTCACCATGCTGCTTGGCGGTATCTTTGCAGCGCTGCACCTCCGCGAGTGGTTCAAGCTGATCGGCGAAGGCTGGCGGCTGTTCCACAACCCCACTGGTGGAGCGGCGCAATTTGGCGCCACGTTCTTCAGTGTCACAGGACTCCATTTATCCCACGTTGTCAGTGGCGTCATCGCTTTGGCGTTCATCGCGCGCGGGTACCAGCGCGATCGCTATGACGCCAGCCACGTCGAAACGGTCGGCCTTTACTGGCACTTTGTCGACCTGGTCTGGATGTTCGTTTTTCCGCTGATGTATTTGATGAACGCGCGCTGAGGCCAATTTGAGTTGGAGGAACAAGCCATGTCATCGAATCGTGAACTGACCATGAGCTCTTATGTGGGAATCGGCGTAGGCCTGATGCTCATTGTCGGGATTGAAGTGATCCTTACTTACCAGCACTTGCCGACACGCACGCTCCTCTTTTCCTTGCTCTGTCTGGCCTCCCTCGAGGGTTTTGTGGCCATCATGTACCTTATGCATGTAAAGTACGAGCGCCCCATCCTGTTCTGGACGATTTTCCCTGCAACTCTGTTCGTCTTGCTCTTGCTCTGCTACCTGTGGCCCGATGCGATCCGCATGGCCACCATGCGATTGTTGAAGTAACGAAATTTTTCGCAGTCACCGGAGAGTACAGATATGCCAAGCACAGTTCACGACCTTCCAAAAGTTGACCCTCAGCAAGTATCCGATTTCGCCGGAAATAATGGTTTTCGGGACTTGGTGCCCGCGGACGGAAACTTGCGAGCCGTGCAAGACCGGCGTCCAGAGACTGCCAGGCTTGGCATCTGGGTGGCTTTCGCCGCAATCATCATGTCCTTTGCAGCGCTCACCAGCGCGTTGGTCGTTCGTCAGGGCTCGGGGATAGACTGGGGGCACCTGGTCCTGCCTCCAATCCTCTATCTCAATACTCTTTTGCTGCTGGCGAGCAGCGGCACCTTGGAAATAGCACGCCGCAGCATCGCGGGCTCCGCGCGCGGATCGTCAACTCAAATTACTATCCCCGTGCTGTGGCTGCTAGCTACTCTCGCACTAGGTCTGCTTTTTGTTGGGGGCCAATACGAAGCATGGCGGCAATTGAAGGCCCAAGGACTGTACCTTGCGACTAACCCCAATAGTTCCTTCTTCTATGTCTTCACAGGCCTGCACGCTGTGCACGTGTTTGGCGGCCTATTGGGGTTGCTCTACGTCATCTCGAAGCTTTACCGCTCCATCTTGAGGCAAAGCACTTTCAACGCAGCCTCTCAGTATTGGCATTTTATGGGCCTTCTTTGGCTCTACTTGCTCTTCCTTCTTTGGATAAAGCTTTAGAAGGGATGACGCTCGCATGCGAAAATTCTTGCGAGGAAAAACATTCCGCTTCGTTGTGGTTGCTTGCGTCGTGCTGTTGGCCCTCGCGCTTTCTCCCTTGGCCTATTCCCAGGGTTGCTCGCTTTGCTACTCGCAGGCAGCTTCCGCCGGCGGTCGTTTCATTCGCGCTTTGAAAAGCGGCATCTTTGTTCTTATCCTTCCTCCCTTGTGTCTGCTAGCCATTCTGGCGCGCCTCACTTATCTTCGACGCAACTATTTTGGAAGCAGCCTTTGAGTGAACGATTCCGTGCCTCTGAAAGCGAAGGCACGGACGAAATTAACGTCGCAATCGAACTTCGTTCCTGAGTTCTTGGGACCTGGGGTCCATCTCCTTCAGCGCACCGGCGATACCCGCGCGCTTGTTTGCGGAGCCGGATCCTGCACGAGGATAGTCGTCGCGAAGAACGAATTATCTCTAAGGTCGTTCCCAGTCGAACCAGACACCTTTAGAATTCCGATACCCGCCTCCGTGATCCTATTTCCCCGTACGCGGTTATTGTTACCCTGAATCAGTACCGCGGCATCGTCGCTGTGCGTAACTCGATTCCCATTGGCTTGATTATTGTCCCCAGCCAATTCGATTCCCACGAGAACTTCGGAGTTAAACACCGCATTTTGCTCGACCCTAGCGTCATCCCCGCCAATGAAGATGCCAACCTGGCTTGTTCCGACTCTATTGTTCTTCACTTCGACGCCATCCGACTCGAAAACGAGAATACCCGTCGCATTAAACAGACATTGCTGCGCGGAAATACAAGGTGACCAAACATTGTCGGCCACGTTGTTCTCTTCGACGATACCCTGTGCGCCGAATCCGACCTGGATTCCGTTTTGTGCCGCTCCAGTTGTGGGACCAATCCCGGTGACCGCGTTCCCCTGGATCGCCACCGTCGTTCCAACTTCATTGCCCGTGATCCCATTCTTTTGGTAGTCATGCACGCTGTTGCCTTCAATCATGACCTTGGAGGACTGACCTGATGAACTGATCACGTCGATCCCGTCACCGCTCTGGCAACCATTTAAGCTTGTCCCCAGGTTCATGTGACGAACTGCATTGTGTTTCGCTGTCCCCGACGCATCTTGAAACAGTATCCCAACTAAAATCGGCGTGCACTCGGTGATCCCATTGGTGCTTCCGTCCACGATGAAACCCTCGATGTTCACCTCCGGAGCATCCTTCACCAGAATTGCCACGGCCAAAGGTTCCCCAGACGTCCCGATTGTATTGGCCGTCATGTTTGACGGCATCACCATCACGCCAGTATCCGCTCTCAGAGTGAGCGATCTGTCGACCACCACCTGCTCCGCGTAAGTCCCCGGACAAACCCGAATCAAATCACCCGGATTGGCCGCACTTACAGCAGCTTGAATGGAGCTAAAAGTTGCATTCGGACACTGGACTTTATCGTCGTCCACAACAATGTCCGGCTTGCGTCCTTCGTCCGCTGCGTCGGAAGGAATGAATGTGTTGGAGAAACCTATCGAAATGAAGAGAGACAGAAGGGAAAGTAGTATTCTCATCTTGATCACCCGCCAAAAAATGCCTGTTCGGCAAAACCTTCGAGGTGGCTGGGGAACTACCCGAACACTATACTACGAGGGAGACATTCTCTCCGGAAAGAAAGCATTCCGTGCGACTGTGCGGTCTGTCATCCCTCGGCAAACGCCGATTGACGGGGGTTGCCGCCCAACCAGGCACAAACAGCGACTATACGCGTTAGCCCGGCTTACCAGCAGTTATGCCAGGGTTACAAGAGCCGAACGGAAGTTGCTGACGGGTCCTCCAGCCTGAAAGGGGATCGTAAAAAAAAGCGGGTTTATGCTTACCGCAATGGATCGTCAGCTGCCACTCACGGCGGAAGAAATTGTCGAACGTGCCGAGCGGCGGCGTCCGCTGAGGGAAAAGACGCTGTTACTGATTGCCGCAATTGCTCTTGTTCTTGATCTTCTCTTCGTATCGTTCTTGTTATTACTGCGCTGAGCTTAACCAGCGCAAGGCTGAGGGCCCATACTAATTAACTTCCGCGAGGCTCTGGGTGATGGTCACTCTCCCAAGGTACAGGTACGCGTTATTGGCGGTGCCTCGCGGGGTGGTTTTGCCGCGGACTCAAACCGCCGTTGAGTCCCTTCCTTGGGCCGGGCATACTAACTACGCCCGAAACGTGTCACCTGTCAATTTTGACAGGTGGCCCAGCATGTCGCTTGCTGGTCAGGGTCAGGCGTTAAGAGCGTTAAGGGCAGGGAAAACGAGGAGAACGGCCTACCCATATGGCGTCTACAACACCACGCCCAACCGCTGCTGGAGCCTACTTCTCGCGCTCAGCGTACTTTTTTCAGTGTCATTTTGTTGTGTTGTTCTCTATCTTCGCGTTACCTTCGCTGTTTGTTTTGGCAGTTCCAAAATGCGCTGGGAGAACTAGCCTTGTCCCAATTGACCACCCTGGCAGTTGAAGGATAGGGAGGCGACCCCTTTCTCCGAACTAACCTAACAGCAAGGGCTGGTCGCCTCCCTTCATTGCAGGCAAAGTGATGAAGGAGACCTTAGGCGCGCCGCGTGACCTAAACATTCAAACCTAGCAGGAGTCATCTACCCCTGTGGGAGTCAATCAGCTCGAACTTGCCCATACCTGGGGCCGCCCCATGCCTCGCTCGATACTTCGCTCATCGTCATGGGCTCAAAAGCTCAACCTGAATGAGGGAATCATTGACTAGATAGGTAACCATGCCACAGCTCCGGAAGAGTCGGGCCGATGGTGTTCTCGTAAGGGAGAAAATTGTGTTATCTGCCGAGCAAGGGTTGCGAAGGCTGATTGAAGGTAATAAGCGATTTGCAAGGGGCAAGGCGCATTTTCCGACCCTTTGCAAGGAAACCCTGGCTGCTTTAGCCAAGGGTCAGCACCCGTACGCTACCATCCTTGGCTGCGCCGACTCGCGGGTTCCGCCCGAACTGATTTTTGACGCAAATTTTGGCGAGCTTTTCATCGTGCGCGTGGCTGGGAACGTGATTTCGCCTGAGGTTATGGGGAGCATTCAGTACGCCGGTTCTCACTTACACACTCCGCTTTTCGTGGTCTTGGGGCATGAAGAATGCGGCGCGGTGAAGGCTGCGGTCGAGAGCAAATTGGAAGGCGCAAAGCTTCATTCCCGCATTCAGATCCTGGTGAACGATATTCTTCCTGGCTTGTCCGAACTGGATCCCCACCTTTCCAGTAAGGAGCAACTAGCCTGGGCTGTCGAAGCCAACGTTCGATGGTCGATGAATCAGTTGTTGGAAACGCCCGAAGGAAAGCTGGCGGCACGTGAAGGCCGCAAGAAGCTGGCGGGGGCCGTCTTCGAGATCAATTCCGGTCGCGTCCGTTTTCTCTGAGGCAGCCCCAAATTGGTACTCGGTCCTATGAGCCGCTTTTCCGGTAATCCGGCCTCCATGATAGGTCTTGTCAAGAGGGCAAAGGCTCTCCTGTCGCGCTCGGAGGAGCTCGGGTGTAAAACTCTTTGGGTTTCAGCGCGTGTTTTGGCCTCGCGGCCGTGGTTCCTTATCGATGTAAGAACCAGACTTCCATTGGCTATCTCCAAGATCAGCGAGTGGTCTTGGTCAGAAGATGGAGTTGGTGTTTTCCTGCCCGTCTCGAAACTTATCAGAACTTACCAGGAGTTACAACAGTTCGGCAACAGATTGCTTCCGAGAACCGGACGCGACAAGGTCAGTTCTAGGATACAAGTGCTCCTTTATAAGTTGTTCTCCGCGGGCGAACAGTTCTTCTGTCGAAATCTTGCCGGCATCGACGTCGGCCAGGATCGAGCGCTGGGCCCTGTACTCTTTGTTTTGAATGCCGGCTTTGCTCTGCAGCATGCGCCAGGCCTTGCGGCGCTCCACGCAGAACAGCACAAGCTGGCGCGAAATGGCACGATATTCCGGCTCGCAGGTGTCCCCCGGCAATTTGATGTAGACCCCGAAGTCAGGAACATAGGCGCGATGATCTGGAATCAGGTGACGGCGGTACACGACGTCCTGCTGCGTGATACGAACCAGCATATTTTCCAACGGAATCATTTTGGCCGCGTCATCCATCGTGATTCTCTTCAAATGGTTTCGGAATCGCGCTTCGGTAGCACACCAATGCGCGACGGTATAGCGGCTGACCTCGCCTGTGACTTTTGATTTAGTTTCATACCAATCCAGTTCAAGCGATGGGTTGCCCTTCAGATCGAGCGTTTCGGCGTACGTCTCCCCTAATCGCGGATTGAACACGAACTCGGGCCCGCCTCTTGAATCCCGCACTCGCTGCGCTTGAATCAGCGCCATATCGTCTCCAACGCCGTGCTCGGGTTGACATGTGGTGAAGCACTGTAGGAACGCCGTCCCGCGATATTCGAGGCCGTCGAGGATCGCGCGGTACAATTTCGGAACGTTGGCAATGGACACCTGCGCTACAAACGGAGACCCGTGCCCGGCCAAGAATGTCTCGGCTACAGTCTTCTTCTCAATACTTTTCCCCTGGGTGGCGGCGCCAAATACATTCATGTCGCCCCCACCCAGCATCGGCGTCGAATCAGAATTCTGTCCACCCGTATTTGAGTAGACCTGGGTATCGAGCATCAGTGCCTTCACGTTCGGACGGTTCTGCAGGATTACCTTCGAAGTGTTCTGGTAGCCGATATCGCCCATCCCGCCGTCCCCGCCGACCGCCCACACTTTGGGCAGTTCCAAAACTTCCTGATCCGTCATCAGGGCGTCGCTGAAATGGGTGTATTCGTAGTACTCGCGCGCCGTAATTACATTCTTATCGCGATAAAGCAGCGCGTCGGTGAGCCGCTCGGGAATCACCGAGCGGCGCGCGTGGTCGATGATGAAGCTCTCTCCCAGAAGCCAGGCGACGGTAACGCCATCCTGGAACAGCGAGTTCATCCAGGGATAAGGGTGCGGATTGTTGGGTGGCGTGGAGCCATACACGGTGTTGCAACCCGTGTGTGCTGCCATGGCCATTACGGACATTCCGTTCGCCAGCCGGCCATCGACCGCCTGCAGCCCTTTGTGGTTGAACGCTTCTTGCAGCAGGACCGTGAGGATCGCGTTGATGAGCTCGTGATCGGAGATCGGACCATTTTTCGCGATCCGGGCTCTCGTATCTTTGTCGTCTTCTCCGCCGAGCCTCATCAGCAGATGAGCCACCGCCTGGCGGAATAGTTGGTATTCGTTCTCGCTTCTGGCTTTCAAGGCTGCGAGCTTTTCAAGTCCCTTCTTTTCCAGCTCTCCAGCCTTGGCCTGCAACCGGTCGGCTTTGGCGTGATAGATGGGGCGCATGTATGCTTCGGTCACGGCCGCGATGGCGTGCAGAATGCTCTTTTCGCCGCAACCAGCACAGGCGCCATCGCCGGATAGCAGCGCGTCGTAATTGCGCCGGACCATCAACATATTGCGCAGCGTAGCAGTCTTGGAGTCTTGAGGATGATCGCTGCTGAAAAGACCGAGATACTTCTGCGGGGTATCCGGGAGTAAATTCAAAAACGCTGTGCCCGTCTCGTGCTCGGCATTCACCGCCTCGGTTTCCTGCACCATTTTCAACGCCTGATGGTCCCCACAGGCGGTTACGCAGGCGGCGCAACCTTTGCACAAATCCGAAACGAATATGGAAAAGATGCCACCTCCGCCTGGGTTCCTTCTTTCCGGCGTCGAGAAGATAGCATTGGCTTTCTGAAATGCCATCGGCACCTTGTCGATGATAGCGGAAAATTGACGCTTGGCCTTGTCGGAGAATCCGTCGATCTCGTTGGTGACTTTATGAATGATCTGCTGCAACGGCGTGCCCGCATTGCTGGCCACGGCATCGCGCATGAGCTGACGAGTCCGTTGCTCCATCTCGGGCAGAGATCGCAACATCTTGTCACGCTCGCCTGAATCTGTAACGTAATGCGTGATCGCCGTGCGGAGAACCGTCTCCAGATCTTCGGAGCAATTGGGCAGCGCCGTGTCGGGACAGACCGCGATGCACTCCATGCATTGCGTGCAGTTCTCGGCGATATACAGAGGCGTTTCCCGGCGCGCGACATACTTCGAGGCTGTGTCGCCCGTCCCCGCGGCGATGACGCCCATCGACGCATATGCGGAGGCCGGCTGGTTATAACCATATCCTGCCCGGAACTCGGCGTTGAATGTGGCGACCCGAGTGACCGGGGTCCGCGAGCTTTGACCAGATGGTATCGGCACCGAACGACATCCCGTGGGGCAGCCTCCATCGTCTCCGCTGGCGAGCACGGGCAAGAGCGGCTCTCCGCGCAGAGTGGAATGGTCGGGGGCTTCCAATTCCCCGACCCGGACTTCGCGAACTCGCTCGAAACCCTGTGTCATGACTTCCATATTGGAATTCACGACCGCCTCACCCAGACGGCCAAACTTTTTCACGTATTGCTTGTGCACGACTTCACGGAACTGCTCTGGGCTAATTCGAAAATCGTTCAGCAGCGGGGAAACGGCAAAGAACGCTCCCAGAAACGCATTGCCCTGCATACGAAGCTGAAGGTCGGCACGATCGGTGGCTTTGCGGGCGATCTGAAATCCGGGCAGAGTGAAGACGCGAATCTTTTTGTCGATGATCTGCTTGCGCGACCAATGCGGCAGCCGCTCCCAGGCTTGCTCACCTTCCTCTTCCGATTCCCACACCAGGCAGCCACCCTCTGACATTCCGTCGAGAGGATTCGTGTGGGTGAATGCCTTCGGGTCACAGCACAGCACGACGTTGACGTGGCGCAGGTCGCAGTTCACGCGAATGCGTTCCGGTGCGGCAACCATGAAATAAGCGGTGGGAGCGCCCTTCTTCTCGGAGCCGTATTTGGGATTGGCACTGACGTGGATGATCTCTTTCGGATTGCCCAACTGGTCGACCATCTTGTCGCGTTCATAAAGCAGGTCGTTCAAGTCGCCCAGAATCGCGCCCAGATTCTTTCCGGTTGTGATCGCGCCCCATCCTCCGATCGAATGAAACCGCACGGCAACCGCGCCTTCCGGAAGCAGCGAGGGCGTTTCGTCGGACTTCACGGCATAGGGATGATCGATGCCCAGCACGAAGTATGATGTTCCGTCCTCGGCTCGTTTTCCATCCTGCCGCGAGCGCGAGCCGGTGGCAAACTCGTACGCACCGAGAATATGTTCCGGACGAAAATCACGGGACCCCAAGCCGTAGATGCCGGCGAAGAACCGCGGCATCTGGTCGGGCCGAATCGCCGGCAGATCGTTTGGGGAAGGATTGCCATTGACTTGCAAAGCCTTCGTGAGCGCCGTCCGTATATCGCGGCCCATTGGATTGTCGCCGGCCAGCGGTTCATCGGTACGCTCCAGCACAATCACATTCTTTTTTCCTGCCAGCGCCATGACCACCGCGGCCTCAGGAAATGGACGTAGCACATTGAGGTGAACTGATCCGACCCTGGTCCCGCGGCGCTCGCGCAAATGGTCGACTGCAGCTTCAATATTTTCCGCGGCGGAACCAAGAGAAACAAAGACCGTATCCGCATCGTCCGCTTTGTACTGCGTCACCAACCCGTAATATCGGCCGGTCAGCCGGCCGAACTCCGCATACGAATCCTCCAGAAAACGCCGAATGGGTTCGGTGAAGTTGTTGCGTCGCGCAGCGACTCCCTGCATGTAGTGCTCTTGATTCTGCACCGGCCCGAGCAGCACTGGGTTGGTGAGATCGATCATCCGCGGCACCCGGCGCCGCGTCGGACCAAACAGGATGCGCTGGCTCTCGGTTGGGCATTCGATGATGTCGTCCGGCGCGCCCAGAAACTCACGGATGAGCTCCGATTCATGTTTGTAAAACGTCCGCTCCAGGTGGGAGGTAAGGAAGCCATCCTGCACGTTCATGCCCGGGGTTAGGCTGAGTTCAGTCACGCGCCGCAAGATCAGCGCCTGGTCCGCGGCTTGCTGCGCGTCTTTGCCGAATACGATAATCCATCCGGTGTCGAGCGCGCCGTAGACGTCGTCGTGCCCGCAGTGAACATTCAGTGCATGCTTGGTCAGCGCCCGCGCCACAACTTCCAAAACCATCGTCGAGCACTTTCCCGGCGCATGGTAGTACTGCTCAACTCCGTACACAATGCCCTGGCCGGAAGTGAAATTGACGACCCGCTTCCCGCACACCGAGTGCGCAATAGCTCCACCTTGCGCTGCATGCTCACCTTCGGCTTCAACCGCTAGCGTATTGCGGCCAAAAACGTTCAGGCACCCTTCGGCGAAGGACTGCTGATAGAGTTCTCCTCCTTCCGTCGAGGGAGTTATGGGGTAAAAGACACCAGCATCAGTGATGCGGGTTTCGGTGTGATAGGAAACCAGCTGGTTCCCATTGGCCGTAACACGTATTCCAGGGTAGCGAGGTGAGGACGCCATGTTTCCCCTCCTGGACGAACTGCTAAGAACAAGGTCTCAGTCGGGCATTTTTACGCAGCAATTCTAATCTGCAACCTGTTGACGAGCAACATGGTCCTTCATGTAGTAACTGCTCTTTCGCTTGTGAACATCCAGGCCGATGTAATACATAGGCTGCATGGGGAGCCTCCTTGGTGTTTCTGAATCAGCAGGCGCTGACTTCAGCTTTTCTACACCAAGCGCTCCTCCCTTGACTTATTCATTCAAACTCTCCAGAAACTTCTTGGATTGATGGTTCAAGCATGGAGTTGGGTGACTTGTAGGCCGAGTTGGGCCGCTCTTTTTCTGACGAACTCGATTTGTTGGTGGCGGTTTCTTCGCTCGTAGTATTCCGCACCTTTATCGAC
>DASPTW010000086.1:0-2626 GCA_035623215.1 Candidatus Acidiferrum sp.
CGCAGAGCGGCCAATGGACTGTCCGGAGATCCGACGAACCCGGGAAAGTTGAGTTTTCCCTGATCGACTCGCACAAAGGGCACTATTCGCACTCGAGTTCGGATTGGGAAGTGAAAGAGCTTACCGGTCTGGACCTTTCAAAGCCCGGAAAGCAGGAAGTGAATTTCTCGATCACGCGCGATGCTGGCCGCTTTGAATGCGAAGGCTACGTGAAGGACGGTGAAGGGGCAGGGCTCTTTCGTTTCACACCGGATCCGAAATACACGCAGGAGATGAAATCACTCGGCTTTAGCGGCATCGACGAAGACCGGCAATGGGCCATGGCGCTTCATGACGTGAGCCTGAAATTCGCCAAGGAAATCAAGGCCCGGAATTTGACGAACTTGGACACGGACAAGCTGATTGCCTTCAAAATTCATGGCGTGACGCCGGAATTCATTGACGCCATCCGCGCCGCAGGGGTAAACGTCTCCGACAGCGACAAATTCATCGCGTTTCGCATCCATGGAGTCTCTCCGCAGTTTGTTTCGGACCTTCGCGCGGCCGGACTTTCCATAACTGACAGCGACAAGTTAATCGCCTTTCGCATTCACGGAGTTACGCCCGAAATGGTGAAGAGCGTGCGCCAAGCCGGCTACGAGGCGGACCCGGACAAACTAATTGCTATGCGGATTCACGGCGCGTCGCCCGAGTGGATCGAGCAACTGAAGAAGTGCGGGTACGACCACGTCGACATGGACAAGTTGATTGCCTTCCGGATTCACGGTGTTTCCCCGGATTTCATCACCGACCTGCAGAAGCTGGGATATTCTCACCCGGAGCCGGACCAGTTGATCGCCATGCGCATCCATGGAGTCACACCAGATTACATTTCGCATTTGCAGGCGCGCGGGATGAAGAATCTGACCATCGATCAGCTCGTCAACATGCGGATCCACGGGATCGACTGAAGAATCTGTGCCGCGGAAGTTCGTTCCCCCAAAAAGCTCTGAGTCGTTGAGCCTTAGTTCGAGCGCAATTGGCGTGCCCGGCCGACAAAAGCGACGGCAAGCAACGCCGTGCCAAGTGCAGCGTACACAAACGCGTCGTGAAGTGTCCGAGGACCGTTGGCGGCACCCGTGAAATCCAGGCCGGGTGTTTTGTTCATCGGCCCGACATACCAAAGCATCGTAAACAGGGCTTCGAAGAATTTGCCGGATCCCGAAAAAACTCCCAGGGACAGCGCCAGGGCGGGAATAAAGAGTGCGCCCGCCACGAGTGCCAGAAGGCCGTCGAATTGCCGCGCCATCAGAAGACGCGTCGCCGCACCGGAACCGGTGACCAAAGCGACGGTCACACCCGCCAGCCAGCAAGCCAAGACTTGCCGCGGCACAATGTTCGCGCACGAGAAAAGAATCGGCCGCATGGTAAAACGGGACTCACGCGAGCCCATGGCGGACCAGACCAAAATTGGCCAAATCCAGGCGGCGCCGAGAAGGGGCCCGCGAGAAACTTCGAGGGGAGAAAAGAACTGCGCGATGAGAAGGCCTGCGGCAACGGCGTACCACCACCAGCGCAGGCCTTGCAAAGCCAGTCGAAGCTCCGCGACGAGAATCCTTGCAAACGCGGAGCTGCGGGCTGTCAGAGAAAGCGGAGTGAGATGGGCCTGGATCGGCGGCTGCGCAGTAACTCCGACAGTTCCCAGATTGGCCGTGACTTGACGTTCGGGTTTCCGGCGTGTGCCGCGAATTGCCCGCTCCGAATCGAAACGGTCAAAAACCACTGACGCTATCAGGGCGAAACAAGCGGCGACGGCAAACCACATCAGCCGCAACGAAACGAGGTCCCAGGACCATGCGACTCCCGGCCACCGCAAATCGTGCGCGACCTTGATTTGGCCAAGATTGATTTGAAACGCCATCCCGCCGTGATAGCCCGGGATATAGCGTTGCGCCTCGCCGGCAAGTGAATTCATGACCGTGAATACGGCTAGAGGGTCCAGCCACTTCACGCCGGTGAGTGCGGGAAGGGCGATGGCGAAGCTCCAGACAAAAAACCAGATAACATTGCCAACTCCGCCTTTGAGGATAGGAACCATCTCGAAGAAAACCGCGATACCGGCGGTCAGCGCCATGGCAGGAAGAGAAATGAGAAGCGAGGGAGCGAGCAAGGCCCAGAGGTCGACTCGCGGGTCTTCTCTGATTAGGAATTGCATGACCACTGCGCCGAGAGCCAGCACTGCGACCATCAGCGCCAATACGGAAAAATTACTCAGGAACTTTCCGAATGCGTACGCGGTTTTCTTCAGCGTAGTTGCCGCCAATATCTGCCCGACACCAGTCGACCAGTCGCGTTGCACGGAATTCTTGACGATATAAAACCCGACCAGCGAGGCAAAGCAGGTGGTGGTGAGCGCGACGAGGGTGCCGATCCATCCTGACGTGTAGACGCCGCGGTATTCATCAAGCTGCATCGAGAGTTGTCCCGTGGCCGTTGCGTAGCCGAGATAAACGGCAAAGAGCAGCGTAAGGAGAAAGCCATAGCTGCGCACACGCTCGAGGAAATCGGCGCGAGCGATAGCTAGGGTTGGGCTGGCTTGGGTCACGCCCCCACCTCATTTGCCGCACCGCGCCGTCCGGCGAGAACG
>DASPTW010000087.1:0-22364 GCA_035623215.1 Candidatus Acidiferrum sp.
CTCCACGAGCGTTTCGAGGATCTTCGTATCCACATGTTCGGACGGCTCGTCGGTGCGCACATTTTTCTTTCCTAGGATTCGTCCCACGCGTACAACGTGGCCCCAGAACTTATGGGTCCCGTACGCCTCCGCAGTCACGTAGGCCCTCTGACCCACCTGCAACTTGGAGACATCACTCTCGTCCACGTCCACCCTCACCCGCAGCGTCGAGTCATCAGCCATCGTAATCACGGGCGAATCGAACTGCGTTGACACGCTTTCCCCCGTATGCCGCAGCTTGCGCAGAATCACGCCGCTCAGGGGAGCGCGGATGTAGCTCTTTTCCAGATAAGCTCGTGCCTCGGCAAGTTGCGCTTGCGCCGTTTGCACCACAGCTTCCGCCTTTGCACGGTCTTCTTCTCGTGCTTCCGCATCAACCAAGGCAAAATGCTGCGTGGCTTGTTGGTATTCCGCCTGCGCCACCCGGTAGGCGCGCTCATAACGGTCTGCCTCATCACGCGAAATTACATTGCGGTCCGCTAACCCACGCCGGCGTTCTGCCTCAGTCTTCGCATTATCCAGAACGGCCTTCGCCGCCTGCACGGAAGCCTCGGCTTCGCGCCGTTCCTGCGTGCGCGACCCGTTCACCGTGCGCCGCAACTCTGCTTCCCGCTGCGCCAAATCCGCTTCCGCGGCCGCAACTCTCGCGGCGTAGTCAGCATTTTCAATTTCCGCCAACACTTGCCCGCGCTGCACGCGGTCGCCTTCTTCCACGTTCACGATTTTCAGCCGCCCGCTCAATTGCGAGCTCACTCGCACTTCTTCGCTGACGGCTTCCACACGTCCTGGCGCGGCGATCAAACCGGAGGCCACCGCGGGCGCCTTCGGCTCCGCCGCCGAAACAGCGTGTGTGCGGCTGCGCAGCAGATTTGCGATCGACAATACAAACAGGATTCCTGCGCCAACTAAAATGAAATTCGCTCGCTTCATGGGCTTGCCTTTCTGAATCAAATTGAGAATTCCTGCGAATTTGAACCCGCGCGCGGCTCTGCTTGAAAAAACCCGGGACCAACCGCGGCCTTTGCTACTGCGGTTTCTTCCCGCGCAATCCGCCCGTCCTCCAGGCGGATAATTCGGTCGCCGTAGGGCAGCACTCTGGGATCGTGCGTCACCATCACCACCGCCCGGCCGTCCTCGCGCGCCAGCCGGCGCAACAACTCGATCACCGTTCGCCCACTCACCGAATCCAGCGCGGCAGTCGGCTCATCGGCCAGCAGAATCGGAGGATCCCCCGCCAGGGCTCGCGCAATCGCCACGCGCTGTTTTTGGCCTCCGCTCAAATCTGCGGGAAACGAGCGTGCCTTCTCGCATAGTCCAACCGCGGCTAGAAGCTCTTCGCCCTGCGTTTTAGCCGTCGAGCCCTGCACTCCGCGCACGTCCAGCGCAAGAGCAACGTTTTCCGCCGCGGTTAGCGTTGGAAACAAATTGAATCCCTGAAACACAAAGCCAAATGCGGCGCGCCGGATTCGCGGCAGCTCCCTTTCCGGAAGCGACCCAACGTCTTCGCCCAGAATCTCCAGCTTTCCTTCCGTCGCCCGCAGAATGCACCCGAGAATGGAAAGCAATGTCGTTTTTCCACTTCCGGAAGGTCCCATGAGCATCGTCAGCTCGCCCGCGCGAACTTCCAGGTCAACTTCTTGCAGCGCCCGCAGCTCGGTCGCGCCTTCGCGATAAATCTTCGTCAATCCTCTGGCCCTGATCAGCTCGCTCCCGTTGTTCTTCCCCATGGCCGATCCTCATTTCCATTTTCAAATTTCGATTTTCTAATTCCTGAACACCATCGCCGGATCAATTCGCGTAACTTTGTTAATCGACACCAGCGCCGCCGCAATGCACATGGCCACCGCGAGAACCAACATTCCCGCCGCCATGGGCCACGGCATCAAAATCAGCGCACCGCCTTTTTCGCTGGCTTGCACGATGAAGTGCGCTACGATCATCGCCACTCCGTACCCCAACACTGCGCTCCACACCGCTTGTTCGATCAGCACGCGGTAGAGGTACTGATTGGTCGCCCCCATGGCCTTCAACGTTCCGTATTCGCGAATGTGATCCATCGTTGCCGCGTAAATCGTTTGCGCCACCACGGCGATGCCCACAATTAGTCCCATCACCGCCGCCGTCAGCACTGCCAGTCCTGCGCCCGTCGTAAACATCCAATAGAATCGAGTTTTCCGGCTGAAGTCGGCGGTCGTGTACACATCCACGTCCGTTAGCCGGTCGCGCAATCTTTGCTGGAGGTCCCCCGGTGAAACGCCCGGCGCGGCCTTCACTAAAATGTAAGCCGTGCTGTCTTCGGTCGATATTGGGTTCGTGTAGTCCAGGGAGCTTTTGAACTTCGCGTAGACGAACGGCGAGGTCGTGAACGAACGGATTCCTCTCGTGAACCCCACTACACGCGCGCGATGATTTCCAATTTCCACGCGGTCGCCGATCTTCTCGACACCTAATTTTTCGCGATACAGCTCATCCACCAGCACCGTGTCTTCCTGCTGTAAGTCAGCTTCGCTTCCTTGAACAATGTTCCACGGCTCCCCAAGCCCGCTGCCCGGATGAAATCCGATCATTTGTACGTTCTCTATGCGCCCGTCCGGCCGCTTCCAGCGCGCAAACGCCTGCATGTACTTCTCGGCGCGCTCCACTCCCGGGGTCGACAGCACCTGATAAAACTTCCGCTCCGAAAAAGTCCGGCCTGTATCGAAATACCCCACTCCGTGAAACACCACCCATAGGTCCGCGCTGGAATGGTCGATGTTGTTGGAAGTCGTCGTGGTGAAGCCAAGGAACAGCCCGAACTGGATGATGATCAGCACCAGGGCAAACACGATACCAGTCAGAGTCACCGCGAATCGCACCTTGTCGTGGAAGAGATTTCGTCTTGCCAGCAAGGCCATCGTGTCTGCTCCTGCCTTGTGTACGTAACGCCTGCCGCAAAAGTTACATAATTCTTTTGGTGAACGCCGTTAATTTCCTGCGAAAAAATATATGCTCTCTAAGCCTTCAGTCCTGCTACCAGTGTATCTACTGTAGAATGAATGACTTTCTCCCGCCCCGCCCACGGAAATAGCTCATGCACGATCAGCAAGGAGGTGATTCCATGGATTCCCGCCCAGATGGTTTGACTCGCCAGTTCCACATCAATCGCGGGCAGCTTTCCCGCCTTGATGCAGTCCGTCACTCCTCGAATCAGAAACGAGAACGCTTGTTTCCCGGGCGAATCGGTCTCGTGATACTTCGTTTTGTCGAACCCTTCGGGTAGCGGCATCATGAAAGTGGCCCGGTAATGGTGGGGATTTTGCAGTCCGAACTCGATGTATGCGATCAGCCCCTTTTTCAAACGCTCCACGGGGTCTCCGGGTTGCTCCATAATCTTGGTTAGACGCTGTACCAGCCGCCCAAAGGTGTCTTTGCACACTTGCTCGAGCAGTTCGGCCTTGTCTTTGAAATAGATATAGATTGTCGTGGGAGAATACTCGATCTTGTCCGCGATCCGCCGCATCGACACGTTTTCGAACCCGTCCCGCACAAACAGCTCACTGGCGGCATCCAGGATCTCCTGCCGCAAGAACTTCTTCTGCCGCGCCCTGCGCTCCTTTACGCCCATTTCATTGCACCCATCTCACTTACTTAACACCGTTAACGTACTCCAGGGAGTTGTCCTTGTCAAGTCCCTTCTTTGCACTGGATAGCTCGGAAAAGGCTCAAGCGCCCGTGCGACCAGCCGGCTCACAGTTGCCGAACGACCTGCCCACTACCTCTTCACCGCAATCGCCTGCAGCTCGAAGTGTCCACCGGCTAGCAGCGACCCCGCGCCAATGAATTCGCGGGCCGGGTAATCCTTCGTCGAAAAGTAGCTCGCGTAAATCGGATTGAATTTCTGAAACAGCGACAGGTCCGTGCACGCAATCTGCACGTACACCAGGTCGTCCATCGTCATCCCGGCCTGCGCCAACACTTCCTTCTCGCTGTCTAGCAGGATCTTGATTTCGTCTTCAATCTTCTCCGGCACTTTTCCGGTTTTCGGATCAATCCCGATGCGTCCCGCAAGGTACAGCGTATTGCCCGACAGAATCGCGTCGCTAAATGGCGCCGTGATCGGCCCACTAGGCATCTTGATCACTTTTCGTGTCGGCTGCATCGTTACCTGCGAAAACATCCCGCTTCCCGTTAGGATTGCCCCCACCACCAGTGCCACTGCCACAAGACTAATTCGACGATTCATTCCTTCCTCCTTGATTCGAACTAGGCTTCTCCATTGCAACTGAAATCTCTCATTGCGCGCGAGTGTAGTCCCCAATTCGTTTCCCGGCAAGCCGCGTCTCCAAACCTCATTTCTTCTTCAGCTCCGCATCCCAATTCACTACAAGCGTGAGCGGCGCAGTGCTGGTATGCACCAAATCCTGAACGGCAATGAACTTTTGTCCGTCGGGCGTCACATCATAGAGCTGTCCCGGCACGCCCGCGACACCACTCAGCGCAAACAGCGTTTTCACTGCACCGGCCCGAAAACCTTTTGCGTCCAAGGTAACGTCTGCCGCCATCATTTTTGCTTCCGGCGACAAATAGAAAAGCTCTCGTCCGTCCTTCCTCCAACGCGGCTGCGTCCCTCCTCCAGCCGAAACCTGCTCGCGCGCGCCGGGCCCCGGAAAAGGCATTACGTAAACCTCGTCTTTACCAGAATCATTGGAGACATACGCAACCCACCGCCCATCAGGAGAAAACCTCCCTGCCTGCGCGTTGAATTGTGTGTCCACGATGGGATGCGGCTTGCGGTTCCCCTTCATAGGGAGGACCCACACGGCAGTCTTCCCAGACTTGTCTTGCCGGTCGAAGAGTAGATATTCCCCATTGGGCGACCAGGATGTCGGGTAGTTCGCGAGCGACTCAAGGAAAGGCTGTTCGATCAATTCTTCTTTCCCCGTTCCTCCGACATTCAACAGATACATGTGATCGCCGCTGATTCCCTGCGCACCATGTGAGTACGCCAACTGCTGACCGTCGGGCGACCAAACTGGCGCAAATGCGGTTAACGCACTGAAGCTCTCGCGAGCATGGACACCCCGTGCAAGGTCGTAAGCCCAAATCTCAAAATTGCCCCCTGGCTGCGTGAATAGTCTCAGTGCTAGCTTCTTTCCGTCGGGAGATAGCTCCGGGTAGCTCGAATACTCCGGTGTCCCCAGCATACTGAGTTGCTTTCCTTGCCGGTCGTACCAGTAAAGCCCTCGCTTTAGTTCTAGAGATGCGGAGGAATAGACGAGCGTTCCTGCCTGCGAAACCGAGAAAAATCCAAAATTGGTCGGCAGCGACGCCGTGACTCCTGCTGCCAGCGCAGCAGCCTCACCGCTGACTTGCATGCGCTCGGCATCAAACGGTTGTGCCATCAAAGCATCTCCGCGCACGAACAACAGGTAGCCTGGATCGGCGTATATCCCGTTCGTGGAACTGCTGACGATTAAAGTATGCTGATCGGATCCTAAGCTCCCGGCGTATATTCCAGTCGCAGCCTGATTCGCGGCCCGAACAAAAAAGAGATAATGCTTTCCATCCGGCAGAAAGACCGGCCAGCGATGCGTTACCTCTTGCCGCGAAGCATCCATTTGCGTAAGCGGTTTCGCTGGTCCCCCCGCAGCGGCGATCTCATACAGGGGCTGCGACACATTCGGAGTGAATAAAATCAACCCGTCCTTGTTCCACGCCCCCCCTCGCCCCAGCGGGGCATCCCAGAGTGTCTCCACGGGACCGCCAGAAGCTTCCATCTTTTTGAGTTTCCCATCGGAAAAAAAGGCAATCCATCGGCTGTCGGGAGACCAGAATGGCGCATACCCATTTTGCGTTCCGTCCAACGGGCGAGATTCCGCCGTATCCAGCCTTCGCAGCCATAGTTGAGGCGGATTCCCCTTCCCTTCAGCAACGAACACAAGCAATCGGCCATCCGGGGAAAGGACCATCATGTCTGCCATCGACGAAGAAAGCATAAATGTGGCATCTGCAGGGGGAGGAAGCGATGCCCGCACCACCTGGATTCGAGGCTCGCTCCGGGCGAAGTACCCTGCCGCGAAGAGTGCGGCACCCGATAAAACCAGTACCGCCAGCCACATCATCCATCCGCGGCTCTTCTGTGCAATTGTCGCCGGCCTTTCTGTTCCACCTGACTCCGCTACCCATCCCAATTCGCTTCCCAAATCGCTCGCGCTTTGCCATCTGTCTTCTGCGTCTTTCGCTAAACACTTCCTGACAATGTGCTCCAGCGCAAGTGGCGTCATCGGCTTGAGGGACCTGATGGGGGCCGGCTCTTTTTCGAGGATGGCAGAGGCCACACTTAGCTGGCTCTTCCCGTCGAACGCCCGCTGCCCCGTCAGCATCTCGTACAGCACTGCGCCCAGCGAAAAGATGTCGCTGCGCCCATCCACCTCTTTTCCTTCAATCTGCTCGGGCGACATGTATTGAAACGTTCCGACGATCGTCCCTTCTTGCGTCACCGGCGTACTCGGCACTGCTGCCGTCAACGTCATCCCGCTCACCAACACGGCCGGTTTCGCCAAGCCGAAGTCCAGCAGCTTCGCGCTTGTCGCCGTCAGCATGATGTTCCCCGGTTTCAAGTCCCGGTGCACAATGCCCGCGCGATGCGCTCTGTCCAGCGCATCGGCAATCTGCGCTCCGTATTTCAACACTTGGTCGAGCGGCAGGGGACCTTTCTCCAACCGCTTCGCCAGCGTCTCCCCCTCCACGCACTCCATCACCAGGTAGTCCACACCGTCCTGACTGCCCACGTCGTGCAAAACGCAAATGTTCGGGTGATTTAGTCCTGAAATGGTCTTGGCTTCGCGCTCAAACCGCTGCCTCCTTGCCGCGTCCGCCGACATCTCCTTGGGCAAAATCTTCAGCGCTACATCCCGCCCCAGCCGCGTATCCCTCGCGCGATACACCTCTCCCATCCCGCCTGCTCCCAGCGGGGAAACGATCTCATACGGTCCGAGCTTTTGACCTGAATTCAGCGCCATGATTGGCCGCGATTATACTCCGCGCCGTCTGGCGGAAGGTAACTTCAGCCTCGTTCGATTCGCGCGCTCTTCCTTTTGAAGTTTTGATTCGCAATGATGTTAAGATTTCCCGCGCTTGTGGAGGAGATCCATGTTTCGATGGAAGAAATGCACTCTTGCAGTTTCGCTCTCGTTTTGTGGGGGCATCCCGCTTTTCGCGCAAAGTGATTTGGACCAGCGGGTCGGCAAGGAGATGGATTCGCTGGTCGCGACCTACAAGCATCTGCACGAAAATCCTGAGCTATCCACGCAGGAGAAAGAATCCTCCGCCATTGTCGCTGCGGAATTGCGCAAGCTCGGCTACGACGTCACCGACCACTTCGGCACCTACGACCAGCCTGGGCTGACCGGATACGGCGTTGTGGGTGTTATGAAGAACGGTCCCGGCGCCACCGTCTACGTGCGCACGGACATGGACGCGCTGCCCATCGTGGAAAACACGGGCTTGCCTTACGCGAGCCACGTCAAAGTAAAGCGCGCCGACGGTTCAGAAGTCGGCGTCATGCATGCCTGCGGCCATGACATTCACATGTCCGTTTTCATCGGCACCGCCCGCATGCTCGCACAACTCAAAAATCAGTGGAGCGGAACTGTTGTGCTCATCGGCCAGCCCGCTGAAGAAACCGTTGGCGGCGCCGCGGCCATGCTGCACGCGGGTCTCTTCACCAAATTCCCAAAACCAACCTACGTCCTAGCCCTTCATGACGGCTCGGATTTGCCCGCCGGCAAAGTCGGCTGGCATGAAGGAACTATTCTTGCTGGAGCAGATTCCGTGGACATCACTGTGCGCGGCAAGGGCGGTCATGGCTCTGCCCCGCAAGCTGGCAAAGACCCCATCGTGATTGCCTCGGAAATTGTCGTGGCTTTGCAAACCATCGTCAGCCGCGAAATGGATCCTCAACTCCCAACGGTTGTCACCGTCGGCTCGTTTCACGCTGGCACCAAGCACAACATCATCCCCGACGAAGCTCACCTTCAGCTCACCGTTCGAACCATGAACCCCGAGCAGCGCGAGAAAGTTCTCGCTGCCATTTCGCGAATCGCGAACGGTATTGCGGCTGCCGCTGGTGTCCCCGCGGACCGCGCGCCCATCGTTGAAGTTGCCGCGGATCACGTTCCCGCTACTTACAACAATCCCGAGCTCACGCGTCGCGTCGCTGCTTCCCTCGAGCGCTCCCTCGGAAAGGAAAACGTCGTGCCCGTGGAACCAGTAATGGCCAGCGAGGATTTCAGTCTTTATGCTCTCGACGATCCCAAGCCGCCCATCTGCATGTTCCATCTCGGCGCCGCCGACCCGCAAAAATGGCGCGAAGCGAATGACAAAGGCCAGTATTTGCCGGGTCCGCACTCCAGCGAATTCGCTCCGTTGCCCGAGCCTACGATTCGCACCGGAGTCAAAGCCATGACTGCCGCGGTCGTCGACCTTCTTAAGAAATAAGGGAGTCGTTCACCCAGCGTTGCTGCCGCGCATTTAATTTTGGGGTTTTTCCGGCCCTGAGGGTTTCTCCGATGCAGGTGCGTCCGCAGTTGCGCCTTTTCCTCCGGCGAGCGCTGCGACAATCTTGGCCGTGGCTTCCTTGCTGACGCTGCAATTGCGGTCCAGCACGCGGCACTGCGCCAGCGTATACCCGCACCCGCACGTGCACATCTCCGCGTTGAACTTATGCAGCGCCACCGCTTTTTGTTCCGGAGTGAGCTTCGAGAAATCCACTCCCGGCAACTCGCTTGCCCTGTCGGCATGCTTCAGAAAAATCTCGCCCTTGTCCTCGAACGTTTCGACGCGGATGTTTCCGATAGGCAAACCCAGCAGCCAACGAGTTTCCACCTCGTAGAGCACCGGATCGCGCAAGCCTTCATGCTTCTGCACCACCCGGCCCTCGGCATCGATAACAAAGCAAGTCGGCAGCGCAGGAATTCCTCCGTACTTTGTCCGGATTTCGTCGCTCGCGATGGCAATGGGGTAGTTGATGCCGGACTCCGCCACGAATTTTTTGATCGCGTCCTGATCGTCGTCATCCACCACCAGCCCGATCACTTGCAACTGGTCTTTGTATCGCTTCTGCAGTTCGACTAAGTCCGCCACCTCAGCGCGGCACGGTCCGCACCAGGTCGCCCAGAAATTCAGCAGCACCACCTTCCCGTGAAAATCCGAAAGCGAAATCGTCTTGCCGTCAAAACCCTCGAGCTTGAAGTCCGGCGCAGGATCCGGATTCCGCACGAATCGAATCGTCGGCTGCTGCGCAATCGCAGGCGCCGAAACGCAGCAAAATACCAGCGCCGCCATCATCCAGCGGCGAAACATTCGGTTCTCGTGATAGTTGGCGCTTCTCATGGCGTCTCTATTAGGAGAACACATCGCCGCACCCACGCCAAGCAGCTCCTGAACCCTGCGTTCCACGCTCCTCGTGCTTGTCCCGAAGCCACCATGGAACAATGAAACAAGAGTAAGGAGATATATGCTAAAGTAAGGAAAACGGGAGCGCCATGAAGCGACAAGCGAAAATCACCAGCAAAGGACAGATTACCGTCCCCCGCGATATCCGCCGCAGGCTCGGCGTGCGCGCGGGCGACAATCTCGAGTTCGAGGACAACGGGAACGGCGTACAAGTTAAGGCCGTGCGAAAAGAGAGCGTCTTTGAAAAATACCGCGGCATCGGAACACCCGGCATTGGGAGCGGCAGGAAAGCCATTCAGAAATGGTTGCGGGAGATCCGTGGTCATGAGGACAACGAGTGACTGCCGCGCTGGATACGAACGTCCTTTCGGCCTTGTGGAATGACAATGACGCGCTGAACCGGCTGGCAATGAAGGCCCTGCAGGAAATCCAAAACAGAGAGCAGATGGTGATCTGCGGCGTAGTGTATGCGGAATTGCTCGCCGCGGCGGGACGGACCGAGGAGTTTGTCGATCGCTTCTGCGAAGAAGCGGGGATCGCCGTTGAATGGGATTTGCGCGAGAAAATCTGGCGGGAAGCCGGTAAAGCGTTTCAAGCTTACGCGGCCCGTCGTCGGCGCCAGCGGTCCACCGACCCACGGCGCCTCCTAAGCGACTTCCTGATTGGCGCGCACGCCTCGGTCAACGGATACCGGCTGCTGACGCTCGACGCCGCTGTTTTCCGCGCTTCTTTTCCCCGCCTTGTGATTGAGACGGTCTGATCGCTTAAATGAGATCGTCAACCGCCGGTTTCGTCGCGCCCTTCCAGTTCGCGTCAAACTGCTTGCGCACGAATCCCGCGTCGTACGCCCGGTCCTGCCCCTTCAGCGCTTCCTCCAGCCCGAACAGCGACCGCGGGTTACGCGGATGGCGCGCCAAATCCGCGCGAAAGACCTCCTCGGCTCCGGCGTTATCCCCGATCTTTATCAGCACCGCTCCCAGGTTTTCGCGCACCGGGTAGAACCAGTCTTCCGGCTCGTCGTACTTCAGCAAATCTTGCGTCGCGACGGCGGTCCGCAACTGGTTCACTGTGGCGTCCATATCGTTTTTTGCGTACGAAATCTTCGCCCCCAGCACGTTCTCCGCAATTTTCAAAATGTCCTTGGTCTTGTTGTTGATGGGCATCTGAAAAATGGCATCGGGCGGCGTCTTCGCTTCCGCTTCCGCCACAATTTTGTGCTCCGCTTCCGCGCCGTCCAAATCACCAGTGCCCGCCAGCGCCAGTCCTCGCGCAAAATGCCAAAAAACCGACAACGTCTGCAGCGCCGGGTCCGGCTGCGGCACCTTCAAAATCTCATTCCACTTATGAAAGCGCACTTCCACCGCCAGCGGCACCGTCATGAAGCCTCCCAGCGCCGGCATCTCTTTCACGTGCGGGCCCACGTTCGCCGCCAGCATCTGCGCCCCGCGCTTCGACTCCGCATAATTCCCGTTCATCGCCGCCGCCATCGCGATGAAATGCAAATTGTGGCTGTAATACATCATCGGGTAGATGCCTTGCGCCCCGCTTGCCTTCAGGTACGCCTGATCCGCCAGCGCCGCTTTCTCGTTGGTCTGCACCGCCGCTTCGTAATCGCCCGTGCGGATGTAAATGTGCGCCGGCATGTGCACGATGTGCCCCGCCGCCGGCGCCAGCGCCGCCAGCCGGTTCGCTCCGGCCAGCGCGCGCTCCGGCGAATTCGACGCCTCCACCGCGTGAATGTAATAATGAATCGCGCCCAGGTGATTCGGCTCCCGCCGGATCACCGACTCCAGCGTCGCCACAATCTCCTCCGTGCCTTCTTCCGGCGTGCCGTCTTGATGCCACAATCCCCACGGATGCAGGTTCATCCCTGCCTCCGCAAACAGCGTCGCCGCATCCAGATCATCCGGGAACCGCTTCACCACCTCGCGCATCGCGTCGCGATACTGCTCCGCCGCCGCGCGCAAATCCGACTTCGGGTCCGCCGGGAACCGCTTCGCCAGCGCCGCGATGTACGCCTTGTCGCTCTCCGAAGCGTCCGCCCCCAGCAGCAGCGCCTTCTCAATCGCTTCGTGCGCCTGCACGAAGCGAGCCTCGCTCGCGGGATCGTTGTAGTTCGGCCCCACCGCTTCCGCGATGCCCCACTGCGCCATCGCCAGCTTCGGGTCGAGCTCCGCCGCGCGCTCGAACGACCGCGCCGCCTCGTCGTGGTTGAACGCGTAAATCTGCCGCAGCCCCTGGTCGAAAAAGGCCTGCGCTTGCGCGTTCGTCGTCGACACCGGGTGACGCCAGTTCCCGTAACCGGTCATCAGCGTTGCCGGCTTGGCTTTCGCCGCCGCCGCATGCTCCGCATGTTCCTGCGCAAAAGCGCACTCGCTCCCCGCGAGCGCGCCAATTCCCAACGCCAGCCCAACGGCCAGCAAGTTCAAAATTCTGCCACGCATTCGATTCCTCCATTCCGCTTTGAAATCGGTGGGCCTGTTCCGCGCATTCTAGCACCGTCCCGTTCTTCCGCAGGGAAGCCTGCTTGTAATGCAATGTCTTGCAGCATATGATGAAATATTATGGCCGCATTGAAAACCATTAGTTTCCGGATGCCAGCCGGCGCGGTCGAGACGCTGGATGCCCTGGCGGCTTCCATGGATCGCGACCGGACGTATCTTTTGAATGAAGCCGTCGAGCGGTACCTCGAGCTAAACGAATATCACATCAAGCTCATCAAAAAGGGCCTGCTCGCCGCGGAGGCCGGAGACTTTGTCCCGCACGCGCAAATGAAAAAACTGGTCGCAAGGCTGCGGCGCGCTAAGTAGCGTCCTCGATGCGCCTCCGCTGGACCACTCCCGCCAGGGAACAATTCGTTAGTGCGTATGAATATATCGCCCAGGAGAATCCCCGGGCCGCCGTTCGCACTGCCGGCAAAATTTGGAAAGCCGCCGAACTTCTTGCCAGGCACCCTATGGCGGGCAGGGACGGCCGCGTCGCAGGAACGCGCGAGTTGGTCATTCGTGGTACGCCGTTCATCGTTGCTTACCGCATCGAACGCAACGAGCTGCAGATTCTCGCCGTGTTTCATGCCGCCCGCAAATGGCCCGATGAATTCTAGCCATCTCCTGGCGTCGCCACCTTCAAACTTTCCAACCTTCAAACCTTCAACCTCCCATTCGGTAGACTCCCCCTCCCAAGAAAGCGGAGTCGAGGAAAGTTAAAAAACTGAGCCTGCGCGGGAGTACAATGCCCGGCCATGATTCCGAAAGCCGGATATTTCACGCCACTCCTGCACGTCATGGACGTGCGGCGCTCCATCCGTTTCTACGAATTGCTGGGCTTCGAGCTCATCGACCTGGAGGGCGACCCCGCGTGTCCCGGCTGGGCGCGCATGCATTGCGAAGGCGGCGCGGTGATGTTCCTCCTGGCCGAGCACGCCTTCGACCCCGCCAAGCATGCCTTGCTCACGGCCATGTACACTCCCGATTTGCCGGCGTTCCGCGAACACCTCTTGGCCAACGGCGTCGCGGCGCCCGCGATTATTTATCCCGGATACATGCCCAGTGGCTCGCTCTCGTTGCGCGACCCGGACGGTTACATCATCGACGTCCACCATTGGAGTGACGCGGAACACGCCGCCTGGCTGAAGAACGTTGAGCAAAAGCGACTATCCGATAAGGATAGTCGTCCTGAGTGAGTCTTCGAGCGAAGGAACTCTCCGCTAGCGCAAAAAAGAGCTGACACAAGCCGATAGCGCCCCGGCGTGCTGCCGCCCAACCAGTAGCGGTGCATGCGGTTGCATGTGGTATAGATTCATGGTATATATTAATGGAAGGAACCCTATGAGCAAGCGCGCCATCGCAAAACTGTTCCGCAACGGCCGCAGCCAGGCCGTGCGGCTGCCCCGCGACTTTCGTTTTGAAGGAGACTGCGTGCGCGTCCGCCGTGTGCCCGAAGGTGTCCTGCTCGAGCCCATCATCACGGACACCAAAGAATGGTTCGCCGCCATGGACCGCCTTGGTGCCGACCCCTTGTTGAAGAGCGGCCGGAAGCAGCCGCGCCCGCAGCGGCGCAAGTTCTTCGATTGAGTGATGCGCCGTGGCGTACCTGCTGGATACGAATGCCTGCATTGTGCTCATCAATGGGACATCGGAAGCGGCTCGAAAGCGTTTCTCAAAAGCGGTGGATTCCGGTGAGCCGGTGTGCGTGTCCGCCGTCTCCCTGTACGAACTGTGGTACGGCGTGGCAAAAAGCGCCAGGACGGACGCGAATACGTTGCGTCTCAAGCTGTTTCTGGCGGGTGCCGTGCGCGTGCTCGAATTTGGGGAAGAAGACGCGCGCACTGCCGCCGAGATACGAAATTCTCTTGAGCGCAAGGGCACGCCGATTGGCGGCTACGACCTGCTTATCGCCGGCCAAGCGCTGGGCCGCCGTCTGACCCTTGTGACTGCTAACGCCAAAGAGTTCACTCGCGTAAAAGGTTTGCTTTGGGAAGACTGGGCCCGACCGTAATTCGCTGTCTGCTTTTCCAGTTTCCATTTTTCGAATTTCGGCCTCGTCAGCGAATGATTCTCGTCATCCGTGCACTTGATATCATATCGTTTTAGGGATATTATATAAGGTATGGCTTGGCGAGTGGAATTCTTTGTGGACGCTCAAGGCCGGGCACCCGTCGAAGAATTCCTTACTAGCCTTCCCATCCAGCACCGCGCCAAGGCCCTGGCGCTCATCAAGATGCTGGAGCAGGAAGGGCCGAGAAAATGCTCCTTCACGTTTGAGTGCTTTTTCAGCGCCTCTATCAGTTCTTCCACCTTGTCCCGGACAATTTGGTAGCAGTTAATGAGCTCTTCGTTCGCATCTGACAAAACGGCGGACGCCGGACTCATACGAAAGTAGAGGGCCCCCCCGCCGACAAATGGCTCCCAGTACGTATTGAAGGATCGAGGTAGTTTTTTCTCGATTTCGGGCAGGAGTTCCGACTTGCCGCCGGCCCATTTTAGAAAAGGTGAAGCTTTCCCAGTTTTGTTGATTGGCGCGCCAGGGAAGAAACCAAGTCTGGTCCTTTGGGTGGCTGATTGCACTTGGGGTTGATCAATCGGGATCCTTGATCAGAAGGGAAAGGGTGTCAAGAGTGGGGGGAAACCACAAAGCAGGAACCAGGAGGAAAAAGACAGAAGAAAAAGCCTAAAGCAGAGGAGTCACCATTCGGCGAGCTCGAGGATGCGGCGAGCGGCGGCGGTGACGAAGGGGTCTTTGGTTTTGCCGATTTTGGCGAGGGCCCTGTTCATGGCCTTGGTTATATCTTCGGGCTTGGGCTTGGATTTGGTCTTTTTCACGTGAAGATTATAAGCGGAAAGGCAGCCAAGAGATCCCTCGTCGGGTTGCAAAAAGCACAACGCTCGCTCGGGATGACGGTGGAGTCGACTCCGCTCACCAGAGGCCCTTCATCGGGTCGTCACCTGAAAGGAAGACACGATTTTTTCGAGCGCGCGCAGGATTTTCGGAATGTCGGCGGGTTTCATCTCCGAATCCGGCTCGACATAGTTGGAGGCGCTAATCTCTATCAGGAATTCGTAGCACGCGCCGCTGGAGTAGCCCGCATATTCGACGTTCTCCACGTAGCTGCCCGCGCCAACACTCGAACTCAGCCGCCAATCGAACGGGATGCCGTGAATCCCGAGCGATCCCGACGTCGGCGACAGCCCGGAGTCGGCAGAAAGCGTCAAAGCGCGGCACGCGTCCGGCGTGACCGCGGGGTTGACGACAAATTGCACCACGCCGCTGCGAAACGAAGTGTTCGGGTAGGCATCCTCGGGGATTGTAAGCGTCGCAACCAGGATCGCGCCCGGCTGGCCGACCGTCAGCTCCTGTTGTTGCTGCACAAACGCCGCATCATCGGAGTCCGGGCCTTCCTCCAGCGCGTAGTTGCGCGGATAGCGGAACGAAACCCCGTAGTCCGGGTTATGGTACACGGAGAATTCCGAATCGCGCGGCGGATGCTTGGAGACGTGAGACGGGATCGGCTCCGAGGATGGTGCGTCGGATGGTTTTGCGGAGGAAGCCGCTGGCGGCGCCGGCCGTGATGCCGCCGCATTGGCGTGAGGAAACGCGTGGGTGGTATGGCATCCCGAGAGCGTGAGGCCCGAGAGAAGAATAGAAAGGACAATAATAAGGATGGCGGGGTTGCTCCCAAGGTGGCAGCGCTCTGTGCTGTGGAAATGGCGCATGGTGAAGTCTCCAGTTCATAGCAGTCGATCAGCAAATGGCAATTGCGCCGCCACGCCGCAATTGATTGAAGCGAAACGAGATGCGCGCGCCGCCCGGCAAACAACGCGTGGCGCAGCGGCCACGTTGTTGCCCGCATGCCGCACCGTCGCGACCATGCGGCACACGCCAGCGTGACCCGCAGTACTGAATTTCCCAGTGCGCTGGGAGCAATAGGGGAGCGTGGGGCCAGGGAAGGAACAACCACCCCGCGACTCTCTGGCGGAACCTAGGCGCAACGCGACATCGCCCTTACGCAAGAAGGAAGGAAGAAGGAAAGAGGGAGGGCAAGTATGTTTGCACGTTTGGTGACTCAGCAGATGAAGCCCAACATGATGAGCGAGTTCCCGGTGACATTTGAAAAGGAAATTCTGCCGATGCTCAAGAAGCAAAGGGGATTCCTCGATGAGCTCTTGCTCGTCACACCGGAAAAGAGGGAGGTAGTCGCTATCAGCCTGTGGGAGACCAAGGAGCATGCGGAGACCTACAATCGCGAACTTTATCCCGAGATCGGCAAGATCTTGGCAAAGTACGTGGAGGGCATCCCGTCCGTGAAGCATTTTGATGCGGAATACTCCACCTTCCACAAAGCCGCCTTTGCGGCGACGCGCTGATCGCGTAGTTCCCTTGAGAGGGGAGGGGGCGAAATCTCGCCCCCTCTTTTGGTTTTTGCGCGCCCGCTTGCGGCGGGACCTCTTCCCGCAACTTTCTTCGCGCGCGGTTTCATTTGAGCGCACGGCGTTTTCCCGGCGCGCCATTTTTGTTCGCGGCGAAATTCTTCGCCGGGCTTTTTCAGGAAGAATTTTCCGCACTTTTTTCACGCGCCGAGTTTTTTCCGGCCGAAATTCCCGCTGAGTTTCTCCGCAACGAGTTTCGGCGCTGCATTTTTTACCGGGGTTCGCCGCCCTTTTTTTTGTGAGATTTGCGTCCTTCAAAACGCGTCGCGGATTTTGGTGGGCTTCAGATATTGCACGCCGTAGCGGTAAAGCTGCTGCTCGGGAAGCTCTTCGACGAAAACAATTTGCGCGGGAACGAAAATCGCGGGTTGTCCCGGCTCGTACGGCGCGGCAATTTCAATCAGCGATTGCGCGTAGTACTGCCTGCGGCTCTTGAACCGCAAGCCGCCTTTGGACATGTCTTCGCAAAGCACGACGTCGTCTCCGCGCTGCGGATGCCGCACACACGCGGAGTATGTGACTTTCACGCGCGGATGCTTGCGCCGCTCGGCACCAGTGGGGCGCAGCTGTTTTTCTGGAGGCGCCATGGTAAGCACGGAGCCGTGCGCGCGCTCAAGCTCTTCGGGGAGCGCGGCGTAAAACGAAGTGGGCCGCGCCGCCGTCGACGCGGACGGCGAAGGGGGACGTGTAGAAGGAAGCGCGGGAGTCGTCGCGCGAATTTCGGGTGAGGCTTGTGGCGGCGCAGGCGGAGAAACTTGCGCCGGCGAAGATGGTGGCGGAGCAGCGGAAGAAGTGAACAACGACAATTGCGAATCGTTGGGAGAACGCGAATCCTGCAGAGCGTCCGCGAGCGCGGGTTTCCAGAGCGTGGAGTGGCCGCAGCGTTTGCAAAAGCGCATGACGCCCTCGCCGGTGGCGCAAATGTCGGCTTCGATTCCGGTGTCGTCAATTTCTTCGATGGTTTTGCAAGAAGTGCACGCGAGCGAGATCAATCCCATTTCGCGCTCGAGATCGCTGATGGGGGGAAACTCGAGGCCCCAAAAATTCAGTTTCGGATCGACGAACGCGACGCCGTAGGTGTGGAAGCCGTTGCTGGTGCCAAGCTGGCCGACGACGCGGATTTCGGTTTCTTTGTTTTGGTCGGGGCAGCGAAGGATAAGCTCCTGCTCGGGAGAAAGTTTGTGCTTGGAAAGAATGCCGGCGCCATGGAGGCTGAGAAGAACGGTTTTGGTGCGCTCAGAAAATACTCTGCCGTCCAAATCGTCGCCGATGAGGAGGATGGGAACTTCCTTAGGGATGCGGCCGCTGCTGCGCACAACCTGCTGTGGCAAACAGCAGGCCAGAAAGTGGGGACCAGGGGACCAATTTCGTACCAGGTGCCGAGTTTTCGGTGGTCAGCTCTCCGTTTGGCGGGCACGCACTTGCTGAAGAATCTTGAGCTCAATATTCCTTACGCGGGCGGAGCGCAGCAGCAGTCTGCGTTGATAGCAGCAGAAGGTGATGAAATGCAGGTCGCCACGCCCGTAGTAGCGTTTGAAACCCTTCGGCATGGAAAACCCCCACGCGTAAAACCGACGCGTGGGGCACCCCCGCTTCACTACTCTCTCTGAAATTGTAGAAGTGGTATGCTCTCATCGTGCACCACAAAGAAGAAAGAAGAAAATCCCATGCCACCCGCCCATGGCCGAGGATTCCACGGGCGAGTTGCTCCTCGAACGACGTTTGGACCACAAAAGCGGCGAGGGGGCACGCCTTTTAGTGAAAAAGAAGCATGCTAGGACTGTTTTTCCTGCAACGATTCGATGTAGTCGCAGAGATTTTTGATGCGCTGGCGCACGGCAGGTTCGTCGTAATTTTCGAGATACTGAAAAATGGGGCCCCACACGGGCATTTCCGGCGAGCCGTGGGCGGCATAGCCCGGGCCGAAGCGCAGGACGTTCTGGACGTATTCATGCGGGAATTTGCCGTCGTGGCGCTTGGAGAGCGTGGTGAGATCGGGGACGCGGGTGTTGAGAGTGGGAGTGGCGGGGCCGCGGCCCTTGGCGTCTGCGCCGTGGCAAGACGCGCAGTATTGCTTGAACATGGCTTTGCCCGAGGGGACGTAGCTGGGCGGGAGCTGCGATTTTTCGGGCGGGCCGGGGTTAGGATTTTCCTGCGCGATGGAAGAAAAAGCGGCGAAAGCGAAAAGCGAGAGGCAGAGAGGAATGAAGCGGCGGATGGTCATAAGCTCCTCCTTGATGGACCCACGCTGCGAAGAGCGGATTGGCACGGAAGTGCAGGCTCCCGGGGAGCGACCAACCAAGCCGATTATAACAGGATTGCTGTGAAGAAGTACCTGATCAGCTCCTTCGCGTGAGGACGCAGCATCGTTCGAACGTTTGGCGGTCTACAAACCAGTCAACGCGGTCATCTGTCGCGAATTTAAACACATCGCCCCTTTGTTCCAGATCGCACCACAAAGCTTCGCCTGGCTTGAATTCGCGCGGCGCACCGTGAGCCGGCTCGGCATGAAAGGACTGGTCAATGGTGTAGAGTCTGTTCAAGTCAGTGGCTGTGGATGTTTTGGGGATTTTCATTAATGCGTTTGTATAACTCCGCTGCAGACAAAGAGAGTTCAAGGAATTGATCACGCTGCCAGGCGCTGAGGAGCTTCGCACTAGCGACTAAGGTTGTTGTCTGGGTAATGAGCTCGGTCAGGAATCTGGAAATCGCAATGCAATCTGTTCCTTCCGGCGCGGTCCGTTGCAAGAGTCCACGATGCTCCTCGAGCTGTCTCGCAGCTACATCGTAAAAATGACTTCGGCACAGCGGACGACCACCCAAAGTAGCCTCCGCATTGCTGCCGCAGTCAGACCATGCGCACGTCATTTGCTAGCCGCCGGCTCCATGCTGATGTGGCGTTCCTCACTCGGTGAAGATAGACATCAGGACGGTCCTCAATTCCTCGAGCGAAAACGGCTTTTGAATGAAATATGAACCAAGCGGTTTTTGCTTAGAGGTTGTCCTTTCCAGTGGATTGGTTCCAGCGGACATGTAAAGAACGCGAATGCCGGGTCTCATGTGAGTGAGCTTCTCCGCTAATTTCAAACCTGACATGCCGGGCATTTCGATGTCCGTCAGCAACAAATCAATTGTTTCCGTATGAGAGCGAGCTGTGTGAATTGCTTCCATTGCGCCAGCAGCCTCGAGCACCTGCATGCCCAGCAAGGGCAGGAAATCAGCGAGCATCTCGCGGAGGCCGTCCATGTCGTCGACGATGAGCACTGTCTTCGAAAGAAGCTTGTTTGTGGGCGTCTGGCATCGCACCCTAGCGTCCCGCTCCACGACTCCCAAGGATGACATCTAGTTGCTCGATTACCTGATTGAGGGCTAGCAGGTATCCCGACAGCCCTTCTTGATCGGTCTTAATTTTCCCAGCTTCAAAGTCTTTGCCGATCTCCGTGTTTAGCTGAGAGGCGCGTCGCATTTGTTCGTCAATCAGAAGGGCCAAGAAAGCTTGGTTGCCGGGTGCGAGAGAAGACCGATCGATCCCTTGCCCGAGCGTCCGGACGGTCGCAAGCATCTCGCGAAGGATGTTTCGCAAGACGCCCAGTGCGTTTTGCTCGAGGTCATAGTGTTCGAGCTCAACGAGGAGCTCCGACAGTGCAGCATGGATATTTTGGAGTTTGTCCCTTACCTTGGTCTTACGATCCAAGCCGCAGACCTCCCCGAGCCTGGGCGTTGATTACACATCCTTTCCCGGCTGTAATTGTTGACAGAAATTTCCTCATAGCTTGCGATGCACGCCTTTTCATTTGGCGGGCATCGTAGTAGGCTCCTTCGGAGCACTTGGGGCTTCCCCCTGAAAGAGGCATTCCATGCGTCACGCTGAGCAGGATGCTTTGGCACAGTTCCGCGCATGTGCGTAACCCAACGCACCATCGCAAAACCCACTGACCCTTGGCCTCCTGTACAGCAGTAAGGAAAGTGTCGCGGCACCGGGGAAAAGTGCAACAAAACTGTTTCTGAATCTGTTCTCACCAGATATCCCGCTGTAGAAAGAGCGGTTGCTGCTGGTTATGACCAGGGGGTTCAGATGCAGCACGAATCAGCAGGGCGGATTGTTCGTTTTGGGTCGTTTGAGGTTGATCTTCGAGAGCGCAAACTCACGAAGACGGGCAGCCGGATTCGTCTGCAAGAGCAGCCTTTCCGGATTCTGGTGATGCTGCTGGAGCGCCCTGGCCAGCTGGTGACCAGGGAGGAAATCCGTCAGGAGCTCTGGCCCAAAGATGTGTTTGTGGACTTTGACGCGGCGTTGAACACGGCAGTGCGGAAGCTTCGGGATGCTCTAAGCGACGCGGCAGACAATCCCCGGTTTCTGGAAACCGTTCCGCGGCAGGGCTACCGTTTTTTAGCTCCGGTGATCTGTTCTTCCGAATTGCAAGCGGCGGTCCCTTTTGGCTCCCGCATCCGTCAACACCCCTACATGCTGGTCGTAACCGCTCTGATCCTGACAGGCTCAGCGGTAGGAGGATTCTGGCATTTTCGCGGGCGTGTCTCGCCAATCACTCCCCAAGATACGATTGTCCTCGCTGATTTTGACAACAGCACGGGCGATGAAATCTTCGACGGGACGCTGAATACAGCGCTCACCCTTTCGCTGCGCCAATCCCCCTTCTTCAAGGTGCTCCCAGACAGCGACGTCGCGAGGACGTTGCAGCAGATGACGCGCCCTGCCAGCACGAAACTTACGCCCGAGTTGACCCGGGAGCTTTGCCAGCGGGCAGGAAGCAAAGCCTACATTGCCGGATCGATTGGCAGTCTAGGGAGCAAGTACGTGCTAGGGTTGAAGGCAGTGAATTGCCAGAACGGGGAGACGCTGGCGCAGGAGCAAGCGATAGCGAATTCCAAGGAGAACGTGCTAGACACGCTGGGCGAGGCGGCATCCAGGGTCCGAGGCGAACTGGGCGAATCGCTTGCTTCTGTTCAGAAGTTCGACGTACCGCTGGCACACGCAACTACTTCGTCGCTCGAAGCTCTAAAAGTGTACAGCGTTGGACTCAAGGTTTTCGATCAGAAAGGCTCCTCTGCCGCCCTGCCTTATTTTCAACGCGCCATCGATCTTGATCCGAATTTTGCGATTGGCTACGACGAACTGGGCCTGGAATACTACAATCTCAGCGAGCGAGGACGGGCCACTGAATATTTCAGCAAGGCGTTCCAGTTGCGGGAACAAACCGGAGAGTGGGAAAAGTTGGCGATCGCCGCCGACTACTATTTGAATGCAACAGGAGAGCTGGACAAAGCGGCCCAGACATATGAGCAGTGGATTGAGAGGTACCCGCGTGATTCCGAAGCGTATGCCAGTTTGGGGGTCGTATATGCCACACAGGGGCAGTATGACAAGGCCGCTGAGGTCACGAGCCAAGGCTTGCGTCTTGCACCGTCTTTAGGCTCCTACGGAAATCTCGCCAACTATGCGCTTGCCTCGCAGCGTTTCGACGATGCGCGGCGGATCGTCCACGAGGCGCAGTCGCGAAAAATGGATGCTTTCGAATTTCACACTGTGCTCTATGCTCTTGCCTTCCTCGACGCCGACTCTGCCGCCACGGCGGAACAGCAGCAGTGGTTTGCGGGCAAGCCTGAAGAGAGTTTCGGACTTGCGCTCGCCAGTGATACCGAAGCGTATGGCGGCCACCTAGGTATGGCGCGACAACTTACCAAGCAAGCTGTGGACTCCGCCATACGAGCTGATAACAAGGAAAGTGGGGCAATATGGCTAGCGAATGCCGCGCTACAACAGGCAGCCTATGGTAAGCATGCCGAAGCCCGGCAGACAGCCGCAGAGGCTCTAAAGCTAGCGCCGACAAGTCCGGGGGCCGAGGTTGAAGCGGCGCTCGCGTTTGCCATGGCGGGGAATACCACAAGAGCCGAATCCTTGGCCCAAGACCTCAACAAACGCTTCCCGCTGGACACCCAGATGCA
>DASPTW010000088.1:0-2940 GCA_035623215.1 Candidatus Acidiferrum sp.
AGCTTGATCGACGGTTGGAGCGAATTCTGCGGAGTTCGTGTTGACCTGGGGAATTTCAGCCGTAACGACAACGGTGGCGCCAGCGGAAGCCACATTGAGCTTGGCAGTCACTTCGGTGACACTGCCGACCTGGACGATGACGTGCTCGAGGGTGAAAGGAGCGAAGCCTTGGGCACTAACGGAGACACTATAGGTGGCGGGCTGAAGCTTGCCCACGCGAAAGTAGCCAGTGTCGTCGGTCATGACGACCTCTTCGGCGTCGGTGCCAAGGTTTTTCACAGTGACTTTTGCATTGGGTACGGCCGCACCGCTCGTGTCCAGCACCGTGCCGCCGATGGCGCCGTCGGTCGTGGATTGCGCATCGGAACGCGACACAAACAGAAGCAAAGCAAACATCATCGCCAACCAAGCGATGGAAAGACGGGTGATGGTGCAAGCCATCCGATTCTTACTCATGGAACTTCCTCCTAGACACTAATGGGACCGCGTATTACGCACCAAAGCCACACCGAAGCTGACCGGGGTTAGAAGGGGCCGCTCGATTAGGTCAATGCCGCGGACAGTAAGCAAGGACCGGAACTAAGCGCGTCCTAAATATGCCCAACTTTCTACCACAAGACCATGCCAAAGGCCAAGCCTTCGGCCAGGGAACCTATGGGACGGCCAAAAGGCCGAAGGACGTTGGCTGTCCGCACCTAGTTGCAAGGTCGCGTCCGTAAATCCTTGAAGAAATAGTGGTTGGAGGGCTTTGCGAGATGATTAACAAATTGTGACAGAGCGGTAACAATCCGAGGATTGCCTTGGAAGCGGGCGTGGGGTAGAGTCGCGATTTCCAAACTGAGGGAGAAGAATGGCGAAAATCAAGAAGACAAGCGGGAGCACAAGGAAGGCCCCGAAGGAGCGGGTGCGAGTGTTGATCCAGGGAGGGCGAATCCAAAAGCGAATTCGGGAACTGGCGAAGGAAATCCGGCGAAACTTCCCGAATGAACAGCTGCACTTGGTGAGCGTCCTGAAAGGCGGAGTGTTTTTTCTGACGGACCTGGCACGAAACATTCCGGGCCCAGTCTCGTTTGATTTCATTGCGGTGTCCAGTTACGGAGAAAACACGCATTCTTCGGGGCAGGTGCGGCTGACGCGAGACCTGGATTCGAGCATCGAAGGGCGGACCGTGATCGTGGTGGAAGATATTTTGGACACGGGAATGACGCTGCAATATTTGCTGCGGCTGTTTCAGCAGCGCAAACCGAAGCATTTGCGTGTGGCGGTCCTGCTGGACAAGCCCGGACGGCGGATTGCGGCCGTGCAGGCGGATTACGTGGGCTTCAGCATCCCGAACGAATTCGTGGTGGGATACGGACTGGATTATTCGGAGAGATACCGGAATTTGCCTTATGTAGGGGTTCTAATGCTGGGAGGCGAGGCGCACGAGGAAGCGCCGAAAAAGTGAAGAGCAGAGATTAGGATTGGACTGGCTTTGACAAAACTCCAAGAGCCAGCCCGCAAACAGGCCAAAGCGGATGGAACGAGAAAAATGCGCGCTCCTTCAGCGGAGCAAAGGGCAGAGAAGCGCCTGTTATACTAAATGCCTCGAATGGAAGACACGAACGAAAAAACTGGCACGGTTGCACTAAACAACGGCGCGGAAGTATCCACGGAAGTCCTGGCAACGCTTGCGGAAATCGGCGAAGAAGTGAACGCCTCGCTGGAGCTGGACGAGGTGCTGGCAAGGGTCGCGGCGCTGATCAAGCGGCACATCGACTACGAAATCTTCGGCGTGCTGATAATCGAGGGCGACGGGAGCTATCTTCGGCACCGGTTTTCGATTGGATATCCGCGCGAACTTGCCGAAAATTTGCGGATTCCCATGGGACAAGGAATCACCGGAACCGCGGCGGCCTCCGGGCATTCGGTGCGAGTCAGCGACACCTCGAAAGACCCGCGATATATAAATGCAATCGAGAGCGTACGGTCAGAACTGGCGGTGCCACTCATTGTTCGGGGCAAAGCCGTCGGGGTGCTGGATATCCAAAGCCGGCACTTGGATTACTTCACGCGCGACCAGCAGAACATTTTGACACTGCTGGCGAGCCGAGTGGCCATCGCGATTGAAAATGCGCGGCTGTTCGAAAAAGTGAAGACGCAGGCGGACACATTGCTGCTGCTGACCGAAGTGGGGCGCGAGACCGGCGCAATCCTAGACGTGGAAGAGCTGCTGAGGCGCGCGGCAGAGCAAACCAAGCGCGTGATTGATTATCAGATTTTGAGCATCATGCTGTATGACGAGGAGCAAAAAGTTTTTCTGCACCGTGTGGACGTGAAGCACGGGCAGCGCGTGCAAGGAAAGCTGCGGGTGGCGGCGAGCGAAGGAATCGTGGGGGCGGCGGCAACGCTTAAGGAGCCGGTGCTGGTGCCCGACGTAACTGTGGATCCGCGCTACCTGATGGTGAATCCGGAGACGCGATCGGAACTGGCGATTCCGATGATGCACCAGGGAAAAGTTATCGGGGTACTGGACCTGGAAAGCCCGCAGCCGAATTACTTTACGGAAGATCACGTACAGACGCTTTCGATCCTTGCGGCCAATCTGGCGGTATCGCTAGAGAATGCACGGTTGTATGGGCAATTAGCGAAGGAAGAGACGCGGCTGGAGCGGGATCTGCAGGCTGCGAAGAGGATTCAAGGCGCGTTGCTGCGGCCGGTGCCGGCGGAAGATTACGGCGTGGACCTTGCGGCGCGGTATTTGTCGGCGCGCGAAGTGTGTGGCGATTTATACGAGTTTTTGCGGTATGGGCCGCAGCAATTGGGAATTGCGCTGGGCGACGTGAGCGGAAAGGGAACTGCAGCGGCTTTGTACGGAGCGGTGGCGATTGGAATTATGCGCAGCCTAGCGCCGCAAAAGCTGCAACCCGCGGAAATGTTGAAGCAAATGAACCAGTTGGT
>DASPTW010000089.1:0-23446 GCA_035623215.1 Candidatus Acidiferrum sp.
CGCCACTGTCCAGCTTTATCAGGGCCTCGACGGTCGGGTGTCGCTGTACTACAGCGACACCCGCCTGGAACACACTTGCATCCCCAGGGGGTGACATTTCTATGTTGCCGTTAGGGTGACAAATTCACGTTGCTACAACAGCGTCAACGGCACGAAGCCAAAATCACTGGGCTGCGCCTCATCCTGCCGGGCACATGGTGACGTTAATTGCCCGCTGGTTCGCTTCCCCTGAGCGGCACCATTTGGCCCTGCCGAATGGTGTATTCGACGTTGCCCCAGCGGATGCGATTCGAGGCAAAGCTGGCCAGCCACACGACGAAGTGGATGGCATCGCGCAGGGGAATGAGCCAGAGTTTGCTGGGCAGAACTTCATCGCCCACACCCCAAACGCCGACCGTCCAGGCAACGTAAAATCTCAGTAGCGCATAGGCGACCACGTAACTCAACGCGGCCCATTTTGAGGACGCGAGCAAGACAGCAAGCAAGGTCCAAGGCAATCCCTGAGTGAAAAGCAAGCCAAGATAAGAAAACGGCCGACAAAGGCGAATCGTGCGCGCCCAGCGAACTTGGTGGTCCCAGAAAGTGCGGAATGTTTGCGCGGGGTACATGGTCCACACGGTTTCGCGTGACAGAAGAATTTGTCCCCCGGCTTTAGCGATGCGGTTGCCGAGTTCGTAGTCGTCGGCAAGAGTGCCTGCGATAGCCTCAAAACCGCCCATCTTCCCTAGCCAGTCGCGCGTCGTGGCAATAGATGCTCCTAAGGCAAACCGGATTCCCTCAGTCCATTGCGCCATGAGGACGCCGGGGAAGAAATCGCTGGCAGCGCCAACAGCTTCGAGTTGTGAAAAGAGATTTTTTTGCGCGACAGCACGGTAGAACGAGGTAACAGCGCCGATTTTTTTGTCCTGGAGCGGAGCAACGACTTCGCCGAGAAAATTGGGGCCGACGCGCACATCGCCATCGGTGAGGACCAGAATATCGTGGCTTGCTTCTCGCGCGAGTCGGGCGAGTTTGTTAACTTTGCGGTTGGCGCCGAGGTGCTCTGCGCCAACAAAGAGCCGAATCCGCCGTTGCGGATATTGCGCGATCAGTTCTTGAATCTGCGGAATAGCGGGATCTTTCTCGTCGTTCACGGCAAACAAGATTTCGTACTCGGGATAGTCCTGCTGGCAGAAGCTCGCGTAGTTTTCACGAGAACCGAAGTCGATTCCGCGCACGGGCTTGAGAACGCTCACGGGTGGAGCGTAGGGAGGAAAAACTCGGGCGCGTTTGCGGCGGAAAAATCGCAATGCAGCAATGGTCGCGAGCAGATAGTAGACGAGCGGAGCCGCAGCCAGAAGCAGCAGCGCCCCACGCCACGCGGCGACATGCAACATCATTGAGGCTCATTCGCCATGAAGGAAATGTCGCTTGGAATTCCGTTCAGCCAGCGGCAACGAGCGCGACGCCAGCGCAAACCAGCAGGACTCCCACCCATCGTGCCAGGCTCACATCTTCTCGCAGAATGTATTTTGCGCCAATGGTTCCGACAACGTAGCTGAGCGCGGAAGCGGGAATCACCAAACTAATCGGCTCCCAGGAAAGCAAGACGAGCAAGGAATAAAAAGAGAGGGCCATCAGCGGGATACCGGCCCAGAACCAGCCGTTGCGCAAAGCGCGGCCCAGAAATTGAACCAGCGCGCGGGGGCGCAAACGCTCCGGCTCGCCGGTGGATTTCATACCGTGAGTGATGGCGATTTCGCCGCCAGTGCTACCAAGAATCAAAACCGCGAGCACAAGGACAACGCGCATCACGCCGCCGCCTCACTAGGAACTTCGGTAGTGCGCGGCTTTGTTTGGCCAACCAGGAGAACACCGACACAGATCAAAAGAACGCCGAACCAGCGCCGGGGCGAGACGGATTCGTGGAGAAAGATGACCGCGAGGAAAGTGAGCACCGCATAACCAAATGCGCCTGCCGGCATGACGTAACTGTAGTCCGCCCAGCTCAACACGGTCATGTAGCTCACCAAAAATCCGGTCAAAAACAAAATCGCTGCCCAGACCGTGCCGCTGGTGACGATGAGCCGAAACGCTTCGGCGATGCCGCGAATGGTGAGCTGGACAGGGCCGATCTCCGACATTCCGCGCTTCAGCAAAAGATCCCCGGCGTTAGCGCACACAACCATCGAAAAGACCATCACCAGCGTCTTGATTCGGAGCCTTCTTTCGCTTGCCATGCTTGCGGTTTAGTCGTTTCCGGAAGATGTACCCGGCACGGAAACCATCGGTTTGTTGTATTCCTCGCCGCCTTTGCGCACCCACTTCAGGCGCTCGGCGCGCAGCTTCAGGAATTCCGTGGCTTCGGCATAGAGGCGCTTGCGTTCGTGGCTGTCCCAGAGGGCGTCTTTCACGATGCGCCAAACGACGCGGGGCCGGAAGTAATAATCATCATAAAACTGGTTCACGCCCGCCATCATTTCGGCTTTGGAAAGATGCGGATACTCGATGTGGGGCAACTGGTGGCCTCCCGAATCTGCGAGCGCCTCGACTTTCAAGAAGCCTTGAGCGGCCATGGTGTCGTGCAATTCCGTGCCCGGCATGGCGTGAGCGAGAGAAACCTGAATGGTTTCGCAGTCGAGTTCCTTGGCAAACTCGATGGTCTTCTGAATGGTTTCTTTCGTCTCGCCGGGCAGGCCAATGATGAAGTCGCCGTGTATTTTGATTCCCACTTTCCGGCAGTGCTTTCTGAAATTGCGGGCCATCTCCAGCGTCGCGCCCTTCTTGATGTTTTTCAGGATTTGCGCGTCGCCGGATTCAAAGCCCACGATGAAAAGACGTGCGCCGGCATCAGCCATGGCCTTCACCGTTTCATAATCGCTGTGCACGCGCGCCGTTGAAGACCACCGGAACTTGAGAGGCTTCAATTTCGCGCAAAGCTCTATTACGCGATCCTTGCGGATATTGAAAGTGTCGTCGTCAAAAAAGATTTCTTTCATCTGCGGGAAATATCCCAGCGCTTGCTTCACTTCCTGCGCCACGTTGTCGGTGGAGCGGGTGCGCCAGGCGTGGCCGGAAATGGTCTGTGGCCACATGCAGAAGGTGCAAAGCGCCGGGCAGCCACGCGTCGTGTAGAAAGAAATGAAAGGATGCAGCAGGAACGGCACGTTGTACCGTTCGATTTCCAGGTCGCGCTTGTAGATGTCCGATGCAAACGGAAGCGCGTCCAGCTCTTCCGTGTGTAGCTGCGGGTGTTCGGGATTGTGTATGATCTTGCCGTCTTTGCGGTAACTCACGCCCAAGATTCCGCTGAGCGGTTTGCCTTGCGCGTATTCCACGACAGAGTGATCGAACTCGCCGCGTGTCACGAAATCGATGTCTTCGCTGGCCATCAGCGTTTCCGCAGGCTTGATGTGACCATGCGGCCCAACGAAGGCAATTTTCATTCCCGGATTCGCTTCTTTGATCTTGCGAGTCAGCTTGATATCGCTTTCGAGACCGACGGTGGAAGTGAACAAAACCAGAAACTCATAGTCCTTGCAGATTTGAACGGTTTGCTGCCAATTGATTTTGTGGGGAGAAGCGTCGAGCAGGCGGCTGCCGGGCAGCATTCCGGCGGGATAGGTCAGCCAAACAGGATACCAATAGGACTCGATTTCGCGGGTGGCAGGCCAGCGCGAACTTGCTCCGCCGTCAAAATTCTCAAAACTCGGCGGATTCAACAACAATGTCTTCATTACATCCGGCATTCGTCACCCTCAGTGGTGGCACTTTAAGCTGACAAAGCTAGCTTCTTAGTACGCCAAAACCTCGCCCACAGCCCATCCGGGCTGCAACAAGACGAGTTCAAATAGCCTCAGTCCATATATTAGTCTACCTGACTTCCCTGCATGGCCCAACCCTTTCTGTGAAGATGCGTATTTTTGCGGCGAATCGCTAAATACGGCATTGAGCGGAGTTTCCGCTAATTACTCGAACCGACCTCGACAGCTTTTAGGCCAGTCTTGAGCTCGCTTCGAGCACTTCTCCCGTAGCCGCGGAGAGCAATTTCCAGATGCGATCGATCCAATCAAGATGCTCCGGCTTCATCAGCACAGACCGCAGGCAAGTTAGCGTTTCCCGGTCCCTGTGCACATCGCCAAGATTGTCTCCCCAGAAATGCAGCGGCAACTCGGCCACCGCCAGATGGAGGTTGAGCTTGGCGGCCGCGTCAAAGATTTTGCGGCTCAAAGCGGATGACTGGCTCACGCTGGTCCCGCGCGGGGCGAAGACAAGGATGTCCAGTTCTGGGGCGAACGCTGTTATGAATCGCGAATCTTTACGGAGCTTTTCAAATAGCGCCAGAGCCGCTTGCCTGCCGCGCTCCAATCCGCGCGCGAACTCGCCGCCCCTCACGAGTGGCAACAGTTTTTGCGTCGCCCACAAAGCCGCCGCGGCTGCTCCGGGTCTGGAGCACTCCAAGCTGATTTCGCCGAGATGCAGTTCCGCCGAGCTGAAATAGGTGTAAGGCGAATCGTGCTTATAGAGCCGACCGACGCCCGGATCGCGAAACAGCACGCATCCGCAACCATACGGTTGCAGTCCATGCTTGTGGGGATCGATGACGATGGAATCCACTTCGCCGATCCGTTCAAATGCCAGTTCGGCCTCTCGCTCTAAATTCCCAGCTAAGCTGAAGTAACCTCCATACGCAGCGTCGGCGTGAACTCGAAATTTATGTTTTTCCCGTAGTGTGAGGATTTCAGGCAGGGGATCCACGGACCCGGTCGCGGTGGTTCCCATCGTCGCCACGACGGTTCCCACGTCGCCGCGCTCCAGTCGCTTTGCAAGTGCATGCGTGTCCATACGTCCGCGCGAATCGGTAGGTACCGATTCGAACGGCAATTGCAGAACACCACTAATCCGCTGATGCGTATAGTGCGCTTGTTGACTGGCGAGAATTTTCTTCCCCAAATGGAGTTGGCCCGCCACCCATAGCGCTTCGAGGTTAGCCATGGTGCCACCACCGCAAAGATGGCCGAGGAAATTCTTCCATCCAAACATGCCGGCAATCTCCGCGACCGCTTCTTTTTCCATGGCCGAAGTGGCCCGGCCGCCGTCGAGAGCATGGTTATTAGGATTGATCCACATCGTCAGCGCGTAGGCCATTCGCGCGACCGGATGCGGAGGCTTTAACATTTGTCCCGCATAAAGTGGGTGAAAGTACGGGTAATTGTCCTTCAGGCGCTCCGCGGTCGCGCGCAGCACTTCTTCAAGCGAGCCGTCACGCGAAGCGGCAGGTTCCAAAGGAGGTAGATTGCCAAATCCTTCGTCAAGTCTGGTGAGGGCCTCGTTCAAGACCGTCAAACTATCTTTGTCGAGCATCTCGCCTCACCAGTCGCAAATCACGAGTCACCAGTCACGCGCTCACTGCCACACTTTGTCCAACTGCCCCGCCGACTTCAAGAGTTCCAACTGCGCCTGCTGTTTTTGAAAATTCGCATCTAGATAAGCCATCCACTTTTCATTTTCTTCCAGCCGGGCTCTCTCCATATCCCGGAGGTTCAGCTTCCCTTCCCCAAACTGCGCTTGCAGCACGGCGACGTTCTGCTGGGCGAGTTGCAATTCCAGCCGGGAGACTTCTTTGGCGGCATCCATTTCGCGCACGCGCCGCGTTTTCTGCCGAATCTCCGCGGAAACTTCTGTTCTTTTGTTCGTGAAGGAGACTTTGGCGGCGTCCAGATTCACCTGCGCCAGTCCGATTGCCGCTCTTGTGTGTGCGCTGAAAATCGGCACCTGCACGTCGATTCCCGCGTTGAAATTGTTTCGCTGAAACTTGCTAAAAAATTCAGTGTAATTGTTGAACTTCGCAAGCACGCTGTAGACGCTCACCAGTTCGAGCGTCGGAAAATATCCTCGTTTCTCGCCTTTCAAGCGAAATTCCTTGCCGCGCACGTCGGATTGCGCGAGCAGCAGGCCAGAGTTGCTGGTCAGGGCCAAAGCAATTAGGTTGTCGCCTGCGAGATCCGCTTCTCCCGGAAGCTCCTCGGGAGTTACCTCCAGCGCCTGCGATTCGGAAAGCCCGAGTTGATATCGCAAGAACACTTCCAGTTGATCTTCCCTGCCCTCAAGCTGCAAGATTCGATGGACTACCATCGCTTTTGTAAGCTGCGCTTTTGTGACTTCCACCGGCAATTCGAATCCTTGCCCTTCGCGTTCCTGCGTGACCTGCAAAATCTTTTCTGAGCTTTCTTGTTCTTTTCGAAGTAAGTCCAGGGAATGGCGCACTTTGGCCAGCTCCAAATACGCCATCGCCGTTCGCGAAATTACGCTGTTTTTTGCATCTTCCAGCGCGATTTTCTGCGCTTTGGCCTGCTCCTGCATCTCTTTGGCCTGGCCGCGGAGTGGCTCGTTGAAAACCTGCTCGGTGTACGTCACGTTGAAAACCGCAGGCGCCCGCCCGCCAGGAGTTTCCGGGATGCCATTCGTGTAACCGGCGCCAGAGCCTGCGTAGAGATTGGGCATGAACTGAGCCTTGGTGATATCCGCGGCGTGATCCGCGACGCTCGCCTGGATTTTTGCCAACTGGATTTCTTTGCTGTTCTGCAGCGCAAGCTCAATTGCCCGCTTTAGCGTCACCGCGACGGGAGCATTGCTCCCGGCGTTCTGTCCGGCCTGTTGCGGCGCATTGTCCTGCGCCCACAAACGGCATTGGAGCAAGAGCAGTAGTGCGGCAACAGTGGCTATTTTTCGAAGCAGTCGCATTTTGAAAGCTCCTTCGCTATGTGACAAAAATTCTATGGATATCGGAACGTGCGTCGGAACCGCTTCATTCGTACCGCAGCGACTCAACCGGCTCGAGCCTCGCGGCCTGGTTTGCCGGTAAGTAACCGAAAAACAACCCAGTCGAGCAGGAAACTACAAACGCGATCACTACGCTCCATTCGGAAACCGGCACCCGCAAATTCCCTGGCAAGAAAGATTGCGCGATCACGGGGATGGCGATGCCAATCAAGATCCCGATCACCGCGCCGCCGCCGCTAATCAAAAACGATTCGATCAAAAACTGATAGAGAATTTCTTTGCGTGCTGCCCCAATCGCTTTGCGGATGCCGATTTCGCGGGTCCGCTCCGTCACCGTCACCAGCATGATGTTCATGATTCCGATGCCACTGATAAGGAGTGCGATCGCCGCGATAACGATCAATACGATGGTCAACGCCAGCGAAATATTTCGTGCGGCTCCCAAAATCGCCGTCAATGTCTGCACCTTATATTCTGCTTCGGCCGGATGCCGGCTTCGCAATAATTGCCCCAACAGGCGCTCAACGATTGGCACATCCTCGGCCTTGTCTGCCTGCGCGTCCAGCAGGCTCACGACCTCCGTCCCGGTGTAATACTTCATGAGCGTGAACGGAATGAGCACCGAGTTTTCCTGAATTTCCGAAAGTCCAAACGTCTCGACCCGCTCCCGGAACACTCCGACTACCGTAAATGTCAGCTCCCCGATTCGAATCGGCCTCCCGATCGGATTTTCCTGCCCAAAGATTTTCTCCGCGAGTTGCGTCGTGATGAGCGAGACTTTGCTGCGCATTTCCATGTCGGCCGAATCGAAATAGCGCCCGCGAACAATGAGCAGCCTGCGGATCGTCTGATAGCCGTCCGTCACCCCCACGAGATTGATCGGTGTTTCTATCGCGTTGACCGTCATGCTCATGGGATGCTCACGTGTGCCGGCCACCGTGATCACGTTGGGGAGCGTCTTTACGGCTTCCAGATCGTCCAGGGTCATCTCGTAGTTGAGCGGTTGCGGTTTGTCCGGTCGGTGCACGAGTTCCACCCAAACGAGGTTCGATCCGACGGCCTCAATTTGCGAGAGCACAAATTTGCGGCTGGTCAGCGCTACGGTCACCACCAGCACGATGGAAGCGCTGCCGATAATCACGCCGAGCGACGTCAGCGTGGCGCGCAGTTTATTTGCGCGGAGCGCGTCGATCGCCACGGAGAGGGTCTCGCGAATATCCATGTTCTCGTTCCGAAAACTTTTTCGACCCTCTCCGGCCCCGCGACGGCAGGAACAGACTAATTTTTCTTGATTTTCTTCACGGCTTCTTGCGCGAGTCTGTTTTTTGGGTCGAGCCGCAACGCGGTATGAAATTCCTGCTCCGCGTCGCCGGTGCGATTCTGGCCGTCGTACAACCGGCCCAGCCACACGTGCGCCATTGCAGGCGACGGATACGCATTGCGCCTGGGCGCGATTTTCGCGTATTCCTGGAGCAGCCGTTCAGCTTCGTCTGACTTTTGTCTACTTATGACAAACGCAACGCCACGGTAGAACTTCCCCCGGGGATCGGCAGGAGCCGCTCGCTCGCCAATCTCAGCCACTAGCACCAGACGTTCTGCCTGACTCCGTCGTACTGCATAGTCGCCGATGTCGTAAATCAGTTCCGCGGATTTTGGATGGCTGTCCAGGGCTTTGGTGAATTCCTCGTCGGCAACCGCAAAATCCTTCTTTTGCCGGCGGCAGTTCCCTGCCGCGTAGTGACCTTCGGCCGCGTCCATGGCGGCCAATTCCCGAATCTGCGGCTGCGCTTTTTCTTCACCGCCGCCCACGATTCCCGGAGCACTACAGTCAAACTCGATTAAAACCTGGCGCGCGGAGAAATTTCGCCCGTCCATCTCCACGGCCGTCTCGAATTCCTTACCCGCCTTCTTGGCCAGCGACACCGCGGAAAACCATCCCGCGTGATCCGCTTTCTCACCGTACGCTCTTCCCAGCCACTCGTGGTACACAGAATTCTTCGGATCGAGCACCACCGCGCGCTCCGCGCTGCGGATGGCCGCGTCATGTTCCTGCAATTCCAGGTAGCTCTTCGTCAGCAACAACTGCGCTTCACTGTTTTTGGGATCTTTCGCTGCGGCCGCTTGAAACGCTTCGATGGCCTTGGTGTATTCGCTGGCCTCATAAGCCCTGCGTCCTGTATCCATTTCCGATTCTTGCTTGACGTTTGTCGTCGCGAGCGCTGTACCGGCCAAGCACAAGATCACCACCGCGGGCGCGCACCGATTAAACATTCGCTTTTACCTGGAGCGTGCTCGCAGACGTGGTAACCACAATCACAGCCATTCCGTCCCGCAAATCAACGTCGCCCGGCAACGCCACGAGCTCGTTTTCTTGCAGGCCGCTGACGACCTCATAGTTCGTAGCGTCTGCGATGCCCACATGAATCTCGCGCTTTTCGAGCGTCGATTTCCCGACGCCCAGTCCATTCGATTTCACAACGAAAACGTAGCGGCGCCCTCCTTCAGCTTCCACCGCTCCGCGCGGCACCGACAACACGCCGAGCCGCTCTCTTGAGTTGATGCGAACGTTGACGTTGATGTTGGGCAAGAGCTCGAGCTTGTCATTGCTCACGGAGCAAATCAGTTCACCAACGCTCCGCGTGCCATGGGGCACCACTTGTTTCGGAATAATCTCGGTTTTTCCGGTCCACGTCTTGCTGGGCAGCGCGTCCCAGGTGATTTTCACTGGCTCGTTCTCCTCCAGGGCGCCTAATTCCGGCTCGTCGATGAACGCTCTCACGCGCACTTTGTGCAGGTCAGCCATTTCCGCCAGCAGGTCCCCGACTCGAACGTAATCGCCGGCCTTCAATGGCGTCTGTGCGGCATCTCTGCCTAGCGCATACAGCGTCCCGTCCGCAGGGGCCGTGATTCGTCCTTGGCGCACTTTTTCTTCGAACGCGGCAGCTTCCTGCTGAATTTGCTCCACTTGCAAGGCCGCACGGTCAGTCTCGAGCTTCACACCGCGGTCGAATTCCTGCTTCGCCGCCGCCAGCCGTGTGACTTCCGCTTGCGCTTTGGTCAGCGACAAATCATTGGCCGCCAATTCTTCCTGAGTTGCTGCTTGCTGAGCGATTAGGTGCACCAGGGCGTCGTGATTCTTCTGCAGCCGGTCGCGTTCCGCTTGCGCCTTGGCCAAGTCGCCTGCGGCTTTCGCAGCCTCATCCGCGCGACCACCCGCCTTGGCGGCCCGCAAATCGTCCTGCGCTTGCAAGAGTTTTGCTTGCGTTTCCGCCAGCCGTGCGGCGGCGTCTTTCACATCCAGTTCCAGAAGCAACTGGCCCTTTTTTACCTGCTGGCCTTCGTTCGCGAGCACTCTCACTACAAATGTGTCGAGTTGCGCGCGCACCACGTACGGCGAGATCGGTTCGACTTTGCCGTTGCTGCTGATGGACGAAACGAGATTCTCGCGCACAGGTGTTACCGCCGAAATCTTCGGCGCAGGTTTCTGCCCACTCAATTCAATCAGCGCATAGGCCAGCACTCCCGCAATCAGCAGGTAGAGCAGGATCCGGTTTCGCAGCTTGCGATCCATCGCTTCCTATTCCGTGCGCTCCCGCGCTTCGCGCCACCACGGGCGTAATCGCACAACTCCCATGCGCGACACTCTTCTTACTTGTCCGTGGCTTGCCGGGCCTCCGTCGGGAAGGCACCAAGATACTTCATTCTGGCAAGGGCGGCGCGGCTTTCTCGGCATTCCGTGCTCTCTCGGGCCATACCCCACGGAGCGTTCTTGAAATGCCCCCCGACTCTGTGCCAGGCCTGTGTTCAGACCCGGCGATTCCCCCTAAGCGGCCCCTCTTACAAGTATATAAGGATGCTTCTGCGATTGCCGGGGATGCCGGAAGCCGCCTTTGGCGTGTCAGCCGCCCCATGCTAGAATCGCGCCATGTCCACCGAAACTACCCCGAATCAGGTGGCCGCAGTGAACCCCGCGGGACCGGGCAAACCTTCAGCACCACAAAGCCCGGTGCTCCACCGTGTGTGCATCCAGTGCAACAACATGTTCCGTGTCACGCCCGATAGATTTGATGCAAAACAGTGCCCCGCCTGTCACAAGGGCTGACCCACCATCCGCTGTAATATTTCTTCCCGCGTTTGCGTAGTACACTTTGAACGCTCTGTGTCCTCTATTCCGTACCGCCATTGGGGGTTTGTTCGATGATCGAAGCTCGTGGCCTGTCCAAGCGCTTCCAAGACAAAAAGCGCGGCGAAATCCGCGCCGTGGATAACGTCAGTTTCACCTGCAAACCGGGCCAGATTTACGGCTTGCTCGGCGCCAACGGCGCCGGCAAAACTACGACGCTGCGCATGCTCGCCACCATCCTCGAACCCACGGACGGCACCGCCACCGTTTGTGGCTACGACGTCGTCGAAGCTCCGGAAAAAGTGCGCGCCAATGTTGGATTTCTCTCCACCGCTACTGCGCTTTATCCTCGGCTCACCGCACAGGAGCTCGTCGAATACTTCGGCCGCTTAAACGGCCTGGACGAAGCCACCTTGAAAAAGCGCGTAGACGAAATCTTTAATCGTTTGGAGATGAACGGCTTCCGCGACCGCCGCTGCGACAAGCTCTCCACCGGCATGAAGCAGAAAACCTCCATCGCCCGCACGCTGGTTCACGACCCGCCCGTGATGATCTTCGACGAACCTACCACAGGCCTCGACGTAATGACGGCCCGCACCATCATTAATTTCATCAGCGAATGCCGCGACCGCGGCAAGGCTGTCATCTTCTCCACTCACATCATGAGTGAAGTGGAACGGCTCTGCGACCACATCGGCATCATCCATGACGGCAAGCTCCTGGAAGAGGGAACAGTCCCCAGGCTCCGTGAAAAATATTCGGAACATAACCTTGAAGAAATCATCGTCAAGGTCGTCGGTCCGCTCCTTTCCAAGGCGGAGGCTTAGGGAAAATGAACATACGTAACGTCAGTATCGTCTACCACAAGGAACTGACCGAATGGCTCCGCGACCGCCGCACTCTCATCTCCACTGTTCTTGTTCCTTTGCTTGCATTCCCCGTCCTGATGGTCGGCATGACCTCTCTGATGGCTATAATGATGGGTAAGGCGGAAAAAGAAGCAGCGAAAGTGATGGTCATTGGCGGAGAGGATTCTCCTGAACTCCTCGAAAAGCTTCGCAAAGACAGCGAGCTGGAAATTGTTCCTTCCACGAGCGACTACAAGAAGCAGATTACCGAGAAAGAGATTCGGGCCGCGGTCGAAGTACCGAAGGGATTTGATTCATCTCTGAATAAAGGTGAGCCACAGACTGTCAGCATCTACTATTACGAGGGAGAGATTAAGTCTTCCTTTGGTGTCAATCACGTCGAACAATTTTTCAATGATTATCGCGATTCCGTCGTTTCCAGTCGGCTAGCGTCGCGGAATCTGCCCGGATCCATCCTCAAGCCCTTCGAGGTGAAAAAAGAGAACGTCGCGCCGCCCGAAAAGGTCAGCGGCGCGGCTCTCGGTGGCCTCCTCGGCTATATGGTTATCCTTCTTTCGATGACCGGAGCAATCTATCCCGCCATCGATCTGACTGCCGGAGAAAAAGAACGCGGCACTATGGAAACCATCCTCTCGAGCCCCCTATCGCGCGTGGATCTTGTGCTTGGCAAATTTTTTCTTGTGCTCTCCGCATCTCTCTCGACCGCCATCCTTTCCGTCATCTCCATGGGCACGTCTTTCTACCTTGTGGGCAACTCCGGCGCGATGGCAAAAAAGGACGCAGCTGTTTTCCAGCTACACATTGGCTTGCAAACTGTTCTGTCTGTGTTCCTCATGGCTCTGCCGCTGGCCGTGCTTTTCGCCGCAGCTTTGCTGACCATTGCTCTCTTCGCCAAGAGCTACAAGGAAGCCCAGAGCTACCTGACCCCAATGACTTTCATCGTGGTCATTCCGGCCGTTGCTTCTCTTCTGCCAGGCTTTGAGCTGACTCCCAAGCTCGCTCTCGTTCCCATCCTCAGCACCAGCCTGGTTTGCAAGGAAATTGTCGCGGGGACTTTTCATTGGAACTACATCCTGCTCATTTTACTGTCGAGCTGCGTCTATGCCGCCGCGGCACTTTTCATCGCTGTTAAAACGTTCCAGCGCGAGTCCGTTCTCTTCCGCTCTTAAACAAATAGCGGGAACTCCAGGCGGGAGGAAACACGCGGACGAAAGTCAATTTCGCCGGTATCCGAAGATGTAGTCCGTCATGACCGGCGGCCCAGTCATGGTGATCTCTGTCGTCAAATCCGTTGCAAGGCCATTTTCGATTCGGTCCGCCAGCTTTTCTGACGAAAGCAGGAACCCGCCTGGTCTGAGCATCCGGGCCACATTCAACCGCACGAGCGACTGTTCGAATGCGCCGTAATAAATGAACACGTTCGTCCCAATGATGAGATCAAAACGCTCCTCCGGCGCCAAATCCAATCGCTGGTACACAATGTTCAAATCGAGAGGCGTAACTCGCTTCACAACCGCCGGCCGCACTTCGATCGCGCGAATATCAATTCCTCCCGCTCCTTCCGGCACTTTCACCGCCGACACGGGCTGCCCGATTGCCGATCCCAGGCTCTCCCAGTAGGACACGAATTTCGCGCGAAACTCTTCCGTCCAGCGCCCCGCCGAGTACCACGGCAATTCGAGCACGTAGGGCTTTCCCGCCGCAGCCTCCTTGCGAATCCGTTCGATGTGCAAATTCACGTCCGAGCTGATATCGAGCGTGTACAACTCCGCTGTTGCGGGGTCGGCAAGTTTCAAGCGGAAGAGCGTGTCCAGCACCGCGAACGGCTGGATCGTTTGCGGAGGATAGAAATCATATCCCTCCTGCTTGTTCACAAAATCCAAGCCCGGACCCACGACGGCGACTTTGCGGATGCTGCTGGGCTTTAACACGCCTTTTTCGAGCAGCGCCCGCAGGTGCGCATCAACGCTGTAGTCTGGCCACAGATTCGTATCCAGAGAAATGCCGCGCTGCTCAAATGCCTGCCAGCGGTTTTCTCGCGCTTCCTCGGAACGAGCTTTCAGGAAGTCTTCCCGCAGCCGCGCGAGATTCGCGAGCAAATATTTCTTCACTCGCAGCCGTTCAGCGGGAGTCTGAAACGAGTAGCCTTGCTTCTCGACAAACCCCCGCATCTCGCGGAACCCTTCTTTCGCTTGCGGTGAAGCCAGCGCTTTCACCAGGTCGTTCGCGCGGTTCTCCGCAAATGAGTTCACCAGCGAGCTTTCTCCGTACTTCGGCAGGTACTCGTCGTCGATGCGATATTCTTTGGTGTAGGTCACGCCGAAGCGGAGCAAATTGCTTAACGTATCTTCTTGCCCCTGGATGAGCCGCTTGCGGACTTCTTGATCGCTTTGTTGAATCCACTTTGCCCAGCCGGCTTCGTCCAGCGGCTTAGTGCGGCGCAACTCCTCCGGAAGCGCATCCCCATACACGGCGAGGCTTGGCTGCGCCTCTGTAAGAGAAACGAAAGTCGCCTTGGGCGGAGTCTGGCTCCGGCATGGCAACGCAACTACTGCAAACAAAACAGTAAGAATAGACCTGGCTTTCATCGTGCGGACCTTTCCTCGGGTCTCCGTAGTGCCCCCAGTTTACTCTGAAATTCCCGCTCATCCGAGCCACGAGGCTTTTGCCGCTCAAATTTATAGTGGCGTTACTTTCTCCTCTGCGGGACTCAGCTACAATGCTTGCGCTTGTGCCGTCGCTCTCGGCCAAAGCCTGGACAAACCTGGGCGGCGCAAGTTGGAACGGCCTTCGGAGGGCTCATGCTAAACTCTCGCAGAAAATTTCTCGCTCAAACTTCTCTCAGCCTTCTCGGCACGGCGGTTTCTCTCAATGCCGACGCTCAAGAACCCTCGCAACTGCCTCCCGGCGCGCCTTCCGCGTTCGGCACGGGTCCCGCCGTTGGCCCAGAAGTTTCCGCCACCACATTTGCCGAGGCCGAAAAACTAACGCGCGTCGAATTGAGCCCCAGTCATCGCACGCAAGCCGCGAACTCTTGGCGCGTAACTATGTCCGCCCTCCTCGAACGCCGCGCCGGCCCGCGCAGCGTCCCGCTCGAACCTACGGTCGCTCCATTTTCCCGCTACGACTCAGTCCTCCCCGGCCAGCACGCCGCACCGCAGCAAGATCGCTTCGCCCGCACCGACACTGATCCCGGCCCGCTCCCTTCCAACGACGCCGACATAGCTTTTGCTCCCGTCACTCAACTCTCGCGCTGGATCGAGCAGCGCAAACTCACGTCCGAACGCCTCACCAACATTTATCTCCGCCGCATCGAGGAATTCGATTCGAAGCTTCGCTGCGTCATCACTCTCACGCATGATCTCGCGCTCGCGCAGGCCAAACGCGCCGACGCCGAACTCGCCGCCGGAAAATATCGCGGCCCGCTTCATGGCATCCCCTGGGGCGGTAAAGATCTTCTCGATACCGCCGGAATCCCCACCACTTACGGCGCCGAACCGTTTCGCAATCGCATCCCTGCTCAAAATTCCACCGTCGTGCAACGCCTGCACGACGCCGGCGCCGTCCTCATCGCAAAGCTCAGTCTCGGCGCGCTCGCCCTCAACGATATTTGGTTCGGCGGGCAAACCATGAACCCCTGGTTGCTCGAAGAAGGCGCTTCCGGCTCCAGCGCCGGCCCAGGTGCTGCCACCGCCGCGGCCCTTGTCGGCTTCTCGATCGGCAGCGAAACTGGCGGCAGCATCGTCAGCCCCAGCATGCGCTGCGGCATCACTGGTCTTCGCCCCACTTACGGTCGCGTTCCGCGCACCGGCGCGATGACCCTGTGCTGGTCGCTCGACAAGCTCGGCCCCATGACTCGCACCGTCGAAGACGCTCTCTTCGTTCTCCAAGCCATCTCCGGCCTTGATCCCGGCGACGTCTCCAGCGTTCCCAGCAAGCTCGATTTCGATTCCGCCGCTCCCGTCAAGGGTCTTCGCGTTGGCTACTTCCCCGCATGGATGAAGGAGGCTCCCGCCACCGATGTCGATCGCGCCGCTCTCGACACCCTCCAAAAGCTCGGCATGGTCCCCGTTGAAGTTTTTCTCCCCGACTGGCCCTACGGCACGCTCAATCTCAATCTCTTCGCCGAAGGAGCCGCCGCCTTCGAAGAACTCACGCTTTCCCACGCCGACGATCAGCTCAAAATGCAAACGCACGACTCCTGGCCTAATCTCTTCCGCCAAGCGCGCTTTCTTTCCGCCGTTGATTTCGTACAAACCGACCGCTTCCGCCGCAAAGTCTGTCAGGAAATGGCGCGCATTTTTTCTGACGTCGACTTGCTCTTGGTCCCTTCCCTTCGCGACGAAATGCTCACCATCTCCAACAACACCGGCCATCCTTCGCTCACGCTGCGCGCCGGCTTTGTCGAAGTCGCCGAAGCTCGCTCCGACTGGGCCCCCGACGCGCACAATCCGCTTCCAAAATTTTCTCCGCCTCGCCGTGTTCCCCACGGCGTCACGCTCATCGGCCGCCTTTTTGACGAAGGCACCCTCTGTCGCGCCGGCATCGCCCTGGAACGCGCCTTCGCCGCTGCCTCCGAACGCCCTCCCAGCTTCTGACAGGGCCTGAATTTTTCCTTTGTAGGGGCGCAGCATGCTGCGCCTTCCAGCTTCTGACTCAGACGTTCAGGCCGACGCCCCGTCGCGAATCATTTCACACAATTGTCATCCCGACCTCAGGCTGCGGCGGCCACAGCCTGCGGCGGAAGGATCTGCTTTTGCCTTCCTCTCGTGGAGGGCGAGATTCACACTTCTACCCGTGCTAACCTTATCCCCAAAGGAACGCCTCGCCGTGTCCGCCCACACCACTTGGAGAGAAATCCTAGGCATCGCCTTCTACTGTTTCCTGCCTGCCTCGGTGCGTTCATCTGTGCGTTGAATTTCTACCTCAGTTTCTTGCGCGTCCTCTCTATCGCCTCCGCGGACGCGAAGCTGAATACCGCAACGTCTCTGGCTTCCCACTTATTGGTTCTGCGCTTCTTCTCTATTGTCTGTTCTCATCGCATGCGCACGTTCACGTGAGCGGGCCAAAAGGACATCTTGATGTAGACATGCCTCTCTGGGCGCGCATCGCCGGCACAATCCTGGCCGTGCTTGATACCGGCGGCTTCCACTGGTTCGCCGCCTCGCAAATCTGGTATTACAGAAAAAAAGCTCGCGAGCGCGGCTCCAACAAATAGCCACTCTCTGCTGCCAGCGCTTTTGCTATGGAATGCGGCAGCCCGACGCTGCTCTCTCTTCCGAATTTCGAATTTCGCTTTTCGAATTTCTAATTTCTGTTTCGGAACTGCCTATTTCCCATACACCAGCACGTGAAACGTCCCCAGAATTGGCGCACCCGTCGGATGCGGCCGTTCCGCCGTCGGCGCGGGCGGCGGCCCAAAATCCGCTGTATCCACGAACAAGTTATGCGTTTTCGTGTCCAGCCCCATCGTTTTTGCGCCAAACTCTGTCTTCACCTTCTCCACTTCGCTGAACTTATCTGGCGAATCTTCGTGGAAAATGTGGATAAATCCCTCGCGTGTCGAGACGAAAATCATTCCTGTCTCCGCGTCGTACGCCGCGGCATCCACGCCTCCCGTAATTGGGAACGACTGAACCACTTTCCCGCTGTCCGCATCCAGCACCACCAGGTTCTGTGGGTTGCGCCCCGCGCTGAACAGCCGCCGGTGCGCCGCGTCCATCGCCAACGCCGTGGGTGTTCCCGCTGGCGCCAGCGGCCAGCGCGACTTGATCTTCAGCGTGCTCGAATCGATCGCGACCAGCTCGGCCTTGTCTTCAATGTTGACAAAAACCGTTCCCTTGCCATCCGCCACCGCGAACTCTGGCCCGCCCCCCAGATCAATCGTCCCCACCACCTCGCCGCTCTTCGCATCCACCACCGTCGAGCTGTGCGGATCGCCATTCATCACAAAAACCCGCTTCGACGCCGGATCGTACGCCACGCTGTCCGCGTCCTTGTCCGCCTTCGCTTCACCCGTCACCTTCAGCGCCTTCAAATCGAAAATAATCACCTTTCCTTGCGCTCCATCCGTGACGAACCCCTTTCCAAACTCGCTCGCGACCGCCACGCCGTGATCTTGCTTCAAGCCCGTGATCGTGCCGACGACGTTGCCGCTGTCCGCGTCGATCACTTTGATCTCCGTCCCGTGCGACAAATACACGCGCCGCGCCGCCGAATCCACCGTGATGTAGTCGAAATACTCCCTAGTCGCCCCTTCCGCCGCACCAAAACTGTATTTCTTCAGCAGGTGATACCCCTCCCCTGACCGCGCCGCCAACGCAGCCAGCAACATCGCAGCCACACATAGCGCAGCGGGTCTCAGCCCCACACTCAAAAGCCTATCGCTTGAAAGTCTCATGGAAATCCCCTCCGTTTGATCATCCCGTCGGCAAAACCTACCACAAGGTCCCCAATCCAACATGAATGCTTCTTCAGGAAGGCCATACCCAGCGCTTCCCCCAGGCGGGCCCTGGGACCACCCTCATTACGGGCGGCCTTAGAACTCTCCGGCTGCTCAGATTCTTTTCTTCCATTCCGGCCCCTCCTCCGTATTCCCGGTAGGACAAAAACAACTCACTGTCCCACTTGAACGGAGGCTGCACGCACATGAAAACCAATCACCTTTCTCGCCTGATCGGAATCCTGGGAATCATTTTGCTCGGCAGTTTGGGACTTAACCCCGCAGCTCTTGCACAAACCGTCTCGCCGGTCAATCAAACGATTGCCCCGGGAGCGGGCCTGCAGTTCTTCGGCCTCAACAACAACAGCCAAATGCTGCCCATGCAGCAGACCCGCATGGTCGTCAGCGGTTACTATCACTCTTGCGCGCTGCTCTTGAACGGCACCGTGAAATGTTGGGGGTACAACTATTATGGCCAGCTCGGAAACGGAACTACCGCTAGTTCCGACACCCCCGTAATTGTCACTGGACTGAGCAACGTAACCGCGCTCGCCGCCGGCGGCTACCACACCTGCGCCCTGCTCTTGAACGGCCAGATGAAATGCTGGGGATACAATTATTATGGCCAGCTCGGCAATGGCAACACTAACTCTTCGACCGTCCCCACCTTCGTGAAAGACCTGGGCGGTTCTGCAGTGAACATTACCGCAGGCTACCTCCACACCTGTGCTGTTCTCTCCGGCGGAAGCGTGCAATGCTGGGGAAGCAATGGTTACGGGCAGCTCGGTTTCTCAAACCCGAGCACCAACTATGCGTCTTTGCCGACTCAAATCCCGGGCCTGAGTTTTGTTTCCTCCATCGCCGCTGGCTTGTACCATACCTGCGTGCTGGAAGTCACCGCGACAATTTATTGCTGGGGCGACAACGCCCAAGGGCAGCTCGGCAACAACACCACCACGAACTCCAGCTCTCCCGTGCAGGCCTTGATTGGTAACCCCAAGGCTCTCGTGGCCGGCGGCAATCACACCTGTGCCCTCCTCGATTCCGACGGCGAGGTCATGTGCTGGGGTGACTTGGTCAACTCCATTACCCCCAACTACATCAACGGACTCACTGGAGCCAAATCCATCGCTGCGGGCCGCTATCAGGCTTGCGCAGTGTTCTATTCAGGCACCGCTCAATGCTGGGGATACAACTACGACGGCCTGCTAGGAAATGGCAACACCGTCAGTTCGCTCTCCACTCCCGTCAACGTTAGCAATTTGAGTTTCGCTACCAGCGTGTCCGCCGGCGGCCTTCACACCTGCGCAACGATTGCCGACGGCACCGTGCAATGCTGGGGTTACAACGGCTTAGGCGAATTGGGTGACAACACCACTGCTACTTCCTATACACCCACTTCCGTCCTCGGCGATTTCATCCCCGATGCCGGCGTCCGCAAGATCGTTAGCGGTCAGCTTCATTCTTGCGCACTCCTCGGTGACGGTACCGCTGTGTGCTGGGGGAGCAATCCTGACGGACAGCTTGGCAACGGTACCAACTACGCCACCTACAACGCTGCTCCGACGCCGGTTGCTGACCTCACCCACATTATTGACCTTGCCGCGGGTCAGAACCACACTTGCGCCCTGATGGCCGACGGCTCTGTCGCCTGCTGGGGACACGATACGTACTCCTCGCTTCCTGGCTGCGGACAATACAACCCATGCATGCTCCAACCCCTTGGGGTAGGCAACGTCACTCAGGCCATCGCCATCTCTGCTGGCGGGAATCACACTTGTGCTCTGATTTACGATGGAACGGTGGATTGCTGGGGCCAGAACGAGAGCTTCCAGAATTGCGCCCCCGCAAACGTCAACCAAGTTGGCTGTGGCATTCCCGTCGCCAACGTCTCCCAACTCTCCGCCATCTCCGCTGGCTACAACCACACCTGCGGCCTCTACGCCAACGGCTATGTCACCTGCTGGGGTAACAACATTGAGTATGATCTTGGTGTCTCCAGCGACCCATATGAGGCCCCTGTCACCGTCCCCAACCTAGCCTTCGTTAATTCCATATCCGCCGGCGATATGTTCTCCTGCGCCACCCAGTTCACTGGAACCGTGCAGTGCTGGGGCTACAACGAGAATGGCCAGCTCGGCCTTGGCTATACGTCTTACTCTGTCATTGGCCCAACGCCGGTCCCCAACCTGAGCGGCGTCACCTCCGTTGCCGCTGGCTGGATTTCCGCCTGCGCCGTCACCGCCAACGGCAATCTGTACTGCTGGGGCGACAATACTTACGGCGAGCTAGCCAACAACTCGACCGTTTCTTCCTCTTCTCCGACTTACGTCCCGACCCTCTACGGCGTGACTTCGGTTGCGCTCGGCAACGAATCGGGCCTCGCTCTGTTAGCTGACGGCAGGGTCGAAGCCTGGGGCGACAACTCCCTGGCAGAGCTTGGCAACGGGAACTGGAACAGCTCCCTTGTACCCCTCCCAACCCTTCCGCTTGGCAAAGCTGCCAACTGGACCAGCAGCAGCCCGGGGGTTGCCTCCATCGACCCCGTTTCCGGCCTGGCAACCGGTCTGGCCGCCGGCACCACCACCATCACTGTGACCCTGGGTGTCCCGGGTACAAAGGGTAGTCAATCCGCGTCCACCACTTTAACCGTGAACTGACCTCAGCGTCCCCTGGCGGCTGCGCGGGAAAGTGCCCCTTCCTGCCAGCCGCCCGTTCCCCCGTACCAACCGGGCCGGCGCGCTCCCCATCGCGCCGGCCCGCCCCTTTTCGGTTCCCTGGGTTCCGGGGCGGATTCTATCCTTCTCCGCGCCTTGGACGGTGACTGTCCCTCGATCTCTATGTCGAGCGGAGGTGCATTCCTTCCGTCTTTTGGTAAAGGCGCGTGTGCTGTTTTCTTCTTCCGCATCCCCACTCCAAGGCTTGACATATCAGGATTGACTGTTCCCACCAATTGTGGGACAAAGGACCGCATTTATCGGCCCGAGCCACTCTCTCATTCGAACGACCGAACGCAATGTGGCCTGCTCCCGTGAAGACTCAGCGCCTCCTCAGCGTTACCCTCTTGACTCTTCCTGTCCTCACCCTGGGATGCCGGTCCTCCAAACCACCGCTTTCCGAAAAGCTTTCTCCCTCGGTGCTCGACCTTGCGGTTATCCCACGCACGCCGCAGCGCCTCGCCCGGGGGAAATATTTAGTCGAAGGTTTGGCGCACTGCCCCCTTTGCCATTCCGAAATAGACTGGAAGAATCGCGGCAGCCAGCCCCTCCCTGGCAAAGAGGGGGGAGGAAACATTTTCCCTCCGGAAGAGAGCCTGATTCCTTTACCCTACCGCGTCGTGGCGCCCAATATCTCTTCCGATCCGGAGTACGGAGCTGGTAAGTGGAAGGACTCGGATTTCGTTCGCGCCTTGCGCCAGGGAATTGGTCACGACGGTCGCACGCTCTGCACCCTTATGCCGTATAGCTACTTTCGAGATCTTTCTGACGAAGACTTGGCCTCGGTCATTGTTTATGAGCGTTCCCTGGCGCCGGTGCACATCGAACGGCCCAAGTCTGTGCTTCCGGAAGAAATCAAGCAGACGCTGCAGCCTCTTCCCCCTGTCGAGCACGTGCCCGACGCCGACCGATCAGACCCTGTCCGATACGGCCAATATCTCGTTACCGTGGGCCAGTGCGACCTCTGTCACACTCCGATCGATGAAAAGTTCAACCCGTTGCCGGGACTCGAGTTTGCGGGCGGCAACCTGTTCATCGGGCCGTTTGGACCGACCGTCGCCAGCCTCAATTTGACTCCCGATCCCTCGGGCATTTCTTATTTTGACGAACGCATGTTCATCGAAGCCATTCGCACCGGAAAGGTCAAGGCCCGGCTGCTCTCCAACGCCATGCCTTGGGGATATTTTCGCAACCTCAGCGACAACGACCTGAAAACGATTTTCGCTTACTTGCGCACCCTCAAGCCCATCAAGCATCGCGTCGACAATACCGAACCTCCGACCTACTGCAAACTCTGCCGCTCTAAGCACGGATTCGGCAACATGAATTAATCGGCTGATTAGGCCACGAGGTCGGCGCTTTTGACCGAGCTGCGCACACAGTTCGCCCCAAAACTCCATTTCTTCAGCAGGTGATACCCCTCCCCAGCAGGTGATATCCTTCCCCCCGCCCGCACGATCCTTGGCCCCGCAACGGCAATCAACGCTGCCACGCAGAACATTTTGCGGCAACCGCGGCCGCCCAACGTACGTTCCTGTTCAAAGCCCTTCGGCCTATCCCGGAAACTCCGCCCTCGAAAATCTCATGACCATCTGCTCTCCCGACAGCTCTCGCCGGCCCACACCCCATGTGACCATTCATGAACACTTCTACAGGAAGCCGCCACCGCTATCAGCGCACTTATCAGGCAAGTTGGATTACTTCCTGTTTGCTCGTGATTGGCCCAAAATAAGGCTGGTCCGCGATTGACGGCGCGAGCAGGACGAGATATACGAAGCATGCGCCTCAAAATGCGGGGTATCCCGACATTCGGCTCATCCGTTCCGGCGCGGGTAGCTTTCCTTAGGAGGTCATCGTGAAACGCGAACGTATGCTGCAGGTCGCCGTGGGACTCTTGGGCCTCTTCTACGTCGCCCTGATTTATCCGCTATACACCGATCTAGCGCATTCCAAGTGGCTTCTGGAAATGAAAAACGAGTGCGACCCGATGTTTCTCAGTTGGTTTATCGCTCTCGGTCCCTTTCTGCTGCTGGCTGCCAGAAAGCCCTCGTCGCATCGCTTCCTGATTGCCTTCGCCGCGTGCCAGAGCTTGGCCCATGCTTCGGTAATGGCCATCCAAACTGTGCAAGCACACCAGCACGGCGTTCATCGCCATTTTACGGATGTTGTCATTGTCGGCCTCATCGGCGCAATTTTGCTGGCACTCTTACGGGAAAGACGAAAGCAGAGCGCACTCGTAACCCAATAACTGGCGAGACCTCTCCATTGCACTCCATGCAGCGCCTTTTGGTTGTTCCTTGATGGTAAGTCGGCTATTCGGAAGCAAAGCGTACGAGTCCTGATTAACAGTTACCGTCCATGTTCGTACTTGGAGCAAAATGTCCAGTTACCCAACTCTCCAGAAACTTCTTGGATTGATGGTTCAAGCATGGAGTTGGGTGACTTGTAGGCCGAGTTGGGCCGCTCTTTTTCTGACGAACTCGATTTGTTGGTGGCGGTTTCTTCGCTCGTAGTATTCCGCACCTTTATCGAC
>DASPTW010000090.1:0-3809 GCA_035623215.1 Candidatus Acidiferrum sp.
CGCGGCAAAGCTGTGGCTGCCTACTTGAAATGGGTTTTCGGCGCCGGGCAACTCATCGCACAAGAGAAGGGTTACGCCACTCTCCCCGATGACGTACTGCAAAAAGTCGCCGCCAAAGCCGCCACCATTCACTGAAGCAAATTAAACTGTCAGGGAAATTTGCATTGATTTCAACTGCTTGAGTTGGCCTAGACGTTCAGCGTAAGCGACACGAGATCCGGCCTTGCCGGCGGCGGGATGGGCGGCAACTTTGCGCGGTCCACGGGATTGTAGAGCGTGTCGCGCTCGACGGGAACTCGCCCTGCGGCGCGAATCAGCCGCTCCAATTCGTTGCGCGGCGTAAACTCCGAAGTCTTTGCGCCGGCGTCGTGATAAATCTTTTCTTCCACCACCGTGCCATCCAGATCATTCGCCCCAAACCGCAGCGCGATTTGCGCCACGCTCGGCGTCAGCATGATCCAGTACGCCTTGATGTGCTCGAAGTTATCCAGCAGCAGGCGTGACACCGCGATGCTGCGCAAGTCCGCGTAGCCACTAGTCTTGGGAATGTGCGAAAGCGCCGTATTGTCCGGGTGAAACGCCAGCGGGATGAACGCCACGAACCCATGCGTCTCGTCCTGGAGTTCGCGCAATTTCACCAGGTGGTCGACGCGCTCTTCTTCCGTCTCCACGTGCCCGTACAGCATCGTCGCATTCGATTTCAGGCCGACTTCGTGCGCTTGCCGCGCGATGCTCAGCCACATCTGCCCACTGACTTTGTGGTCGCAAATGATTTTGCGCACACGTGGATGAAAAATCTCCGCGCCGCCGCCCGGAAGCGAATCCACCCCGGCCTCTTTGAGCTTCAGCAGCACTTCCTTCGCGCTCAGCTTGGCAATGCGCGCGAAATACCCCACTTCCACCATCGTAAACGCTTTCAAATGGACGCCGGGGCAGCGTTGCTTCAGCCCGCGCATCATTTCCAGGAAATATTCGAAGGGCAAATCCGGATGCAGTCCGCCAACGATGTGAAATTCCAGCGCGCCTTCGCGCATCCCTTGCTCCGCGCGCTGATAAATCTCTTCCAGCGCGAAGTTGTACGCGCCCGGTGCGTCCGGATCGCGTCCAAACGCACACAGCTTGCAGTGCGCCACGCAGATGTTCGTTGGATTGATGTGCCGATTGACGTTGTAGTATGTCAGGTTCCCGTGCTTCTTCTCGCGGACATGATTCGCCAGCCAGCCCACCGCCAGCAAATCTGGCGAGCGGTAAAGCGCAATGCCGTCGTCGAAACTCAGCCGCTCACCGCCGAGCACTCGGTCTGCAATCGGCTTTAATCGCTGATCGGTAATAATCAATTCGCTCATTTCGAATCCGTCGAAAATTCACACGCGCCAAACCGCGGCTGCCGCGCCCCAAAACAGCAGAAACAGCATACTAATATATCCGTTCACAGTGAAAAACGCAGCGTCCAGCTTGCTCAAATCGTCTGCTTTCACCAGCGAATGTTCATATCCGAGCAATGCCGCTACCACTGCGATTCCCGCCCACGCTGGCCACGGCAATCCAAAGCTCAGCGCCAGCCAGCTCAACAGCACAATCACTCCGAAGTGCATTCCCCGCGCAATCCGCAGCGCGTTGGCAATTCCGAATTTCTTCGGCACCGAAAACAGCCCCGCCTGCTTGTCGTAATCGATGTCTTGGCACGCATATAGCACGTCGAATCCGCCCACCCACAACGATACGGCAGCGCAAAGAATCAGCATGCGCCAGTCCAACCCGCCCGTCACGGCAATCCACGCCGCTGCGGGGGAAATCCCCAGCGCGAATCCCAAAAAAAGGTGAGACCAGTTCGTGAACCGCTTCGTGAACGAATAGAAAAACAAAATCGCGATGGCCACCGGCGCGAGTTTTAGCGCCAGCGGATTCAACTGCCATGCCGCCACAAAAAATACAGCTACTGCTAGCAGCGTGAAAAACCACGCAAACTCGAGCGACAGCACGCCTGTCGCCAACGCCCGCTGCCTGGTCCGCGGATTTTCGCGATCGTAGCGCAAATCGGCGATTCGGTTCATGGTCATCGCCGCTGACCGCGCCGCCACCATGGCCACGACGATCCACACAATCTGTCGCAGCGTCGGCCAGCCGTGCCTTGTCGCCCGCGCCGCCAGCAGTGCTCCCGTCAACGCAAACGGCAGCGCAAACACGGAGTGCTCGAACTTGATCATCTCCAGCACCGTGCGGATGCGGCTTGCGCTCATTTGTGGAGAATGTGCTCCGACGAATTGTGGTCCAGGCTCATTCGGTCTTCAACAATCCATTCTTCTTCACGATCTCTGCGGCCTCTGTGTTAAGGTTTTTTTGTTCGTTTGTTTTTTGCGGACAGATTCAGTCTCGCAATCACTCCACTGCGTGTCAAGGAGCGGCATTCGTGCTCGCGAATGATAGAATTTCGTGTGGCTGAACATCATGAATCAAACGGAACTGCTGAAAATTCTGGAATCCGTGCAAGCCGGGAAACTCGCTCCCGACGCGGCCATCGACCGTCTGAAGCACCTGCCGTTTGAAGATCTGGGCTTTGCCAAAGTTGACCACCATCGTGCCCTCCGCCAAGGTTTCGCCGAAGTCATTTTTGCCAAAGGCAAAACACCCCAACAAGTCGCCGAAATCGTTCGCGCCATGGTGCAAAAGAAAGACTCGCGCCACAACATCCTCGTCACCCGCGCTGACGCCAAAATCTTCTCCGCCGTGAAAAAGGCCAGCGGCAAAGCTGCCCGCGCCGCAAGATTCCATCCTCTTTCTGGCGTCATCACCATCGAACGCAGCCGCGAGGTCACCGGCAAAGGTCTGATTCTAGTCGTCTCCGCCGGCACGAGCGACATTCCCGTCGCCGAAGAGGCTCTCCTCACCGCCCGCATGATGGGCAACCGCGTGGATTCTCTCTACGACGTCGGTGTCGCCGGCATCCATCGCCTGCTGGAGCACCGTGAGAGTAAGCTCGCACAAGCCCGCGTCATCATTTGTGTTGCAGGAATGGAAGGTGCCCTGCCCAGTGTTGTTGGTGGCCTTGTGGCTGTGCCTGTAATCGCCGTTCCCACGAGTGTCGGTTACGGCGCCAGTTTCGGCGGCATCGCAGCGTTGCTCGGCATGCTGAATAGTTGTGCGTCCAATGTCACCGTCGTCAACATCGACAACGGCTTCGGCGCCGCCTGCGTCGCCTCCTGCATCAACCGGTTGTGATTTACTTTCCTCTAGGGCTTCAGCAGGACTTTCATGACACCGGGTTTTTGCGCGAAGGCTATTGCTTTTGGCGCGTCCGCCAGCGGAAAGCTGCGCGTAATTAGCGGCTTCGGATCGACTTTGTGCGAACGCAGTAGCGCAATTGCTTTGTCAAACGGCCCGCAGCGCGAGCCAATCACGTTGATTTCTTTCACGACAATCGGCCATGTCTCTATCGGTGTTGCGCCATGGAACGTCGACTTCAGCACAAGCGTCCCCCGCGGCTGTGTCATCTGTTGCGCCAGCGCGAGGCCGTTGGGCGATCCCGTTGCTTCGACCAGCAGCGCATAAGTCTCTTTGATTCGCTTTACATCGCTAGCGTCGCCATGAACCTTTTTCGTTTGAATCCTTGCCTTCCGCGCCAGAGCGAGTTTTCTCTCGTGCTTCCCGTACATGACCACACGAGGGATTTTCGTTCGCAGCACCCGTGCAATCAGTTGCGCGAGCTTTCCGTCACCAAGCACAGCAGCGCTCCTGAACTTTTTCACGTCCACTTGTTCGAGAATTTCGCATGCTGCCGCCAGCGGTTCCACAAAAACAGCTTCTTCGTC
>DASPTW010000091.1:0-7466 GCA_035623215.1 Candidatus Acidiferrum sp.
TTTGCTTCAGTGAATGGTGGCGGCTTTGGCGGCGACTTTTTGCAGTACGTCATCGGGGAGAGTGGCGTAACCCTTCTCTTGTGCGATGAGTTGCCCGGCGCCGAAAACCCATTTCAAGTAGGCAGCCACAGCTTTGCCGCGGTCGGGATCCTTGGCAACGGCCGGCACATACAGCCAGGTGAAACTGGAAATGGGATAGCTTTCTTTCCCGGGAGCATTGGTGAGGGAAACACGAAAGTCATCACCCATCTTGCTCCCAGTTGCCGAAGCAGCCGCGGCAATCGATTTTGGCGAAGGCCTAACGAATTCACCTGCGGAGTTCTTGATGCTGGCCATGCGCACACCGGAATTGGCGGCGAGATTGAGTTCGGTGTAGCCGATAGCGCCCGGAGTGACTCGAAGCTTGCCTATTAGCTCTTGCGAACGTTGAAAGCTCTGCCCTACTGGCCAATTCGGTGACTCACCGCGGCCCACTTGGGCGGAAAATTCCGGGCTAACCTTGGATAAATAGTCGGAAAGAATGAAGTTCGAGCCTTTGCCATCGGTGCGATGAAAAACTTGAATGGGAAGGGCAGGCAAACTCAAGTCGGGGTTGAGGCGCGCGATCGCGGGATCATTCCATGATTTAGTCTTTCCTAAGAAAATGCCGGCAATTACGGGACCAGTAAGGTTCAATTCGCCCTTTACATCCGGCAATTCGCAAACGATGACGATACCGATCAAAACAGCGGGCAGCTCGATAATGGGTTTGCCCGCGGATTGCAGCTGCGTTGCGGGGATTGGCGCGTCGCCGCCCCCGAAATCGCCGGTCCCTGCGAGGACGTTGCGCGCACTCTCCGCGGAGCCGACGGCCATGTAACGAATAACTGTGGAAGCGTCCTGCTTGCGATAAGCGTCGTTCCAAAGCTCGTACAGCGGCTGGGGCATGCTGGAGCCGGTTTCGACGAGGACCATTCTTTCCTGACTGCGAATAGTGCCGGGCGACAAACACAGAAGCGCCATACCCGCGGCGAAGAACCGTTGAAGCTTTGTACTCACACGTCCCCCTGAATGTTCGGAACGAATCCCGAATTCTCCTAGCAAGACAGATCAATTCCCTGAACCATTTTCAAGTTAATGGCGGCTTCAGAGAAAGCAAACGGGCAGAAAGGACAGCTGTGTGGAATGCGTAACAGGGGTTTTATAAGAGCCGATAACTAGCGTAAGTTGAAATCCATCTCAAGTCTTGTAGCCACCGCGCGTGCTAGGAGCGTCCAACAGGAATGCGAACGATACTGCTGCTCATCTGCTCGAATGTGTTCATGACATTGCGTGGTATGGCCACCTGAGGTATCGCGGCACCGCCCTTTGGAAGGTGGTCCTGGCAAGCTGGGGCATCGCCTTTTTCGAGTACTGCTTTCAGGTGCCCGCGAACCGAATCGGGTCATACGAGTTCAATCCCGCACAGTTGAAAACGATTCAGGAGATCATTACGCTTTCGATTTTCCCTGTGTTTTCAGTTTTTTACCTGGGTGACCGGTTCAAATGGAACTACGGTGTGGGTTTCGCGCTAATCGTCGCAGCGGCCTTTTTCATTTTCCACAAGTGGTAGAGGGCGCGGTTCGCAAAACTGATCTGGGCGGACGCGAGCTCCTACTCTGCTCGACACGTCCCATTTCTGAATATACCCTTGTGGCGCGCTTGTGAATCGAATTCACGAGATTCGAACGGGCTGATGCAAAAAAGGAGAGAAACTCATGCAGCGAAAAGGTTCGGCGGTGTGGCAAGGCGGCTTAAAAGACGGGAAGGGCACAATCTCGACGGACAGCGGAGTCCTGAAGCAAACGCAGTATTCCTTCAGCACGCGGTTTGAAAATGGAGTCGGTACGAATCCGGAAGAGCTGTTGGCGGCAGCACACGCGGGCTGCTTCACCATGGCGCTTTCCGCGCAACTGGGTAATGCAGGAATGACCGCGACCAAGCTCGAAACGACGGCCACAATCTCCCTGGAAAAACTACCGGATGGATTTGCCATTACCAAGAGCCACCTCGACTTAGTGGCGCATGTTCCTGGAGCGGATAAAGCGAAGTTCGACGCAGCGGTGAAAAACGCGGAGACAGGCTGCCCCGTTTCGAAGCTGTTCAAGGCGGAGATCAGCGTAAGCGCAAAACTCGAATCGTAAGCCGCAAGTTCGAGGCGCTCTTTCGCAACTGCAAACGAGTACAATGCCACACATGATTCCAGCTCCGGGCGCGTTTGCTGCAGGTGTCGCGATTTTTGCGATTGTACTGTGGGATGCGTTTGAGTCCATCATTCTGCCGCGGCGGGTGACGCGGAAATTCCGCCTCGCGCGCGTGTTCTACAAATTCACATGGAACGGCTGCAAACTGGCAACGCGGCTGGTTGGAAAAGGCAAAAGACGGGAGACGTTACTCGGTTTCTACGGACCGCTCTCGCTGTTGGTGCTCGTTGCGGTTTGGGCCGTGGGCCTCGTCTTCGGATTTGGTTTGATGCAATACGGAGCGGGATCCGCAGTTAACACAACGGGTGGGCAGCCAGGGTTCGCAACCGATGTTTATCTAAGTGGCACAACTTTCTTCACGTTGGGACTAGGCGATGTCGTTCCACGAACTGGCCTGGCTCGCATCCTGGTGGTAGCGGAGGCGGGATTCGGCTTTGGGTTTCTCGCGGCCGTCATCGGATACTTGCCGTTCATTTACGGCTCGTTTTCAAAACGCGAAGTGAATATTTCTTTGCTCGACGCGCGTGCCGGAACGCCGCCAACAGCCGGAGAACTCCTTAGGAGACATGCGTATCCGGGCGGCAGCGATGCGCTGCGCCAGCTTTTCAAGGATTGGGAATCCTGGGCCGCCGAACTGATGGAAAGTCATCTATCGTATCCGGTGCTGGCTTTTTTCCGTTCTCAGCATGACAACCAGTCTTGGATTGCCGCGCTGATGGCCATTCTGGATTCCTGTGCTCTAGTGAAAGTCGGAATCGAGGGTTCCTGCCAACGGCAAGCGCAGCTGACCTTCGCTATTGCGCGACACGCGGCCGTCGATCTTTCGCAAGTTTTCAAAACGACGCCACGTGCTCTGCCCTACGACCGTCTGCCTACGGAGGAATTGCGGCGCATGCGCGACATCCTCGCCCAGAATGGCCTGAAGCTGAGGGATGATCCCGAAGCTGAGCGCAAGCTAACTGAATTGCGCAAAATGTATGAGCCTTACTTGTATGCGCTCGCCGAATATTTGAACTTGTCATTGCCGCCGTGGATTCCGCCAACCAAGGGAAAAGACAATTGGCAAACCACGGCGTGGGGCCGCTCGGCGGGACTAGTGGAGAAGGAAGCGGCGGCGATCGGAGAGGCTGAACACTTTTGATTCGCGATTTTGTGCGCTTTAAACATTCAGCAGCGCAGAAAGCAAAAATTGGGGAGCGGAGCCATGAAAGCCATACTCGTTAGACAATTTGGCGGTCCGGAAGTTTTGAAGCTGGAAGAAGTGCCGACTCCAAAGCCGGGCGACGGGCAAGTGCTGGTGCGCATCCACGCCGCGGGCGTGAATCCATACGATACCTACATGCGCGCGGGAACCTATGCGCAAAAGCCGCCGCTTCCGTACACGCCAGGCTCCGATGGGGCTGGAGTGATTGAAGCGATCGGCGGGGACGTCAAAAAAGTGAAGCCAGGCGACCGCGTCTACACAGCAAAAACGATCAGCGGCGCTTACGCGGAATATGCTTTGGCGCTGGAAGAGCAGGTCCATTCCCTTCCAAGGAAAATCACCTTCAGTCAGGGCGCGGGAGTATGGGTTCCCTATGGAACGGCATACCACGCGCTGTTTCATTCGGCGGTAGCCCATGCCTCCGAGACAGTGTTGGTGCATGGTGCGAGCGGGGGCGTAGGAAGCGCAGCGGTGCAGATGGCACGCGCCATGGGTCTCACAGTTTTCGGAACCGCGGGAACACAGAAAGGTCTCGATTTAGTGAAGAGCGAAGGGGCACACGAGGTCTTCGACCATAGCAAAGCGGGCTACGTGGACGAGATCATGAAAGCTACGGGTGGCCGCGGCGTGGATATCATTCTCGAAATGCTGGCGAACGTAAATTTGTCAGCAGATTTGAAGCTGCTGGCCATCAATGGCCGCGTGATCATTATTGGCAACCGGGGAGAAATCACCATCAATCCGCGTGACCTCATGTTGCGGCGGGCGTCGGCGCGCGGCTTCACGCTTTGGGCAATCACCCCTTCCGAGGAAGCCGATATCCATGCCGGGCTTATCGCTGGGCTCGAAAATGGAACGCTGCGCCCCGTGGTTGGCAAAGAACTGCCGCTCGCCGAAGCTCCCCGAGCACACAAAGAAATTCTCGAGCCTGGTGCGGCTGGAAAAATGGTTTTAATCCCGTAGCAATACCAGGCCGTTAATTCCAGGGAGTAATCCGAAGACGATCCCAGCCAAAGCTGCTCCGGCGATCACTCAAGCTGAATCTCGCAGATGACGGACTTCGGCCGCAACTTGTCCGCCTGCTTGGGGTTCATATGCGCGCGGGATTATGCCTTATAATTGAAGTTGGTTAAATTGAGTCCTGGGAAATTCTGTTAACTTAGCGAAACTCCTCCAATCGTGAATCTCTCCCTATCACTCTCGCTTTATCTCGCGCAACAGAATCCCGTCAGTCATTACTGGCACAAGATCACGGACAGGACTTTTTCGGGGATTTATCACGCCAACGCCTTCGATCTGGCGATGATGATTCCCTACTTCCTCGTGCTTCTTGTGTTGGCGCTGTACGGATTGCATCGCTACTGGCTGGTCTACGACTACTTCATGTATTCGAAAAACGTTCCTCCCCCGCCTCCTCCCGTCACCAACTGGCCGCGCGTCACCATTCAATTGCCGATTTTCAATGAGCGTTACGTGATTGAGCGTTTGGTGGAAGCGATCTCACGCTTCGACTATCCGCAGGAACTCCTTGATGTCCAGGTGCTCGACGATTCCACCGACGAAACTCAGGAGGTTGCACGCGCCTGTGTCGAGCGCCACGCCTCCCAGGGGATGCCCATCGGCTACATTCACCGCACCAACCGCGAAGGCTATAAAGCCGGTGCGCTGGAAAACGGACTGAAAACCGCCAAGGGTGAATTCGTCGCGATCTTCGACGCCGATTTCATACCAGCACCTGATTTTCTCCGCCGCACGATTCCCTATTTCCTCAACCCCGACGGCGGCGAAAAAATCGGCATGGTGCAGACGCGTTGGACTTATCTCAACACTGATTACTCGCTGCTCACCAACGTTGAAACGATTCTTTTGGACGGCCACTTTGTGGTTGAGCATGGCGGCCGTTCCCGGCGCGGCACTTTTTTCAACTTCAACGGCACCGCCGGCGTTTGGCGTCGCCAAGCCATCGACGACGCAGGCGGCTGGGAACACGACACTCTGACCGAAGACACCGACCTTTCGTATCGCTCGCAGCTTAAAGGTTGGAAATTTCTCTATCTCCCGCAAATCGAGTGCGCTTCTGAATTGCCGGTGGACATGAACGGATTCAAAGCGCAGCAAGCGCGTTGGGCCAAAGGCTTGATGCAAACAGCCAAGAAAATCCTGCCCAAAGTTTTTAAGTCCAACGCCCCTTGGCACGTGAAAGCGGAAGCTTTTTTTCATCTGACGGCCAACATCAGCTATCCGCTCATGGTTCTTCTTTCCACGATGTTGCTGCCTGCAATGATCGTGCGCTTCTATCAAGGCTGGTTCCAGATGCTGGTCATCGACTTGCCGCTGTTTCTTGCTTCAACGTGCTCGATTTCTAGCTTTTATCTGGTCGCACAGCGTGAGCTCAGGCCGAAAAAGTGGTGGCGTACGTTTCTCTACATGCCGTTCGTGATGGCCACGGGTATCGGCATATCGGTACGCAATGCGCAAGCCGTGATCGAAGCGATTATTGGGAAGAAAAGCGAATTTGCCCGCACGCCTAAATTCAAGATTGAAGGCAAGAAGGATTCCTTCGTCAAGAAATCCTACAGAAACAAAGCTGGCTGGATGCCCTACGCGGAAGTCCTGCTTGGCTTGTACTTCGCGTTCACCGTCGTGTACGCGATCAGCAACGAGAATTACGCCACGGTCCCATTCCTTCTGCTTTTTGTTTGGGGCTACTTGTACACAGGCTTCATGTCGCTCGGGCAAACCTACTTCGCTCATTTGCGGTTCGGCGTGAATGCCCCGGAGATGCGCCCCGCTGCTTCCGGCGCGCCCGGCTTTTGACCTACTGCACCTTCTTTCATCTTAGCTTGAGTGAGATTGCATTCTTCCACTAAGAAAGTAGAATCTTCTCATCTGCTCGCCGCTCCACGAGCAATGCCCTCCCAAGGAGGTCCCGCCATGAGATTTGCTTTCCTCGCTGGTCTTGTGTTTGCCCTGAGTATGCCCATTGTGCTTCCGGCTCAAGCGCCTGCCATCTCCGCCGCCGGGCAGCAGTGCTTAGACTGTCATTCCAGCACTACCCCCGGCATAGTCGAACAGTGGCGAGGCAGCGCGCACGCCAAGAAAGGAGTCGACTGCTACTCGTGTCATCAAGCGGCCGCAAACGATCCGGCCACATTCGATCATTACGGCCAGAAGATTGCCGTGATTGTCACGCCGAACTACTGCGCGCGCTGCCATGCGGAAGAGACCGCGCAATTTGAAAAAAGCCACCACGCCGCGGCGGCCAAGTTCATCGGCTCGCTGGACAACATGCTGGGTGAGATTGTCGAAGGCGGTCCTGCCGCAATGAACGGCTGCCGCCAGTGTCATGGCAGCGAAGTAAAATACATCGGCGATGGCAAATTTGATCCAGCCACCTGGCCTAACAGCGGCATTGGCCGCGTAAACCCCGATGGCAGCCGCGGCAGCTGCGCCGCTTGTCATGGACGTCACAGTTTCAGTTCTGCGCTTGCGCGCCAGCCGGAGAATTGCGGCAAATGCCACCTCGGTCCGGACCATCCGCAGGCCGAAATCTACGCCGAGTCTAAGCATGGGATTCAATTTCGCGCCAACATCGATAAAATGAACCTGGAGTCAAAATCGTGGATCGTGGGGAAAGACTATTCCGCCGCGCCAACCTGCGCCACCTGCCACATGAGCGCGACTTCCAACCAAAAAGTCACCCATGATGTCGGTGACCGCATCAGCTTTACTCTGCGGCCCGCCATCAGCATCAAGCTCGACAATTGGGAGAAGCGCCGAGCAGCAATGAAGGACGTCTGCTCGAACTGCCACGCTACCGGTTGGGTTGAAAACTTTTACACACAGTATGAAGGCACAATCGATCTCTACAACGAAAAATTTGCGAAGCCAGCAAAAGCAATCATGGACAAACTCTACGCCGCAGGGAAACTCACCAAGACTCCGTTTGACGAAAAAATCGAATGGATTTATTACGAACTCTGGCACCACCAGGGCCGCCGCGCCCGCATGGGCACCGCCATGATGGGACCCGATTACAC
>DASPTW010000092.1:0-2531 GCA_035623215.1 Candidatus Acidiferrum sp.
ACGTATGGTGGAATCGCTTGTGGCATTGATGGCGTGGTCTGGGCGGAACCGGCAGGCGCGGTCATCGCCCACAGCACCAACGTGACCAGTCCGAGCACCGGTGAATTTGCCTTCATCATTTGGTCCTCCTGAAGTTAGCTACTTTCCGGCGCAAAAATGACGAGTGGCGAGGGGCGATATCTTGAACCCGGCCGCTGAGCTCTTTCCGTACCGTTATTTTCTGCATCTTTGCCTTTTTCTTTTTGCTGATCGCCACTCGTCGCTCACATTCTCTATCCGCTGCGCGTTGCTACCAAGAATCGACCGATATTGATTAGATTGTCTGCGATCACGCCCAAGCCCACCCACCGGTGCATGCCAGCGTCGCCACGATAACGACACCGATTCAATCCATGGCGCCGTTTGAGCACGCTGATGCGACCTTCTGCCCCGGTTCGCCATTTCTGGCCTCTGCGGAATGATCGTCTCTTCTGATGCCGCCGCCGTTCGGGACTCCTCGTCAAGTGGTTCGGAACGGAGATTTGCCTCACGCCCATCTTTTGCAGTTCTGCCTCGTTGCCCGTGGAGTAGAACCCCGCATCGCCGGCCACCAGTTGTGGAACACGCCCGAATTGCCGTTCGTGCTTCTGCACCGCCGGCACTAGCAGGTCCGCGTCCTTGGGCCGCTTCTCGAACACCTCGTAGTGCGTGATGATCTGGTTCTCCGCTTCTTGGATCTTGACCATTTTCCCAAACTCGGTCGGCTTGCTGGCTTTTCCTTTGCGGATCACTTCCGTGCTCGGCTCGAACACACTTACTAGTTTTCCGGCTACGTGGACGTTTCCACCCAGCACACGAGCCTTGGCTTGCCGGATCACTTGCTGCACGCGGGGCAACATGGTTTCCAAATCTTTCCGCAGCACTTCGAGAACCAATTTCTGTTCGTGGTCTTTCGTGCGCTTCACCCCGCTGGCCACCTCATTGCCAAAACACTTCGCTTGGTTGACGACCTTGCGTGTCGCGGTCAACAGCTTTCGGTACCCCTGCTTCAGCTTTTTCTGCACGTGCGGTCCTTTGCTGCGGCTGGTCCGCGCAATCTCCATCGCCCGATGCCCGATCGTGCGCATGCGGTTGCGCAACTTCGTTCCCGCTCGCCCGGTCAGCTCCGTGATCTTCTTCATCGTGCGCGTCAGTACTCGCGCGCCATCGCTGAGCAAACTGCTGTCCGTCGGGTAGTGAATGTTGCTTTCCACGACTGTCGTGTCCAGGCGCAGCCTGCGTCCCCGCACGACCTTCTTTTCCTGGGCTACGGCAACCAGTCGCTGATGCACCTGTTGGATGACTGCCGGGCCCAGCGCTTGCACTAGCCGCCCCAGGGTCTTGGCGTCGGGAACTTTTTCCGCGCCAATCCGCGTAAACTGCCGGTACACCACATTCGCCCGTACTTCTCGCTCGGTTTCTTCAAAGCTCCAGTTCCGCACATGCTTCAACACCGCTAAACGCAGCACCACCTCGGCCGGCGTTTGCTTCCTTCCACGAAAACCGCTTTTCGGCCGTCGCTTTCCTTGGGCTTGGTAGACGGCCTCCAGCAGCTCGTCATCGTCCAGCACCTGATCGGCCTGCCTCATCCATTCGTCCCACCATCCCGCGGCTTGTTCCGGAAACCATCCCTCCCACACCAGCCGCTGGTGATGACGCAGTTCAACCATGGGCTTTCCTCTGCCGGGCCGCGGACTCCTGTCCCCGCATGCGCTCGCGCAGCTGTTCGCGGTTCTCGGCGGCCAGCGTACAGGCCACTTCCCAAAACTCTTTCCAGGCGGCCTGGGCCTGACGAGCCTGTTCGGCGTGTTCGTGCGGTATATACAAAGCGCGGCTTTTGCCTTCGCTGCGATAGGTCAGGTAGAGATGTGGGCCATGCCGTTGTGTCAGGTCGCGGTGGCAGATGCAGTTTCGGTTGCCGCAGCGGCGTGTGGTTTCGGACAAGCCGCCCTGCACCATGAAGTGTGCGGTTTTCAGGAGTCGACGTAGAAGTTGCTGCTTGCTTTGTGACTTACTCATGTATAGATAGTAGGACACTCCGGAATTTCGTCAAGCAGAAAATGACGTTCCGGCCATAAAATCAGACGAAAATATGCACCAGTCTGCTACTTTTGAGCTCTATTTTGCGCCGGAAAGTAGCTAGAGTACGCGCAGAACAACGAAAGACAACACGGGGAAATAATCACGCAGTGCCAAGAAAGTATGAATCGAAGAAAGCAAACGTTCCCCGAGTGTTCGGCGAATGGAAACTTAAAAGGAAATCAAATGGGACATGTGATCTTCGCAATCAACATCACCATAGATGGCTGCTGCGACCACACCAATACGATTGCTGATGAAGAAGTACTTGAGTATTATACGCACCTGTTGCGAGAGGCCGACCTACTCGTTTATGGGGGGTTCCTTATTGGCCGGATGTCGCAAAAGACCAGTCTGCGACAAAAGCGGAGAACGAATTTGCCCGGACGTTTGACTCCAGCAACAAAATTGTTTTCTCACGATCATTAGACAGT